>CALFEO010000021.1 GCA_937949995.1 uncultured bacterium
TTTTTACAGCACGGATAATCACAAGGATTATCCCTACGGAGGATCGCAACACCTGACACGGATAATCATAACCCTTCGTATAACTTCGGGTCACAGGCGAGGTTTATCCCTACGGCGTCCGTTTTCGTAGGGGCAAACCTGGTGTTTGCCCGTGCTTAAGCGAAGCAATGGCAATTATGGTTTTTACAGCACGGATAATCACAAGGATTATCCCTACGGAGGATCGCAACACCTGGCACGGATAATCATAACCCTTCGTATAACTTCGGGTCACAGGCAAGGATTATCCCTACGAAAGAAGGTTTTGGCGGAGATTTCTCACATCCGATTCTCCGCCTGAGGCGGATGCGCCTCAGGAGCAGAAATGACAGGGTTTAGTCCTGGCTGGTAGCTGGAAGCTGTTATTACAGTCCGTAAGTCAGCAACGAGGTGATGGCAAAGCCTAGGGAGATGATCATGAGGGCGGTGCCGAAAAAGATGAGGATGGGTTGGGCGAGGAGAGCGCCCAAGAGCATAAAGCCGAGACCGAAAGCTTGAAGTGTAAATTTAACTTTACCGGCTCCATTGGCACAAATGTATTCACCGCGGCGGCGTCGCGAGTAGGCGCCCAAGACAATCAGGAATTCCAAAAAGATGACAGTGTAGGCCAATAGAGGCGAGACATTGCGAACGATAAAGATACCCCCAACCGAAGCCATTAACAGTTTATCGGCGGTTGGATCCAGAATAGCTCCCCAAAGAGTGATCTGCTTGCGGACTCGAGCCATGGCGCCGTCCACCATGTCGGTGAATGCGGTAAAAGCAAATAACGGAAGCAAGATAATCCAGTTTTCTATCAAGACAAAATAAACGTTGGCGGGAATTAACAGCAAGCGCAAAATGGTAATGTGGTTGGGCTTGATCCAATGCGGAATCAACGGCAATAATGTTTTGGCCAAAATACGATCTTGCTTGTAAAGCACGATGGTTTCATTGGTCATGAATTTTTTTTCGGTAAGCCATCCCATAACAACGGTATTTATGATAACATGAATTCAACAAATATGGGAGAAAGAACATTAGATGCCATAGCGGGCATCGTATTCGTTATATTGATACTGGGCATGGAATACTGGGCGCTGGATTTGTTTTCGGCCACCAGACCTTATTTATGGACATTTGCCATCTTATTTCACGCTTATGTATTCGGCAAAAACGTTTTTCCGGCACGGCACTGGTTGATTACATATTTATACGGTTTTATTTTACTGATTGCGGTGCAAAGTATATCGCAAGTAATCTGGTTTTATATCGGCGCGCCTTTGGGCAGTCTTTCGGATGCTTGGTCACTCTCCATCGCCATAGCGGCGGCTCATCTTTCGGGGGTAACCGCGGAAACTGTTTTGCTTACTTCGGCTCCGCCGGTTCCGCAAAGCGAGCCATGGGACAATAAGCGCAGATTTTTAGCTGCGGTCATCGGCTTGGCAGCGATTGCGGCTTTTGTTTTTGTTATTGTTTCAGCTTGGAATGCGCGGACTTTTGAAAGCATTCGCACGCCTTGGCCATTACTGGACGCCGGAGTACTGCCCGCAATCGCTTTGCTGTGGCTGGCGGTTGCGGCCAGCGCTTTAATCGTGAGATGCGCCACCTTGGCATCGATTCATGCGGCATTGGCCATTTTGGCGGTACTTGGCATCGCACCCATCATGTATGTTTTGGGTTACGGCTTTGACGGCTTTTTACATGTTGCGGGTGAAAAAGTGTTATTGAATACGGGAACATTGGAGCCAATGCCTTATTATTACATGGGTCAATATGTTTTCAGCACTTGGATAGCCAGAGTTTTTGATTTGCCCTTGGAATACATTTCGCGCTGGCTCATACCGATTATGGCCGCCATATTGCTTCCGGCAAGTTTGACTTTTGCTTACCAGCGCTTTTCACCCAATTATTATACGGCTTTGATTTTAACTTTACTGCCTCTCTCAATGTTTATAGCGCCGACTCCGCAGGGCTTGGCAATCATTGTCGGGCTCTCAGCCGTTATGCTGGCCATCGGCTCAGCCGAAAAACATATTCGTATAACCGGTCCCATCTGGCTGGGGTTGTGGAGCATAGCCATTCATCCTTTAGCGGGCATACCGCTGACGTTATTCGCCATCGCTCTAATGATCCGCAGATCCGCATCTTTACCGGCCGGTATTGCCTCGTTTATCATTGCCGCGCTAAGCGGATTGGCTGTTCCGGCTTTGTTTTATGCGGCCAGCGCCATTGTGCCCAGCTTGGCCATTCAATGGGATTTTAATTCAGCCGGTCAGGCCGGAAGTTGGATTGATACCTTAAAAGGATTATTGCCTTGGCTGGGTAATAAATTCGTTTTATGGCCGGCTTGGTCATCACTGGTAACGGCTTTCGTGCCGATTTTGGGTTTGGGCTTGGCTTTAGCCGGATTCTTTTTACCGATCAAGGTACGCCGGCGCACGGCCATGTTTTTGGCCGCCTCCGCATCGCTGATAATTTCCGCGGGTTTATTGGAACATGCCAGTGATTTTACCGAGCTCATCAGTTATGAAAAAGGTGATTATGCGGGCAGATTGATGCAGATGGGAATCATGATGTTGATAATAGCGGCCGTACCAACCTTGAGTTTCTTAATGGAAAAAATCCGTACCGGCATACCTATAGCGGTTTTGGCCGTCTTGTTGTTTACCGGAGCCATAGGCGCGGCCAATGCGCACAATGCTTTGCCTCGGCATGATTCGGTGGAGGCCAGCAGAGGCTGGAGTACGGGCAAAGCCGAAATCGAAGCGGTTCGTTGGATTGAGAGATCGGCCAAAGGCCAAGAGTATACGGTTTTAGCCAATCAAGCCGTTAGCGCGGCCGCGGTTAAAGAATTGGGATTCAAGCGCTATACCAAAGATAATGTTTTCTTTTACCCGATACCCACTGGCGGCCCGCTCTACGAAATTTATCTGAAAATGACATACGAAGATCCATCCATCGAGACCGTACGCGAAGCCTCACGTTTGGGTCAAACGGATTTGGTCTTTGTGGTTATCAACGATTATTGGTGGAAGGCTCAAGAGCTGAACGAGCAAATATCAAAAATAGCGGACGCGGAATGGGCCATCGAAAACCGTAAAATCATGATTTACAGATTTGATTTTGCAAAATGATATGCACGCGGCCAAATTCGAATCATTCGGAAAGAGATTTTAGCAAGCGCTCCATTACGCTGTCGATATCATGTTGAGATAAAATTGAATCCGCCAAAGCAAGATCCGGATTTTTTTGCAGTTGATCTTTGATGGCTTGGGCCAGCTTTTCCGAATCTCCGGCAGGCACAAGCGTGCCGTAACCTTGAAGAAGCTCCCCCGCTCCGCCAATATCGGATGCCACGATGTTGGCACCCGCGGACATGGCTTCGAGTAAAACAGTGGGCTGATTTTCCAGCAGTAAAGACGGAAAAACAAATAACGAAGCTGACGAGTAATAATCGGCAAGTTTGTCGTGATCCAAAGCGCCGAGACACTCGATTGACGGGTCGTTTAACTTTTTGATGGTCTCGAGATATGGACCGGAGCCGATGATAACTAAATGAACTTTGAACCTGGAACTTGGAACTTGAATATCCGGACGTTGTGACCCTGAAGCATCCAGGCTGTGTTGAAAGAGTTGCCAGGCTTGGATGAGGACTTCCGCGCCTTTGTCTTTGGACACTCTGCCGACATATAAGACTCTCTTAACCCAAGCAATGTCCGATCTTCGCGGTTCGTAATTTGCAGTTCGACACTCCTTCGCTGAAACTTCGGAGCAAGGGCGTTCGACGTACGTAGTTCGCGGTTCGAAGTTCGAAGTTCGAGGTTCGAAGTTCGAAATTCGAGGTTCCAAGTTCTCAGTTCTAAGTTCGCGGTTCGCGATTTGAATAGGATTGGGAATGACTACAGCTATGGAATTGGAAAAGAGATTAAAACTTTGATGATATTGAAGAAGCCAAGTGGATGGGGAAATCACGGTATGCGGAGATCCCAAGGCTTTGGATCGTTGTTTGGCCCAAAAAGAACGCCATAAACGGCGCAGAGACGCAAAAGATTCAGCAAAAAGAATTTGACCGGACGGCTCGAACATTTGCACGTCGTGGAGGATGTGGAGCCAGCGAATACCCGATTGGCTTAAAATTTTGAGAGAGCCCCATCCGCAACCGGTTAGATTGTGCGTGATTACGGCATCAGGGTGGTAAGCGCGGACGGATTCTACGAGTGTGATATTGGGCGATAAATCCTCTAAATGAAAAATCAAGCGTGATAAAAAATTACTCTTGGGTAAATCCGCAAAAGGAGTTGTGGTTTGCGGTTTGAAGGTTACGATTGCCGGGTCGCCGGTTTCCATCGGAAAAGGTTCGGGAACAAAAATGCGCACCTCGTGGCCGTGAGACTTGAGCCACTCGGCTTGCAAAAACGCGATCCGGCCGGCACCGCCGCGCGAGTGAGGAGGATAGGAGTTGGCGACAAGCGCTATGCGCATAATTGTTGATATTGCTCGATCAAAGCTTTGGCATGCTTCTCCCAATTAAAGGTTACGGATTTGGCGCGCGCGGCTGAAGAATATTTGTTAAGTAAATTTTCGTCGGAAGCCATTAAACGCAAGGCCTGTACCAAGCAATCCAGATCAGCTTTGGGGATAAGCAAACCGGCATCTTGAGCGATAACGCGCACTCCGGGCAAACGGCTGGCAACAATAGGCACTCCGCAAGCCATGGCCTCGAGCATGGCCAAACCGAAAGCTTCGGCGCCATTGGTGCTGGGAAAAGCGAAGACATCCATACTGCGATATGCGCAAAGCAAATCTTCTTGATTCAAGCGACCGGCAAAATGCACTCTGTCGGAGACTTTGAGATCTCCGGCAAGACGACGATATTTGGATTGCAACTCTCCATCTCCAACCAAGAGCAAGTGAATGTTTTCCGGTAAACGAGGCATGGCCTTGATAAGCATATCCACACCCTTAAAACGATGCGCACGATCTTGAACGCTGACCGTGCCGATAACGAAAGACCCGGGCGAGATGCCGAATTTTTCACGATGCGGAGTGCCGGAGCACATGCAATCCGTATCCACACCAAAAGGAAGCTCCACCACTTTTTCAGGCATTTGCTCCAAAACCGATTTATAAGATGAATTCTCGGCGTAATCGTATGAAGATATGAAAAGTTTATCGGCGGAGCGCAATAATCCGGGCTGAATATATTTGCGATGCAAGTCAAAAATAAGACCTTTACAGCCGTCGGCTTGAGCGTCCATGTGCAATGTCATAACCAAATGTTTGATTAAGCCGGCTTTTTTTAAGCGCACGATTTGTTCGGCGGCGCCGTAAAAAGGATAATGAAGATGAACCACGTCCGCATCTTGGACGGCCTGTTTGAGACCGCGCAAGATGGCCGCATTGCCGAGCCTGAAGCAAGGCAATTCGATCATGTATTTAGCCGGTTCGCGGCCGGCCAGCTTGGGACAAGCAAACCAAGCTTGGACTCCGCTTTTAAGCAAACAGCGGACCTCTTGGTCGGCGACAACGCCCATGCCTCCGCCTTTGGGCGGAGCCACACAGCAGATATGAAGGATTTGCATAGGATTAAACTTTAGTTAAAAGTTCATCAAGATAAAAGTTTATCAGGAGTTCATCAAGACTAAAGTTTATCAGGAGCAACTTAAGCACCTCTTGATGAACTTTATACTTTTCTCTTGATGAACTTTATTCTTGATGAACATGATGCTTTAGCCGGTTACCAGCTAATAATCATTAAATAGCTCGCGTAGAGGGATTTCCAGAAAGGGTTGGCGATGCGCTCGGCCCAGCCGCTTTTGAGTTCTTGATATTCGATCTTATGAGCCATGCGGGCCATGATCAAGCAATCCGGAACTCGACGCGTGGCGCGAATACGTTCGCGGGCTTTAAGGAGATAACTCCATGTCGAGGGTTTAAGAAAAAAGAATGAGGCTTTGAATTTTTGTTTCAGCCAACCGCCTTTGACCGCAAAAGCCCAAATGGCCATGTCGGTGGCAAAGAGAGCGGGCAATAAAGCAATGATTGTTAACAGTTTATAATTTTTTAAGAGAACAAGCCAGCGGTTGCGCTCCATAAGGTGCCATTTGGCTATGGAACGCGAAAATTCGTAGTGATGGATAACCTTGCTTTTGGGAGCCAGATAGTTACTGCGCCCCGTAAGCATGATGCGCCAGCCCAGATCCAAATCCTCGTGATAAGCGAACAAAGTTTCGTCAAACAACCCAACTTCGTTTAAGACTTTAACGGGAATCAAGACTCCTGCGCCCGAGGGATAGCCGATGGCACATGACTCGGTTGGCGCGGATGACAAAGGGTCGTGATCGCCCATGCAGTAACCGAATCCTAAAAAATGCAAAGCATTACCCCGCGAATTCATTTGATCTTGATTGTCACCACGAATCAGAAGGGATTGCACGGAGCCGACCAGTTCTTTGGTTTTGGCGACTTTGATAACTTCGGACAAAGTATCCGGAAAAATTTCGGTATCAGGATTCAATAGATAAACATAGTCACTCCCCTGTTGCATTGCCCATTGCATTACATAATTGTTGCCGCCCGCAAAACCCAAGTTGGCATGCGGTTCGTGAATGCGGACTTCGGGCAATGAATTTTGCAAAGACTCGAGTTTGCGCTTAACTTCTTCCACAGTGCCATCACCATCTTTATTGATGACGACGTGGATGCGCCAGCTGTCGCGAGGGTAAGCGACTTTGGCGAGCGACTCGAAAAGAGCGTCCATGAATTTGACATGATCGTAGGAAACGATAATCAACTCGACTTTGGGATGAGCGGGTGATGGTTCTTGAGTTTGATAATCATTGAGTTCAGACATAACTTACTAAGCTACGAGCTACGAGCTTCGAGCTACTAGCACAACCCCAACCCCTTATCAGGGGCTATAAAACCGTTGTTATTTCTGCGGCAAAGGCCATCGGACGTGCATTCCGTCCCGAGCTCATGCCGAGGGGGAGAAATCTCCACGGTTATTACTGACTATAGTTTGTTAAGCGGAGATTTCTCACATCCGATTCTCCGCCTGAGGCTGATGCGTCTAAGGAGCAGAAATGACAGAAGGGTTTAATGCGAAATTCGAAATACGAAATACGAAATTCGATGTTCCAAGTTCCAAGTTCTAAGTTCTCGGTTCGTCCTTCAGTTGCGAGAGTGCTTCGCGTTCGACGAGGTTGGTGATTTTGCGTTCGGTTTGTTCGTTTAGGATGAATAATTTGAAGATGAGAAAAAATTGAATGGCGACCGCCAAATAGAGGACGAGATCCACACCACGGCCAACGCCGAATAGAGAGGCTAAACGTTCGGTGAGCTCGGGAATGAGGGTTACGGAAGCGCCGGCCAGCCAAAGCAAGCTCCAGAGAAGAGCTTCTTTAATGGTGATGACATTTTGACGAAAACGCCGCCAAGTGACGATTAAAGCCAAAACAAAGCCTAAAATTAGCAAAAATTGGATAAGCATAAACTTATCTTACATAGTACCTTAATAAACCCTGAAAAGTCTAACTTTTTCAGCTACCAGCTTCAAGCTACTAGCTACTAGCTTGACGTTTATAACGTTCATAACGTTTATAACGAGTTAAGCGGTTACGGCAGATCCTCCCAACCTCCTTATTAAGGAGGTGCTCCGTGTAAGCTATTCTCAGTTCTCTGCCTGCCCACCGAAGCTTCTCAGTACCATGAAAGGCACCTCTACGAGAGCCGGTTTATACCAAACTCTCCTCCTTTTTAAGGAGGAGTACCGAGCGTATAGCGAGGGGAGGTGGTGCCGCACGGCAGGACACAACCACCCGCTTCCAGCCCTTGGCTGAAAGCTGTCCTCCTTAAAAAGGAGGACGATCGGATAAAGGTTATAAGTTGGAGATTTCTCACATCCGATTCGAAATGACAAAAATCGGTTTATACCAAACTCTCCTCCTTTTTAAGGAGGAGTACCGAGCGTATAGCGAGGGGAGGTGGTGCAGTGGGAGGAGTACCGAGCGTATAGCGAGGGGAGGTGGTGCCGGCATTGGCTGGCAGCTGGCAGCTAGTGGCTCGTGGCTATTTTCACGACTTCGTGAAAATCCCCAGAAAGAGTTGCCAGGCGATTTTGAGGGCGTCCGTGTTTTTTTGGCCTTTGCGCAGGCTTTCGGCGGTATAGGAGACGTTGATTGGGACTTCGCGCCAGCGCAAGTTGGAGCGGGTGGCGAGTTTGAGAATTTCCGAGGCATGAGCCATGCGGTCTTGTTTGAAGTTGAGTTCCGAAGCTGTTTTGGATGAGAAGGCGCGAAATCCGCTTTGCGGGTCGGTGACGGAACGCGGGATTCCTTGAGTAAAAGTGTTGAACCAGCGAGCTCCCCAAAGAAGAAAGCGACGGGAGCGAGGCATACCTTGAGGTTTCGCGTCTAAAAAACGGGAACCGAAAACAATGTCGGCTTGACCGAGTTTGATTGGTTCTGCGAGAGTTGGAATTTGTGCGGGGTTGTGCTGGCCGTCCGCATCGATATGCACGATGATGTCGGCGCCGAGTGTAAGCGCGGCTTTGGTGCCGGTACGCAGTGCTGCGCCTTGCCCGCGGTTGATGGCGTGGCGGATGGCGTGGATTTTGGAAATGGATTTAAGCGCGGAAAAAGTTTGATCCATGGAACCGTCATCCACAACAACCAGCTCATCCACATACGGCAAACAAGCGGACACAGTCCGCTCTATCCTCCCCTGCTCATTATAAGCCGGCACTACGCCAATGACTTTCATGGATTCAGATTAGCTGAAAACGGTGAAATGTTCAACTGCAGAAGAGAGGGGCTTTATATTGCCAAGATGCTTCGTAGGGATAACAGTGGAGATTTCTCACATCCGATTCGAAATGACAAACCATAGTTGGTTTGGCTAGTAGCTAGTAGCTAGAAGCTGGTAGCTGATAAAGGCTGATGCGCCTCAGGAGCAGAAATGACAAATTGTTATTTAGTTGGTAATAACAGTGGAGATTTCTCACATCCGATTCGAAATGACAAACCATAGTTGGTTTGGCCAGTGGCTAGTAGCTAGAAGCTAGTGGCTTGTGGCTATTTATCCAAGCTCCGGCATGTCAGGGACGGTTGGTTGTTTGTCTGCGCCGGAATCGGTTGGCGCGGTTTTGATGGAAGCGATTTGTTCAGGGGTTTGGCCAAAGCTTTGGAGGATGTTTTTGTAGGCCATGGTGTAATCGATGATACGTTTTAGGCCTTCGTCGAGAGGAACAAGTGGCATCCAACCGAGTTTTTCTTTGGCTTTGGTTAAATCGGGCAAACCGAGAGGGGTCATGAAGAGCATGGATGGTTTGAAGGTGATACGGCTGGTTGAGCCGGTCATCTCCAAAATGGCGCGCACCACATCCACCAAAGGCAAATCGATATCACTGCCGATATTGATTGGACCCAAATCTTGATCCGTGGCCATGATTTTCATGAGGCCATCCACAACATCGGCAACATAGCAGAGCGATGTGGTAAATGTTTCGTCGCCGTAGATTTCGATTTCTTTATTGTCGATGGCGTTGAGGATAAAATCCGGAACCATTTCGCCCGAGTTTAGACGCTCGCGCGGACCATAGGTGCGGAAGACGCGGGCAATACGCACATCAACGCCGTGAACGCGTTTGTATGTATCACAGCAGGTTTCGGCGAAACGCTTACCCTCGTCATAACAAGACCTGGGACCATGCAATTCGACCTCGCCCTTTTCATCTTCTTTGATGTGGTGATTATCCAGAGGGCGCGGACCGTAAATGCTGGAAGTTGATGTGAATACCACGCGGGCTTTGTATTTAACAGCCAAATCCAAAGCGTTCTTCATGCCCAAGCTATTGGCGTACAGAATTTGCATGCGGGTTTGCTCGAAAGCTTTGGGACTCATGGGGCAAGCCAGGTGATAGATTTGCTGAATGCCCTGAAAAGCGACTTTAAAACGCTCCAGCTCGGGGAATTGCTCGGGATCAAAAGGCATGGCCATGTCGTGGCGGATGAATTCAAAATCCGGATTTTTGAGCAAAAAATCGATGTTTTGCAACGAGGATGAAATGAGATTATCCACGCAGATGACACGGTGGCCTTCGGCAAGCAATTTTTCGCACAAATGCGAACCGATAAATCCGGCTCCGCCGGTAACCACGATGTTTTTTTTGTCGAAAATGGGAGGCATAACCTTTTATAAATAATAAATAATAAATAATAAATAATAAAGATCGAACCTTCGCGCTTCGCTGCGCTACGCAAAATAATAAATAATAAATAATAAAGATCAATCATACCCCCTTGCTTCGCTGCGCTCCGCAAAATAATAAATAATATTTAACAAATAATAAAGATCAATCCCTCCGCTCGCTTTATTATTTATTATGGCTCTAGACTAGCAAACTCTATGCTAAAATAGAGAT
>CALFEO010000022.1 GCA_937949995.1 uncultured bacterium
AATGGTACATAAATCATTAGTTTGCTAGTCTAGAGCCTTATTATTTATTATTTATAAATTATCCATTGTAAATGAGTATGTCTCAAGATAATCTGATTAAATTTGAGTGTAAAGATTGCAAGCGGGTTAATTACCACTCCAGCAAGAATAAAAAAACACTCAAGAATCGCTTGGAACTCGCCAAGTTTTGCAAGCACTGCAAAAAAAGAACCATGCATAAAGAAACCAAATAAAATCCGCATAGGCGGATTTTTGGCTTTTAAAAAGATGGTATTTGATATAAGATGGATTATATGGGTTTATTCGATCCGCAACCCGCAAAACCGAAGATGATAAAACGCCATGTTTATAAATTTCCCGAAAACTTGAACAGAAAATTATTTTTGTATATATATTTGGGAAGTTTGATTTTTTGGATGATGGCCATAGGTTTGATTGGGGTACTGATTTTTATAATATTGTTGCCCATGGTTTTTGACTCGTTGCCGGCTGTTTATGTTTGGATGGCTGTATCTTTAAGCGCTGTTATCGGAGCTGTTATCGGTTCATTGATGGGATCCATGGTGATCAACTCGATTATTCAAGAAGGAATTAAAAAAGGGGAGATAAACGTTTTAAATAATACTTAGATAAATAGTCGGTTTCACTCACATTATGACTTTACGACGTTATAACGTCATAACTTCAATATGTTATATTCTTCACTAATACATCGAGCCGCGGAATTTGCGGCGCAATGGCACGAAGGTCAATATCGCAAGCATCCCGAGGGCACGCCGTATTTTTCGCATTTGGCTATGGTTGCTTTGATTTTGCAAAAAGCGGGTTATGATGAATATGTTGTCTCGGCGGGTTTTTTGCACGATGTATTAGAAGATACCAAATGTACGGAAGAAGAGTTGAGAAAAGAGTTTGGAGATAGAATTGCGGATTTGGTTTTGGCCGTAAGCGAAAACAAAAAAGAGAAAAATTGGATATTAAGAAAAGAAATGTACAGAGAAAAAATAAGAGGAGCGAGTGACGAGGCGGCGGCGTTATCCGCTGCTGATCATTTGCATAACATTAACAGTATGATTACGGCGATTGAATCAGGGATGAATATTGAAAAAGTATTTACGATAAATAGGACGGAAAGATTCAATCACGAGCGATTGCTGGCAGCGATTATCCGTGAAAAATCAGTTGTTCCGGATTTGATTGAAGAGCTGACAACGGCCGTTTTGAGATGGGAAAAATTGGTATAAGAATATGGCAAAATTTAATGATTATTTGACAGCTTCGGATTATTATAAATTTTTGAATTGTCCGCACTGGCCTTATTACGAACGCTTTCATACCGATGAAGAGCTGGCTTTGAAGCGAGAAATGACAGAGGGTGAGAAGCAGAGGCTCGAAGACGGCATGCAGCATGAAACGGAAATCATGCGCAAGTTGTATGCTGATAAAAATGTTGCAGAGATAACAGTGACGGGTGATCCGGAGTTTGATATGGAGACTACGCTCAAGTTAATGAAAGCCGGAGCGGAGTATATCTATCAAGGAACATTAACGCATGATGATTGGACAGGCAGGCCGGATTTGTTGATGAAAGTGCAGGGAGATAGTGATTTTGGAGATTGGTATTATGTTCCGATAGATATAAAAAGCGCGCATCATGTACAAAAATATCATCGTTTGCAGTTGATGTTTTATGCCGTACTGCTCGAGTTCATGCAAGGAAGGTTTCCGGGGCGGGGGTATGTGGTTAATAAAGACGGCGAACAGCACGAAGTGGAGCTGGGGGATTATGTTACCGAGTTCAATGAAATAACCGAAGAGCTGGAAGCTATCCGAGCCGGTGAAAAGCCGGATCCTGTTTTGCGAAAAAGTTGTTTTGATGTTGGTCCATGGGGAGCTTTGTGCAAAGAATACGCAATTGGTTCAAATGATATTGCTCAATTGTTCAATGTTGATATCAGAAAATTAAAAGCCTTAAGAGAGCTGGGAATACGCACCATTGAAGATGCTGCCAATATGAATGTTGCGAGTATTGACGGCAGAATGCCGGGTTTGCGCGCCCATGGTCTTGAGGTTGCCAAACAGCAAGCTCGTGCGCTGCTGGGTAAAAAAGTGATTGTAAGAGAACCGGTTGTTTTAAATTCACCGAACATGGAAATTCATTTCGATATAGAGAGTGATCCGCCCAATGATATGGATTATTTGTACGGAGTGTTTATCCGGACAAAAGACAAAAGTGAATATCGAGCTTTTACGGCAAAAAAACCCGAAGAAGAAAAAGCAATGTGGATTGAGTTTTTGAAATGGATTGAAACTTTGACGGAGCCATACCAAGTGATTCATTATGCGTCTTATGAAAAAACACGTTTAGCAGTCTTGGAAAAACGTTATGGAGGATCTGAAGCTTTGGATAAATTCAGGAATAATATGATAGATATTAAGCAGATTTTAACGCATTCTATTGTGCTGCCTTTGCATTTTTACGGTTTAAAATATGCGGCTCCTTTTTTGGGATTCGCTTGGAGAAGTGAAGTTAAAAGCGGAGGGCAATCGGTTGATGTATTCGAAAAATTTTTGGAGACCAAAAATGAGGAATTGTTGAAGCAAATTATTCTGTACAATGAAGATGATGTACGTGCAACGGCCGTTGTTGCGGATTGGTGCCGTGCTTATGCCATGAAATCAATTGAGTATAATGAGCCTTATCCTTGGCAAGAAGGCATAGAGACGGGTATTTACAAAAAATAATACGGTCTTTACCTTTTTTATTGATCAAGCTCGGTCACAGATTATAAATCATTGGAGCGTCTTGCCGTTGCGGGAGGCTGTGATTCCGTGGTTTCCAATTGTGGAATTTTAGCGTAAGAGATTGATGATATTAAGGAAGTGATGGGAACGGAAGCAATAATACCGGAGGTTCCCGCTATTGCCAGTAATAATGTATTGGCTACGGCATCTTGGTTTAAAAAATACAACCAAGAAGTTTGTATTTGATAACGATATAAAACCATCGAAATAGAGGATCCAATCCAAGCGAGCGCCAAAATAATGCTCATTGTGCCCGCGTGTTCGCGGCCTATGTTGATGCCGGTTCGAAACAGATCTTTATATCCGTATTCAGGTTTGATTTTTTTTAATTCGTGCATACCGTTAACTATTGATGCGGAAAGATCTTGTATAATGGCAAAACTGACGAGTATGAATCCGATTAAGATTAAATGAGCGGAGTTGATTGTTGGATGATCAGCGAGCAGAGCGGCGGCCGCGCCATCCAAAGAGATTTGCATATGCATTGCTTTTGCAGCGATGATTGCCAGAAGCGCTGATAACATCGTGCCCGATACGGTTGCAATAATTGTCAGTAAAGAGGTTTTACGCCAGCCATGCAATATTAACGATGAAGCCGTACTTAACAGTGTGATTGATAAAAAAGTTATCAGTATGATGTTCCATCCCCGCAAATACAATGGAATTGTTGTGTAAACTCCAAGGATAACGATTAAACTCAATACGGTAATGATTTGCAAACCGCGCAGTCCGAAGAAGAATAGTAAGATGAATATTAACAATGCAAAAGAAGCGAGATAAATGTTTTTACGATCGTAAGTTTCGAAAAATATTTTCGGTTCGGTTTCGGAGCCGCTCGGTTGCATGAATACCATGATAGTATCACCGGGCAGAGGTTGGATTTTTTCAGAGCTTTCTTGTTCTCTGACCGTGAATGTTTTGTTTTTGTGGGTACCGGAAATGATTTGTATTGTGTAATTGAATTTTAATACCGCACCGGTTTCCGTTTGCGCACCGATTTGATCTACGGCTTTAACGAGAGCTCTTTCGTAGGTGCCGTAGCGTGATCGATAATTGGCGTTATTCAATGAGGCGTCAGATTCAATATCAACGCCCGGAATAATGAGGTTTTCGGTACTGTTGCCGGTGAGTTCTGTCATTTGAGCATTTGTTTGTATTGTAAAAAAAGACAGGCTCAAACAAGAAAATAAGCCGATAAAAAAGATGCGGATTGCGTATTTATACCCACCCTGAAAAATCATGAAAATATCTTATACCGCGGGGACAGAATCAGCAATAATCAGCTACTAGCCGCTAGCTGCCAGCTATTAGCTACTAGCCGCTAGCTACTAGCTACTAGCCGCTAGATACTAGGTAACAGTTGCCGGATTTTGAATGTAAAAAATAAAAAACCCGTTTGTGCGGGTTTTTATGGTCGGGCTAGTGGGACTTGAACCCACGGCCTCGTCGTCCCGAACGACGCGCGCTAGCCAACTGCGCTATAGCCCGATGACTTATTAATTAACAAATACCAATTATCGAACCATGAACGTCGAACGTCGAATCACGAACTACGAACCACGAACTACGAACCACGAATCACGAATTGTGAATCTAAGAATCTAGAATCTAAGAAGCTGAGTGACGAACAACGGACTGGGAACCACGAACCTCTGCGCCATAGGCGCATTCGCCTCAGGCGAAGAGCTACGAACCACGAACCAGGAACGGGGAAGAATCTGAGAAGCTGAGGATCTAAGCTGTTAATGAGTTTTTCACACTTAGATTAAAGTTCATCCCACTACGCAATAAGCTATGCGGGACAGGTCAAGACCAAGATTCGTCTCACTTGGGAGTGGGCAGACTATATCAGATTGAGGTTGGAATGGCAAGATTGGACGAAGATGGCGGGATTGGCATAAAATGGATACATGGAAACGTTTGTTTTGAGTTTGCAGATTGTTATTGTTGTTATTTGTTTAATAACTATTTGTGTAATTTTTGTTTATCAGTGGAGCTTATTTGCAACTCGAGCTCCATTTGTAGAGATTCCTCAAGAGATTTTGCCGGATATTGTAAAAACATTGGATGTTAAGCCGGGGAGCGTGGTATATGATTTGGGGAGCGGAGACGGGAGGGTTCTGGAGGCTTGTTATAAAATCGAGCCGGATGCCAAGTATGTGGGAATCGATAAAGCGCTGGCGCCGTATTTATTGGCAAAATGGAAATTGAGAAAACTGATAAAATCAGCGGACATTAAGTTTTTGCATAAGAATTTTTTTAAACACGATTTCAAAGATGCGACACATTTATACATGTACTTGTTTCCCGGTTTGTTAAAGAGTTTGCTTCCGAAACTGCAAAAAGAATTGCGTTCGGATGTTAGAATCGTTTCTTGTGATTTTATGTTTCCGGATATTGAACCCATGGAGGTGATTGATCTGGGGCGTCCAAAAGGAAAAAGAGGGAGGAAGATATATGTTTATAAGTTTATCAAGATAAAAGTCTAAAGTTCATCAAGAGTCACTTAAGAGTTTATCAAGTTTAAAGTAACAAGTTCGTCAGGAGTTCATCAAGTTTAAAGTAACAAGTTCGTCAGGAGTTCATCAAGTTTAAAGTAACAAGTTCGTCAGGAGTTTATCCCACTACGCCCAAGGGCTTCGCGGGACAGGTCAAGAGTCACTTAAGAGTTTATCAAGTTTAAAGTCTAAAGTTCATCAAGAAGTTCTAAAATTACTCTTGATGAACTTTGGTCTTGATGAACTTGTTACTTGGTCTGATGAACTTTAAACTTGACCTGTCCCGCGTAGCTTATTGCGCAGTGGGATGAACTTGTTTCTTGTTACGATGAGGCCATAATTATGGTATAATGGTTTCATGGTTAAAAAGAGGAAGATTGTAAAAAGCAAGATTTCCGGTAATAAAGTTAAAAAGACTCAGAATTATTTGAGTTTGTTTTTGTTTGGTTTGGGGTTTATTACGTTTTTGGCTGTGGGGCTGCCTTTGGCTTTGTGGGCAAATGCGGAAGAGCCAAGGCATGATATTGTTTTGCAGGATTCGGATTTGCTGGTTATGCAAACCAGGCTTGAGAAGCTGGATGAGAGATTGGGACGGTTTATGGATAAAGTTGAATCAATCAATAGATTTGACGACGCCGGCGCTGATTGTTTGAATCAGTGTCGAGTTTATTTGGCTTCGTGTCTGGAAAATAAAGTCAAAAATAACAATAATGATACGTCGGATATTTGCAGTGATGAGGTGATGAGTTGCACGCAAAAATGCAGTGGTCGATAGAGAGTTGATGTTTCTTGCCAAGATACTTGCTCGATTTCTTTGGGCGGCTGTATTGAAAGAGTGATTGCTCCGCAAATGATTGTTGTGGAAGATGAAGAGAGTGTACTGGATTCATGTTTAAAGGAAAATGCGCTGTGTCTGGATGTTTCATGCGCTCTTGGTGGGCACATAATCTCAGAAACCGAGGTCTGCTATGATCAATGTTCACGACTAAAAAATATTTGCCAATCCGGCCGTGCCGTATACGATGAAACAGCTTTGTATCTCTGCGAACGCTTGTTTAAGACTTGCGAACGGAGGGTTTGTCAAACAATCAATGAGTTGTAGCGTATAAGTTCATCCCACTACGCCCACGGGCTTCGCGGGACAAGTCAAGTTTAAAGTAGCAAGTTCGTCAAGAGCAACTAAAGCAGTTTATCAAGATTAAGGTCTAAAGTTCATCAAGAGTTACTAAAGCAGTTTATCAAGATTAAAGTAACAAGTTCATCAAGTTGAAAGTAAAAAGTTCATCAAGAGTCACTCAAACTTCTCTTGATGAACTTTAGACTTGACCTGTCCCGCGTAGCTTATTGCGTAGTGGGATGAACTTGTTACTTGGTCAGATAAGCTTTTAGCTTTAGGGGGGGTAGCGGTTTTATTGTTAGACGTTCTGCGTATGGAGTGATAACGTGTCTTTTAGTATGCAGAAAAGTTTATTTGTGCAAAATACGGAGAGTTTTGATGGTTATCGACCTTTGGCTGATAGGATGAGGCCGAGGAGTTTTGATGAGGTTTTGGGCCAAGAAGAGCTGACGGGAATCGATTCGTCGTTCAGGGCTTTGATTGATAGAGATAAAGTGCCGAGTTGTATTTTTTGGGGTCCGCCCGGAACCGGAAAAACGACTTTGGCGGAAGTCATCGCTTTAACAACCAAGGCGGATTTTGTTCGCTTGTCTGCGGTTACGGCGGGAGTGCAGGATATTCGTAAAATAGTGGCGGCCGCCAAAGATCGGTTGATGTTGGGAAAGAGAACGATCTTGTTTATTGATGAGATTCACAGATTCAATAAAAGCCAACAAGATGCATTATTGCCTCATGTGGAACAAGGAGTTTTGATTTTTATCGGCGCCACTACAGAGAATCCCAGTTTTGAAGTAAATCAAGCTCTGCTTTCGAGAGCGAGAGTTTTTACTTTGAAAGCATTGAGCGAGTCTGATCTAAAAAACGTTATTAATACAGCTTTGAGTGATAAAGAGAGAGGGCTGGGACTCGAGAATTTAACGATTGCTGATGAAGCAATTAAGGCAATCGCTCAATTGGCAAATGGTGATGCGAGATCGGCTTTGAATGTGTTGGAAATGTGCGCCAATGCAACCGTTGCAAGAAAGATTCAACTGATTGATGTTAATGTACTCAAAGATGTTACTCAAAGAACACAAATGGTATACGATAAGAATGGCGAAGAACATTATAATGTTATCAGTGCTTTGCATAAATCAATGAGAGGTTCTGATGCCGATGCGGCTCTATATTGGCTGGCGAGGATGTTGGAAGCCGGGGAGGATCCAATATATACGGCACGCCGAATAGTAAGGTTTGCTTCGGAAGATGTTGGATTAGCCGATCCGCAAGCTTTATTGCAAGCGGTGGCCGCTATGCAGGCTGTAAAATTGATAGGCTATCCGGAGTGTACCGTACATTTGGCGCAGGCTGTTGTATATTGCTCCAGAGCTCAAAAATCCAACATGTTATATACGGCTTATAATCAAGCGGCCAAAGATGCCAGAGAGACTTCGAGCCTAGGTGTGCCATTGCATTTGCGCAACGCACCGACCAAACTTATGAAGAATTTGGGTTATGGAAAAGATTACAAATATAATCCCAATTTTACAGAACCCGTTGATCAAGATTATTTACCGGACGAGCTTAAGGAGAGGAAATATTTAACTAACAGCCACTAGCTACTAGCCGCTAGCTACTAGCCACTAGCCACTAGCTACCAGCTACTAGCCATACCAACAATCCAACGGTTTTCGTAGGGATAAACCTTGTGTTTATCCGCACAGCAGCTAGTGGCTGGCGGCTAGAAGCTGTTGTATGGCTAGAGTATAAAGGCTTTGTTATAATGCTGAATGTGAGGCAGAGTTATTTGAGAGAGAAGAATGAGATAAGCGACATGAGTCGGAGGTTTTTGTTTTTAACGATTTGCATGCTCATATTATGCTTTGTTATCGCTTTAAGATTGGCAAAGATTCAAATATTGGATAATGCCGTTTATCAAGTATTGGCATCGGGGCAACATGATCTGGAGGCCAAATTATTGCCGGAAAGAGGCAGGATTTTGATTAAAGATTCTTTGGATGGAAAATATTATCCATTGGCCGCAAACAGGGATTCGTGGTTGCTTTACGCTGAACCCAAAAATATTAATGATCCCGTTTCCGCGGCGCATGATTTGGCTGATTTATTGGGTATGGCGGATGTGGATTTATTGGCTAAACTGAATAAACCCGAAGATCCCTATGAATTGTTGAATAGAGACTTGGAACAGGAAAAAATGACAGTTGTTAAAGAGAAAAATATAAAAGGAATCGGTTTTTCCAGATATCGCGCAAGATTATATCCCGAAAAACAAATGGGCGGTCAGGTTATCGGACTCGTGACGGAGAATGAACAAGGGATCATGCAAGGAAGATATGGCATTGAATCAACATATGAGGATTTATTAGCAGGCAGACCGGGTTCTTTGTCATTTGAGACTGATGCGGCGGGGAGAAGGATTATTTTTGGGCAAAGTGTGTTAAAAGAAGCGGTTAACGGTTCAGATATTGTTTTAACCCTGGAAAGATCGGTGCAATTTCAGGCTTGTGAAAAAATAAAACAAGGGGTTTTGCATTATCAGGCTGATAATGGAACCATGGTAATAATGAATTCAAAAACGGGAGCGATAATGGCTATGTGTTCATATCCTGATTTTGATCCGGCCAATTTAAAAGATGTTGCCGATGTAGCGGTTTTTAACAATCCGGCAACTTTTACGGCTTATGAACCGGGGTCGGTTTTTAAGGCCATTACCATGGCGGGAGGCATTAATGAAAATAAAGTCAATCCGGCAACCACTTATGAGGATTTCGGTTTTTTGGAGATAGATGATTTTAAGATAAAAAATTCGGATGGCAAAGTTCACGGTATAAAAACCATGACTGAAGTATTAGATGAATCTTTGAATACGGGTTCGGTATTTGTGCAAAAACAATTGGGTAAAGCGGTTTTTAGGGATTATGTTAAAGCTTTCGGTTTTGGCGAAAAAACCGACGTGGGATTAAGGCCGGAATCGGCCGGGGATATCAAGTCTTTGGATAATAAGGGCGATATTTTTGCGGCAACGGCTTCGTACGGACAAGGTATTACGGTAACTCCCATACAATTGGTGGCAGCATTTGGCGCTTTGGCGAATGAGGGAAAACTTATGAAGCCTTACATAATTTCGGAAATTATTCATGAGGATGGCATCCGAGAAACGACCGAACCGGTATTGGTTAGAGAGGTGATTTCTCAAAAATCTGCGCAAACCATTACCAGAATGTTGGTTTCCGTGGTAGAGGGTGAGCATGGAAAATTGGCTCAAGTTCCGGGCTATTGGGTTGCGGGAAAAACGGGCACGGCACAAGTGGCCAAACAAGGGAGCCGCGGTTATGAAGAAAATAAATTTATTACCACTTTTGTCGGTTATGCGCCGGCTGATGAACCGGAATTTGTAATGTTAGTTAAATTGGATAATCCCAAAACAGCTAAATGGGCGGCATCAACTTCGGCGCCTATTTTTGGTGATATGGGTAAATATTTGTTGAATTATTTGAACATAAAGCCCGCTAGATAACTATAAGCTTTCAGCTGCCAACAATCAGTCCAATCAACTCCGTTACGATTTAATAATGTTACGAAGTAACGACTTGGCGGTATCATCATCAGATCATCCGACCTGACAAGTCCGATCATCCGACCTGATATGTCCGACGGTGCGGTTTGTTGCGATTCATCCGGTTATTGACGAGGTTTTCGGTTTGGCGTAATTTAGATTTATATGCGAAGAATGCTTGAAAGGTATTTGGGTTGGTGTACGCGCAAGGCTATTGTAAGAGATAGGCCGATTGTTGTTGCCATAGGGGGCTCGGTTGGTAAAACTTCGGCAAGGCAGGCGGTGGAAATAGCCATGTCAGGTTTGTTTAAACCTGAAGAGTTTAGGACTTCGCAAAAAAATTATAACAATGAAATAGGTTTGCCGATTTCGGTTTTTGCCAAAGCAATGCCGGGAAGATATTTATTAAGGTGGTTGGATTTGCTAATAACGGCAACCGGATATGCCATTGGTTTCAATAAATTAACCATGAGATATCTTGTTTTGGAAATGGGGGCTGATCATCCCGGAGATTTGGATTACCTATTAAACATCGCTCCACCGCAGGTTGCAATTATCACGGCCATGGGAGCAGAGCACATCGAGTATTTCGGGTCTGTTGCTGAAGCCGTCAAAGAGGAGCAAAAAATATTGCAAGCATTACCAATCGATGGAGAAGCGATTTTGAATTTGGATGATGAATCAACTCGGAATTCACGAACTTTAGCTCCAAGCGAAATAGTCGGATTTGGTAAAAACACCGAAGCTGTTGCCAAAATAGAAAGTACAAAAATTGTTTACGATCAAGAAAATTTTGTAAATTCGGGTTTGGAAGTTTCCATTAAAATCATGGGTTATCATGACTTTACGTTTGTATTGCGTGGAGTATTTGGTGAACCTCATGCTTATGCCGCGGCTTCGGCTTTGGCCTTTTGTTTGGCAATGGATCATGATGTGAAGCCGGCGGTTGCAAAAATGATGCAGGATTATAAGGGCGCCGCAGGCAGAACGAGGTTGATTAAAGGAATCAAAAAGACCGTAATTTTGGATGATACTTACAATGCTCAACCGCAGGCTATGACCTCCGCAATACGTGATTTGGTACGATTTCCTGTCGTTGCCGGAGGAAGAAGGATAGCCGTCTTGGGAGATATGCTTGAACTCGGTGATTTGGCTCAAAAAGAGCATGAAGCTATAGGCAAGCAGATTGCTGAATCAAATATTGACTTGTTGATTTGTTGTGGTACACTGGGGCGTATTATCGGAGATATGGCTATTATTCATGGTATGAATGAAGCCAAAGTCACGGTAATGGAAAACAGTGAAAAAGCGGGTTATTATTTACAGCAAGAAGTAATCGGGCCAGGGGATGTGATTTTGGCAAAAGGCTCACAAAGTATGCGAATGGAAAAGGTGGTAAAAGAATTGATGGCCGAACCAATGCGGGCGCAGGAATTGCTGGTAAGACAAACTCCGGAGTGGCTAACGAAGTTTCGCTAGCGCTCAACTTCGAAATAATAAAGAATAAAAAAATAAATAATAAAGATCGAACCATGAACGTCGAACGTTGAATGTCTAACGTCGAACGTCTAATGTCGAACGTCGAACTACGGATTATTAACCACGAATTACGAAATTAGAAATACGAATTACGCGGCCCGTTCGTCTAGGGGCTAGGACGTCACCCTCTCACGGTGAAAACAGGGGTTCAATTCCCCTACGGGCTACCAAAAAAAATCCCTTGTGGGATTTTTTTGTTACAAAGCTTTACGTATTTGACTTTCCGCGCGATGCTATGGGCGACGCGTCAGGAGGCTGATCAATTAACAAATATCGATTGTGAAGAGTGCATTGATTAATTTTGATATCTACAGTATAATCAGCCACGACCGACCGGAATGTGCCGGTTTTTGTTCCGATAATCAGATCGGAACCGGTTGCCGTACATTCGAAAACCTTAAAGGTTTTAAAAGAAAGGATTACCAATGAGTTGGATGGCCGTACTGCCTTTTGCGGGATTGTTGGCTTGTATTGCAATCTTGCCTCTTATCGGCAAAACCAAACATGCGTGGGAGAAAACAAGTGTAAAATTGTTGACGGCCTTGGTTTTTGGAATGCCAATGGCTCTCTATAGTATTAATAAAGGCTATGGAGCCGACGTTGCTCATGCGGTTGTTGAATACGTGCAGTTTATTATTTTGCTGGGATCACTGTTTGTAATTTCCGGAGGTATTAATGTCGGCGGGGATATACAGGCAACTCCGTTAAAAAATACCTTGTTTTTGGCAATTGGAGGATTGCTGGCTTCATTTATCGGTACTACGGGAGCGGCGATGTTGCTTATAAGGCCTATTTGCGGAACCATCAGTGAACGCAAATATAAAAAACATACCATTATTTTCGCGATTTTCATCATAGCGAATTGCGGAGGTTTGTTAACGCCTTTGGGCGATCCGCCGTTGTTCTTGGGTATGCTCAGAGGAGTACCGTTTGCTTGGACGTTTACTTTGTTGCCGCAGTGGTTTTTGGTGAACGGTTTGTTGTTGCTTAGTTATTACGCACTGGATCGCGAAATGTATGCCAAAGAGCCGCGTGATAACATTGTCAGTGATGTCAAAAATATTGTTCCCATCACAGTGAACGGAAAACAGAATTTTTTGTTTTTGGCAGTAGTGGTAATGTCTGTGGCATTTGTACCAACTCCGTATCGTGAGATTGTCATGCTGGCCGCCGCCGGATCTTCATATTTTTTGACGAATCAAGTGATTCGCCGAGCCAATAATTTTGTCTGGGAACCGATATTGGAAGTCGGAACCTTGTTTATTGGAATATTTTTGGCAATGGTTCCGGCGCTCATATATTTGCGCCAGATTGCTCCCGGATTGCCGATTAATGCGCTCTCGATATTCGTTTTTACAGGCGGATTGAGCGCCGTACTTGATAATGCTCCAACTTACGTAACTTTCTTTGAGATAGCCAAAGAATTTAAGATGGCATCGCCGTCCATTGCCGGAGTGCCGGAAGCTTTGCTACAAGCCATTTCTTTGGGCGCGGTTTTTGGCGGCGCCATAACTTACATAGGCAATGGACCGAATTTCATGGTTAAATCGGTTGCCGAATCCATGAAAATCGACATGCCTTCGTTTGGAGGTTATGTGGCTTGGTCGTTCAAACATCTTGTGCCGATTTTGGCCATGATGGCTTTTATTTTTATCGCCAAAGATGATTGGGCGAATGTACTGGGCGTTGCGGGTGTTTTGGGTATGATTGCCGTGCGTGCCTGGCAAATTGCCAAAAGCAGACCGCCCGCATATATCAGAGCGGCTGCCGGTCGCGAGATTTGACTTTGTTAACCCGCAGTTTAATTATGCGGGTTTTTTATTGAAAAATTACCCTATCATTGCACGTTTATGGAAAAATATGTGATAATGACAATATAATAATTTTCTTTTTTAGTATGATTAAACATTTAACAATTGCGATCGCTTGTTTTGCGGTCTGTATGCTATCCGTCATCCCTGTTGATGCGGCGGAATTTAAGAATGAAGAATCGGTATTCATATCATCATCCAATGATGATGTTTATGCGGCGGGGGCGAATATTTTTGCGGACGGCGAAATTAGTGGTGATCTGTATGCTGCCGGAGCGGTTGTCCGATGCAATGCCAATGTGAACCATGATGTTGGAATGGCAGGATCCATGGTTGATTTATTCGGCGATGTCGGTGATGATGCACGCTTGGCCGGTTCCATGGTCAGTGTCGGTGGAAATATAGGAGATGATTTAATAGCATTTGGAGGCATGGTGAGAATTCTTCCGGGTTCGGTTGTTAAAGGTGATTTAACGGTAGGCGGAGGAGCGGTAATGATTGATGGAATTGTTGAAGGAAATGTTTTGGGCGGGGGAGGGCAAGTTATTATTAACGGTGAAGTGAAGGGTTCGGTAATAATGGAAACGGATGAAATGATTTTGGGTAATTCGGCAAAGATCGGCGGTATCATGCAATACACTTCGTCCAAAGAAGCGAAAATTGATGATTCGGCCACGGTTGCCGGCGGTGTTCTGCATAAAATGCCTGAAAAGCCCAAACCGGCCGATCGAGATGCGGATGCAAAGAAAGCTGATGTTTCAGGCGGGGCGGTTTTCGGATTCGGCTTGCTGGCATTTTTACTGAAAATCATGATTGGGTTGGTAACGGTTCTGATTGGTTTGTATTTTTTCAAAAAACATTTAGCCAAAATGACGGAAACAATGTTGAATCAGTTTCCGGCGCAATTGGGCTGGGGTTTTGTTTGGTTTGTGCTTGCACCGATCGCATCGATTTTGCTGATTGTAACAATTTTCGGATCGGCTTTGGGGGCTTTGGGTTTGATTGTTTTTGCTTTCACCTTTGCGGTTGCCAAAGCTTTGGCTATGATCGGTTTTGGAGCCTTGCTTGGTAAATTGATCATGAAAAACAAAGTTTATGAGTTGAATTGGAAAACCGCGGCAGCAGGCGTCATTGTCATGAATATTATTTGGTTGATACCTTTGGCCGGTTGGGTGTTTTGTATGGTGTTTACGCTTGTGGCAATCGGGGCGGTGGTTAATTATTTGAAATCCGCAATAAAGTCTTAGTGTTAAAGTTGAGTTTAAATAATGCATGGGAAATGAAAATTCGAGATTAAATCTCGAATTTTCTTAATATCGTTTTAAACGTGTTATAATACAACCGTGTTAGAAATAATCGGTTATCATGCCATGGCGACCGTGATATACGGTTTGGTTTTAAGTTTATCTTTAAAGGCGACTCGGCCGGCTTATTTATCCTTTAGGCGCAGGAAGAGCGGATATGGGGTTGTATTTAACAGTGTTACCGGGAAGCCGGAGGCCATGGCCGTTGTTTCATTGCAAACATTGGGAGGCAAAACGGTGCGTACAGCGCCTACGGACAGAGAAGGGCGGTACAATCTTGTTGCGCCGAAAGGGGATTATCTTTTGGAGGTTAGGAAAGCGGGTTTTACGTATCCTTCCAAAATATTAAATAAAAATAACAATGATTCAGCGTATGATAATTTACTTTCGGCAACGCATATCATTGTTACCGATCATGGATCGATCACAAAAAATATTCCCATAGACCCAAAAGACGTTACGCGCAGGATATCGATAATTAAAAGATATTTTGTCAGAAGCCGGCGTTTTCAGGATTTGTTATCTTTCTTTTTGCCCGTTTTGGCACTGATTATCGTTTTAATCATGAGGGAATATTGGATGCTCTGGTTATTGTTGATATTTTATTATTCGGCATTGTTTTTCAGATTTTTGGATTTTAAGCCTCCGCCTCCTCCTTATGGAACTATTCGTGACGCGGAGACGAAAATGCCGTTGGATAGGGTGATGGTGCGAATTTTCGATCAAAAAAACGGTAAACTGCTTGAAGCACAGGTTACGTCGGGAAAGGGCAGATATGCATTTGTGGTAAAAAAAGGAAAATACAGATTACTGATTCAAAAACAAGGATATAAAAGCGTCATCATCAATTTTCCTGAAGTCACACAAGATTATTTTTTATTGGCAAAGGATGTGATCATGACTAAGAGATCCGGAGCTTGAGTTCATCAAGACCAAAGTTCATCAAGATAAAAGTTAAAAGTTCATCAAGAGCGACTAAGGTAGTTCATCAAGATAAAAGTCTAAAGTTTATCAAGAGCGACTAAGGTAGTTCATCAAGATAAAAGTTAAAAGTTTATCAAGAGCG
>CALFEO010000023.1 GCA_937949995.1 uncultured bacterium
ATTATTCATTATGCATTGATGGCATGCGATACAATCATTGTGCATTATTCATTATTCATTATGCATTGATGGCATGCGATACAATCATTGTGCATTATTCATTATGCATTATGCATTGATGGTATGTGATTCAATCATTCTTAATTCTTAATTTTCAATTATCGTATGTTCTTGTTGGTTTGCGGCGGAGCCGGCTTTATTGGCTCCAACTTTATCAGATACAAGCTCGAGACTGACCCTGATGTCAAAATCGTCAACTTTGATAAGCTGACTTACGCCGGCAATCTCGATAATCTTAAGGATTTGGAAAGCAATCCCAATTATAAATTTGTTCAGGGTGATATCACTGATCTCGATGCGCTTACCAAAGTCATTAAAGAAAATAACATCGATCACGTTATCAATTTTGCCGCCGAAACTCATGTTGATCGTTCCATTCACGGCGGATGCAAGGATTTTGTGCTGACAAACAGTTTGGGCGTACAGATGATTTTGGATGCGGTAAGGCTTAACGGCATTAAAAAATTCGTCCAAGTATCCACGGACGAAGTCTTTGGAGCTTTAGAGCTTGATTCAGCCGATTTGTTTACCGAGCAAACCCCCATCATGCCCAACATGCCCTACGCGGCCGCCAAAGCCGGAGGCGATTTGATGTGCAATGCCTATTTCGTAACTCACAAAGTTCCCGTCGTTGTCACGCACTGCTCTAACAATTACGGCCCCTATCAATTTCCGGAAAAACTCATCCCATCATTCATCTTCCGCTTATCAGCCGGTGAAAAAGTACCCATCTATGGCGACGGCAAAAACGTCCGCGACTGGATTCATGTTCGTGATCACGCATCCGCATTAAGTCTGTTATTGGATAAAGGCGAGCCGGGTCAGATTTACAACATCGGCGCCGATAATGAACGCAATAATTTGGAATTGACTCACATGCTTCTTGATCATTTTAATCTCGGCGAACACATGATCGAATACGTGGAAGATCGCAAAGGCCACGACAGACGCTACGGCATCGACGCCACCAAAATCAAATCCTTAGGCTGGCAACCCATCTACACCCGCGAAAAATTCGCTGAAGGCTTAAAACAGACAATCGAATGGTACTTATCAAATAATGAATGGGTGCAAAAGCTAAGAGAACGCAAAGCAGAGTGGGATGAGAAGGCGTTGAGGCAGGATTGAGGGTATAGCCGGGCCCGCCTCTTGCGATATAAATTGTGATCAATAAAACCGCCAAAATGGTGGCTGCGTTTAACTATACTGTGGATAAGTATATCCTTGACGACTTATACAAAAAGTATTACTTTAATAGCACGGTACTTTAAACAACAAGTTGAGACAGTTGACGTGAAGACCTCGATTATAATAGATGTGAAAGCATCTGAAGCTTTTCTCTTATTTGTTCGGTACCGAAGAGAAAAAGGAGCTCATATCGGCCGATCCCTAGTCACGAATGTGACTCCCATCGTCAATGCTGAAGAGGCGGATGATGTACGTGGAAGTGAAGACGATGGATCATAGAGTTAAGTCTGTCATTAGCGCTGACCTAAACGATTACGCTTAATAGATAGGCTACACAAGCATTAATAATTTCGTGGATTTAGTCCTAGAATATTAAAGGCTAGATATAGATAAATGTGCTGTGCACGATGATAACTTGATAGCCGCGTGGCAATCGAGTTCCATCGGAACGCCATACATCGGAGTCGAACGCCACGCGGCTGAAAGTAATCATGACCTAATTCAAATAAGGATTTTATCGCCTCAAAAGCTATATGCCTCAAGTAAATATAGGATTCGTGAGTATTCAGAAAAGTACCAACTTGGGCGTTCCGTTTGCTGGGGCGGCAACCTATGATCGTTCGCATCTTGCGGATCATTCGGATTTTTATCTGGATTATCCGTATCTTGTTGGACATCATCGCGTAGCCGCCCCTTAGTCATATGTATTCGTTTCCTGTATTTCTAAAGAAAATTAGAGAAGAAAGCCGTTTGACGCAAGAAGAACTTGCAAAGATTTTGTGCGTCTCTACGATTTTAGTTTCAATGGTTGAAACGGGACAAAAAGAAGTCTCAAAGAAGTTTATTAAAAGCCTTGCCGAAAAAATGGGTGTTAGTGCGACATCGATTACCCCATTTCTCTTTTTTGAAAAAGAAACTTCACTCAAAGATCTATCCAACACAGAAAAGTCATTTATTAAACTAGTAGAAAAATTACAAATTCATCTTATTCAAACAAAGGCTAAAAATTTGAGACGATATGTCTGAGCGACAAAGATATCCAAAAATTGGCATCCGAAGCAAGCACGAATTGGCTAAGCGGATATCTGATATCAATTTGCCTTACGATAAGGCGCTGGCACTTGTTAATATCGTCTTACTTCATTTTGATGAATATTGGCATGACAGCAAAAGTTCTCAGCCAAAAAAAGAAAAGTATGTAAGAACAGCCGTTGGCACACCATTAGCTGAGCTTCTACGACGAATCAACAAAAAAATCCTAGCTCCCCATGACGACAAAGTGCCTGATTTCATCTTTGGGGGTATCTCTGGTAGGAACCATCTTCAGGCCTGTAAAACTTTACTTGGAAAAAAACGAAAACGTGTTTTGTGTGGACTCGATATCTCTCGCTTTTTTGAGCAGATTAAGGAATCGAGAGTGTCTTACTTTTTTCATAAAAAATGCGGATGTAGCCTTGAAGCTTCTCGATTATTGGCATCGATCTGCTGTGTCCCGGTAGGACCTAAAAAAAATCCAACAGAAGAAAAAACTTTAGCTCGTGGTTTTGCTACCTCAACCCGACTTGCGGTTTGGTGCAATCTCGACACCTTTACAAGAGTATCCTGGAAGGCTAAACAGATACTTCATCGTCATGATCCAAAAATAATGATTTTTGTGGATGATATTGGAATAACGGCAAGCCGTGCTAGTGTTGAAAAAATGATGGAAGTCGAAAAGGCAGTCATAGATATACTTTCTCATTTTGATGTACATCAGCCACTTCCTATTAATTTTAAAAAGACAAAAAGGAAATCATTCTCAGATGGAGCTCAGATACTTGGCCTGAGTCTAGGAAGAAAATTAACTGTAGGATCAAAGAGTCGTAGTAGAATGGATAAGATACGCTCTGCATTAAAATCCGTAAATTCTCCTAATGAAAAGAGGGCTCTTTTGCGGAAAAAGATGGGTCATGATAGATATAAAAGACAAGTGGATTCAAATAGCACTATAAAAAAGTGATTGATATATCACGATCTATTCAAATACCCAACGAACCCCGTTTCTCAATCACGCCCCCTCCTTTGGCAGTTATTTCATGCATGTGCATTTCTGGCATCCGCTTTGCGGGGTCTCGTTTCGCTTAGATTGTGTATTTACGATGAAGAAGTTATCACCTGTACAAAATATCCTTTTAAGCTATACTAAAAGTAATATTATGCCACAAGAAACCGCTAGCGCCATGAGCGTTGCAAAATGGTTCGTGGATCGTGCAAACAGTGAGTATATAGATGTAGGTGGTGTTGCAGAGGGCTTAACGAATCTTAAATTGCAAAAACTGCTTTATTTTGCTCAAGCAGTAAGTTTATCAATGAATGATAAGCCGATTTTTGATGATAAAATCGAAGCTTGGCAATTTGGCCCCGTTGTCCCTAGTGTTTACCATAAATTAAAGGTGTATGAAAATAAACCAGTTAAAATTGAAGAGGAGGTTGCTGATTTACCCGATGAAGTAAAAAGGATGTTAGAGGATGTTTGGAATTTATATGGTAAATTCTCTGCACATGAATTAGTAAATATCACACATAATCATTTGCCATGGAAGAAGGTCTATCAATCCGGAGTTGCAGACATTGAAATTACAAAGGATGAGATTAAAAAGTATTATACAGATTACTATCACCTGACGTAGCTATGCCACTTCGTGAACACGGAGGGTTGCAGGAGCCACCACATTACCTGGAGAGTAAGGTGCGTTTTAGTTTTTCAAAATGCAATACGGATAATTTTTGTATTAGAAAATTAGATACCAATGAATTAGAAAGATTCTATACGACGCTGGGTAAATTTGAACAATATACATGGCGCGATATGAGAAAACTAAAAAGAGAAAAGGGGCTATCAATTGATAAAAGAGATGGGAATATCAGTAAATTACTCGAGCCACAGTTGCCGGGCTGCACAACATTCGGTCATTTTAGGGTCAATGGATGTAGTGTTAATATACGTATATTTGTAGGACTGAATGGGGATCTAGCTTATGTGGGTTTGATTGATAGAACGGGCAAGCTGCAACACTAGTGTACATATAAACCACACAACTCATTTGTTTTTTCTCTGCAAATAGACCATAATATTAGCATTATGCAAAAAGAGGCGCATGCTCGTATTAAGATTAATAAATTATTAGAAGAATCAGGTTGGAGGTTCTATGATAATGAGCAAGGCAAGACAAATATTAGCTTGGAAGCCGGTGTAAAATTTGATGAATTGGGGGATGATTTTGAAAATGCGGAGACACGGGATAAGCGTCGAGGTGCTATTGATTTTTTGTTATTGGATAAAGATGGAAGGGCCTTGGTTGTTATAGAAGCAAAAAAGGAAGCGGTTGATCCTTTATCTGCCAAAGAACAGGCTCGTGCATACGCTCATGCAAATGGAGCGCGTTTTATTATACTGTCCAATGGCAACATTCATTATTTTTGGGATACAAAGCATGGAAACCCCGATACAATCTCACGTTTTCCAACACAAGAATCATTGAGTCAGTATGAGTCATATATACCGAATCCTAAAGAATTGGCAGAGTCGAAAGTAACGGAGAATTACATTATAGAAACGCAAATGCCTCAGTATGCAAAAGATCCTGCATTTTTAGATGATGAAAAAAGGCCGGATTTTTTACGTAATAACAATTTAAAACAAATGCGGCCTTATCAGGTAAACGCTATCGAGCATTTACAGAAAGCTGCTTTTGACGGTACGAATCGTTTTTTATTCGAAATGGCTACAGGTACAGGTAAAACCTTGGTATCCGCCGCGGTAATTAAATTATTCCTAAAAACGGGCAACGCCAGAAGGGTTTTGTTTTTAGTGGATAGGTTGGAATTGGAGGATCAGGCGGGTAAGGCATTTAGAAATTATCTTGGCAAAGATTATACAACGATTATCTATAAAGAGGCTAAAGATTCATGGCAAAATGCGCAGGTTGTTGTTTCAACGATTCAAACGTTTTTAGCAGGTGATAGGTATAAAAAAGAATTTTCTCCTACGGATTTTGAACTTGTGATATCAGATGAAGCGCATCGTTCTATTGGGGGTAATAGTCGTGCTGTTTTTGAATACTTTGTCGGTTACAAACTTGGTTTAACCGCTACTCCAAAAGATTATCTAAAAGGTTTTGATGGTGATCATCCTGATACGCAAAGAGAGTTTGAGCGAAGGCAGCTCATGGATACATATAAAACTTTCGGTTGTGAATCAGGCGAGCCCACTTATAGATATGATTTAGTAGCGGGAGTAAGGGATGGTTTTTTAATAAACCCGGTTGTTGTGGATGCGCGCACCGAAATCACATCCGAACTGTTGTCCGACCAAGGTTTGGCGATTCATAGGGTTGATGATGATGGTGTGGAAATTGATGAGCTATTTGATGAACGTAGTTTTGAGAAAAAGTTTTTTAATGAAGAGACTAACATAGCGATGTGTAAAGCCTTTTTAGAAAACGGTTTATATGATCCTATTGCTAAGGATTATGGGTTGGAACTTTTTGGTAAATCCATTGTATTTTGCGTTTCGCAAAAACACGCAGCGCGTGTAACTAACATTTTGAATAAGTTAGCTTTGGAAAAATGGCCTAATCAATACGGACAATCAGATTTTGCCATGCAAGTTACTTCGCAGGTACAAAACGCACAACAGATGACCATCAATTTTTCAAATAATGTTTTAGGTGGAAAAGTCGCGAAACCCGAGGGTTATGAATCGGGCAAAGTGCGTGTAACTGTTACGGTAGGCATGATGACGACCGGATATGATTGCCAAGATATTTTAAATTTGGGTTTAATGAGACCGGTATTTAGCCCGGCTGATTTTGTACAAATTAAAGGCCGCGGTACCCGTAAACACTTGTTTGAATATTTGGATTACGAAGCTAAGGAAACTATTAGGCATGCTAAAGAAAATTTTAAGTTTTTTGATTTCTTTGCGACATGTGAGTATTTTGAAAATGAATTTAATTATGATGAAAAAATTAAACTTGCCCGTATAGTTAAGGCGGAAATAGACGCAACTGATAAAACGAATCCATTTAAAGGAGAAGCGGAATATTTGGATGAACAGGGTAATAAAGTTTTTAAGGGGCCGATTGATTTGGCTACAAGCGATACATTAAAAACAATCAGCGAAACCGCTGTTGGTGAAGAAGGGATGAGAATAGATAGAGAAGGATTCAAGCGTGCGATGGAGGTGGATGTGTTGGGGAATGAGGAATTGACTACACTGTGGGAGAATGGCGATGTTGAGCAGGCGGAAGAATATGCTAAAAAGAATGTTTTTGATAAGCCAAAATACCACCTCAATCTTGATAAAATTCGTAAAATTTTTGGAATTGACAGGCGTATTGGAGTTAAGGAATTTTTACAAGTAGCATTTGGTGAAAAAGAAACATTCGAGATGAAGGATGATTTATTGGAATCGGAATGGATTAAATTTCAAGAAGTACATGATGTGGATCAGGATCATTTTAACCCTGCGAAAATGTTTTTTAAGGCATATATAGTTGATGAAGATGTTCGGGAAATAGTAAAAAAGAATCAGCCGGCAGAATTTTATCACTGCGCATCTTTTGATTTTGCAGACTATCAAAAGTTAAATGGTTATAAAGAGATAATACCAAGATACGTGAAAGATTATGTATCTCTAAATACATTCATGGATTAATATGCCAACAACAGAAGCAATACAACATATAAACCGCGCAAGGCAAATTTTGGTGGGAGTTGTGCCAAACCCAACTTCGCAAATAGACCAGATAACCAATGCATTAATATATAAATTCATGGATGATATGGATCAATCAGCCATAAAAGCGGGTGGTAATCCATCTTTTTTTATCGGTGATTTAGAGAAATATGCTTGGTCTCGCTTAATGGATCCACGTTTAGGGAATCAAGAGCGCATGAATTTGTATGCCGAGGCACTAACGAAGTTCTCCGAAGCTAAACAATTACCGGAATTATTTCGTAATATTTTTAGATCAGCTTTTTTGCCATATCGCACTCCTGAAACTTTAGGCTTGTTTCTCAAAGAAATTAATTATTTTGATTACTCTCATCCTGAAGAATTGGGAAACGCATATGAATATTTGCTCTCAATCATGTCCAGTCAAGGTGATGCAGGGCAATTTCGTACGCCACGCCATATAATAGATTTTATTGTTAAAGTAGTTGACCCAAGCAAGGACGATAAAATACTTGACCCTGCTTGCGGTACAGGGGGCTTTTTGGTTAGTTCATATAAACATATACTCGAACAGCATGATGGTGTAGATGAAAATGGTAAACCGAATAATGAAAAACCACTCACACCGGATGATAAAAAGAAGATAATGAAGAATTTTGAGGGTTATGATATTGATCCGGGGATGGTTCGTATTGCGCAAGTAAACATGTATTTGCATCAATTTAAAAACCCTAAAATTTTTCAGTATGATTCATTGTCTAGTGAAGAAAGATGGGCGGATAAGTTTGATGTAGTTTTAGCTAACCCACCCTTCATGTCACCACAAGGGGGTATTAGACCTCATAATAAGTTCAGTGTTCAATCAACACGAAGCGAAGTGTTGTTTGTTGATTACATTATGCATCATTTGCGCCCCAAAGGGCGTGCGGGCATTATTGTCCCGGAGGGAGTTATCTTTCAGTCGGGTAATGTTTATAAAGAATTAAGAAAGAATTTAGTCGAGGATGGGCTTTATGCTGTAGTTTCTTTACCCTCTGGAGTTTTTCAACCTTACAGTGGTGTAAAAACCAGTATATTGTTTTTTGATAATGAAATCGCAAAAAATACCAAACAAATATTGTTTATTAAGGTTGAAAATGATGGCTTTACGCTCGGTGCGCAACGCAGGCCAAATGGTAATAGTGATCTAAATAACATTCTTATTGAATTAAACCATTACAGATCAGATATTCTTGGAAATTATAAACAAAAAAGCAGCCAAGTTATCGATTTTTTTAACAGAGAATTGAAGGTAGGGGATAAAAATTTCTTATCTGCATTTTATGAAAAATACACTTTAGTAAGTAAAGATTTTATAGCTGAAAATGGCGACTACAATCTTTCTGGTGACGGTTATCGCGTTGCTACTAATGATGCCAGCACAAAATGGCCATTGATGGTATTTGAGGATATCGTTTTTACAAAAACCCCGCCTGCTAAAATTCCAAAAGAACATTACAAGCCTGTAGGAAGCTTTCCTATAATCGATCAATCTCAAGATGAGATCGCTGGATGGACAAATGATACGACTACTCTTGTAAAAATTGAGAAGCCCTTGGTAATTTTTGGTGACCATACTTGCGCCGTTAAATATACGGAAAGAGCCTTTGCTCAAGGTGCTGATGGAATAAAAATATTAACAACAAATGATCAATTAATACCGAAGTATCTTTACTATCTTTTGAAAACAAAACCGGTTGAATCGGAAGGTTATCAGAGGCATTTTGCAAAATTAAAAAGATACAAAATCCCTCTCCCACCTCTCGAAATTCAAGAACAAATTGTGACGGAACTGGATGGTTACCAAAAAATTATTGATGGCGCAAAGCAGATTGTGGCTAACTGGAAACCGAAAATTGATATTGACCCGGAGTGGGAGAAGGTGAAGTTGAGAGAAATAACCGACAGGGTTACAAAAGGAACCACGCCGACTACAAATGGATTTCAATTTCAAGAAAGCGGCATCAATTTTGTAAAGATTGAAACAATTGATGAGGGCGGGTATTTTATCAAGAAAAAATTTGCTTATATAAATCAAGAGTGCAATAACTCACTAAAAAGATCTCAATTGAAAGAAAATGATATTTTGTTTTCAATTGCTGGCGCTCTTGGACGTGTCGCTTTGGTAGATTCGTCAATATTGCCAGCAAATACCAACCAAGCGCTTGCAATAATTTCACCAAAAAAAGAACTTGATTCAAAATATCTCGAACAAATTTTGAGATCGGATCTGATTCAGAGTCAAATTTTTGGTTTAAAAGTTGGGGTTGCTCAAAGTAATTTATCATTGGCTCAAGTTTCAGATTTTGAAATCCCACTCCCTCCACTCGCCATACAAAAACAAATCGTGGTAAAAATTGAAGCAGAACGCGCGCTTGTTGAATCGGCTAAGAAGTTGATTGGGATTTATGAGGGGAGGGTGAAAGGAGTGGTTGGGAAGTTGTGGGAGGGATAAAGAATAAAATATGAATGAAAGAGAATTGTTGCAATATTTATCTAAAAAATTTCCAAAAGAAGATGAATCAGTTGAATGGAAAGATTGGAAAACGTTGAAGCAAAATATTTCAGGTAGAAGCGGAGAGGATGCGATTTCTTATATATCCGCCATTTCGAACATGGAGGGTGGTTTTCTGGTTATTGGTGTTAGTGATGCTTTTAAAATAAAAGGAATTGAGGATATAGAAACATACACCGCTGAAAACGTTAAAGGTCGAATTTTAGGCCATTGTTTTAATTTACCTTCAGAGGGTTTTGATGTTATTGAGTATATTACCAACGATACTCATAAGCGGGTATGGCTAATTAAAATACCGAGACACACACCAAGATGCCCTGTAATCGCACATGATACAGCTTGGCAGCGCTTAGGGGATTCGCTTGTTATTATGCGCCCGGAAAGAAAGGAAGCTATTATTAACGAATCCACATCTAGTTATGATTGGTCAGCTGAAATTTGTGAAGGGGTCTACACTGGAGATTTTGATTCTAATGCGATTTTAGAATTAAAAGCAAGGTGGGCAGAGAAAAGTAAAAGAGAAGATTTCTTGACTTTTAATGATGAAAAAGTATTAAGAAATTTGAATTTAATTAATGATGATGGCGTGACTAATGCTGCCCTTATTTTACTCGGAAAAACCAGTTCATTGATCAGACTACTGCCTTGCTCGGAAGTTATTTTTGAATGGAGACAGGATGATACAAGGGTTGCACATGATTTTAGGGCTAATTGGCGGAATGCGTTTTTATTAATTTATGATGAAATATGGACAACCGTCGATGCTAGAAATTTACGCATACCTTTTCAAGAAGGATTAATTCAGCGTGAAGTATTCGCGTTTCATGAAAAATCAATCAGAGAAGCTTTATTAAACGCAGTCGCTCATAGAGATTATACTAAAATCGAACAATCAATATTTATTAAAGCCTCTCCGAATGCCTTTCATATAGAGAGTCCGGGAGGTTTGCCGTCTGGCGTTACTTTGGACAACATATTGATTGCGCATGTTTGGCGAAATCGTCTATTAATGGAGGTCATGGAAAAAATAGGCTTAGTAGAAAGATCGGGCCAGGGTATGGACGACATCTTTAGTTATACAATTGCAGACGGTAAAGGCTTGCCGGATCTCACCAAATCTGATGAAAATACTGTTAGACTTACTATTCCTGCTTCAATAAGTGATCCGGGTTTCGTTAGATTTTTAGAACAGATCGTTAATGAAAAACAGGTTAATTTATCTTTAGAAAATTTATTTGATTTAGAGCGTATAAGAACAGGCAATAAACCACAAAATCAAAATCAAATAGAAAATTGGCTTCAACTTGGTATTATCGAGAAAGTCGGAAAAACTAGCGGTATGCGTTATATTCTTTCCCATCGTTATTATAAGCAAGAAAAACGCTTAGGCGAGCATACTCGACTGACGGGTTTGTCGAGGGATGCAAAGAAAGCGTTGATAATCGATCATATAAAACGTAACGGTAAGGGTAGCATGGATGAATTTATTGAGGCTTTTTTAGATATTAAAAGAACGGATATTACCAACTTACTACAAGAATTACGTCGTGAGCACAAGATAAAACATTTGGGGTCAACCAGGGGTGGTTATTGGGTTTTGTCATAGTGTAGTTATGTGAAATATTCACATAATTGTGTGGAAAACTTAGGTTAAGTGCTGTGTTTTATGGTCTTTTTGATGATTCTAATTATGTCAAAAATTATGTTAAAAAACGGATTTTATTTTTTTATTATGAACAAATTCAAACAATCAGCCATCGAGGTATGGAAGAAGGCAAATAAGCCGCTTCATTACACAGAAATAACTAGACTCGCACTAGAGTCGGGTATTTTAGAAACATAAGGGGCTGATATTGAATTTAGACTAGGTCGTTAAATTTTTTAGACTTTAAAATGTTTGAGAATTTCAAAAAAGAGATTGATTCCGAAGGATATATAAATACCACTAAACAAAGAGAATATTAGTAGAATGAAGAATGAAAAGCCTCTTAAAATTTTATGGAAAGTAGTCTTTTTTGTGTAATTGATTCCATATAATTCACTCAATGGGTATATTTTTCTGACGATTGGAATAATGTTCCCCAATGATAAAAATAGTACGAGTAATGTAATTGGTACAAAGAGGATAACATTTGAAATTAAGCGATATTCATATATACAATATGCAATAATGCCCGCCGTTGCCCAAAGTAAAACATATTGAAACAAGAATAACCTCACAGATTGCTCTTTGGGTAACTTGTAACAAAGTTCCAAACAAACCAAAATCACCCCGACTAGGAACACAAGGGTTAATAAGTAACGGAATAAATTGCTTGATAGTCCATCTGATAAGACGACCAGAGCTGAAAATACAGCCAAAGCCGAAAGCAGTTGTCCGTTATCCGAGATATAGGCACTCAAGGTTACGCCTTTGCCTGGATCTGCTAGTGTGGAACTCATGAAAGATACCATAGTATACAGTAATAGAAGTGTCCATTTTTCTAATTTGTTTCGTTATTTGGCAGTTTAGTATTGTCTATTTGCCATTCTCCACCCATTATTGTAATCTCAACTCATTATGAAAGGAATCATCCTAGCCGGCGGAGCCGGGACTCGGCTTTTGCCTTTGACCTCGGTTTTAACCAAACAGCTCTTGCCGGTTTACGATCGGCCTATGGTTTTTTATCCGCTCAACACTTTGGTTAAAGCCGGTATCAAGGATATTCTTATCATCGTGTCTCCCGATTCGGCCGGGCGTTTTTTGAATCTGTTGGGCTCCATGCTTAGGCCTCACGGCATCAACATCTCTTTTATTGTACAGCGCGAACCTCGGGGTTTGGCCGAAGCGTTTATCTTGGGTGAAGATTTTATGGATGACGAACCGGTAGCCATGATTTTGGGCGATAATATTTTCGAGGATGATTTTACGGATGCTGTAGCGTCATTTAAAAACGGTGGTCGTATATTTGCCCGCCAAGTTCCGGATCCGCACAGATTTGGAGTGGTGGAGTTTGATGAAGCGACCGGTAAAGTCGTCTCCATCGAGGAAAAACCGCAAAATCCCAAAAGCGATTATGCCATCCCGGGCATGTACATATACGACAATCGAGTCTGCAATTTGGCCAAATACATAAAACCATCAGCGCGCGGTGAGTTGGAGATTGTGGATCTGCATCGGGCTTATTTGGAGATGGGGGAGCTGGATGTAATCAAACTTGAAAAGCCGTTCTTCGACGCGGGTACGGTTGATGCATTGCTCGAAGTCTCAAACTACGTACAACAAAAAAACTTCGCCAATCTGTTTGATTACCGGATTAATCAGGCTATTGCCGATTACAATGCCGAATGCAAACGTTTGGCGGCATTAAAATAATCGTTCGTTGATCCCAACGGTACGATTGGTTCTGGCTTGGTCAGTGGAAGTTTCCAGAAGCCTTCCATTCCCGATTTCTTGCCGGCAATATAAATACCGTCTTCCGCAAACACGGCGTCATAAATCAAGTCAAAGGATGCCAGTGTTGTTTGCATTCTGCCGTCGCGGTTATCCAAATTTAACATTCTTATCTCATTTTGAGTTGCGTAAAAAATATCAAATCCCTGCGGATGCCAGCCGGCTCCCGTGATAACCTCGCTTTGTCTGTAAAGCAACTCAGGTTCTTTTTCCGGTTCCCAAATATACAACTCGTTGCTTTGAGTTAATAGATATACCGTCTGTTTGTTTAAGGTTAAAGGATATACTTTATCCGCTTTTGCTTGGGTTGAGGTAAAGGGATAGGCTGATATGGATAATTTCAGCCATTCGTTGCCATCGTTTAACAGTATTTCATTTTTATCCAGAGCATAAAACCGCCAATTTCCGCGAGGAAGTATTAATCCTTCCTCGGCATTTTTAGCGGTCACTAAAATCAAGTTGTCTTCGGCCGGCATTTTTTTGATCGCATAATCACCATATTCATCAACCGTATACTGTGCGCCGTTCGATTTGGCTAAAGAGCCGTTTTTATTGAGTGATATTTTGAAATTATTATCCATACCCACCAGCTCGCTTTTTTCAAAATGATAACTGCCTTCGGGTAATGCTGTGAATTGCAAAGGAGAAAGCGTCATAAGCCAGGTCATCATTGTGTCCGAAGCGTAGCCTCTGACAATGGCCGCCGTTGCATCCTGATTCCATGATGCTGACAGCGGTTTTATATCGGAATTGATTCGCAGAGTTTTTGTTGTTGCGCCTTTTTCATAAACAAAAATCTCCTGCTCGTTTTCGGTTCGGCGTTTAAATCCGGCGATTACTTTATTATCCGGAGAAGAGAAAAGTTTTGTGATTTGAGAGTCTTCGATTTTTTCCGGCTCCATAACGGGCCATAAAATAATTTTATTGGCGAAAGTCACCATTTCCGGCAAAACGGACAAAGTTTTTTTCCAGGGATGATAGCCTTCTTTTTCCAGTTGAATCAAATAAGTTCCGGGTGCCGTATTTTGCAAAGTTGCCGGCGTTTTGGCTTCGGATTTTTGCCGGTTAAGATAAATATCCGCTCCGGTCGGTTTGGTATCCACAATCACCGTGCCATTGCGCTCCACGACTCCTTTTTTTGGATTCCAGCGATATCCCGCCGTGTAAAAGACCAATATCGGGGCAAAAATCAAAAAGATAATTGCAAACAACCACGGCAACAGCCTGCGGTGAAACGGAATTTTCTTAGGCATAATCTCTACTGAATTTACAGTAAAAATCAGAAAAAATCAAATAAGCAACATGGTGACGTTTATAACCCCGTTATCAGGTCATCCGACCTGACAGGTGTAATGGGACAGTTCGTTTGTAACGATTTAAGATCAAAGTTCATCAAGTCTAAGTTTATCTCACCAAGTAACAAGTTCATCAAGTCTAAAGTTCATAAAGAGAGGCTTAAGTAACTCTTGAAGAACTTTAGACTTTCAACTTGACCTGTCCCGCGAAGCCCCGTGACCCTCGTAGCTTTAGCGAAGTGGGTTGGCGTAGTGGGATGAACTCTTGATGAACTTGTTACTTTAATCTTGATGAACTCGACTAAAAAAAACGGCATACACCGTTTTGAGTCTTATCAATTGCTGGCAGCGAGCAGCTGGAAGCTGGCAGCTAGAAGCTGGAAGTTGTTAGCCGGAGGCTTAAGTTATCCGAATCCCGTCTCCAAAATCGCTTGTACCGCCGGATGGGTAAAGTTGAGATAAAATAGCTTGGTTGAAATTGCGCCGTCATAAACATATTTCAATACATTATTCCGGATAAAGATATTGAGCATTTCGGTTAGGCACAGCTCCAAGGCTTTTGATTGCGCGATCGGGAATGTCGGCTCATAGGCTTCGATCGAAGCCGGATGAACTCTGTCTTCCGGAACCATAACCACCGGCAGCTCGGCCATGATTTTTTCTTCGCGCCACAATTTATGAATGGCCAGTTTTAGTTTACCGAACGACAATCTGCGTGCCGAGGGTGAAACATCCGGAGGTATCAGTTTCAATTCGTGCGACAAATGGTTAAACAGTCTTTGCATGTCGCTGAATTGATTTTCCAAATATTTGGGGTAGATTCCGTTTCCGTTGAACCATCTTTCAATTTTTTGCCTGCGTTGTTCAACATCTTCCGCATCAAGCCACCATTGCCTCTTATCCAAAGCCCTGGCCGAATAACATCCCGTATAATCCAAAACATTGGCCGTGTCATCCGCGGAGCCTTGCAGGTTTTGCGATATGTAACCGTCACCGGCTTTCAGCAGAGTTGTCTTTTTGGATTTTCCCCAAGACGATTGACGCATGTCGCTGGCATAATCAACGTCATGCGATGCCAATATGATGTGCGTCATATTGGGATAACCCGATAGATGCCTGATTTCATCGCGGACTCCGATGTCCGTCATGTCTTTATAGTGAAACATTATTTCGGAATTTTCCGTGTTCAGCAAATCTTCGGAACTCGGACTGTCGCCGGTTTGATCATTTGAACGGATTCTGCGTGCAGGGACGTGAATGATTTGAAAACCATATTCGGCCCAGAGCCATGCGGTTGCAATGAATGGCCGGTTCAAAATCGGATCCGGAGCCTGCAGGTTGCAAACCGCTACGGCGCGTTCCAAATTGGTTACGCGGTGCGCAAGGTTCAAGTACCAGCGCGGATCGATACGCGGAAAACCGAGCTTTTTAAATTGCCAAACAACATTCTGCTGATCCACCACCAAAGCGCCTTTGTTTTCGCGGTTCACCAACTGCAAACCCGTTACCGGCGTTGTTTTTGATTGAGGCGCCGGAACATATATCGAACTCTTCATGTTTATATCCTTTTGCAATTTTAAAGGCCGTTTTTTTGTTTGTTTAGTTGTTTTTTAGACTATTATCAATATTGACTCTTGTCAAGGGAGCAAGTACAATATATTTCATGAAATATAAACAATTTACCGATTTCTTTGCTAAATACTGGCTCATTTCCGTAATTTTTCTTGCCGGTTTGTGCTTGACGACGGGTTTTTTCATTGGCCGCTCCGGAGCGTCTTCCGCTGAAACGCTGGTCTCATCCGGCAAAACCGTGCGGGGCGTGGGTTCATTGCCCGATTCCGGCACTTTGTCTGAAGATATCGATTTCAATCAATTTTGGGAATTGTGGAAATTATTGCAACTGCGTTATTACGAAGATGCTGATGAAGAGCAGATGTTTTACGGGGCGCTAAAAGGCTTGGCCGGTTCCATGGGCGATCCGTACACAAACTTCTTTGAGCCAAAGTCCGCCAAAGAGTTTAGTGATTCCATAAAAGGTGAGTTCGAGGGCATTGGCGCGGAAATCGGCATACGCAACAATCAATTGCAAATCGTGGCCCCTTTGCCCGATACACCCGCCGATCGAGCCGGTTTGCGTGCCGGCGATGCGATTTTGCAGATTAACGGTACCAGTACGGCCGACATGAGCGTTAATTACGCGGTTTCTTTGATTCGCGGTCCCAAAGATACCGAGGTTACGCTTAACATCGGCCGCATCAAAAAAACCGAATCCGTAAACGAGTTAACGGGCGAGTCCGTGGTGCTTGAAGAACCGGAAATCTTTGACGTTGTTATCAAGCGCGGTTTGATTCAAGTTGAATCGGTGCGTTTCAGCTGGCTCGATGACAATATAGCCAAAATACAAATAACCAATTTTAACGAAGATACATCGCGTGAGTTCAAAAAAGCGGTTGATGAAGTGTTGCAAAAAAATCCCCAAGGTATAATTTTGGATTTACGCAACAATCCGGGCGGATTATTGGACCGTTCCATCAGCGTGGCCGGTGAGTGGACGGGCAGTCAGGTTGTTGTGGTCGAGCGCCGTAAGGGCAAAATCATTGATGAATTCCGGGGTACGGGCAGCGGAAAATTAAAAAATATTCGTACGGCTGTCTTAATCAACGAAGGATCGGCTTCAGCTTCCGAAATCGTGGCCGGCGCTTTAAGCGATTACGGCCTTGCGACTCTTATCGGCGCTAAGACTTTTGGCAAGGGTTCGGTTCAGGATTACTCCGAGTTCAACGATGGCAGCGCCGTAAAAATCACTATTGCCGAGTGGCTGACACCAAAAGGCAATTCAATCAACGAAACCGGTATAGAGCCCGATATTAAAGTCGAATATACTTTAGAAAACTACAATGACAACACAGACCCACAACTCGACAAAGCCGTCGAATTCATCAAAGACCCAAACAAAGTACTCCAAGAAGCCGCATCAGAAGAAGGCTCCGATCTCTAAACGCGATTCAGGATCCGTAAAAGGGCAACGCTACATTCGGCAAGAGTCAGCCGGCGGTATTATTTATCGCCGTAAAGGTAATCATACGGAAATTTTGTTTTTAAAACGCGAAGACGGCCGTTGGACTTTCCCCAAAGGCAAACGGCAGCTTGGAGAGTCTAATGTGGTCGCCGCTATTCGCGAAATCCGCGAAGAAACCGGCATTGCCACCTTGCGCTACATCAACTATCTCGGCAACACCAAATTCCGTTTCACGGAACGTCACCAAGGTCCCGCGCAAAATATCGATAAAACCGTCCACTTTTTCCTTTTCGAAGCTCCTCCGGGCTCGCGTTTTGATTTACCGGGCACCGAAGGCATCACGGAAGGCGCCTGGATAGCCTCGGATCGCGCTTTCGCAACCCTAAGCTACCGCAACATGGATCGCATCCTCGCCAAGGCCCTCCGTCTCATCGTCGAAGAGGAGAAAAAAAGACCAAAGATTTAAAACTGGATCAGTTCATCAAGATTTTATGCTGAGGGGAGAAATCTCTATTGTTATTACCAACCATATAAACAATAATTTGTCATTTCTGCTCCTAAGGCGCATCGGATGTGAGAAATCTCCACTGTTAATGCAAACTAAGTTGCTTAAGTGGAGATTTCTCACGTATGTTCGAAATGATAAGAGTAGGCAAAATGATTAATTGCGGTTAGTTTGGCTGTAAGCTAGTAGCTAGAAGCTGGTGGCTGTAGTATAATGTTATCCCGTATGGGGAAAAAATTAAAATCATCAAAAAAGCGCCGAATGACCATCTTTGTCGTCGGCGGAGTCATGAGCGGAGTCGGTAAAGGCGTGGTTACGGCCTCTATTGGCGCCCTCCTTAAAGAGTGCGGTCTTAATGTCACCGCCATGAAAATCGATCCCTACATCAACGTTGATGCGGGGACTATGAACCCCACCGAGCATGGTGAGGTTTTTGTAACCAAAGACGGCATGGAAACCGATCAAGATATCGGCAACTATGAAAGATTTTTAAATCAGGATATCCCGCGGGTCAATTACATGACAACCGGCACCGTCTACAAATCAGTCATTGAGCGCGAGAGATCGTTGGGTTACGGAGGTAAAACCGTGGAGGCGGTGCCTCATATTCCTCTGGAGATCATCTCGCGTATCACCGCCGCGCAAAAAGACAGCGATGCCGACATCACAATAGTGGAAATAGGCGGTACTTTGGGCGAGTATCAAAACGTCTTGTTTTTGGAAGCCGCGCGCATGATGAAACGCGATCATCCCAAAGATGTACTCACGGTACTTGTCTCCTACATGCCCGTACCCGCAGCCTTGGGCGAGATGAAAACCAAGCCCACTCAATATGCCATCAAGCTTCTCAACGAATCCGGCATGTTTCCCGATCTCATCGTTGCACGTTCAACTCATGCCATCGACAATGTCCGCAAAGAAAAGCTTAGCCGTAATTGCGGATTAAGCCCGGAGGATGTTATCGCCGCGCCGGATGTGGATTCCATCTACAAAGTTCCCATGGAATTCAAAAAACAACGCGTCGCAAGCCGAATTTTGCAAAAACTCAATGTCAATAAAAAATGCCCGGTAAAATCAAAATGGGATGATTTTGCCAAAAAAATCGGCAAAACCGGAACGCCGGTTAAAATCGGTGTAGTCGGCAAATATTTCTCAACCGGAGATTTTGTGCTGGGCGATGTTTATCTCTGCGTACTTGAGGCGTTAAAACACGCTTCATGGCACCTCGGCGCCACTCCGGAGCTCGTTTGGATTAACAGTGAAGAGCTGGAAAAACATCCCAAAAATATCAATTCTATCCTTAAGCAAGTGGATGGCATTTTGATTCCCGGAGGTTTTGGTAACAGGGGAGTCGAAGGCAAACTTTTGGCGGTTAAATACGCTCGCGAGAAAAAGGTTCCATATCTTGGACTTTGCTACGGCATGCAAATGGCTGTTATCGAAGCAGCCCGAAACGTTCTCAATCACAATGATGCCAATACCACCGAGGTAAATCCCAAAACCAAATATCCCGTGATTCACCTCATGAACGAGCAAGAGGAAAAGATGAAAAACACCAGCTACGGCGGTACTATGCGTTTGGGCGATTATCCCTGCATACTCAAAAAAGATTCATTGGCACACAAGCTTTACGGTAACGAATCGGTAATCGAGCGGCATCGCCACCGCTACGAATACAACCCCGCTTTCAAAGCCGAACTCGAATCCGCCGGCTTAATCGCCTCCGGCACATCTCCTGACGGATCCTTGGTTGAGATCGTGGAATGGAAAAATCATCCTTTCTTCATCGCCTCACAATTCCACCCCGAATTCCTCTCCCGCCCCTTTGCTCCGCATCCGCTCTTCCTGGGATTTATCAAAGCCGCCTTAAAATAGATTAAAGTTCATCCCGCAAAGTAACAAGTTCATCAAGTCTAAAGTTCATCGCGCCAAGTAACAAGTTCATCAAGTCTAAAGTTCGTCAAGAGAAGCTTAAGATACTCTTGATGAACTTGCTACTTTAAACTTGATGAACTAAAAAAACGAGCCTTAGCTCGTTTTTTCGTGCGGGATTACATCCGCGAATTTTGTCCATCTGCGTCCTCCGGCAAATGTTTTTATATGTCTTTCTGTAAATTTTACTATACCATCAACCACCGCGTAGATCGTGTCATCCTTGCCGATTCTGGTATTTAAACCGGGGCGGATTTTTGAACCGCGCTGGCGAATGATTATATTGCCGATTTTTACTTTCTCACCGGCATATTTTTTGGTGCCCAAACGCTGACCTTGTGAATCGCGGCCAAGTCTTGTCGAGCCTCCGGCTTTAATGTGTGCCATAAAATAGATTAAAGTTTATCAAGTGCAAAGTTCATCAAGAAAAACTTGGGTTACTCCTGATGAACTCTAGTCTTTAAACTTGATGAACTCCTGATGAACTTGTTACTTTAAGTGTGCGTATATTAAGCTAAAAACAGGGGCTTGTCAAGCTTGGTTTACGGCGATATAGTTATAAGCGATGACAAACTCAAAAGAACAATTTATTAGCCAAATAGAGCGAATTTTAGAAGAGGTGCGCGAGCCTCTGATTTTGCATGGGGGTAACGTTGAATTGGTCGATGCCGATCCTGAAACAGGCATTGTGAACGTTCGTCTGCATGGCGCTTGCGTAGGCTGTCCCATGGCGCAAATCACCCTAAAATCAGGCATCGAGGCCGCATTAATGGAACAATTGCCCCAAATAACCGAAGTCAAAGCCGTAGAATAAGCTATGATGCTGGATGAATGGCGCTTTAATTTCCGCATAGCTTGGGAAAATCGATTTCTGCGCTGGTTTGGCATTTCAACTTTATCTCTGCTCATCGCTTCATCCGTATATTCGGGTATTCGGTTGTTCAGTCTGTCATTGCCGGCCGGTTTTGTCGTAACACATTACACCGTTTATCTCGGAATCGATCAGGTTTTGCCTTCATATTGGATTGTTATGATTCTGTTGGTGCCAATTGTTTTGATTTCTGGTACCATAGCCATGGGTTTTCTGTTTTTTCGGCAAGATTCCATTGCCGGAGGCGGTCTCTTGAGTCTGGCCGCCGCAACAACAATCATCTGGATAATCCAACTCTTTCATCTAATTAAAATAAACATCTAACTAAGAAGGTACTGCGTCGTAATGTTCATTGTCTGAACCTTGACCGTGCTCCTCGTAGCCAACGGCGAAGTGGGGTTAACTGGATTACTGGACGAGTTCATCAAGTTTAAAGTAACAAGTTCATCAAGAGTTCATCAAGTTAAAAGTCTAAAGTTCATAAAGTGGGGCTTAAGTAACTCTTGAAGAACTTTAGACTTGATGAACTTTCCACCGGTTCGGGATAATCAAGGTTCAGATAATAGTGTTGCGACTAGTCAAATAGTTTTCTATGGATTCAATCTCTTGGGAAGTCATTCGTATTATCACGCTCGCCTTTGCGTGCTTTTTTGTTGCTTTTGTCAGCACGCCCACCGTGGTTAAATTATTGCGTAAATACAAGATGGGTAAAAATATCCGCGACGAAGCATCCGCGCCCATCATGCATAAATTACACGCCGCCAAAAGCGGAACTCCCAGCATGGGCGGTATAGTAATTTGGGGATCCGTGCTTATCGTTGTAGGCGCTTTGTGGCTTGTTTGTGTTTTATTTGAAAATGAATTTTGGTGTTCGTGGAACATCTTGTCCCGCAGTCAAACTTTTGTGCCTTTTGGCGCCATGATGGCCGCCGCCATGATCGGTTTGGTTGATGATTATTTTAATGTCCGCAAAATCGGCCCCAAGGGCGGAGGCTTGCGCATGCGTCATCGATTGTTGGCGTACGCTGCCATTGCAGCCGTCTGTGCGTGGTGGTTTTACGATAAATTGGATTGGAGCTCAATGCACATTCCGTTTTACGGCAATTTCGAACTATCCTGGCTTTACATTCCTTTTTTTATCTTCATAATTGTAGCAACATCTTTTTCGGTCAACGAAACCGATGGCTTGGACGGTCTGGCCGGCGGTACGCTCATGGCCGCTTTCGGCGCTTACGCGGCAATCGCTTTCATGCAAGGCCGTACCGATATTGCCGCACTTTGCGCGGCCATTATCGGAGCTTTAATGGCTTTCCTTTGGCACAACATTAATCCCGCCGCCTTTTTCATGGGTGATACCGGAGCGATGGCCTTGGGAACCGCGCTCGGCATCATTGCCATGCTCACCAATCAACCCCTGCTCCTGCCAATCATCGGCATACCGTTTGTTGTTGAGTCCGGCTCGGTTATCATGCAGATCACTTCCAAAAAATTACGCAATGGCAAAAAGATTTTTCAAAGTTCGCCTCTGCACCATCACCTCGAAGCTATCGGCTGGGGCGAGCCTAAAATTGTCATGCGGTTTTGGATCGTGTCATTTATTTTTGCGGCCATCGGCGTGATGATCCATCTTATAGATCGCTAACTATGCGCGAAGAACGGGGGAAGATCAATCGCAGTTTTCTCTACAGCCTGATTATTTTGGTTGCTTTTGGTCTGCTTGTTCTTCTGTCGGCCAGTGGTCCAACAGGTTATCAAAAATTCGGTGACGTGCTGTATTTTTTTAAACACCAAATCATTCATGGTTTAATACCCGGCGCTTTGCTTTTTTATATTTTCTCCCGTCTCGATTATCGTCGTTTGGTCAAGCTGGCGCCCTGGGCCATGATTTTATCCATCATTTTGCTTTTATTGGTCTATATTCCCGGAATTGGTATGCGTTTTGGCGGATCGGGCAGGTGGGTGGATTTCGGCTTGTTTTCTTTTCAGCCATCCGAATTCGTTAAAATCGGTTTCTTGGTTTACGTGGCCGCTTGGCTGGAAAGGCGTACGCAAAATAAAGAAGCTCACACTGTAGAAAAAGGTCTGATCCCTTTTTTGATTTCTCTATCCGTCATAATGGGATTGCTGATAATGCAACCCAATACGGGATCCATGGTTGTAATAGCGGGTGCGGCTTTAACCGCATATTTTATTTCCGGAGCTCCTTTGGTTTACTTCGCCGGCATCGGTGCCGGAGCGGCAGCCCTATTTTGGATTTTGATTAAAACAACTCCTTATCGCGCGCAACGCATTTTAACTTTTTTACATCCCGAGTTGGATCCGCAGGGCAAAGGTTATCACATAAATCAAGCCTTCTTGGCTATTGGATCCGGCGGGTTTTGGGGGTTGGGTTACGGTCATTCTCGGCAAAAATATCTATATTTACCCGAAGTGGCCGGCGACTCCATATTCGCTGTTATGGCCGAAGAAATGGGTTACGTTGTTTCTTGCCTGTTTTTATTTGTTTTGGGATTTTTCGTTTACACTTGTTTTGATATCGCAAAGCATGCTGAAGATCCATTTGGCCGATTTTTGGCCGTGGGCATCGGGGCTTGGATCGGTATTCAAAGTGCGCTTAACATAGCCTCGATGTTGGGGCTTGTGCCGATTACCGGAGTAACATTGCCGTTTATCAGCTACGGGAGTTCGGCTTTTGTTGCGCTCTCTATCGCTTGTGGTATTATGGCTTCTATAAGCAGGGGGTCAAAAATATGGCAAGAAAGATAGCATTGGTTGGCGGGGGCACAATGGGGCCAACGGCTCCTTTATTGGCTTTGTATGATTATTGGCGCAAAACTCATCCTCGCGATCAATTCATCTGGGCGGGTACGGCCGAAGGTCCGGAGCGCAAACCCGTCGAAGCGCGGGGCATGCAATTCGCAATAATTCCCAGCGCAAAAATTCCACGCTACTTCTCTGTAAAACTTTTCACTTGGCCTTTTGAATATTTTAGAGCCGTCCAAGCCTCCAAAACATTTTTGGATAAACACAAGCCCGATATCATAATCGGCGCCGGCGGTTTTACGCAAGTCCCTCTGATCCGCACCGCTGCCCGCCGCAACATTCCCTGCATCATCCATCAATTGGATTTTGTACCGGGTTGGTCCAATCTTGCGGTGCAAAAATTTTGCAAGTACATCACAACCACTTTTGTATATCATTATAAAAAATTCCGTAAATGCAAAAATGAAAAGCAAATTGCCACGCCCAATCGTTTTGCTGCCATGGAAATTCCCGAAAAAAAACCTTCCAAAGAATACTTCGGTTTTAACGGTGACATGCCCGTGTTATTGGTCATCGGCGGGGGTACAGGCTCTCGTGCCTTAAATCAGGCCACCGAAGCCAATATCGAGAAGTGGCTCGAAAAAATCCAAGTCCTTCAGCTTACGGGCCGCGGCCGCAGTACCAATCCGTCCGAGCGCACCGGCTATAAGCGCTATGAGTTTTTGGATCGTGATGAACTCTTGCGAGCTTATGCATCCGCCGACATCGTAATCTCCCGCGCCGGCATGGGCGGCATCACCGATCTCGCCACTCTGTCCAAGCCGACAATTTTGGTTCCCATTCCCAACACTCATCAAGAAAAAAACACCCGTCACTTGCCATTGGCAGCCATCGAAGTCAAAGAATCCGATCATCTTTTCGAAGATCTTTACAAAGAGGTTTTGCGCCTCCTTAAAGATCCCGACAAACGCAAAAAACTCGGCCACGAACTCCACCGCACCGTCACCACCGACAATGGCCGTGAATGGGCAAGTATCATCGAAAGATATCTGCCAGAGGATTTGGAATAGCATGTACGGCACGGATATACATCCTTCTACGCTGACCGACTTCGCTAAAGCTTCGAGGGTCACGAAGCTACCCAGGACTTCGCAAGGTTTATCCTGTTTTGTTATTTCCGCTTCTAAGGCGCATTTGCTATTGTCACCAGCTCAATAAACTTTGATTTGTCATTGCCACCGGATTTTACTAACAGAGTTGCTTGAGTGGAGATTTCTCACATCCGATTCTCCGCCTGAGGCGGATGCGCCTAAGGAGCAGAAATGACAAATCCCGTTCTCCACTCAACTCTCCTCCTTCTTAAGGAGGAGTACCGAGCGTATTGCGAGGGGAGGTGGTTGTCGGCAATGGCTAGCGGCTCGTAGCTGGTAGCTATTTAAAAACCGCCCTAAAGCGGTTTTTAAATCTGGTGCGCGAGGTGGGGATCGAACCCACGACCATTGGCTTAAAAGGCCACTGCTCTACCACTGAGCTACTCGCGCCAACGATTTAGTTAAAAGTTTAAAGTAACAAGTCCGTCAGGAGTTCATCAAGTTGAAAGTCTAAAGTTCATAAAGAGAGGCTTAAGTAACTCTTGAAGAACTTTAGACTTGATGAACTTGTTACTTGGTGAGATGAACTTTAGACTTGATGAACTTTTTACTGGTTCGATTAAGCCTTGGTTGATTTGTGTTTTTGCTGTACAATAATAACATAAAGCCAAAAATTTATCAAGATGCGTATAGCAATGATTGGAGCCAAGGGGCTTCCAACGCTTCATCCTGTGGGAGGGGGCATCGAGACGCACGTGGAAAACCTCGCGCGCCATCTTGTTTTACGCGGCCACAATGTAACTGTCTATGTCCGTAAATACGCAAATCCCAAATTAAAAAAACGTCACAAAGGCATCAAAATAGTAACTTTGCCATCATTTAATACCAAACACTTGGATACAATCAGCCACGTATTTCTTGCCAGTCTTCATGCTCTGACCGAAGATTACGATATCTGCCACTATCACGGCATCGGTCCTTCAACCCTTTGCTGGATACCCCGCTGGTTTAAACGTTCCGTCAGGGTAATCGTCACCTTTCATAGCCGTGATCAATTTCATGAAAAATGGGGCGGTTTTGCCAAGCTTTATTTAATGTTTTCCGAATGGGCGGCCGTAGCCCTTCCGCATGCAACAATAACAGTTTCGCACGAATTGCAAATTTTGTGCAGTTTATTGTTTCCCAAAAAAGAGGTGGATTATGTGCCCAATGGCGTTGAAATTCCCAACAAAAAAATCAGTCACAAAGATTTACGTCAATTCAAATTGCAACCCGGTAAATATTTTTTACATTTGGCCAGGCTTGTGGCGCATAAAGCTCAAGATGATACCATCCGTGCTTTTCAAGAATTGAAAACCAATGATAAGCTCGTTATCGCCGGAGCTGCAAGCTTTGATGATGTGGTATACATGGAGCAGCTCAAAACTCTTGCCAAAGATGATCCGCGGATCATCTTTACCGGCCATGTCAGCGGTCACACTCTTAAATCTCTCGTCGCGCATTGCCGTGCCATGGTGCATCCTTCGCGCAGTGAAGGCTTATCCGTATCCATCTTGGAGGCCATGAGCCACGGCAAGGTTGTTATCATGAGCGATATTCCCGCCAATCTCGAGCTTATCGATCACTCCGGTATAGCCATCCCTGTCGGCAACGTAGAGATGCTTTCCGCGGCCATGAAGTGGGTGATTGATGACCCAAAAACCGCATCTTTGCGAGGCCAGCGCGGTCGCGAAATAATTAAGCGCCTATTCTCTTGGGAATCTGTGGCGCGTCATATTGAATATGTCTATGAAGGAACTTACTTTGAAAGAAAAAGCTTGGCAGGATATCGGCCGGCTAAAGCAAGCGATCGATAAAGATCGCCAACAATTATCCGAGCTCGCCGGCGAGCTGTTGCGTGTTTCCAAACGCGCGATTTTTACGCTCCAACGGCAAGATAAAACCGAGTCAACATCAAGGCTCAAAAAAGCCGACGAACTCTTAAAATCCGGCCTAAAAATCGTCGGCAAACAAACCTCGTTGCAAAACGACGGTGTTTGGCGCGCGGCCATGGAAGAATACGCCGAAGCTTACATCTTCAACTCCTTTCTATCCGGCCAACTCAAATTTCCCGTCGCCCTCAAAAATTATCCCGACTCAATCTACGGCGGTCTTGCCGACGCCGCGGGGGAGATGGCGCGTATGTCCGTCCTCTCCGCGACAGAGGGCGATGCTAAAAACGTAGAGCGTGCCTACCAAATCACCCTGCAAATCGTAGAACACCTGGCCATGCTCGAACTCACCGGCAACCTCCGCTCCAAATTCGACCAATCAAAATCCCACCTCCGTCGCATAGAAGATATCAGATACGATTTGTCGAAAAGATCATTGTCTTGAACCTTGATTAACTTGATTCACGCTCATATTAACTTGATTACTATATTGTCTGAACCTTGATTATCCCGAACTAGTGGAAAGTTCATAAAGTCTAAAGTTTATCAAGAGAAGCTTAAGTTACTCTTGATGAACTTGTTACTTTTAACTTGATGAACTCGTCCAGTAATCTAGTGAATCAAGGTTCAGACAATATGAAGCAAAAAATCCTCATCCTCGGCCTTGGCCGATATGCAACCGGAAGCGGAGTTTCGGCGGCTCTTTATTTTGCTAAAAGAGGGGATGATGTGATTGTAACCGACGCTTTGCCTTTGAAAGAAGTTAAAGACAACGTCGCGCAACTCAAAAAATATAAAAATGTAAAATTCCATCTCGGCGGTCTTAAACTGAAAGACGTTGACTGGGCGGATATCGTCGCTAAAAACCCCGGAGTGCGCCGTAATGATCCCATGTATCTCCGCGCCAAAAAACTCGGCAAACCAATCGTCAACGACATCACCATCTTTCTCGAAAAATGCCCCTGTCTCACAATCGGCATCACCGGCACACGAGGCAAATCCACCACTACGGCTTGGATCGGCGATATGCTCAAACGCTCCGGAAAAACAGCTTACATCGGCGGCAACATCACAGTTTCACCTCTCACCTTCCTCACAAAGCTCAAAAAGTCGGATATAGCGGTAATCGAACTCTCCAGCTGGATGCTCGAAACTTGCGGTGAAGTCGGCATCTCGCCTCATATTGCGGTTTGGACAAATTTAATGCGCGATCATCTCAACACTTACGATGGCATGGATGATTATGCCGAGGCCAAAGCGCAAATTATTCGTCACCAAAAACCAAATGATATCTTTATCGCCAATTTGGATAATGATTACGTTGCAAATTACGTCAGCGAAGCTCCCGGCACTGTCAAAGGTTTTTCCGCTAAGAAAAAATCAAAATCGGTCGCTTGGATCTCCAAAGATAAAATTGTGTTGCAAGATGGTAAAAAACTCATCGAGATCATTTCCACTAAAGACATTGGTTTATCCGGTGCTCATAACATCAAAAACGCTCTTGCCGCAATCATTACCGCCAAAGAAGCTGGAGCCAATCTCAAAGGAATTCGCGAGTCACTGAAAAAGTTTACCGGCATGCCGTATCGCCAAGAGATTATCGCCGTCAAAAACGGCATAACTTTCGTAAACGACACAACATCCACCACTCCGGACGCCGCCTTGGCCGCCATCACTCGTTTCGCGGGCAAAAATCACACCTTGCACTGGATCTGTGGCGGTGCGGAGAAGGATCTTCCGTACGACGAGCTAACGTCTAAAGTCAAAAGTCTAACGCCCGCGCTCCGAAGCTTCAGCGAAGGAGTGTCGAATGTCGATGTGCAGGTTTTGGATGGGACGGCGTTTAAGAGGTTTACATCAGCGATGAAGAAAGAGGGGATTGAGTTTACCAAGAACTCTTCTTTAAAATCTGCCTTCGAAAATTGCATTAAATCCGCTAAACACGGCGATGTAATATTGCTCTCACCGGCTTGCTCCAGCTTTGGCATGTTCAAAAACGAATTCGACCGCGGAGATCAATTTAACAAGCTTGTACACGAATTTGACAGGCTATAAACGCTCGGGTAGTATAAATCATACTTTTCCTACTTATGCTGAACAACGATAAATCAAATCAACACTGCCCGGCCTTTATTGGTACGGCAACCATGGGCGAAAAAGGGCAAATCGTCATTCCTAAAGAAGTTAGGGAAATGTATAATTTAAAAAAAGGCGAGCAATTGGTTGTAATAGTTGGTCCGCAAGATACTATCGCCCTCATTCCCATGAGCAAAGCTAAAACAATGTTGGCTAGTATTACTAAACAATTAAGTGATATAATCAATAAATAATTGGATATGGCAGAGCAAGAACAAGTACAAAGTGCGCCTAAAAAATTTCGTCGAGATTCTTTTTGGAAAAAGAAGATCCTTTGGCTGATTTTGATTTTAATCTTAGCCGGAGCCGGATATTGGTATTACGCTTCGCAAAAATCTTCCAAAGTCGAGTATGAGCTTTTCGAGGCCGAACAAAAAACTTTGATTCAAAGCGTCGAAGTAACCGGCGAAATCAAACCCGCGGCTCGAATTGATTTGGCTTTTGAGACAAATGGCACATTGTTTGAAGTACCGGTTAAAATCGGTCAAGAGGTTAAACGCGGTGAAGTCCTGGGTAAATTGCAAGAAACGGATCTCACCTTCGCTTATCGTCGAGCCCAAGCCGCTTATGCCATAGCATCAGCCAATCTCAACATGCGTTTAGCCGGCGAAACCAACGAATCAATTCGTGTCAGCGAAGCTCAAGTCGAGCAAGCCCAAGCCGCTTACGATAAAGCCTTATCTGATTTGGATAATACTCGCATACAATCCCAAAATGATTTGGAAAATGCCAAAATCGCTTTGGAAACCGCAGAAAATAATTTAAATAACACCGCTCCGATATCCGATCAAAACTTAATCAATGCCATCGAAACCGCCAAGGCAACTCTTTTAGGTTCTCTGGGCCCCCTGCAAACAGCCTTGATCGACGGCGATACTGTCTCCGGCGTTGATGATACGGCAACCAATCAAATGTACAAAACTTACTTGGGCGCATTGGAAGACGGTTCTTTAGAGCGTTCTCGTCAAAGTTACAAAATTGCCAAAGCATCCAAAACCATCGCCGAACAATCGGTTGAAACCATTTCATCCGCATCAACCAAACAAGAGGTCCTTGCCGCAACCGATTTGATGCTCATTGCCATACGTGATGTACAACAGTTTTTATTGGATGTGCAAACCGTATTATCAAATACAATTACCTCAACCTATTTCACTCAAACACAATTGGATGCCAAAAAGACGGTTATCAATTCCGATTACAGCTCTGTAACCGCGCAAAAAACCACGGTCAACTCGGCCAAACAATCGGTTCTTAATGCCGAACTCTCAAAAACCGCCGAGCGTGCTCGTCTTGAAGATGCTTATTCGGCTGCCAAAATCGCTTACAATATAGCTCTAACCAATATCGACCTCAGAATGTCTGCCGCCTCATCCTCGGTTGATATTCAAAAAGCCGCTTTGGAATCCGCTCAAGCTTCGCTGGCTCTCAAAAAATCAACTCCGCGTGAGGTGGATTTGGCCGGCTTGCGAGCTCAAGTCGCCGATGCCAAAGTCGCCATGGATCAAGCCGCTGATAACTTAAGTAAATCTGTCATCACGGCGCCGGTTGATGGTGTAATCACTGACGTTGTTTCCGATATCGGCGAACGCGTTACGGCCTACACTCCCCAAATCCGCATGATCGGCACCGAGCAATACGATATCGTGGCACAAGTACCCGAAGCCAATATCACCAAAGTTAAAGTCGGCCAGCAGGCTGAAATCACATTGGATGCTCACGGCGATGATGAAAAATTTACCGGCTTTGTAACATCTGAAAATCCCGATCAAACCGTCATCTTGGACGCCATCTATTATGATGTACGCATACAAATAGATCCTCGTAACATGGAGATCAAGCCGGGCATGACAGCCAATGTCACCATCATCACGGATCAAATCGATAACGCGGTAATTATCCCTCTTAGAGCTATTCGAACCGATGCCGAAACCGGCGATAAAACCATCCGTGTTTTGGTTAACGATCAACCCGTTGAACGCAAAATTACAGTCGGCACCAGAGGCGACGAAGGCCGTGTCCAAATCATCGACGGAGTCACCAAGGGCGATCAAATCATTTTAAGAGAACTGTAAAACATCGCCTCCCTGGTCGTAACGTATATTGTCTGAACCTTGATTAACTTGATTCACGCTCAAATTAACTTGATTATTTGGCGTCAAACGTCAAATGTCTAACGTAAAGAAATTTTAAGAACAATTATACAATTTGAAAATCTGTACGGAATCATTTAATCAAGTGAACCCCACTTCGCCGTTGGCTACGAGGGGCGCAGTCAAGGTTCAGACAGCTAGTGGCTTGTAGCTAGCAGCTATATTATTATGCCTAAACAAGAAATCCAAGGTTGCCTTAAAGAAATCGTCATCGAAGTTGAAAATCTGAATAAACAATACGAAAATGATGAAATAATCACCAAAGTATTGCATGATGTTTCTTTTAAGGTACCCAAAGGTCAGTTTTTGGCCATTATGGGTCAAAGCGGTTCCGGAAAATCAACCTTGATGCATATTTTAGGCATGCTTGATTCGGCGACTTCCGGAACATACAAGTTTGAAGGTACGGATATATCCGAGTTTACCGATGATGAAAAAGCCCGCTTGCGGGGCGAAAAAATCGGTTTTGTATTTCAGTCTTTCAATCTTTTATCCAAAGCCACTGTTTTGGAAAATGTTAAACTTCCGCTTTTATATTCCAATATTCCGCAAAACAAACGCGATCAAATGGCACTCGACGCCATCGAAGCCGTGGGCTTATCGCATCGCGTCAACAATCTCTCCAACCAGCTTTCCGGCGGCGAACGCCAACGCGTTGCTATTGCTCGCGCCTTAATCCGCCAGCCATCCGTCATCTTCGCCGACGAACCCACCGGCAACCTGGATTCCAAATCCGGCTTACAGGTCATGCAGCTTTTGCAAGATCTGAACATCGAAAAATGCGTAACCATCATCCTTGTCACTCACGAGCGCTACACGGCCGAACACGCCGAACGCGAAATTAAGCTCTTGGACGGTCGTGTCATCTCCGACCAAATGGTCACCAACCGCCGTTTCGCCAAAAACGGCTCCGAACTTATTAAATGAACTTCGTTTATTACGTCCATAACGTTTGTAACGTCATATTGTCTGAACCTTGATTAACTTGATTCACGCTCAAATTTACTTGATTACCAGATTAGTTCATCAAGTTAAAAGTAACAAGTTCATCAAGAGTAACTTAAGCTTCTCTTGATAAACTTTAGACTTTATGAACTTTCAACTAGTTCTGGATAATCAAGGTTCAGACAATGTGAGTTATAACTAAAGCATTATGCACTACAAAGAAATACAAAAGCATGTTTTAAAACAAGCTAAATCATACGAAAAAAGATATAACTTAAAGATAGACAAACAATTCGCCATGTACAAACTCGTTGAAGAGGTTGGCGAATTTGCTCAGGCCGTGCTTATTCACGACCGCAAATCCCGTCCGGAAAAATTCCTGCCCAAAAGCCAAAGCAAATACGAAGTTGGCTTGGAACTGGCTGATGTGGTTTGCATGGCCATCGTCAACGCCGACCGCCTCGGTATTGATCTCGAACAAGCCATTAGTGATAAATGGATTACAAGAAAGGCTTACAAAAACAAATAAGAAATAATTACGTTTATAACGTTATACCGCCGTCGTAGGGATAAACCTTGTGTTTATCCGTGCTAAAAAACAGTTACCTGGGCACGGATAATCACAAGGATTATCCCTACGAAAACCATTTGACGGTTTAACTAGTAGCCAGTAGCTTGTAGCTTATTATCATGAAATCCACCGATATATTTTTAAGCGCTTTGCAAAGCCTTGTCCGTACCCGCGGGAGGTCGCTTTTAACGATGCTGGGAATGATTATCGGTATTGCCGCCGTTATTTTGGCACTGTCCATCGGCGAATCAGCGGAGCGTTTCATTCTCTCGCAAATTTCCGGCTTCGGATCTGATGTATTTTTCATGGAAAGCGGTACTCTGGAAGGCCAGACCGGCAATCCATCTCCATTCGTGGAACAAGTTTTGACTCACGAGGATTTTAAAGCCCTGAAACGCCAATCGTGGATCGAAAGAGTCTCGGGCAATATCTTTCAATTCGACATTTTTCAATACGAGGGAACCAATCTCAATACTCAAGTCGTAGGCACAACTCCTGACGACATCATAATCAACAATTACGACATGAAAGAGGGGTTGTATATTTCGGAAGATCAATTGGACGGCCGGGCGCGTGTAGCGGTTATCGGCTATACTTTGGAACAAAATGTTTTTGGTGACGGCAATGCCGTAGGCAAAAATTTAAAGTTGGGTAATACGAATTATCGGGTCATTGGAGTTTTAGAGCAAATCGGCACCAGGTTTTTTCAAAACATGGACGAAATCGTTTTTGTGCCGGCTACAACTCTTATGGATCAAAGAGGCATCGATCGTTACCAATTTTTCTCAATCAAAACTTCTTTGCCGACCGAAGAGGCGCGATACAGGATTGAGACATTCATGCGCGATCGGCACAATATCGACAATCCCGAAGGTGATAAATCCAAAGATGATTTTTATATTTCCACCGCCGAAGACGCAGCTGAAATCGTCACAGCCATAACAGGTGTTTTACAAATCTTACTGGCTGCTATTGCCGCCATTTCTCTTTTGGTCGGCGGAGTCGGCATCATGAACATCATGTACGTCAGTGTTACCGAACGAATCAATGAAATCGGTCTGCGCAAAGCCATTGGCGCCACAAACGGTCAGGTCTTGCGTCAATTCTTAATCGAAGCCATTATGCTAACGCTGGGCGGCGGAATCGGCGGAGTAACCCTTGGCATGCTTGCATCGTGGTTGGCTATACAAATAATCAACAGTTATTTGCCGGGCTGGGAATTCGTCATATCATTAAACGGCATTTTATTCGGCGTGATAGTCTCAACCATGGTTGGTTTAATCTTTGGCTATGCCCCCGCCCGTACCGCCTCCAAACTCGACCCGATAACCGCGCTACGGAAGAATGAATAACGGGATCCAAAGTAGTTTATCAAGTATAAAGTAGCAAGTTCGTCAGGAGTTCATCCCACTCCGCCTCAACGGCTTCGCGGGACAGGTAAAGAGGGGCTTAAATAACTCTTGATGAACTTTAAACTTGATAAACTTGTTACTTTGTGGGATGAACTTTTCACTGGTTCGGAGTAATCAAGGTTCAGACAATAATCTGTTACGACTAAGCATCAGCGAATTATGAAACTTCAAGATTTAATCGAAATAAGTTGGCAAAATTTGATTCGCAATCGCAAGCGGGCGGCTTTAACCATGCTCGGGATTGTGATTGGCGTCATGTCTGTCATCCTTATGCTTTCGGTTGGTAAAGCTGCCGAAAATTACATCTTGGGTCAAGTTGCCGCCTTCGGTTCGGATCTTATCATCGTCCGCAGCGGCCCCGGTGATGGCAGTGGTATGAGCGCCGGCCCTCCCAACATGACGCTTAAGCAAACTGTGGATATGCGGGATTATCGCCGTTTACGTCAAGAAAACTGGATTCAAGCTATTACGGCCAGTTATTTTTCCGATCTGTTGGTTGAGTATCAGGATATCAGCGCCACTCCGCGCATAACCGGAGTCACACAAGATGAGTTGCTGGTTTACAACACCCGCGTCAAAGAAGGAAATTTCGTCTCTGAGGCCGATGTCGACGCTTCATCCAGAGTCGCTGTGCTGGGTATTGATTTGGCAAACGATTTATTTGGTCAAGAAAATCCGATTGGAAAAAAAATCAAAATTAAAAAACAGCCTTATCGCGTCATCGGCGTACTGGACAGAGCCGGTACTCGTTTTTTTACCAATTTGGATAAAAGTGTTTATGTGCCGGTTACAACATTGATGCGCGAATTAAATACGGATTATGTATTTTCGATAACAATGAAAATTGGCGATACACCTGCCGAAGAAGCCAAAGAACGCATCAGGATTATTTTGCGCGACACTCACAATCTCGATAATCCCGAAGGCGATTTGGCTAAAGATGATTTCTTCATTGCCGGCCAAGAGGATACGGCCGCGGCCGCCGGTATGATCGGAAGCATTCTGCAGGTTCTTTTGGCTTCAATCGCCGCCATCTCACTCATCGTCGGCGGAGTCGGCATCATGAACATCATGTTCGTTACCGTAACCGAGCGCACGCGTGAAATCGGTTTACGCAAAGCCATCGGCGCCAAAAGAGGGGATATCCTCTCGCAATTTTTGGTCGAAGCCATCGCTTTATGCATAGCCGGCGGAATCATAGGCATCATCGGTGGAATTACCATCTCTTGGCTGGGCATCCAAGCCTTGCGCGCCTTTGAATCCGAAAACTGGATCTTCCAAATACCTTGGGACGGAGTTTTTCTCGGTCTAACAGTCAGCACCGCCATCGGCGTCATCTTCGGCTTCATCCCCGCCCGCCGTGCCGCCAATTACGATGCCATCAAAGCGTTGCAATACGAATAAACAATAGCCGCAAGCCACTAGCTACGAGCTACGAGTTAAGTATTGAATTTCAACAAAAATCACTCTTGATAAACTTTAGGCTTGACTCGTCTCGCGAAGCCGTTCAGGCATAGTGGGATGAACTCATATTAAAAATCCCTCGGCATTACACCAAGGGGGTAAAAAAGGCGGACACTGCAGCTCTAGTCTTGTTGACATGGCAGGTTTAGTCCACCATGGGTTCGGGCGTACCCGGATCCGTCCGCGAGAGGACATTCTTCTTCCAGCCTAATCAGGCAGTTGTTCAACAGTCCTCTCAAGTCAGCGGAAGGGCACTACTGGTCAAGCATCACTGCACCCACATACGAGCCCTTCCTTTTCAAAGCTCGACGGACAATTGCCGGTAAGTTGGTACAAGACCGTACAAAGTCCGTCAAAGTTCAAAGAGAGGACATTAGACTTTTAGTTTATTTACATCATGGCTAGAGTCCTCTCAAAATCTCGTAAGGGCACCAACTGGGAAGTGGGAAACACATTCTCCCTGAAGCCCTTACACCGGATTGTATAGCGTGATTTTGTATTTTTGTCAATCAGAGACCGGAAGTTTGCGTCAAAATACGTGAAAGGTAGATAATGTGGATAAGTTTAATACACTGCAACAAAAATCCCGCTTAAATTAGCGATTTTTTTATTTCTTGACGCCCATCCTCATCATAAGCTATATTGTTAGCACTCAAACTCCAAGAGTGCTAAATTACCACTGAACTCGAATTACTCTGTTTTGGGCGTATTCGTCTAAAAAGCAGAAATAACTTACTGTAGGTTGTTCGGTTGGAGATTTCTCACATCCGATTCGAAATGACAGATAGGTGTTGTTTGGCTGGTAGCTGGTAGCTGGTGGCTAGTGGCTGGTAGCTTAAAGTTATGTTGGATCCCCATCTTAAAGACATGCTCCGCATGGTCGTAGAACAAGTGATTCACACCGGTGAGCCTGTTGGCTCGCAGTATTTGGTTCAAACTTACAATCTCAACATCAGTTCGGCTACTGTACGCAATTACTTTACAGCTTTGGAAAAGGAAGAATATATAACTCAACCCCACACTTCATCAGGCCGAGTTCCTACGGAAAAAGGCTACCATTATTACGTGGAAAATATCATGACTCCACGTCTGCTTACCAAAAAAGAACGCAACGAATTGGAGCTGGCCGCCGAGGCAACCCATATCGACGAACGCAATGTTAAACAATTGGCAAAATCCGCGGCTGATTTGGCACAAAATGCCGTGGTAATCGGCATCGGTGAAATGGATACTTTTTACACCGGCCTGTCGCAACTTTTCATGCAACCCGAGTTTAAAGATTGGAATCGCATCGTCTCCATGACCGATATTCTGGATCGCTTGGATGAAGTCTTACTCTCTCTCCGGCAAAAATACTACGAGCACCCAACAGCACTCATCGGCTCCAACTGCCCTTTTGGCCCCATGTGCGGATCTGTCATAACCTCATTAAAACAAGGCCACATAATCGGCATCTTGGGCCCTGTCCGCATGGATTACGGCCACGCAATCTCACTCTTAAATCACATTCAAACTTTGCTTGATGAGTAATCAGTTCATCAAGTCCAAAGTAGCAAGTTCATCAAGAGATGCCTTAATACTTAGCAACTCTTGATAAACTTTAGACTTGACCTGTCCCGCGTAGCTTATTGCGTAGTGGGATAAACTTTGATCTTAAATCGTTACCCAGCTATGAAAGATAAAAAACCTAAAAAAGAGAATCCGGATCAGCCGAAGGAAGAGATCGTGCCGGAAGCGGATTGTCCCAAATGCGCTGAATATATTGCCGGCTGGAAACGGGCAATTGCTGATTACGAAAATCTGAAAAAGCAAACCGCGGAAGATAAAAAGAGTTTTTCGGACTACGCGCATGAACAGCTATTGAATGATTTACTGCCGGCCGTCGATCAATTCGAAACAGCTCTCAAATTTTTACCGGATATCAGCCAACTTCCCGATCCACACAAAAAACAGATAGAAAACTGGCTGATTGGCATCAAAGCCGTTAATCAACTCTGGGAGCAATCCTTCAACGAAATCGGTTTAATAAAAATTCCCACTGATTGCGAATTCGATCCCAACTTACACACGGCAATCAGCCAAGAATCCGACCCCGAACAACCTGACGGCGCAATTCTGCGCACCGTCCAAACCGGCTACAAACTGAAAACCAAAGTTCTCCGCCCCGCCAAGGTCGTTGTCAACTCAATAACTTAAAAAACTAAATACTAAAATAAAAATTATGAATTTAAAATTAAAAATTAAAAATGAAGGTAGCCTTAGGGCATTATATATATTCCGAATATCGAGCTTTGCTCGATTCCAACATTCTTAATTCTTAATTCATAATTCTTAATTTATATAATGTGTATGACAAACATCACAAAATGGTCTCCTTTCTTCGAGCCTTTCGAGCACTTTGATGATTTTTTCAAAGATACATCGGCCCTCACGGTTTCCAAACAAGGGTTGATTCCTCCGGTTGATATGTACGAAACCAAAGATGCGGTTGTCATCGAAACTCCGCTCGCCGGAGCTGATCCCAAAAAAGTAAGTGTCGAAGTTGAAAACGGAGTACTGACAATCAAAGGATCCTGCGAGCGCAAAACCGAGGTGGATGATAAAAACTATTACCGCAAAGAAATTCGTTCCGGCCAAATCTTCCGCCAAATCACGCTCCCTTCACGCGTGGATGACAGCAAAGCCGAAGCCGAATACAAATCCGGCATGCTCAAAGTCACCATCCCCAAATCCCCGGAAGCTAAAGCCAAAACCATCAAAATCGACGTCAAGAAAGAGGACTAACCTCAAAGAGTTCATCAAGTCAAAAGTAACAAGTTCATCAAGAGCTTTATGAGTTACTCCTGATAAACTTTAGACTTTAGTCTTGATGAACTTAAGCGGTCAGTTCTTATTTAACTAATTTCAACAAATTAATATCAGCTACACTACCGCTGGCTAGAGGCTGGTGGCTAGTGGCTAGCGGCTAAAAAAATTTATGAGTAAAATTCTAGGTATCGATCTGGGAACAACCAATTCCTGCATGGCCGTTGTCGAAGGCGGTCAGCCCAAAGTATTGGAAAACGCAGAGGGCGCGCGCACAACGCCGTCCATTGTTGCGATTTCCAAAAATAACGAGCGTCTTGTTGGCCAGCTTGCCAAGCGCCAAGCCGCCGTCAATCCGGAAAACACTTTGTTTTCCGTTAAACGCCTCATTGGCCGCCGTTGGGATGATCCCGAAGTGCAGCGCGACAAAGATTGGTTGCCGTATACAATCGTCCAAAAAGGCGATGGAGTTCGCGTTATAATGAGCGGTAAAGAATATTCGCCCGAAGAAGTTTCGGCCATGGTTTTACAAAAATTGAAAGCCGATGCCGAAGCCAAAATCGGTGAAAAAATCACGGACGCCATCATCACAGTCCCCGCGTATTTTGACGATTCACAACGCCAAGCCACCAAAGTCGCCGGCGAAATCGCGGGCTTAAATGTCAAAAGAATAATCAACGAACCAACTGCTGCCGCTTTGGCTTATGGTTTTGATCAAAAGAAAGATCAAAAAATCGTGGTCTATGATTTGGGCGGTGGAACTTTTGATGTTTCCGTTTTGGAAGTTGCTTTTGACGCTTCGACCGAGCAAAACACTGTCGAAGTCTTGGCCACAAACGGCGACACTCATTTGGGCGGTGATGATTTTGATCAAGTGATTATCAAATGGACTATCGATGAATTCCGCAAACAAGAGGGGATAGACATCTCCAAAGATCCAATTGCTCTTCAGCGCGTCAAAGATGCCGCCGAAAAAGCCAAAATCGAGCTTTCAACCGCATTGGAAACTGAACTCAATCAACCGTTTATCGCTCAAGATTCCACGGGCGCCAAACATTTGATGCTCAAGCTTACTCGCGCCAAACTCGAAGAACTGGTTGGCGACTTGGCCGAAAAAACTCTCGAGCCTTGCAAGAAAGCTTTAGCCGATGCCAAGCTTTCCGCATCTGATATCAACGAGGTTATCTTGGTCGGCGGTATGACGCGCATGCCATTGATCCAACAAACTGTTGAAAAATTCTTTGGCAAAAAACCCAACGTCACCGTTAACCCCGACGAAGTCGTAGCCATCGGTGCCGCTGTACAAGCCGGCAACCTTCAAGGCGACATCAAAGGCGATCTTCTCTTGCTTGACGTTACTCCCTTGTCACTCGGTCTCGAAACCTTGGGCGGTGTTATGACTAAATTGATCGAACGCAACACAACCATCCCAACCTCCAAGTCCCAAATCTTCTCAACCGCCGCGGATAATCAACCATCCGTGGAGATCGTTGTCTTGCAAGGCGAACGTGAAATGTCGGCCGACAACCGCAGTCTTGGCCGATTCACACTCTCCGGCTTGCCCATGGCACCCCGCGGAGTCCCGCAAATCGAAGTAACTTTTGACATTGACGCCAACGGTATCTTAAACGTCAAAGCCGTCGACAAAGGCACCAACAAAGAAGCCAAAATAACCATCACCGCTTCCACCAACCTCTCCAAAGATGAAATCGAAAAGATGAAAAAAGATGCCGAGGCTCACGCTGAAGAGGATAAAAAGAAGAAAGAAGCGATCGAAGTCAAGAACATGGCCGAAACCATGGTTTACACCACGGAAAAGATGATGAAAGAGGCGGGTGATAAAGCCAAAGAAGAAGATAAAAAAGAAGTCGAAGAAAAACTCGAGGCCCTCAAAAAGCTCAAAGACAGCGATGATTTGGAAGCCATCAAAAAAGCTTCAGACGAACTCGCCACATCAGCCCAAAAGGTCGGCGCCGCCATGTACCAAGCCCAACAAGCCGAATCCCAAGCCGCACAACAAACCGCATCCGAAGCGACGGGAGACGCGGGACGAGCGACGAGCGACGAGGACAAGAAAGAGGGAGAAGCTAAAGAAGCTGATTTTGAAGAGAAGAAAGAAAACTAACGTATCGTTCATCAAGTTAAAAGTTAAAAGTTCATCAGGAGAAACTTAAGTAACTCTTGATGAACTTTCTACTTGATGAACTTTAATCAAATATTATGCCCGAACTCAACATAAAAGCGCCCGACGATATTCTTCGCGGGCGCTACGCTAACATGATGCAGGTAATGCACGCCAAAGAAGAATTTGTACTCGATTTCATGTTCGCGCACCCGCCCCAAGGCGAACTCGTCTCGCGCCTCATCGTCAGCCCCGCCCACATGAAACGCATCGTCTCCGCTTTGCAGGACAACATTCAAAAGTACGAAAAACAGTTCGGAGCAATACAGGAGGCAGGGGAGCCGAAGTTATTGTCTTGAACCGAAACCGATCAACTGTCTGAACCTTGATTTAAAAACCGATTACCAACCTAATTAACTTGATTACTAATTGTCTGAACCTTGACCGTGTCCCTCGTAGCCAAAGGCGAAGTGGGATTGACGCTCATATTCACGCTCAAATTTTCTTGATTACTAAAGGTATATAATTATCTCTACACAAACTACTGTAACCAAGCAATTCGTAATTCGCGCAGATTCGTAATTCGTACTGTGAACAAAGACTACTACAAAATTCTCGGCGTGGAGAAATCCGCGACTGAAGACGAGATAAAGAAGGCTTTCCGCCGTAAAGCGCATGAATATCATCCCGATAAAGGAGGAGATGAGACCAAGTTTAAAGATGTAAACGAGGCTTATGGGATTTTAGGCGATAAAGACAAGCGCGCGAAGTACGATCAATTCGGCTCCGCGGCTTTTGAAAATGGCGGGTTTAACCCGGGTGCAGGTGGCTTTGGCGGTTTTGGAGGCTTTGACTTTAATCAAGGCGGGTTTAACGTCAATGTCGAAGATTTTGGCGATTTGGGTGATATCTTGGGTGGAATGTTTGGTTTTGGCGGGCGAGGATCCAGGCAAAAGCGCGGGCGCGACTTGGAAATGGAAATCAATTTGGAATTTTTGGAATCCGTTTTTGGTTGTGATAAAGAAGTTTCCATCTATACAAATGGCGAGTGCGATCACTGCAAAGGCCAAGGCTCTGAACCGGGTGCCAAAATCAATAAATGCGAAACCTGCAACGGCTCGGGCAAGGTTCAGCAAACGCAACGCACAATGCTTGGCGTGTTTAATACTGTCGTCACCTGCCCATCTTGCAAGGGCAAAGGCCAAAAAGCCGACAAATCTTGCCAGATCTGCCAAGGTTCGGGCATACAAAAAAAAGAGCGCAAACTCAAAATCACAATTCCGGCCGGCATGCAAAGCGGAGAAGCGTTAAAATTATCCGAGCAAGGTGATTATCCGGGCGCCGGCGGTAAAGCCGGGGATTTGTATGTACGTGTCAAAGTAAAATCCCATCCAACTTTCACCCGTGTTGACCACGACGTCCATTCAACAATCAATATTCCTTTTACAATAATGGCGCTCGGCGGAAAAATCGACGTCGAAACGGTCGACGGCCCCGTGGTATTAAAAATCCCCACCGGCACCACCGCCAAATCAACTTTCAAACTCCGCGGTAAAGGCGTTCCCTACATGAGCGGGTACGGCCGTGGCGATCACATGGTCACAGTCATACCCGAAATACCCCAAAAACTCACCCGCGAACAAAAAAAGCTATTGGAGCAGTTACAACAAGAGGGGATGTAGACTAAGCTACAAGCTACTAGCTACCAGCCACCAGCCCGACAAGCTAAGGTTCGTCATTTCTGTTCCTTAGGCGCATCGGATGTGAGAATTATCAGTCACAAGCCTCTGGCACAACCCTAAATCCCTTATCAGGGACTTGTTAACTTAGTAAACAAGTCCTCCTGATAAGGAGGATTTAGGAGGTTGCGCTAAGTCACCAGCTAATCCAACCAAGGTTCGTCGTTTCAGCTCCTAAGGCGCATCCGCCTCAGGCTGAGAATCGGATGTGAGAAATCTCCACCTCGACAACCATCTTTTTAAACTATTGTTTGTCATTTCGAATCGGATGTGAGAAATCTCCACTGTTATTACCAGCTTGAGTTTTACAAGCGGAGATTTCTCACATGCGTTCGAAATGACAAAAGAGTTTACTGACCGTAGTTGATAAGCGGAGATTTCTCACATGCGTTCGAAATGACAAGCTGGGGTTGATAATTGGTTATTGAAGCTTGGTTATTGGTTATTGCAACATTGTTATGATATAATGTTGCTTGTATGGATTCCACCGTATCTTTTTTGGCAAATATAAATTGGGCGGCTCCAAGCTGGGATGTATTTGTTTATTTATTTTTTATTATCGGCGCGTTTTTATACGGTTTTTCTCTGGGCCGAGATCGCATTATTGTAATTTTGGTCTCGATTTACATGGCTCTCGCTGTCGTAGGCAATGCTCCGGTTATCAATCAAGTCAATATTGCTTTAAAGCTAACGGATAATATCGTTTTGCAAATATCCCTGTTTTTGGGTTTATTCGTTTTATTGTTTTTTCTACTCTCCCGCAGTGCCCTCATCAAAACAATCGGCGAAAATTCCGCTCCCGGCAAGTGGTGGCAAGTAATTGTATTCAGTTTTTTACAAGTCGGATTATTAATCAGCATCACTTTGTCCTTTTTACCGCTTGATACGGTTGGAGCGCTCAGCGAACAAACACGTCAGCTCTTTATCAGCGACTACGGCAAATCAGCTTGGCTTATCGCTCCAATCATTTTTATGGCACTTGGTCCCAAATCCAAAAAAGATTAATGCATCAAATAATTTCCAATATGTCTCCTGAAAAATCTTTAAGCCGATACATCTTAGTTGTGCTAAGCGTATCCGTGGTGCTAACCGCGCTCATTATTGTCGCCATTAACGCTTACGTAAACAACGTCCGTTTATCTTCGGATAATGGATTCATCGATTCCACGCTCTCATCTTTTTCTTACAATCAAGGATACAAAGATGGCTACAATGCCGCACGCGATAGATTCAACATTATGCCATTGGAAGTCACGGCCATAAGTGGTGAAATTATAGATATCACCGGCGACAGCGTAACCATAAACGCAGTTAATTTGAATACTGATGAATTTGTAGATGACATTTCCAACCTACGCAAAGCAACCATCAGCGAAGATACGAATATTTCCGCTCGAACAGCTTTAAGCGAAGAAGATTTTGATAAAGCGATGACCGCATGGAGAGCTTCCGGCGCCTCGCAAGGTTTACCGCCTCCGGCCGGCTTCACCGACAAAGAGGCACAATTTTCCGATCTCCAAGTGGGGCAAAACATAACCATTACCGCAAACCAAGATATCCGCCTCGAAGAAACTTTTACAGCTGTGTCGGTTGTGGTGTTAGAATAACAAAGGGGGTTCATCAAGATTAAAGTAACAAGTTCATCAAGAGTAACTTAAGAGTTTATCAAGTTAAAAGTAACAAGTTCATCAAGAGAAGCATGGGTTACTCTTGATAAACTTTAGTCTTGATGAACTTGTTACTTAGTCTTGATGAGCTTGATGAACTTTAAACATAAATTAACTTGTCCACAGCTTAATTCCTAGAACATAAATGCATTTATTTGGCAAAAAATTGACGTAAGGTCAATTTTTTTTGCTAATTTTAGCCAAATAGTTATCCTATTCCCTTGACAATTCATTAATTATATGCTTAAGATGTAGGTAGATTACGGTAAAAAACGGAATTTTCCGTCAAACCGTATCGCCTCATGCGAACATTCGACAACTGACATGTAGAAAACAAGCCGAAAGGCTTTTCAGCCACAAGGAGATAAACCATGAACCGCAACCTCAAGCTGCTTTTCACGCTTTTTGTCGCGCTGGTTGCAGCCCTTACGGGTTGCGGCGGCGGTGACGACCCCGATTACATCGCTCCGCAGATCGATTCCGGTGATTCCGGAACCGATGCTAACGAGCAAGATTCTCGACCTGATTCGGACACCGATGCCGGTGATTCGGCTCCCGACCAAGTTCAGCCCGATACGGGCAATGATTCGGAAGTTGATTCCGGCGAAGATGTTACTCCGGATTCCGGTGAGGATTCTGATTCCGGCGAAGATGCGGAACCCGATTCCGCAGAGCCTGATGCTGATGCCGATACGCCCGATGCACCGCCCGCAGAAATCTGCGACGGCATCGACAACAATGCCAATGGTAGTGCCGACGAAGGTTTCGAGTGCAAGCTCGGCACCTCTCTTCAGTGCCAAACCACCTGTGGCAGTATCGGTACAACCGTCTGCCAAGCCGGCTCCTGCACCTGGAGCGATTGCACTCCTCCCGCCGAAGTCTGCGGTAACGGTATCGATGACAACTGCAATGGCAAAACCGATTGCGCGGATTCCGCTTGCATGGGCATCACAGCCTGCCAAGTCGAATCCTGCGACGGCATCGATAACAACGGCAACGGCATCGCCGACGAAGGCTTCGAGTGCAAACTCGGAACCACCGGCCTCTGCCAAACCGCTTGCGGTTCCACCGGCATGATCACCTGCGTCGCAGGTTGCACTTGGAGTGCTTGTCAGAAACCCGCGGAAAACTGCAACAACGGCGGCGACGAAGATTGTGACGGCAAAGTTGATTGTCATGATCCGGATTGTGCCTCCGCACCTCACTGCCAATGCACACCTCCCAATATCGGAGCGGATTGCATGATTGCGGGTGAATTCTCGGAGTGCGATCCTTCCAAGCGTTGCAACTGCAGCTTCCTGTGGGATTACACCGCTACCGGTAACTTCACCTGCGTGAATCAAGAAGTCTGCAACGGCTTCGATGACAATGCCAACGGTCAGGTGGACGAAACGTTCACTTGCGTCAAAAACTCAACACAGTCCTGCATCACCACTTGCAACTCCACGGGTCAAAAAACTTGTGGAAGCACTTGCGAGTGGGGTTCTTGCCAACCACCGGTCGAAAACTGCACCAACGGCAAAGACGACGACTGTGACGGAAAAGCCGATTGTGCGGATCCCGATTGTGTGGGTCTGCTCCAGTGCCAAACCGAAGTCTGCGACGGCGCCGATAACAACGGCAACAACCTCGTGGATGAAACATTCCAGTGCATCAAGGGCAGTGCCCCTGTCACTTGCCTCACTTCTTGCAACTCCACGGGCACCAAGCCTTGCCTCGCCAACTGCTCATACGGTTCTTGCCAACCTCCGGTCGAAAACTGCACCAACGGTGCTGATGACGACTGCGACGGCAAAACCGATTGCGCAGACTCCGATTGCACGGGTCTGCTCCAGTGCCAAGCTGAAGTCTGCGACGGCGCCGATAACAACGGCAACAACCTCGTGGATGAAACATTCGCTTGCGTCAAAGGCAGTGCCCCTGTCTCTTGCATCACTTCATGCAACTCCACGGGCACCAAGCCCTGCCTCGCGAACTGCTCATACGGTTCTTGTCAACCTCCGGTCGAAAACTGCACCAACGGTGCTGATGACGACTGCGACGGCAAAACCGATTGCGCAGACTCCGATTGCAGTGGCACTCCCGCTTGCGTGAGCCCCGAAAACTGCACCAATGGCGTCGACGACGACGGTGATAATCTCACCGATTGCGCCGACCCCGATTGCTCTGCGGACGTGGCTTGCCACGATTTCGGCACTTGCCCCGCGCAAAGCCCCACCGGTGTTCCATACACCTGCGGAACTTGGCAACAAGACACGGTCCCCAACTCGATCTTCCTGATCAAGTCCGGCTGTGCCAACTCCGAGTTCAACCAATGGGCCATCGGCGGAACGTACACGGATGTCAAAGCCATCCGTCTCACCGGTAATCACACTTGGACCGATGTACCCCTGCCTGTCGAAGGCAAAACATACATCGCCAGCCAAGAGGTCATCTGTTTGGGGCAGAGCAATGTGTTCTTGCTCTACAACAATGATGACGGCGGAGTGATTCTGCATTGGAACGGATCTTCCCTGATTCGTCTGATACCTAATCAACTCACCGGAATCAACATCATCGGCCTCACCGGCACCGGCGCCAACAACCTGTGGTTCACTGGTTATGGCAATGGCAACGGTTACCCAACGGCCTACTTGTACAAATGGAACGGCTCGTCGCTTTCCCAGCACGAATTGCCGGTTACTCAAGGCAAGGTCTTCCGCGCCCAAAAGTTCTTCCGCGCGAGCGACAACGGTATCTACCTCGCGGGCATGGAATTCGACCCCAACAACTACGGCGATTCGGTGACTCACACTTCCATGCTCCTGCATTGGGATGGCTACTCCTGGGCTAAGGTTCCGGGGTCTGAAAGCTTGATGCAATTCGTGAACGTACATGGAAGTTCTTCCTGTGATCTGATGGCGGTAGGCGGAAAGCATACTGCTAACGGTTTCATGGGCGCAACTTTTCATCGCAACGGTAACCAGTGGGTCACGCAAACACACACCAATCTAGATTTTGTCCATTCAGTGGTCAAGATCTCTCCATACAAGTTCGTGCTTCAAGGGCATGAAGATACCGGCGGTGCCAGTGGTCAAATGTGGATGGGTGCTTACAACGGCACCGAAGTTGGTTGGAGTAAAAACTTCAGCTACTATTCCGAAGGTTCCAAGTTCTATTCAGGCGGACCAACTTGGAAAATACCCGGCACCAACATCATCATGACAGCCGGAGATGGCGGTCACGGTGCCAGCGACCCTTCGGGCGCCGGTACCTATGCCTTCGTCTTCCGCTCTACATGTCAGTAACGCGCGCAAAGCGCGTTCTCGGTCAAACCCCCAGGTGAATGGGGGTTTTTAGTTGGTGTCACCCTCACCCTGCCCTCTCCCTTGAATATGGAGAGGGTGGTAAAATGGGGGTTGTAAGAATAAGAATATGAATTATTATAGGAGGATAAGAACAGAGAGAAGAAGAGAGTTGCGAAAGAATGAAACTGAAGCGGAAAGGATTATGTGGATTTATTTGCGGAAAATGCGCATGGCCGGATATATATTTCGGAGGCAACATTCTTTGGATAGATATATTGCCGATTTTTATTGTCCTTCAACTAAGCTTGCTATAGAGCTGGATGGAGGTATTCATGATACGGAAACGCAAAAACAGTATGATAAACATAGAGATCAAGTAATCAATAATTTAGGTGTAACAATTCTTCGCTTTAAAAATCAGGAGGTTATAGATGACCCAACACAAGTTTTGCAAACTATCCGCAACAAACTTGATTCGCTGTATATATCCAATTAACTCAAAAAATCCAGCTCACCCTCTCCATAATCGAGGGAGAGGGAAGGGTGAGGGTGTGGAAAAACTTCGCCAACAAAGTATAATGTGTGTTATAATATTCTTGATTTATGAAAAAGCTTGTCATTGTAAGTTTAAGCGCCGGTATTTTGATATTGGGCGCTGTTATTGTAAATGCGCAAACCACATTTCAAGGCCCGCCTTCGGGTTGTACCAGTCCAACTCAAACCGGTTGTAATTTGGATGGTGTAATTTGGAACCGAGCTATTACCGCACCCCAAGCCCAAAACGCCAGTTTCTACATCTCGGGCAATACACGAACCGGCGGTTCGGCAAGAGTTGGTTCAGGGTTAACGGTAGATAGCGGAGGCGCAAATATTACTGGTACGGCTTTTATCAGTGGTAATACAAGAATAACAAACGGCTTACAGATTGATGCCAATGGCGCAAATATTACCGGCAATACGAATGTTACAGGTAATGTAAATACTACAAATGATGTCAACGCAACCGGATACTCTAGAGCTGGCGTTAACATGATCGAAATGTGGCCAAGTGGCGATCTTTTAATGAGAACGACCAAAGCCATTCGAGTTGATAATAGCTCCGGAGCTTCTACATTTAATATTGGTAATTGGGGTGCTGCAAATCTCCCTGTTAATGTTAACATCCTGGGTACTTTGAACGTAACCGGCAACGGTACTTGGAACCAAGCCAAAATTACTTCTCGTGAATATTGTATTGGCACATCTTGCATCACAGCTTGGCCTACAGGCGGCGGTGGTGGATCCGTAACCAGCGTTGGCTCGGGTAATGGTTTAACCGGCGGGCCAATTACAAGCAGTGGAACTTTGAATGTAGGCGCGGGAACAGGTATTAGTGTTGGCACCGACGATGTTGGGTTAGATTTATCTTATACTGATGGCCGATATTTTGTGCGAGACAATCAACTGGATAATAATGCGGGTATATATTCCAGATCAGGCAGAATCGGCGCGATGGATAATAGCGGAAGCAATTCCAATTATCCTTATGTAAATATAGGCGGAGGATACATTGGATATTATGAAAATTTAGGTTATTGGAGCGTTTCACCTTCAGTACTTTTTCGAAATTCAGTATCGATGCTTGGGGGAACAGTTTCAATCGGTCAATCAGCCGGTCATACATTACAAATAGTCGGAATAGTCAATGGTAATACTCGATATAGTGTCGGTGGAAATTATTCCTCTTTCTGCATTTCATCCGGCGGAACAACTTGTTCCTCATGGACTCCAACCCTTGGGGCTGTCCGTGGCGATCAACTTTGTATCGGCACAGACTGCAGAAATGCTTGGCCTTCCGCCGGCGGAACAGGAGATGTGACAGATGTTTTAGGCACGGCACCTATCACAATCACAAACAGCGGCGGTCCTCAACCAACGGTTTCACTGGCATCTTGCGCTAATGGTCAAGTATATAAATGGAACGGTACCGCTTGGGCTTGCGCAAACGACGTAACCGGAACCGGCGATATTACTGATGTTCTCGCCACTGCAAATGGCGGAGTTACCATCACTAATTCCGGAGGCCCGCAACCCTCCGTTGGCCTATTAACAACTTGTGCGTCAGGTCAAGTCCTCAAATGGAACGGCACAGCCTGGGCATGTGCGGCTGATGCTAATTCAGGTGATATAACCGGTGTTACAGCGGGTGCCAGATTATCAGGAGGTGGTACAGTGGGTGATGTTACCCTAAGCCTTCAAACATGTCCAAATTACAATGACATGCTTAGAATGAATTCAACCGGCCAATGGGAATGTTTAAGTTATATACCCGGTACAGGAGATATTACCGGTGTTACGGCGGGCAATGGACTCATGGGTGGCGGAACAAGTGGCGATGTCGCTTTATCTGTAAGACAAGGAACGGGTATAAATGTTTATGGAACAGGCGTTTATTTGGACACTACCTACACAAACGGCTTGTATGTAAACAGTAGTGGAAATGATACTATGACAGGATATCTAAATTTGCAAAGTGCGGGAGTTGGCACGGGTGCGGTAGCGCTACAAGTTGCCGGTTCAGAGGCTATTTGGTACAACGGTACAAGATATAGCTGGGGTTATGGAGGAACCGAAAATTATTTCGCTGATCAAGTTTACATTAATAATAATACAGATACATCCCTGACAAGTGATGGCGCGATAACTTTGGGAAATAAAGCCGGCACAAGTATGTCTCTTGACGGCAATGAAATTCAGGCGAGATCCGGCACAAGTGCTTCAACACTACATCTAAACTACGACGGTGGAAATATCATTACCGGTAATGGAATGATAATGCTAGCCTCTTGTTATGATTGCGGAGGAAAAATCGGAATGGGCGTTGATCCAACTTCATTAGCATATAAATTGAATCTTCCCAGTGACGGAGGGGTTACTTCAAGAGGTACTGCGCGCGCTACTGCTTGGCATACACATTCGGATGGAAGAATTAAGTTAAATCAAAAAACCATCGATTATGGACTGGATGAATTATTAAAACTCAAACCAAAAAAATACGAACAGCACGGATCTGATTTTGTTGATGATAATTTAATTTTATCTGATGATTATAAAATACAAATTGGTTTCATAGCTCAAGAAGTTTATCCACTGATCCCGGAGGCTGTATTTAAGCCTGAAAATGAACAAAACGATTTATGGAGTTTGGATTATGAAAAAATTATTCCTATTACCGTTAAAGCCATCCAAGAACAACAAGAGATGATCGATAGTCTCAAATCCCAAAACGACCAACTTCGCGAGCAGAATCAGGATCTGGAACAGCGTTTGCAACGCTTGGAAGCCTTGATGAGCACCATTCTCCGCTAAAAAATCGCAACACCAAAAAATTCCGGCAAAACCGGGATTTTTAATTGTACTGAAATCGCACTCCATCAATGCATAATAAATAATGCAAAGTGCATAATGCATAGTGCAAAATGATTGAATCGCATGCCATTAATGCATAATGAATAATGCACAATGATTGTATCGCTGGCGCGATATTTAATTATATAATGATCAAGTTCCAAAATTATGCATCATGCATTGTACATTATGCATAAATATTGTGCAGTAATTCAAGTCAACCAAGTCTCGGCGGTTGTGGAAATGGGCTCATCGCTACCACCGCGTCAGCCTCTTTAGCGGTTATAATCTTTTTACTCTCCAAAGTTCTGGTTAAAAAATCCACCTTCTTATCTTGCTTACGATCGTTGATTGTTAAATCACCCCGCATATCCGCCAACTTATCATCAAGATAAGCTTTGGTAACCATTGTAGCTTTAATTTGAGTAATATCTTGCTTGATTCCACCAATTTCTTGTTTGATTCCACCAATTTCTTGCTTAATGCCACCTATTTCTTGTCTAATTTCGGCAAATTGCTCTTCCGTATGATTCGCAAAAGCATTAACCGTGTCTAAAATGTCTCGGATATCTTTTTTCATTTCCAAGATATCATTGTTATTTGTTCCCTCCATATAAATACAGTCTATGGGTTATTATAAAAAATGGCAAATGTGTTTGTTAAGCAAAATACATCCGCTTATGCACAAAGAAACCATTTGTTAAAAAAGCACCTTTCTCCACAGTCAAGTCAACTAAATACTTAATTAAAAATTAAGAATTAAGAATTAAAAATATTGGAATCGAGCAAAGCTCGTCATTCGAAATATATATATATTAATGCCGAAGGCTACGTACATTCTTAATTTTTAATTCTTAATTCATAATTTGGGTATAGTACATGTTCATTCATAATTCTTAATTCTTAATTTGTAAAAGTCCGAGTGATGGGTTGTGTGAAAAGGCGTCTTGTCTAATAAGCTACATTTGGTTTATAGTGTCTCTATTATGCTGAAACTTTGGAATACCGAATCTCGCACACGCGAGGCTTTTGGCTCAATAACCGAAGACGAAGTCCGCATGTATTCTTGCGGGCCAACTGTTTACGGGCGGGCACACGTGGGCAACTTGCGCGGGTACGTTATTTGGGATGTTTTAAAACGCCTGCTTCAAGCTGATGGTTATAATGTCATCCACGCCATGAACATCACAGATGTTGGCCATCTTACGGATGACGCGGATGATGGCGAGGATAAAATGCTAAAGTCCGCGCGCGAACAAGGGAAAACCGCTTGGGACATTGCCAAAGAATACGAAGAATTGTTTAAACTTGATGCTAAAAATCTCAATATAGTTTTACCCGAACCTCCGCTTTTATGCCGAGCCACAGAACATATTGAAGATCAAATCAAGCTCATCAAAACCTTGGAAGAAAAAGGCTATACCTATAAAACAAGCGACGGCATCTATTTTGATACGGCTAAATTCCCTGAATATGGCAAGCTCTCGGGTCAACCACTTGATGAAAAACTCTCCGGCGCGCGCGTCGAGGCCTCTTCGGAGAAGAAAAACGGCACCGACTTCGCCCTCTGGAAATTCAGCTACCCAAACGGAATTAATCGCGAAGAATATTTATCCAAGTTCCAAGTTCAAGATTCTAGGTTCCCGGCACGTTCAATGGAATGGCCCAGCCCCTGGGGTCTCGGTTTCCCCGGTTGGCATGCCGAATGCTCGGCCATGAGCAAAAAATACCTCGGCCAGCCATTCGACATCCACACCGGTGGAGTGGATCACATTCCCGTGCATCACGAAAACGAAATCGCGCAAAGTGTTTGCGCTTACGGCGTACCGTTGGCAAATTTTTGGTTGCATAATGAATTCTTGACTGTTGACGGCCAAAAAATGAGCAAATCTTTGGGCAACGTCTACACACTGGAAGATTGCAAAACTCACAACATCGACCCTCTCGCTTTACGCTATTTTTACCTCGGCGCCCATTACCGCCAAAAACTCAACTTTACCTGGGATGCTGTCTCGGCCTCGCAAAACGCCCTCAATAAACTCCGCCAAACAGTCCGCGGTTGGGATGCGCCCGCAGATGTCAATTTAGAATACGACGACCGCTTCAAAGCCGAAATCATGGACGATATCAACACTGCATCAGCGCTTGGAGTTCTTTGGGAAATGGTAAACGACCCAAACGTTCCAACATCCGAAAAATCCGCTACTCTAATCGAATGGAATCAAATTTTGGGTCTGGGTTTAAATGATTACATCGCCAAACAAATCGAAATCCCCGCAAACGTTATCGCCATAGCCAACCGCCGTTGGGAAGCCCGCTCCAACAAAGATTGGGACACAGCCGACAGCCTCCGCCGTGAACTCGAAACCCTGGGCTGGACCATGCAAGATGGAGAAGACGGTTACAAGTTGCAACCGAATAAATAATAACCCCTTGTTTGTCATTTCTGCTACTTAGATGCATCAGCCTTTATCAGCTACCAGCTTCTAGCTTCTAGCCACTAGCCAAACCAACTAAGGTTCGTCATTTCGAATCGGATGTGAGAAATCTCCACTGTTATTACCAGCTTGAGTTTTACAAGCGGAGATTTCTCACGTTCGTTCGAAATGACAAGCCGTGGTTATTCAAGCACGGATAAACACCACATCTTCGCCTTGCGGCTTCGAGTGGCACGCAAGGTTTATCCCTGCGCGGGCGGGCGATTCCGTTATAAAGTTACGGCGAATCCTCCCTGCCTCCTTATTAAGGAGGTGCTTCGAATTTTTGACACATGGCACGTGGGGATTGTCCACTCGTTACAAACGTTACTACATTACGACTTTTTGTGTAGTTATGTTATAATACAACCGAAATCTATGCAGGCACCAACCTCACAGCAAAACGAAGAGGAACGCTTTTCCGAGAGCGCGATCGATGGCATCTCTTCTTCAACAGAAAAAGCTCCGGCTACCGAGGCGGGCGATATTTCGGGTCTTGAAGCTGATAAAAAAGCTTTGGAACAGGCTACCGAAGGCACAAACATCACAACCGCGGATGGACAAATTTTTAAAACTTTGCGTGCTTTACCGGCAGAGCCTCAAGGTCCGATGCCCACCGAAACTCAAGTCGAATCCGCCGGTCAAGATAAAATCGTTAAAGAAATCGAACAAATAATGTCTGCGGATTTGGCGCAAATCGATCCTAAAACAAAACAACTTACAGGGCTGTTTACCGAAATTCCGCCCGACAGACAAGCATTGCTCAAACAAGAGGGCGAACGGATTGCGCGGGAGTTTGACGCTATGATCAAATCAGGAAAGCTTGATCTTCAAGAAGTCCATAATGATGTCGAACAATGGCTGCGAATCATTCCCACGGTCAACAAACCCTGGTTGGCACAGCAAGCAACAATTATTACCGATAAAATTGCCAATATCCATCAAGAATACATCCGTGATATAAATCCCAATTAACCATGATCTTTAGCACTTTTTCGGCCATGCAAATCGGCCTCACAACTCAATCAACCGGAGGGATCTCTTTCAGTTCTCTGTTTTTAAATCCGATTATTGCATACGCTTTAATCGCTGTAGGTTTGATCGGGGGCATATTTTTGGCTGTCTTTTTGATTCGTCGTCATCTGCACCTCAAAGTAAAATACACGCGCTCCAATCAAAAAGTCGTGCTTCGCGTTAAAGTACCCAAAGAGGTGCGCCGCGAAGATGTGGAACAGCAAAAAAGCCTGCAACAGATGCAAGAACTTATCGGTTTTACGGAAACCATTTTTCAAACCATCGGCTCCATGCGCGCGGACAGGGGATTGTCGGCTTGGCTTAAAGGCCGGGAAGACGTATTGACTTTCGAAATGATCGTGCATAAAAGCTTGATCATGTTTTATGTAACCTGCCAAAAAAAGCACCGCCAATTCATTGAATCTCAAATACAAGCTCAATATCCTCATTCATCCATCGAAGATCTTGGTGATTACAACATTTTTTCACCCAAAGGCGTGGCTCTTGGCGCATACCTTACATTCAAAAAACCCTACTACTTCCCAATCAAAACTTACGAAAAGATGGAATCCGATCCGTTAAACACGATTACCAATGCTCTCTCCAAGATAGAGGATAATGACGGTGCCGCTATCCAATTCGTAATCAAGTCCGCTTATGCCAAATGGCGCAACGAAGGCCTGCGTATAGCCCGCGCCATGCAACAAGGTAAAAAATACTCCGAAGTAACCAAAGGCGGTTTTAATAAATTCGTTAAAGAAACCGGGGATATCATCAAAGGCCCCAAATCCTCGGACGAACCGAAAGAACAATATAGGCTCTCTCCTCTGGAAGAAGAAATGGTTAAGGGACTCGAAGAAAAAGCTTCCAAAGCCGGTGTTGATGTCAATATCCGCGTCATCACCACCGCCGATAACTTTGAAAAGGCCAAACACTATCTTGATGATATATTAAACGCTTTCGGGCAATATAACATTTTCGAATACGGCAATGCTTTTAAAGTTTCCACGCCCCGCAATCAAGATCAGCTCATCTCATTTTTCATAAATCGTCACTTTGATCCTCGCTTTGGCATCGTATTGAACAGCGAAGAACTCTCATCTCTCTGGCACTTGCCTCTGCCATCAACCGAAACCCCAAAAATCGATTGGCTTTTGTCGCGCAAATCGCTTCCGCCGTCCAACTTGCCGCGCGAAGGTATCTTGCTTGGAGTGTCCTCATACCGCGGACATACTTACGAAATCCGCCAAAAACCCGCTGATCGCAGGCGCCATTCGTACATCATCGGTAAATCCGGCGGCGGTAAATCCGTATTCATGAGTTCCATGATCAAACAAGATATCGAAAACGGCCACGGAGTTTGCGTTATGGATCCTCACGGTGATTTGGCGCGCGAGTGCATCGAATTCGTTCCCAAAGAACGCGCCGAAGATGTTATCTACTTCAATCCGGCCGATTACGAGCGCCCCATGGCCTTAAACATGCTCGAGTACGATCCGGGCAATCCGCAACAAAAAACTTTCGCCGTCGAAGAAATGTTAAAAATCTTCGATCAACTCTACGACCTCAAAGCCACGGGCGGGCCCATGTTCGAGTACTACATGCGTAATGCCATGCTTTTAATCATGGATCATCCCGAATCCGGCTCCACTTTGGTCGAAATTCCCAAAGTTCTGGCTGATGATCAATACCGTGCTTTCAAATTGAGCAAATGCACCATGCCCAACGTTAAGGATTTCTGGATCAAGGAAGCGCAAAAAGCCGGCGGAGAAGCCTCTTTGGCCAACATGGTGCCATACATCGCCTCCAAACTCACCCCATTCATCACCAACGATTTCCTGCGCCCGGTCATTTCCCAACAAAAATCCAGTTTCAACTTCCGCGAGGCCATGGATTCCGGCAAATTGATTTTTTGCGAGTTAAACAAAGGCAAGCTCGGCGACATGAGCTCGTATCTGGTCGGTATGATCATCGTCGGTAAAATCTTAATGGCCGCGCTTTCCCGCAGTGACATGGATTCCTCCAAACGTCGTGATTTTTACCTTTACATTGATGAGTTCCAAAACTTTTTAACCGATTCCATCTCGGCCATTCTTTCCGAAGCTCGCAAATACGGCCTCAACCTGGTTATCGCGCACCAATTTATCAGCCAACTCTCACGCAAAGGTGATAATGCCATCAGAGACGCCATCTTCGGTAACATTGGCACCATGTCCGCCTTCCGTATCGGTGCCGAAGATGCGGAATTTTTGGAAAAGGAGTTCTCACCAACATTCACCAAATTCGATCTGATGAATACCGAGGCCTACACCGTCAACATAAAATTATTGATCGACAACACAGCCTCCAAACCGTTTAACATGATGCCCATCATGCCGCCCAAGGGCAATAAAAAACTGGCCGAGATGATTAAAGAGCTGTCTCGTTACAAATACGGGCGTAAACGCGAGATAGTCGAAGCCGAACTTGCCGAGCGTTATGGTGAGATAGATAAGATGATTCAAGCCGAAGCCCAATCCGCCCGCCCGCGCGGAGCATTTGACTTTTAGCGTTTCACGGGTAAACTAAAAGTATGTTACAATATATATGTGGATAAAAATAAAAATTATCCACAATTGACATAAACAAAAATTATGACCCTAAACCCACAAGATGCTGTAAACGAAGCGGAAAACTACGACAACGAAGAGCTTACGATACAGCAACCGATTTCCGACGATACTCAAGCTGGTACTGATGCCGTCATTTTAAATTCCATCGAGACAAAACTCGCTCTGGCGCGGAAAATGATAGCCAATCTCAAAAACGAGATCAGCAACTTGGATCGTCTTTTGGCCAGCGATGCCGAACCTGCTGATTTACAGCAATTCGTTCGTTCCGAACCTACGTCCGAAGGCGATTTAATGCATCCGGTTAACGAAGGCAAAATCGTAGAAGGTGTTTTTGACGGTCAAAACATGATCGGTTCCGACGGCAAAACCTATATCGTTCCGCCAAATTACGCCTCCAAATCCAAACTGGTCGAAGGCGATATCATGAAGCTGACAATTCAACCCAACGGCAGTTTCTTATACAAACAAATCGGCCCCATCGAGCGTCAACGCGCCATGGGTGTGCTCACTAAAGATGAGGTTACAGCCGATTGGAAGGTTATAGCCGAAGGTAAAAAATATAATATTCTCACAGCATCGGTCACATATTTTAAAGGCGAAAACGGCGACGATGTTGTAATTCTCATCCCCAAAGCCGCCCCATCCAAATGGGCCGCTCTCGAAAACGTTATTCACCGAATCTAATCAGTTCATCAAGTTAAAAGCACCAAGTTCATCAAGAGAGGCTTAAGTAACTCTTGATGAACTTTAGACTTGATGAACTTGCTACTTACAGCCTTCGGCTGTTAGTTGACCTAACGCTCCCTAGTGAGTATTCTTTTGGCGTATATGAGCAATATAAGCAGAGCCTACCGTCCTAAATTATTTGGCGATATCAGCGGACAACAAAAAGTTATCGAGACTTTACGGCGTGAAATCGAACAAAATAAATTGGGGCATGCTTATTTGTTTTCCGGTCCGCGCGGAGTGGGTAAAACCACAGCCGCTCGTATTTTTGCCAAAGCTGTTAATTGCGAAAATCCGCAAAAAGGCGAGCCTTGTTTAAAATGCGCGTCTTGCGTGCGCATAGCTCAAAATCAAGCTATAGATCTTATCGAAATGGATGCCGCCTCGCATCGCGGTGTCAGCGAAATTCAAGAAGCGGTTATCGACCACATCAAATACGTGCCCGCCGCTTTAAAATACAAAGTTTACATCTTGGATGAGGCTCACATGCTTACCGATCACGCTTGGAACGCACTGTTAAAAACCGTGGAAGAACCTCCCGAATATGCCATCTTCATCTTTGCCACCACTGAGCGCCACAAAGTCCCCGCCACCATCGTTTCTCGCTGCCAACGCTTCGAATTCGGCCGTATCGAACCCAAAGAAGTCGTAAATCGTTTAAAAGAATTGGCCAAATCCGAAAAAGTCACCGTAGAGGATGAGGTCTTGTTTACCATAGCCTCCAAAACCGAAGGTTGTTTGCGCGATGCCGAAAATCTGCTGGGTCAACTCATGAGCCTTGGCGAAAAAAATATCACCGGCGAAATCGCGTCAATCATCATTCCGCCCTCACAAAAACCCATAGCCGCCGAACTGCTTAAACTCGCCATCGCCGGTAAAACCGGCGAACTACTCGAATTGATCGGCACTTTGGAGCAAGAAGGAGTCTCCTTTATACCTCTGTTCGACGATTTGATTGACTCTTTACGCGACATTCTGCTCGCTAAACATGTTTCGACGCACGCGGAAATGCTGAATCAAGCCGGTGAATCCGAAAAACTTCTCGCCGGTCTAACATCACAGGCAAACGATGCTCTTATCGTACAAGCTTCTCACATCTTGATTGAACGCCGGCGCGAGGCCAAACACGGCATTGACACGCGTTTTGCTCTTGAACTTGGCTTGGTCGCCATTTCAACTCAATCAACGCACTCCGCTAACCAAGCAACTAACCAACAAAACAATCCGGCCCCTCCGTCATTCCCGCAGTCAGTTAAAGCGGGAATCCACACACCCGTCACCGCAAAAACAGCCCCATCCATCCAACCAGTCAATAACGAAATGATTGACATCGAGCCAAAACCGAATGATGTAAGCAAACCAAATTTTAATCCACAAAAACCAAATAACACAGAATCCGCCGAAGAACCTACAACCCCATCAACTGCTCAAATCCAAATCCAAGACGTCCACCGCATCTGGCATAAATTTTTACAGGAATTTGAAGACAGCAAATCTTTATTGTTCATCCTCAAACCGTGCCGAGTCATCGGCGTAGAAGGGGATTGCGTACTTTTGGAATTGGAATTCGCTTATCATAAAAAGAATATTGAAAACGCCCGCAATAAACAATTGATCGAAAACGCTTTGCGAAAACATCTGAATGCAAACAATGTAACCATTAAAGGTATTATCAACGAACAAAATCAAGAAAACGGAATTAAAACCGTAAAAGACACCGCCAATTCAATTATCGACGCTTTCGGCGGAGAAATTATCAATTGAAACTATTGAATTTCTTGCAAATATACTTGATCCGGCATCACCCAAAACCCGCCCGGCAAAGCATTGCATGCTTGCGCTTGATACGAAGCTTCTTCCGCTGAAATGGGCTGACCGCCGTAACCATAAGACCAACTGATACTCTCGGTAACCGTCCCGCCCGTCATTCTGCATCCTCCAAGCTCACTGTACGGACAAGAGTCAAAGCTGAACACTCCGGTGCCTTCACAGCTCAACTTCATCCGTTCTTCGGACCAAACCGAACCGATAAAATCCAAACAAGTACTGCTGTCCGCGATAACATTACAGCTTCCTTTTACTTTATTCGGCCTATCCTCGGCAATCAATTCCTTGATTTCATCATATTCGATAGCTTCATCGTCCGGCATGCCCTCCGAGCACCCGGCGCTGTAAAACAAGCCCCAAACCACAATCAAGGATAAAAACATTAATGATTTTTTCATATATCAAGATTATATAACACAAAACAAACACCTTCCAGTCCGACTATTGACTAAATGCCTTAAAATTCATATTATTAGCACAACTTTCCGACGCTAATGAAATTAATGCAAAATTCATAATGCATGATGCATGATATTGGTACTTGATCATTATATAAATAAATATCGCACCAGCGATTCAATCATTTTGCACTATGCATTATTCATTATGCACTATGCATTAAGGGTTTGCGATTCCAACATTCTTAATTCATAATTTTTAATTCATAATTTGGGCATAGTTAGAAATATTTTCCGGGGTCGTCTAATGGTAGGACTACAGACTCTCCCGCCAAAGGCGGATCTTCGAGAATCTGTCTATCGGGGTTCTGCGCGTTATGCGCATCCGCCTCAGGCGGAGAATCCCCAACCATATGTACTATGTCTACGTCTTAAAAAGCGAGTCTCATAATACCAGATACATCGGTTCAACCGCTGATGTCGATACTAGATTGAAAGAACATAATAGCGGCAAATGCAAATACACAGCCTCAAGAGTACCTTGGAAGTTGATCTATCAAGAAAAATTTGCTACAAGAGCAGAGGCCATGCAGCGAGAAAAAAGTTTAAAGAGCGGAAAAGGAAGAGAATATTTAGATAATTTACTGCCTTCCGGGGTCGTCTAATGGTAGGACTACAGACTCTCCCGCCAAAGGCGGATCTTC
>CALFEO010000024.1 GCA_937949995.1 uncultured bacterium
AATAAATAATAAATAATAAATAACAAATAATAAATAATAAATAATAAATAATAAAGCGAGGGGGAATTTTTATCTTGGTGAGATATTGAGTTATTGAAGTCGATTGAAAAAATGCAGTCGGGTTGACATGGCGGGGGATTTGTGTCTTAATGAGGCGGCTACTCAATCAAGGAGGGTTTGAGTGATGAATAAGGTTTTTCCGGCGTTGGAGAGTTTGGATAAACAGGGCGGATTGTTTGTTCTTTTGTCGCGTTTGGAATATATGAATGGCAGAAGCCGGCCCAGGTATTCTTGCGGACATGGAGGAGATTTGGTCAACATCTATCGTCCGCCTCAAGCATTGCTGGCTCCGCTGGCAAAAAGAAATTTGCTGGCAAGCACCGGTATATTTGAGGATGTGGTAGTCTTCGATCATTACAGTTTGATTTCCAGAGTCTATGGGCATCGTGAAAAACAGATTTGCCCAAAATGTTTCTTTGAAAAATTGATTCTGGAAGTCGGTCCGCTGTGTCCGGTGTGCCGCAAGATTATCCGTAAAGGTTCGCGGGTAACTCTGTTTGAACTCAAGGAAACCGATAAACGGCGTTGGTCGAGTTTGGCAAAAGTCATGTTTGTAATGGAAGCCAAACGAGAGTGGGTGCTGACCTGTTGCGGTTTAAAAGGCAGAAAACAGCATGATTCCAAGTTATTGATTTGGGACGGCAGTACCTGCGTTACGGCTTAACGCAAGCAAAAACAAGATTGTTCGTTTTGGCTCAAACCGCTTTTAGGCGGTTTTTTCTTGACTTTTTAGCCAAAATTTACTATGCTCCATTTTATGAATGTAAGCGATTTAGCCAGGCGTTTAAAGGTTACGCCGCAAGAATTATTGGAGCGTCTGCCCAAACTGGGCTTTGATATCGGAGCCCGTGCGGTAAAACTCGATAATCGTACCGCGGAACAAATTTTTAAGAAGTGGACGCAAGAACAAAGACGCGAAAGATTGCGCGGACAGTTATTGGAATTGGCGCATGAACAAGGCGGTGATTCGGATCCAGGGGTGCAAAAAAAGAAAATTTCCATACCATCATTGATAGTTGTGCGTGAGTTGGCCGGAAAGATGAATTTGCCGGTAACCAGAGTGATTCAAGTATTGATGAAAGCCGGTATATTGGCCTCGCAAAATGAACGATTGGATTTTGAGACCGCGGCAATCATCGCCGATGAATTGGGTTTTGAGGCCGAATTAAAAGAAGATGGAGCTGAAAAGAACAGCGGAGCCGAGGCAGCCGAAGATCGTTTGCATGCCAAAATGCAAGATGATAAAAAAGGCGAACATCCTGCACGTCCGCCGGTTGTGGTTGTAATGGGACACGTGGACCATGGTAAAACCAAAACTTTGGACGCAATCCGCAGAACACATGTTGTTGAAGGTGAGACGGGCGGTATTACGCAACACATCGGAGCATATCAAGCTATTCGCAAGAATCGGTTGATTACTTTTATTGATACGCCGGGACATGAGGCTTTTACGGTTATGCGTTCGCGCGGAGCCAAGGTTGCCGATATCGCCGTATTGGTTGTGGCCGCTGATGACGGAGTTCAACCGCAAACAAGAGAGGTGATTGATATAATTAAAGCCGCAAAACTGCCATTTATTGTGGCCTTAAATAAAATCGATAAACCCGAGGCTGATCCGGATCGTGTTTTAGCTCAACTCGCCGAAGCCGGTGTTACAACCGAGGCGTGGGGAGGCAATGTGCCCATGGTTAAGATTTCGGCCAAAGAAGGAATGGGAATTGATGATTTATTGGAAATGATTTTATTGCTTGCGGACTTGAACGAAGAAGCTTTGCGCAGTAATCCCGATCAATTGGCGGGTGGAACAATTATCGAATCCCACGTAGATAAAAATACGGGCCCTGTTGCAACGGCTTTGGTGCAGGTTGGAACTTTGAAACGTAATGATTATCTTGGCGTGCGCGGAGAATTATCCGGCCGAGTAAAAGCCATGCGGGATTATAAAGGCGAGACTGTAGAATCGGCTTTGCCGGGAACTCCGGTTAAAGTGTTGGGTTTTAAAACAGCTCCGGCGGTGGGAGATGTTTTTGAGGTTCCGGCCGATTGGCGTGAGTTGGAAAAACGCAAAGGAAAATCGGGTTATCAAACCGGTAATCAATTTATGTCGGTTAAGAGCATGAAGGCTGATGAAGGAGAGGATAAACAGAAAGCAACGTTGAATATTATATTAAAAGCGGATGTATTGGGTTCGTTGGAGGCTATAATGGGTATGCTCGATAAAATCAGGCACGAGGCCGTTGCGGTTGAGATTATCAAAAAAGGATTGGGTAATATTACCGAAAGCGATGTTGAGGCCGCGGAAACGGACGGCAATTCGGTTATCTACGGTTTTAATACGGTTGCGACAACTCAAGCTTCGTTAATGGCTCGTGAAAAGGGAGTGCAATTGGCCACTTATAAAATCATTTATGAATTGATTGATGATGTTTTGGCCAGATTGAATGCCATGCTCCCGGATGAAGTTATCCGAACCGAGCTGGGCAAAGGAGAAGTTGTTGCCATTTTCAGAACTGAAAAAGACAGAATGGTTGTGGGTTGTAAAATCAAACAGGGTATGGCAAAATCAGGAGCCAAGATGATAGTGTGGCGCAAAGAGGGAGATGACGAACAGCCTATGGGACAAGGCGAGATTGAATCAGTGCAAATCGGCAAAGAAAAAGTGAAAGAGGTTATGGCCGGCCAAGAATGCGGAATCTCTTATCATGGTAAAGAAAAACTTCAAGTCGGTGATCGTTTGGATATTTATACCGAAGAATCAAAAACCAGAAAAGTGGAAATACCGAGGTAGGTTTCATTCGAATTTCGAACTACGAACCATGAACGTCTAACGTCTAACGTCTAACGTCGAATGTCTAATGTCGAACGTCGAAACACGAACTACGAACGTCGAAACACGAAACACGAACTACGATGTGAGAATGTTAATAAGTTGTTGTTAAGTGGGTTGCGTATTTATTGAAGATTATTTATCCTTAGAGAAATAAGATTATTATTTTGTATTTTGAGTAAAGTATTTTGTATTTCGTTTTAGCTATAACAAGTTAGTTTTGCGAAATTCGAAATTCGAAATTCGAAATACGTTTAAATTTTATGAGTTTTGTATTTACAGATGACAATTTCGATCAAGAGGCATTGCAAGGCGATATGCCGGTGCTTGTTGATTTTTGGGCTCCTTGGTGCGGTCCGTGCCAAATGATGGCTCCGATTGTAGATGAATTAGCCGGTGAATTTGAAGGACGTGTTAAAATCGGTAAACTCAATGTTGATGAAAATCCGGCCAAAGCCGGGCAATTCGGCATTATGTCCATTCCGACCATGTTATTATTTAAAAACGGAACGGTGGCTCAGCAATTTGTCGGGGGAATGACCAAGGAAGATCTTAAGGCTAAAATTGAAGCTAACTTATAAGCCACTAGCCACCAGCTACTAGCCACGAGACGTAAGTTACGGTCGTTAGTATTGAAAAAAGAGCAGAAAATTGCTCTTTTTTGGTAAGAGAATTGACAAAATGAGGGTTTTTGACTAATATGTGCCCATCATCGATTGAGGCGGTTAGCCTCATCATTTGCTCGTAATTTGATTTTTGTGTCTGGTAACACAAATAATTAAATAAAAAAGTATAAATAATAAATAACAAAGCTTAATATTAATTAACAAATAATCACCGCCTTTGGCGGGATCCCGCATACATTTGATATTTTAAATAATTGATGCGGGATAAATAACAAATAATAAAGCGAGCGGTAGGATTTATCTTTATTATTTGTTAATTGTAAATTATTATTTTGCGTAGCGAAGAGAAGCATAAGTATGTTACACATCAGATTAACCCGTATAGGCAAAAAGAAACAGCCCGAATATCGTTTTATTGTTTGCGAAAAATCACGTGATCCTTGGGGCAAGGCTTTGGAAATTTTGGGTCACTATAATCCCAGAACCAATCCGCCGACAATATCTTTAAAGAGTGATCGTATTACGCATTGGATTTCCGTGGGTGCGCAATGCTCGGATACGGTCTGGAATTTGTTGTTGGATCAAGGTCTTGTAAAAGGAGAAAAACGCAAGTCCATAAAATTGTCCAAAAAGCGCAGAGAAGAAATCGCTAAAAACAATAAAGCCAAAGAAGCCGCCAAAGCCGAGGCCGCAAAAAAGAAAGAAGAAGTAAAAGAAGAGCCGAAACCGGAGGCTGCGGAACAACCTGCGGAAGATAAGCCCGCTGAAGTTGCGGAGTAACAAAAAAGAGCTGAGGCTCTTTTTTGCTTATTATGGGGACAAATTGACATTTTGCGGTTTTGATGATACTCTGTTTACAGATTTTAAACATGGGTGCTGTTTAAAATACGTTAATTACATTTAATAACACTTGCCGCACCGAAATATCATCATACGTTATCGCACGCATCTTGCAGTATGTAACATATTACAAGTTCCGCTTTTTTGCGGAAGGGTATGCCAAATGTATGAGAAATATAAAAGAAGCAAGTTGTAAATTCAGAATCCGAGACGCGCATGTCGTTATTTGTGAAACAGCGAATACGATATAACGTCCGGATATTTCGCCGATATGGCAGAAGAGTTTAAGGACCAGCAGTTTATTGAATTCTTGGTGAAGTCCATTGTGAATCACCCTGATGATGTTCGTACCGAAAGAACGGTTGACGAACGCGGTGTGCTCATCACCCTTTACATCAATCAAGATGACATGGGTTATGTTATCGGCCGCCAAGGTCAAACAGCCCGCGCGCTTCGTATCTTATTAAAAACAGTCGGAGCCAAAGAAAATGCGCGTGTTAACCTCAAGATTTTTGAACCGGAAGGCGCACGTCAGGCCCATCAAGATCAAAAATCCACGGCTCCCCGCGGAGAAGAGACTTCGGTCAGTGATCAAGATCTTGCGGATCTCGGAATCTAACAATACATATAACATGTAACTTGTATCATGTAACATGGTGCATGAAAGATGAAAAAAGGCGCTTAGGCGTCTTTTTTCTTTACGGGCAAATTGTCTAACTTCTGGACGATGTACGATGTACGATGTACGATGTACGAATCGAATATGAAAAAACAGAAAAAGTTACAAGTTGATGTTTTAACCATTTTTCCGGAGATGATAGACAGTTATGCATCGCTGTCGATTTTGGGGCGGGCGCAAAAGGCCGGTTTGTTAAAAGTTGACGCGCATGATTTGAGAAAATTTACTGAAGATAAACATGGACGTGTTGATGATAAGCCTTTTGGAGGGGGTCCGGGGATGATATTGCAGATTGAACCGATTTATAGTGCTATGAAGGCTTTGAAATTGGTGAGTGGCAAGTGGTCAGTGAATAGCGGTAAAAGATTGATTGGATCAGATTCGAACACGATAAGATCAAAAGTAAAGTCAAAGACGAGGGTGATATTGACCGGTGCCAAGGGTAAGCTTTTTACCCAAAAAGATGCGGTAAGATTGTCTAAATACGACAGATTGGTTTTTATTTGCGGGAGATATGAAGGAGTTGATGAGAGAGTGGCTAAAAATTTAGCGGATGAAGAATTATCGATCGGTCCTTATGTTTTAACCGGCGGAGAATTGGCATCTTTGGTTATGGCTGATGCGGTTGCCAGATTACGTCCCGGCGTTTTGGGCAAACAAGAGTCATTGGCTGAAGAATCTTGGAGTGATGGAGAAAATCGCGAATACCCTCAATATACAAGGCCCGAAGTTTTTATGGGCAAAAAAGTTCCCAAGGTTTTATTATCCGGAGATCATAAAAAAATCGCCGAATGGCGAAAGAAAAATTCCAAATAATTTTTATAAGCGGTTATTTTTTGCGTTTTACAACCGTTGGTTTGTTTTTGATAATGGAAAATATCAGGCTTAAGATTGCAGCCAAAAAGCTTAAACCCGACATGGTGTAAAGCAGAGGAGCGTATCCGTAATTATAGGCGATGAATCCTCCGAATATGGCAGCTATCGCCAAACAGAAAGTTAAAATGTAGCCGTGAATATTCAGCAAAGTTTCGTGTAAAAATTCTTCGATTGTTTGGCGGGTTATGTGCATCCAAGATGTTTTTAAAAAACCGAATCCCAAGCCCAATAATATTTGCGCCAAAAAAATGTGAGACATTTGATCGGAGTAAAGATAGGCGATTGGAGTGAGCGCGATAAACAAAGAACCGAAAAACAGACCTCCGCCGGCGCGTGCTGAAGTTTTTTCGTGCGACATGAATAAGGCGAATATCCAGCCGAAAAAAGCTTTAGCCGTCAGGAAGATTGAATAAGCCAAGGCGATGGTAAAAATCGTTGCATCCGTTATGCGATCCATTAAAAATATGGGCAGGATGGGCAGAATCAAACCCAAAGACGCGGCCAGTACCAGGTCGATTGCGGCGATGAGTTTAATGCGTGAATTTACCATATGTTTTTTGTCCGGCGTATACCGACTCGGCTGTAAATCAAAATCATGATGATGGCCGCGCAGAATAAGGTGGCGCCGACGTAAAACAAAAGGGCCGGAATGCCTTGTTCTTCCGCGATGAATCCGCCGATTGCCGCCAAACCGGCCGCGATAAGAGTACCGGCCGTGTAAAACGGTTCATTGAATTTTTCGGTTGGCAAGACGCAGGTTTGATTGATTAATCTGGACCAAGCCGGTTCTGAAAAAGCGACTCCGATTCCATAGAGCATTTGAATGACATAGATATCCAACATGTCGCGTGAGAGTAGATATAAAAAAGGCGACAGAACAATAAACGCACTGCCAAACCAAAGTAAGTATTGGGTGCGAAAGCCTTTGGAATCTGATTGCGAGGAAAGCCTGGTAAACGGACGAATGATGGAAAGTGTCATCAAAAAGATGGCTTCGGCAATGCCTACGGTAAGCAGATTGGCGTTGGGAATTTTTTCAATTAAAAATATCGCAAAAATCGGCGTTAACAAACCAAACGCGATTAAGTAAAACATGTTTCCTTGCACAATGGTACGCAACCAGTGGTTCATGAACGTATTATACCATACAAGTCGTAACGTCGTAACAGATACGTCCGTCAAGTTTAAAGTAACAAGTTCATCAGGAGTTCATCCCGCTACGCCTCAACGGCTTCGCGGGACGGGTCAAGTTAAAAGTCCAAAGTTTATCAAGAGAGGCCTAAGTTACTCTTGATGAACTTTAGACTTGATGAACTTGTTACTTAGTGTGATGAACGTTTTCTATTGATTGGGCTTAAATGGTTTGGGGTTATTTTTGTGGTTCTGGGAGGCTTGTTTTTGGCGCAAAGGTTTGTTCCTTTGGATGTATTTTTAGCTTATTGGCCGGTCATTTTGATCATAATCGGGGTTTATTTTATTTGGCGAGCCAACCGATAATACGGGTTTTTTGTAGAAAATACACTAAAAGTTAATCAAAATTGACGGAAAAATTGCCTAAAATTAGGCAATTTTTTGTATTTACGTCTTACAACCCTTGACAAAATGGTCTGTTTATGGTATGATTACACGTCAAGCTGAAAATACCCAAGTCGTAGCTGACGCAAAATCACATTAAAATTCAAGATTCAATTTCCGTTGGAGAGCGGAAAAACAACTTCAAGCTACTAGCTACTAGCTACTAGCCACTAGCCACTAGATGGAGGCAGCTTGATGGTTGGAATACCGCTCTCGAATGAAGGCGGATTTTTTATAACCATAAATAACTTAATTTACAGCTAGCAGCTAGAGGCTAGTAGCTTGAAGCTAATACTATGTCTATTAATTTAACCAACCCCACATTTGGATTCGCTCCGATGTTGTTCCATGTACCGGTTAACAATTTAATGCCCGATTATATCAAGGCTCCGAATTTCTTAACCGCCTAAGGAGGAAAACCTCTCACGCAAGTGGGAGGCTCGAATGAACCTTTAAGCATGTGCTTGAAGGCTCTAAGAGTACGGCGCGAGATGAGCATTGTGTTTATCCGCGTCAGTTTCACAATTAAAGGGGCAAAAGCCCCAAGGAGAGCAGGATGATCAAGTTCGAAATTTCCGCCACCCCCGTTGTTTGTTCCAGGTTTTTTTCCGATGCGGATCGAGATGCTGTCTTGGCCGCGATCCCCGCGGAGATGCGATGCGTACTCTTCGTCGACACTCCCTCCACGCCCGATTTGGCCGAGACGGTCAAGGCGTTGGTGGAGCGCGGCGTGGAAGTCCACGTACGTGACCACCACCGAGGTGAAGGACGGACGCCCGAAGCGGCCGAGGCCGTGGAAGCGTTGCTGGGCGAGCGCGCCCGCATCGTCAACCGCGCCGACGCGCCTGGATGCGCATCGCTCGTCGAGCTCGGCGAGTTCGCTGGTGAAGGGACGGTCATTGTGGCCGACCCGGATCTGGACGGACTTGTCGCCGCCATGAAGGCGGCCGGAGTGACGTACCCCGGACTGGAGGAGGATGCTGACGTCTTCGACGTTCGCCCCCGCCAGTCTGCGGAGACGCTCACCCCGTTGGGGTGGACGGTGGTGCGTGCTTTGAGCACGCTCCCGCCCTTCAACCCCCAGCGACCGGAAGTCGCCGAGAATGCCAAGGCGGAGCTCTTCGGAGCTTTCGTCAAGGCCGCCTCCGGCGATGCCGAGGCACGCCAAGGTCTCGAAAGTCGCGTTGCGACCTACGAGGCAGGTGTGGCCATGGCGAGCAAGCTCGCCCAGGGGATCACCTCCCCCTGCGCGCAGGTTTCCTTCGTGGATACCTGCGGTGCTCCGAGGCACGACTTGAACACCCTCACCCAAGCCATGGAGGCGACTGGGTGCAAGGTGACGGTCGTGCGTAAGGATAACGGGCCGATTGCGGCCGCGCATGGCGGAGTACAGGTCTCGCTCGCTGTCGTCAAGCGGTACCAGGAGGAGATCGATCTCCGTAACCTGGTGCCTGCCGGCAGTGAGTCCTCGCCGAAGGCGGGGATCATCTCCAACACATCGTTTCTCCTCCATGTGAGCGAGAAGATGTGGGAAGAGGTGATTCTCCCAGCCCTTCAACTTCGTCTCGGCGAGTAATCGCTGATAGGGCAAGCACGCCCTACAAACTTTAACTCGGAATCGCAGTGCTTTGCGATTCCTTTCTGAATTGAGTTTATGACTCACCCAAACGGGGAGGGGTTGTAGAGTGAATTCAGGGAAAAAAAGGCACGGATAAACACAAGGTTTATCCCTACGAAAAAAGAAAAAAAAAAGGAATAAAAATGAAAAATGTGAAAAGTCTCGTGAACGCCGCTGCTTCCCGTCTCGCTACCCTCGGCTCCTGGCCGGCGTATATCGATGCCGAGAAGAGCCTAACGTCACGGGTTCCGGAGGGCGACATGAAGGCTCCCGGGTTTGACGCGGGTATTGCTTGCGCGTTGGATATGATTCCGCGCGATAAGCAGAGACTGTCCGCAGTCCTCCATGCCGCTTACACGGAGCAGGCTGTGGAGCAGGTGCGCCGTGAGGTGGAGCTTGCCGACGCAGAGTTCGCCCAGAGCGAGACGTGCTGGTGGCTTGCCGCCTGCAGTGTCTGCGACGAGGGCGGGATTGACGTCGAATTGTTCGACGCACAGATTGTGCGGTTCGGCAATTTGTCGTTGGATGCCGTCGCCCGCGTCAAGGCGGCCCGCGCGGAATACGCCAAGATGAGCCAACTGTTTGGCTTGATCGACGGCGTGCCCGTGGCCAAGGCCGATGGAGGCATGCAAGGTGCCTACATCGCAGGGCATGACTGGGCGATTCAACCCGCGCCCCAGTATGGCCTGTTTTTCATCGGAACCTTCCGTGAGAGCCTCGGACTCGAAGAGTTCGAGTGGTCTGCGAAGGTGGACGACCAAGGTCGTCCGATGAGCGGGCCGGTGCACGGGTCGCGTCAGTTCGTCAAGGCTTCGTCCTTCGACGAGCTGGCGCGGGTGGTTGCCAAGGTGCGAGAGCGCCTCGGGTAATCTCCCAATCCCGCCTTTGGCGGGATGTCCCTCTTTGACAAGAGGGCTGTGCCAAGGAGGTCTAAGAGGAGTTGCGTTTCTTGTAACTTCTCTTCTGAATCAACTTAGTTACTCAATTCTCCTTAATCTCTCTTACAAAACAGAGAGGTAAGAGTAGCTGAGTTAATTCAGAAAACAAAAAACAAAAAAAACGGGTTAAGCCCGTGAGGAGGGATTGTGGAAAATTCGAAAAATTTCCCGATTGCCGAATACCGTGAACAGATCTTGGCGGCCGTTCGTACGAATTCGGCCGTGATTATCACCGCGGAAACCGGCGCCGGCAAGTCAACGCAGGTTCCGCAGTATTTGCTGGACGATGGCTATGCCATCGTCGTGACCGAGCCTCGTCGTTTGGCGGCACGAACCGTGGCCATGCGTGTAGCTCAAGAGCGTGGCGAAAACCTTGGCGAAGTCGTCGGGTTTCGTACCGCTTATGAGCGTCAGGATAGCGATAAGACGCGCTGTCTGTTTTGTACGGATGGCTTGGCGTTGGTGCGTGAGCTGATGGGCCACGGCCAACATACGATTTTGGTTTTGGACGAAGTCCATGAGTGGAACATCAACATTGAGGTTCTGCTCGCTTGGGCCAAGCGCCAAATTCAGGCGGGAGCCAACTTTAAGGTCGTCGTAATGAGCGCGACTTTGGAATCGGAACAAATGTCCGCGTATTTTGACGGTGCTCCGGTGATTGAGGTTCCGGGCCGGTTGTATCCGGTTACCGAACGTCGTGCCGGATATGATGTCATCGGGGATGTCGAATCCTTGATTCGTGAAGGTCGTAATGTTTTGGTGTTTCAGCCCGGAAAGGCCGAGATTGCCAAGACCACCAGTGATCTCACTGCGATTGAGGGTTTGAACGCCGAAATCCTCCCGCTTCATGGCGAGTTGGATCCGGCGGAGCAAAACAAGTGTTTTGCTCACTACCATCGTCCCAAGGTCGTAGTTGCCACCAATGTGGCACAGACCTCCATCACCATCGATGATATTGATGCGGTGGTGGATACGGGCTTGGAACGGCGTGTAGAGCTGTTTGATGGCGTGGAGGGCTTGTATCTTAAGCCCATTTCCCTCGCTGATGCCGAACAGCGTAAAGGCCGTGCCGGGCGTACAAAGCCCGGCGTGTACATTGACCATTGTCCTGAAGCCATGCGGCCCAAGTTTCCTGTCGCGGAAATTTTGCGGTCGCGGCTCGATCAGACCGTGCTTCGTCTTGCTGAAGCGGGCATCGACGCGGAAGCGCTGGAGTTTTTTCATCAGCCGGAACGCGAAGAGATCCATGAGGCAAGGCGAGCGCTTAAGGCGTTGGGCTGTTTAAACGCGGACGGCAAAGTTACGCGTATCGGACGCCTTGTGGCCAAGCTTCCCGTGAGCGTGCAGTACGCGCGCATGATTGTGGAAGCGGAGCGTCTTGGAGTGGTGGATGATGTCATCGACGTTGCCGCCATTCTGGAGCAGGGCGAGATTACGGCTCGCAAGATTAAGAAGCCTGACGGGCGCGAAGTGGACGCGGTCACGATTTGGCGTTCCAAGTTTTGTCCGGAAGAAAAGACTTCCGATGTCATGGCGCAATTGGCCGTGTTTCAAGGGGCTCGAGGTATGAATAATGAAGAGCTTCGTGAATCCGGGATTTTCGTGAAGGTCTATCGTCAGGCCCAGCAAAAGCGTAAGCATCTGGGTGAATCATTGCGCAATAAGGTGCGCTTTGGTTCGACCGGCAATCGCGAAGATATCTTGCGTGCAATCTGCGCCGGAATGGTGGATCACCTGTTTCAAAACAAGGGATATGGTGAGTATCAGAACGGCGGAAAGGGTCTGCGCAAATTGAATCGCGAGACTGTGATCTACAGTCGGCCGGATTGGCTGGTTGGCTTGCCCTGGGACTTGGAAATCAAGACCCGTCGCGGCGGGAAGATGACCTTGAATCTGATCAGGATGGCCACCAAGGTGGATCCCATCTGGTTGGTCGAGGTAGCGCCACAGCTTTCGCGAGTCGAGTCCGGTTTCGCCCCGCAATACAATCCTGAAAAGGATTGCTGTACTTCGGTAACTCGCGTGTTCTTTAATGATCAATTGGTCAAAGAAGAGCGCGTTGATGATCCGAAGCATCAGGATGCGGCGAGACTCTTTCGTGAGTGGTTGGCCGGGCAAATGCTGGCCGCTCTTCCATACTGAACTTTTAAAAGGAGGTGAACTTGGGAAGTATCATGTGATACTTCCCGCTTCAATTGGCTTCAGTCATTTGAAAAATGATGAAGCTTGAGAAGTAAAATAAAAACAATGCGCTCAAAAGATTCTTTTGAAAAGGGTCAATCGAGCGAATAGGGAAAAAAGGAGACTCGTAATGAGTTCGCTCAAAGAGATTTTGGATGCAAATCGAGAGCTGATTAAGAGGGCTCAAGACTTGAATCAGAGAGCCGGAAGGAGCGTGTTCACGATTCCGACGCGAGATGACATTGAAGCGTTGCTTGATGCTTGTTTGCATGGAGCACGTTCAATGCAAGAAATCGTGAACGTTGAGTGCTTGCGCCTGCCGGAGTTGGATGCGGAGAAAGTCGCGGAAGTACTGCGAAATTTTCCGGATACCATTCAGGTTAATGGTCATGAATGGCGTATCGAGTATCGAAGCGGTTATGAACCGCGCATTCGGCTTGATCGCACTCAACTTGATGCAGGGGATTGGCGGCATCTGCCGGATGATCCGATTGCTCTTGCCGACGGAAAGGTTCTTGAGATAGTGTTGGACTATGGCTATTGGGATACCCATTGCCATATCCAGCCGTCGGTTCTCAAGGAGCTGGCCCGGCAAAAAGCCAATATGGTTCAGTGGGATTTGTGGTGCGAGAAGCCCGAGATTCCACTGCCTGATCCGACGAAACAGACCATGTTTCCGGAAATCAGTACTACGGAATACGGGCGCTGCGTTTTGACGGCTGAGCCTCTTGTAGCTTACGGTACTCCTGTCTTGAACAGGAAACGTTGGTACCAGAGCGATCCGTTGTTCGCAGCACAATGGTTTCGTACACGGCAAGAGGCGGTTGCCATGCGCCGTGATGCTATCGTGGAATTCGAGAAGCTGGTAAAGCAATACCGGCCATTGCAGGAAAAGGCAACAGTTTTGGCCAAAACGAGATTGTTGCAAAATCGCCTGCAGGAACTTCTTGATGAATTCGGAACAGATTCAAGGCTCTCGGGCGACTTGAAGGATCGCCTCCGCAAGCGAGCCAAAGCCATGTTGGGTACCGATGAGGCAACGAATCAAAGATTCTGCGAAGCAGCAGAGAAGTTGATCAAGGACATCGAAACGGCATTGGCATCCGCTCCCGAATCCGAGAGCGTGAAAACTCCGGTCGAGGTGAAGAGGGTCGTCGATGAGACGAAATCCATCACACCTTTGCAGAAACCGGAAGACAAGTCGCCATCAAGCAAGGTCAAGCCCGCGAAAGCGGATTTGTCCAAATTGTTTGGCGGAAACGCCAAGGTGAGATAAACAGTTCTTTAGAAAGGAGGTTTTAGAGGAGTTGCAAAACTTGCGACTCCTCTTTTGAATCAAGTCCCTGAAAGGTTCGGGGCTTTGAAAAAAGAAAGGTTAAAAAAATGGATGATTTGCATGAGAAGACCTTGGAGCAACTGTGCCAGTTGCTGGAAAACCTTCAACGGTCCCACGATTCTTACGAAGAAGTGTTCCGGTCGGGGATCGATCCGTGCCGAGAAAGCGCGGAAGAGGTTCGTCGGGAATACGCTTCGCGTATCTCCGCGGTGGAGGCGGAGATTAGCGTACGCAAGAATAGCAAGCGTGCGTTTTACAAGAAGACTTTGCAGAGGACAGTGGACGCTTTGACGGAGTTCAAGGTGTCCACGAGCCGGGAAATGCAAGGGAAGATTTCCGACGATCAGTTGAATAAGAGGTTGTCATACATGAACAACCTGATCCATGATCTATTGTCCATGAAAGAAGATTTTGATGGACAAAAATGAGTGGCGTGATTTGAGGCATACTTACAAAGGCTTGCTCAAATCATTTCAGCACACTCACGAGCAAGAGCTTGCGGAAATAAAAGAAGCCCTTGCCGTGCTCAAAAAGCACGCAGAGCTGATTCGTGAGCTGGAGCGCCTAGAGGAACGCGCGAACGCCGAGGTTCCCGAGGATCACGTGCGCTGTCAGGCGGTGCATCACGGGCGTTTGATTTGTGATGAGATTGCGCCTCGTTCGGCACTGCCTCAAGGTTGGGTTGTAAGCTTGGTTGGTGATTTGTGTTACTGCCAAAAACACACGGATCATGCCAACTTGGTAAACGAGCCCACGACCGACTCCTCTTTGATCCTTCATCGACCGGAAACGGTTGAAGATGTGACGAGGAGGAGATAATCTCCCAATCCCGCCCTTGGCGGGATGTCCCTCTTTGACAAGAGGGCTGTGGCTTGGTTCTTTAGCTTTCAGAAGCGGTGGTAATCTTGCTGTCGCTTCTGAATTGAATCGGTTATCCGACTTTCTCCTCTTGGCTTCACTTGTGGAGCCAAGATGTCGGGTTACCGATTCAATCACAAATGATGAATTAAGATAAAAGTTAGTCAGGATTAAAGTTCATCAAGAGTAAGCTTGATTTTCCAGATTAATGAATTTTGGTTATTGCAAAAAAATCCCATAGAAGGGATTTTTTTGTTGGTAGCCCGTAGGGGAATCGAACCCCTGCTTTCAGGATGAAAACCTGATGTCCTAACCACTAGACGAACGGGCCTTGCTAAATGTAAATACCAATTACCCCACTACGTCCTACGGACTACGAGGGGCGAGCCGAATACTGATGACCAATTACCAAATACGAATGTATATTGATTTGATGAATCGTGGGATTATTATAGGAAAATGCGGGGTTCTTGTCAATAGTCAGCGGTTTTATTGACATTGAATTAACCGCAACACATAATCTGATGTAAATTATGACGGTTTATGTATTTATTGACGCATCAAATTTATGGGAAGCGCAAAAGGCAAAAGGTAAATTTTTTGATTATGAAAAGTTGGTAAAATATATACAAAATAAGTACCAAGCCGATATCGTCAAAGTTTATTATTACTCCGCATATCCCAAAGATGGTACCAGAGCTTACGACCTTGATTCAAAACATAAGTTTTTCACTTTTTTAAAAAAAGGATTGGGCTTTGAGGTCAGAAAAAAAGAGTTAAAAAGAATTAATGTTATAAGTGATCATGGTGAATCTGTTCAAGAAAAAGGCAATATGGATGTTGAAATCACGATTGACGCAATTCATCATAAATCCAAATATGATATAGCAATATTATTAAGCGGAGATTCGGATTTTTTGGCATTGATAACTTATCTTAAAAATTCAGGCAAAGAAGTATATATTTTTTCATCAAAAAATAATATTTCTCAAGAATTAAGAACCGGAGGTAATGGTTATTGTGACATATTAACAATTAATGAAGATATTTGGGGAAGAAAGTTAAAATTTAGAAAAAGTAAAAATTAATAAAACCACCCTTCGCGAGAAAGGTGGTTCTTGGATGTGATACCCTTTCAGTCATATGGTAGACCGAAAGACAGTTTCAATATAACAGAATTATGAAATTCAGTCAATAATTATGAATTTGGAAAGAACGCCGGAATTTGAAGAGGCTTTGCGGAAAATCAGGGATGGTAAGTCTTTTGTTTTTATTACAGGCAGAGCGGGAACCGGAAAAAGTACTTTGCTTAAATATTTTGTAGATCAATGTAAAAAAAGAACACCGGTTTTGGCGCCGACCGGAGTTGCGGCTTTGAATGTTGGAGGGGAGACCATTCATCGTTTTTTCAAGATACCGCCTTCCGTGGATTTGGCCACGGCCAGAATGGAAGCCGAGAACAGGAAGAAGCCGGATATTTATCGTAAAATAGATTCGATCATCATCGATGAGATTTCCATGGTGAGGGCGGATTTATTTGATGCCATGGATTTGTTTTTGCAAATTATCAGGCAGGATAAAAGACCTTTTGGAGGAGTTCGCATCATTGGAATAGGGGATTTGTATCAATTGCCTCCGGTTGTAACAACGTATGATAAAGGTCATTTTGATCAAAAATATAAAACTCCATATTTCTTTTCTTCCTTGGCGTATCAAAATTTGCGCGTTTTGGATCAGATTGATTACGCGGAATTATCAAAAATATACAGGCAGAGTGACGCGGGTTTTATCGAATTGCTGAATTCCATTAGAAACAGAGATGTTACGGAAGAGCAATTGGCGAAAATAAATGGAAGGATGATAAAAGGAGAGCCTGATGAAGATTCAATTATGTTGACCACGACCAATGAAGCCGCGGATTACATCAATCAAAAAAAGTTGGCCGAGTTAAAATCTAAGGTTTATATTTTTGAAGGATCGGTACAGGGAAATTTTAAGGAAAAGGATGCGCCCACTGAAGTGGATTTGTCGTTAAAAGTTGGAGCGCGAGTGATGTGTGTGGCTAATGATTTGAAGGGACAGTATGTGAACGGAAGTTTGGGGTGGATAGTGGATATTGGTGGAATAGAAGGAGGAAGCCCGAGTGTAACGGTGCAATTGGATGATTTTGTGGAGCCGGTTAAAATCGAGCCGTATAAATGGACGATGCATCGCAGTAAATATAATAAAAGAACGCGCGAATTAACGCAGGAAGAGATTGGAAGTTTTAAGCAAATTCCTTTGCGTTTGGCTTGGGCGGTAACGATTCATAAAAGCCAAGGAAAAACTTTTAATAAAGTAACTTTGGATTTGGGCAGGGGAGCTTTTGCGGCGGGGCAGATTTATGTGGCGCTTTCCAGATGCAGGGATTTTGAGGGTTTGAGTTTAATTAAGCCCGTAACTTTATCGCAACTGAAACCTAACACGAATGTGGCTGATTTTTTTGATAACATCTTAGGCCAACCCGCGGAAATCGAATATCTCGAAGACCAAGAGGATGGACAGCTTTCTTCTTTTTAGTCGCGACCTGTTTTTTTACTGTGTTTGAGAGGCATGCCTCTCAAACACAGTAAAAAAACAGTAACCACTTAACTCGTTATAAGTAATTAAATTTTCGCAAGCAATATAGGTGGAGATTTCTCACATCCGATTCTCCACCTGAGGCGGATGCGCCTAGTGCGTAGAAATGACCAAATGTCACTTGGTTGGTAATAACGGTGGAGATTTCTCACATCCGATTCGAAATGACAAAAATGGTTATTTAACTAGTGGCTGGAAGCTGGTAGCTGGCAGCTTATAAAGGTGGATGCGCCTAAGGAGCAGAAATGACAGACTATAGTTGGTTTGGCTGGTGGCTAGTAGCTAGTGGCTTGCAGCTTAGCCGCATTGACAAATCCGATTATCTGACTTATGTTGAGAGTAAGGAGGAGAAGAAATGAAGGGTAAAGTTTCTTGGTTGGTTATTGTTCTTTTCTTGTTGATTGTGCCATCGGCTTGTACGGTGCATACGTATTCGAGCGGTAATCCGCCGCCAAGATACGTTTATACCGCGCATTATCACCATCCGCCAAGTACGGTGTATGTCGGGCATCATGCTCTACCGCCTCGGCGAACGGTGTATGTTCACAATCATTACCATGCATCTTCGCAACGTGCATATCATCGTACGCGTACCGAGCCGTTTTACCATCATCAACAAAGGCGAGTGGCTCCGCCTCGTTATACCAATCGGCCGGAGCGCAGGTATGAAGCTCGGCCGGAGCGTGGGAATTATGGCAGGCATGAAGCGCGTCCGCATCATGATCATCAAAACAAGCACGAAGCGCGCAGGCCGGCACAACCTTGGTTTAGGCCAAAGGCCGACAATCGTGTAAAAAAGGATAAGCGCGATAAAGCTCGTCCTAAACGCGATTCACATCGCAGGTAAAAACTCATTCTACAAAAATCCGACTCCAAGTCGGTTTTTCTATTTTGGTACTTGATGACAGGTTCTGCATCTGGCTTCGTACATTTCATCTCCGCCGACAACTATTTGCGGAGCATCGTAGGGTGCCGGTTCGCCATTTATTAATCGCTGACTGCGCGTAGCTTTTCCTCCGCATTGCATACAAACGGCATCCAATTTGCTGACGCGGTCCGCCTCGGCAAGCAGGGGAGCTATGATGTTGAATGATTGCCCGCGGAAATCAGTGTCCAATCCGGCGGCGATTACCCGGCGCCCGGAGGCGGTTAGATCGCGGATGAATTGGATGAGTTCTTCGGGGAAAAATTGAACTTCGTCGAAAGCGATTACCTTAATATCATCCGTGAGATGATTGTTGATGTCGTTTATTGCGTTGATAGGAACAGCTTCGTACAATACGCCGTTACGGGAGGCAATTTTAGTATCCTCCGTGCGATTGTCTAACCTCGGTTTGAAAACTATAACTTTTTGTTTGGCGATTGCGGCTCGGCGCAAACGACGAATCAGCTCTTCGCTTTTTCCCGAACTCATGCAACCGCAAATTACTTCGAGGGAACCATGTTTACGCATATTATATCAAAGTATATCGTACATCTCTTGAATATGAGAGGGCAAGTATCAGTACGTATGGTGTAATATACAGTTTTGTTTATTTTTAGGTATGGATCTTGCTTTTTGTGACAGTTTATGGCTAAATTGACGGACGTACATTTACAAGGGAGTGATAAGTGGAAAAAACTCAAGCGTTGGATAATCTGCGAAATTTTGTTTTGCTTTTGGTTTTGAACGGAGTTCGTTCAAAAGCCGATTATAGGCTATGGCAAAAAGAAAGAGAGGGCACAATGGAAAAGCTCTTCGATTATAATAGAGAGCAGGAGATGCCTTCGATTGGTGATCTTGTTTCACCGTTCTTTCATCCGAATTTGCCTTTGATCGGTTTGGGATATTCGCATTTGGCACATAATGTTTTATACAAATATCCACAGGGATGGACCGAGCCTCTAAGGCTTTGCCGGGGATTGGTTTTTGACCGCAACGGAAATCTTGTCGCTTTACCTTTCCCTAAATTTTTTAATGCCGGTGAACATCCGGAAACAAAAATATTGCCCAATCGACCGGTTGAAGTAATGGAAAAAATGGATGGACATTTGGGAATTATTTTTTGGTATGAAGGGGAGTTTCATCTGACAACCCGCGGATCATTCATTAGCAAAACGGCGGGATTTGCCGGAAAAATGCTGACTAAAGCGGTGAATGATCATGATTGGGAGGGTGCGGATGTAAAACATTTGACGATTCTGGTGGAAATCATCCATCCGGAAACCCATGTAATATGCGATTATGCCAATGATTCCAAATTTGTTTTGATTGGAGCTTATGATTTGCGTAATCTTGTCGATTTAAGTTACGAAGAGCTGATCAGTTTGAGTTGCAGATTGGGTATTCAAATAGCCAAGCGTTGGAGTTTTTTGACTTCACGGGATGTAATGAAAGCCATTTTAGATCCCCATGTTAAAAACCGTGAGGGTTTTGTCGTGCGTTACGCCGACGGACGCAGAATCAAGTTTAAGTTTAAAACCTATCTAAAAGAAATGATAGGTGAAAAACTTTCCTATCCGTACTTGATGTTAAGATACATGGATGGCAGAATTACGGGCGTGATGAAGAATTTGCCCGAAGAGGTTTTGCCGGAAGCGGAGCTAATGCTGGAGAATCTGAAAAAAGCCCGCAGAATGCGCCGTCCGGTTAAAGAAAGATGGCAATATCTTTATGGATTATTACCGCCCGAACAATCAACTTCCTATTACAGATCCATTTGCCGTGATTTTATCCGGCATCGTAAAAGTTAAGACTCGAGTTGAGTCTTTTTATATAATCATAATTGCGGCGCCGATGGTCATTAGCAATGCTCCGATGCCGACTTGCCAAGTAAGTTTTTCCGATAGAATAAAGATCGCCATAATAACAACCAGCACTAGTGATAGTCTGTCCAAGGCGGCGACTTTGGAAGCGGGACCGTCTTTTAGAGCCAAGAAATAAAATAGCCAAGAAAGGGCGCCGAAAATTGCGGAAATTATTATTGCCCAAAGCGCGGATGTGTTTATTTGTTCTATAAGTTTATGTTTTTGTAAAGCGAAAGCGGTGATCAACATAAAAGCGAACATTATAAAACTTCGGATTGTTGTCGCCAGAGTAGGATCGACTTTGGTTAAGCCAATTTTGGCGATGATTGTCATTATTGCCGCGGTTATGGCCGCGAGAAGAGCGTAGAGGATCCACATACTATTTAAATACCAATTACCAAATAATAAATAATAATTAATAAATAATAAAGATCGAACCACGAACCTCGAATAACGAACCACGAACTTGGAACTTGGAACATTGAATAACGAACCTCGAACGTCGAACGTCAAACGTCGAACGGCGAAACACGAACTACGAATGTCGAACTACGAACTTGGAAATTGGAACTAGGAACAAGGAACTAGGAACTAGGAACTAGGAACTGGAATAGCTTACACGGAGCACATCCTTAGTAAGGAGGTTGGGAGGATCCGCCGTAACTGAAATGCGAACCACGAACCACGAACCACGAACTATGAATCTAAGAATCTGAGAAGCTAAGCTGTTAATGAGTTTATCCTGCTACGCCATAGGACAGGTCAAGAGAAGCTTAAATTACTCTTGATGAACTTTGAGCTTGATGAACTTTTAACTTAACTACTGAACTCGTTACAAACTTTATAAACAGCCTGCCCCGAAAACGAATGGAATGAGTTCTTCGGGGTTATGAACGTAATGAACGTTAGTAGTGCAACCAAAGGTTGTAATTGACTTATGGCGGTTTTTCGCTATAATTAGACCATTATATGGCAAAAGAGCCTGTTAAGCAAAAAGAGATAAAGATACTGGGAATCGAGACAAGTTGTGATGAAACTTCGGTCGCGCTTTTGTCGTACAAAACACCTGTATTTAATGTTGCTCGAGGTGAGCATGCCAAGCAGGATAGATTAAATCATGACTCTGGTTTAGAAGTGTTTAGCGAAATTCGAAATACGAATGGCGAAATTCGTTTAAAAAAGCATTATATTGCAACGCAGATTCCGATTCATGCGCGTTACGGGGGAGTTGTACCCGAGGTGGCGGCGAGGACTCATGTGGCGGAGCTGGTATCGTTACTGGATAAAGCTTTAGGAATGACGTCGAACGTCAAACGCTTGCGCTCCGAAGCTTCAGCGAAGGAGGGTCGAATGTCGAACGTCGACACTGGAGGATTGAGTGTAAAGGTTGATTTTGATGCGATTGCTGTGACGCAGGGGCCTGGTTTGGCGACAGCCTTGAGAGTGGGAATAGAATCAGCAAAAATGTTGGCTTGGATGTTTGATAAGCCGTTAATTCCGGTAAATCATTTGGAGGGTCATTTGGCTTCGGCTTGGTTGATGAAGGAGAATCGGAAAAAGTGGGAGTATCCGATTTTGTTTTTACTTGTTTCAGGCGGGCATACGGAATTGGTTTTGATGACTGATTTTGGCAAGTATAAGATTTTAGGTCGAACAAGGGATGACGCGGCCGGAGAAGCTTTTGATAAGACGGCAAAAATGCTGGGTCTTGAATATCCGGGAGGGCCCAAGCTTTCCAAATTGGCGGTTGATGGTAATCCCGAAGCTTACAATTTGCCAAGGCCCATGTTGCATGATCCGTCGTTGGATTTCAGTTTTTCGGGTCTTAAGACAGCGGTAAGGATGCTCGTCGAACGTCAAATGTCGAACGTCAAACGCCGAATTGAAGGAAAGTTGCTGGCGGATGTGTGTGCTTCGATACAGGCGGCGATTGTGGAGGTGTTGGTTGCCAAGACGGTGAAGGCGGCGCTTAAGACAAAGCCAAAAGCTTTTGCTGTTGTTGGGGGCGTCTCAGCGAACAAGAATTTGCAAATTGAATTGAAAAAAGCGCTTAAAAAGTCTTGTCCGGAAGTTGTGTTTATGAAACCGGCCAAAGGTTTGCATACTGATAATGGGGCTATGATAGCGGCGGCAGGAGCATGGAATGTTTTGGCGAATAAAAAAATACCCAAATGGCAAAAAGTGGATGCAAAACCGGAACTTGATTTATAGCTTGTCTGAACCTTGCTTCACACGATTATTTACTGTCTGAACCTTGATTGAAAAACCGATTACCAACCTAATTAACTTGATTACCTCAATTAGATAAAAGTTCATCAAGTATAAAGTTTATCAAGAGAAGCTTAAGTAACTCTTGATAAACTTTATACTTTATACTTGATGAACTCGTTTAGTAATATTATGCCTCGAAAAGTTACAATAAATTATAAAAAGACGCAGAAAGTTATTAAGGTTGATGAAATGAGTGACTGGCAAGATGCCGCGGAGTTATTAATATCCAAGATGAAGCCGGGGATGGTGATTGCTTTGCATGGTGATTTGGGTGCCGGGAAAACGACGCTCACGCAATATATTGCCAAGCAACTTGGAGTGTCGAAGCGAGCTCTTAGCCCGACTTTTGCGCTGATACGGAATTACGTCGTCAAACGCCAGCGCTCCGAAGCTTCAGCGAAGGAGTGTCGAACGTCAAACGTCGAACGTCCATCCTACGTTGAAGCTACGGCGGGCAGACGTGGGACGTTGGACGTGGGACGTCTAGTTCATGTTGATGCATATCGGATTGAGGATGAACGTGAGTTGCTGGCTTTGGATTTGGATGAGGAGTTGATGGAGCCTGGGACTGTGATGATTATTGAATGGCCGGAGCGCGTGGAGGAATGGGTAAAAAAGCAAAAAGAACTTATTCGAGTTGAGATTGAAATACAATAATAAGTTTATCAAGTTAAAAGTTAAAAGTTCATCTACATATAAGTCTATCAAGTCTAAAGTAAAAAGTTCATCAAGAGTTACTTAAACTTCTCTTGATGAACTTGTTGCTTAGTGGGACGAACTTTAGTCTTATTGTGTCGTTTCCGGTTCGACGGGGAGTTCTTTGCGTTGTGAATCTATCTCGGCGTCGTCCGCTTCTTCGATGACGGCTTCGATACCGGCTACGCGGAGGACTTCTTCGACCGAAGTTATGCCGTCCAAAGCTTTTAGTAAACCGTCTTGTGTCATTGTAACCATACCATGTTTTTGTGCAACCTCGAGCATGTCATACTCGGATACATTGGATCCCAAAATCATGTGCTCGATTTCTTTATTCATGGTAAAAATTTCGTAGATGCCCATGCGTCCGCTGTAGCCCAAACCATTGCATTTTTTGCAGGTTTTGGTTTTTTCACTTGGGCCGTAAAATTGCAGATGGTTCAGGTCGATTTTAATTTTTGCCGATTCCGGAATGGTTTTTAATGTTTCTTGCACTTCGGTTTGCAATGCGGCATCCAAAACTACAGAGCCTTTGCATTCCGAGCATAAACGGCGCACCAGCCTTTGGCCGATGACACAGTTTAAAGCCGGAGCCAAGAAAAACGGTTTGACGCCCATGGAAAGAAAGCGGGGGATGGCGCCGGCGGCGTTGTTAGTGTGGATGGTGGAGATGACAAGATGGCCGGTTAGGGCGGCTTGAGTGGCTATTTCGGCCGTTTCAGTGTCGCGGATTTCACCGACCATGACTATATCCGGATCTTGGCGGAGGATGGAACGAAGGCCTTTGGCGAAAGTGTAATTTTTGGCGTGGTCGATTTGGCTTTGGTTGATGCCGGTAAGTTTGTATTCAACGGGATCTTCCAGAGTGATGATTTTTACTTCCGGAGTGTTGAGTTTTTTAAGGATGGCATAAAGAGTGGTGGTTTTACCGGAACCGGTGGGGCCTGTGGTAACAATCATGCCGTTGGGGCGTTCGATTTCGGTTTTTAAGCGTTCCCAGGCCAAACCGCGCACTCCAAGCTCCTCGAAATCCAGTGAAATTGATTTTGGTCGAAGCAGACGCATAACCACTGACTCTCCATAGGCGGTAGGCAAGGTTGAAACGCGGATTTCAATTTTTTCGTTGGTAAGAAAAATAGTAATGCGGCCGTCTTGGGGGACAGAAGTGATGTTGATTTTCATTCCGGCTAAAAGTTTGATACGAGAGATTATCAACTTCCACTTATCTTTATTGATACTGGCCGCTTCGTGCAAGATACCGTCGACGCGTAAACGGATTTTAATGGCTTCTTCTTCGGCTTCGATATGAATATCCGAAGCTCCGCCTTTAAGTGCGGCGGCTAAAATCAAACTGACCAAATCGGTTGTGGTAGCGGATTCCAATCGTTGTTGTAACTCTTGAAAGTTGGATATCGCGGATTCGTATTCTTTCAGTTTATCGGATTCTATAGTAACTCCTGATTGAGATGCGACTATTTTTGGCAGGTAATCATAAAGATCCAAACCGTATTTTATGCTTTGGTCGGAACAGTAATATATTTGAACATCAGCAAGATGCGCTTTGGCCAATCGTGAAGCTATTTGATTAACTTCTTCGCCGGGTTTATTGGTGGCGATTCTGATATCGTCGGTAAGTTTGGCAAAAGCTATTACATTATTGGCAACAGCTTCATCTTGATTGATCAGTGTTAATGCTTCGGGGGATACGGGAAAGCCTTTCAGATTGATATACGGTAAAGCATGGTTGCCGGCTTCGGTTTGAGCTTTTTTCTCGATATCCGATGTTTGGATTTCTTTGCGTTTTAATTCCAAAAGCTCGACTTGGCTCATTTCGGAGGGGCTTTTTTCTTTTTTATCTTTTGTTTTGGCGAGAGGCGCGCCCTTAACAAAACCCGGTTTAGCGGCTTTTATTCCGGCCGATTCAACGGTTTGTTTTTTAAACAGATCCTCGATTGAGGGAGTCTTGGGCTTTTTCAGTGTTGGCATAACTCGCTAAGACAAAGTTTTTATGATTTAAAGAAGGATCTGAACAGGCGATGGATTTTCGGTACCACTCCTCCTTCTCCGAATTTGTGAAACATCATTGTCCATGTCGCATATTGAAAGGCTACGGTAAATCCGGTTGTAAACAATGCGAATGCCAGAGTGATGATGAAAAATAATACCAAACTGATATAAAACATGTAGATACTTATATTGATGTATGAGAATACGAATAAAACGATGGCCGGAAATGTAAGTATTAAGCCGGCGAAAGTCGCGGCTAAAGCCAGCGCGATGATTATTAACGATTGCACGATAATGGTTTCGATGGTAACCAGCCAATGCTCGCGCATTATTTTCCAGCCTCTGGCCAGAGCTTCGGCCAAAGATGCATTTTGCAGAATAATCGCGTTTAAAGCGTAGATTTGTAAAACCCCCAATCCCAAAGTAAGAATAGAAAAAATTATAAATGAAAGCATGTAAACAGCCGTATAAAGAGGGCTGTCGTTACCCAAGATTAAAGCCAGGGGAAATGAAACTCCAAAACGGGCAATCCAGATAAAGACCAATAAAATCAAATTGAGAATGGCTATGGGCACAATCGCTTTACCGCCAATTGTCAGAGCTGATTTTAAAGATTTTTGTTTATTGGATTTATATGAGCCGATAGCATGCACCAAAGCACCTTGGCAAGCACAAGAAAAACCCAAGACCGCAATTAAAATTACCAAGAAAAAAGCGATTGCGAGCACGCCTTTAACATAGCCCATCCAAGGAATGGTAACGCTGGAGAGTTCGGCTGCGCGCCATAAAGTTCCGATGGTATTGCCAACGTAGATTTCGTTGCCTTGTTGTTGGACCGTGTTCCAGAATTTTAAAAAAATGTCGAGTGCACCGCCGGAAAACAATACAGCGGCAAATATGCCCAGCACCCAATGACTGGGATGAGTCCAGGCGAATTTTAATGCTTGCGGAATTACTTCGCGAAATATCGGTTTATCGTTTGGGATAAATTTTTTCTTTTTTAACATATGTTTGGATTATATCATAACGGAGAGAGGGGAACAACGAAACGCGAACCATGAACGTCGAACGTCTAACGTCGAACATCGAAACACGAACTACGAACCACGAACCACGAACGGCGAATGTCTAACATCGAACCACGAACCATGAACGTCGAACGTCGAACGTCTAACGTCGAAACACGAACCACGAACTACGAATTCGCCTTAGGCGAAGAATTACGAATAACTCATTCGAAGCACCTCCGAGGATCCGCCGTAACCACCGAATTCGTTATGGACGTTAAGGTTATTTACGTTATAAAAAAACCGCTTTAGGCGGTTTTTTGGGGCTCTTCTTTTTCAGGGGCTTTTGGTTCGGAAAGTTTGTTTTTTTGGTTGGCGGGCGGAATGCCGATTATTTTGTAAAAGACTTCACGCTCCATTGTTTCGACCTTGAGCAGTTCGTTGGACACTTTGTCCATGGCCTCGCGGTTGTTGTTGATGAGATCTTTGGCGGTTTGCAGCGCGCCGCCGATTAACTTATCGATTTCAGCGTCGATTTTTTCGGCCACTTTTTCCGAGTAATCGCGGTTTTCATGAATGTCGCGGCCAAGGAAGATCATGTCTTCTTTTTCGCCGTAAACGCGAGGGCCCAAGGATTCGCTCATGCCCCATTGGGTAACCATGTTGCGGGCAAGATTGGTTGTTTCGCGCATGTCCGAAGAAGCGCCGGCCGTAATGTCGCCAAAAACAATTTGTTCGGCCGCATAACCACCCAGCATCATTGCCAATTCCTCCGCATATTCTTGACTGCGGCGCATGCGCCTGTCTTCGGTTGGAGTTTTAATGGTATAACCGGCGGCGCGGCCGCGGGAAATTATGCTGATTTTTTGAACCGGGTCGGAATTGGGGAGCAGATGGGCAACCAAAGCGTGACCAACTTCGTGATAAGCGGTAATTTTGCGTTCTTCCTCATTCATGATGTAGCTTTTTCTTTCGGGACCGAGCATGACTTTTTCAATGGATTCCAAAAGTTCGTCTTCGGTAATGGAAGTTTTTCCTCGTCTTACGGCGAAGATGGCAGCCTCATTCATGAGATTGGCCAAATCGGCACCGGAGAAACCCGGAGTGCGTTCGGCCAGTTTGCGCAAAGAAACATTTTTGGCCAATGGTTTCTTTTTGGCATGGATTTTCAAAATGGCTTCGCGATCATTTATATCGGGCGGATCCAAAACAATACGTCTGTCAAAGCGGCCGGGACGAAGAAGCGCCGGATCCAATACATCGGGACGGTTTGTTGCGGCTATGACTATGACTCCGGCATTGGGCTCGAAGCCGTCCATCTCCACCAAGATTTGATTCAAGGTTTGCTCGCGTTCGTCATGGGAACCGCCCAATCCGGATCCTCTTTGGCGGCCAACCGCATCGATCTCGTCGATGAAAACGATGCAAGGAGAACTTTTTTTGGCGCGAGTAAACAAATCGCGCACGCGAGAAGCGCCGACGCCGACAAACATCTCGACGAATTCGGAACCGCTCATGTGAAAGAACGGAACATCGGCTTCGCCGGCAACGGCACGAGCCAATAAAGTTTTACCGGTTCCCGGGGATCCCATCAGCAATGCGCCTTTGGGAATTTTGGCTCCGAATTTGGTAAATTTATCGGGATGCTTTAAAAAATCAACGACTTCCAATAATTCTTCTTTGGCTTCTTTGACTCCGGCAACATCTTTGAAAGTTATTTTATCTTTTGCGTCTTTGGATATTTCGCGGCCGGCCGATTGACCGAATTGCATGGCGCGATTATTTTGGCCTTGCACTTGGCGGAAGAAAAACCAAAATATCACAATCAGCAAAATGATCGGCAATAAATTGGGTACGATTAAAGCGGCCCAGTAACCAAAACCGCTGGGTTCTTTAACCTCGGTCGGAATTTCGCGTAATTTTTGCGGATCGACTCCGTAATTGCTGAAAATGGTGGAAAGCGAATCACCGGGTTCTTTCATGACAACGTTTTTTGTACCGTCTTTAAACACGGCCTCCACCTCATCACCGCTTATGGATAATGATGCGACCTCGTTTTGCATAACGCGGGATGCCAGTGTCGCCAAATCGGTGCGGTCTTTTTGTTCCAAATTCATGGTGGCCAATAAGCCGCCCATGATTAAAAATGCCGCTATAAAAATTATTATATTTCTGGTTGTTTGTGACATAATATGCTTAATATAGAAGATTTTGCGATTTTTGTCGAGCTGTATTTTTTTGATTTAAAAAATCCACTCGATTGTTTGGAGTGGATTTTGTTTTTGCACTTATTTCGCCTCTTCCTCCTTGGTTTCCTTTTCTTTTTTCAGGGATAATCCCAAGCGGTGATTTTCGGGATCGATGGATACGATGCGGAAATCGAATTCATCTCCGACGCGTGCTATTTCGTTAACATCTTTAACCGGCTTATCGGCCAATTCGCTGATGTGCGCCAAGCCGTGGATATCCGGATCGAGTTCGACGAATAATCCGAAAGGATTGATTTTAAGAACACGGCCATGCACCCACTGGTTGAGTTTGTATTTTCTGCTGACCTCTTGCCATGGGTCGGTCATTAATTTTTTCATGGACAAGAAGATTTTGGATCCCTCGATATTCAATATTTCGGCTCTGACGCGGTCGCCGACTTTTAGAACGTCGCGGGGATCGTCGATGCGCTGCCAGGCTATTTCGCTGATATGCACCAAACCTTCCAGATTGGCATCGAATTTTACAAATGCGCCAAAATCCGTAACGGCCGTAACTCCGCCTTCCACGATATCGCCGACTTTGTATTTGGAGATAACCGATTCTTGGCGTGTTTCCCAAACCGATTTTTCGGAAACGATATATTTACCCTCTTCTTCGTTGGCATCAATGACTTTCACGTCCAGTTCTTTGCCGATCAGGTCTTTGAGTTTTTCGAGGATTTTATTTTTTTCTCCGCCTTGCACGCGGGGATAATGTTCGGGTGAGAGCTGTGAAACCGGTAAAAAGCCCGAGATGCCTTCGAGACGGACAATGAGACCGCCCTTATTGGCTTCCAAAATACGAACCGGAATAACGGCGCCGCTGGTAAAGATTTCTTTGATTTTGTCCCAAGTCTTTTTGCGTCCGGCTCCTTTCAAGGAAAGTTCCAATTCGCCGAATTCATTATCAAGCTCGACTACGGTGGCATCGATTTCGTCGCCGACCGTTAAGATCATGTTAGGATCAAGTTCGGGTCCGCGGACGATGCCCATGGCCAAACCGCCCAAATCAACGCGAACTTCGTTGCGTCCGACGCTGATAACGGTGCCATGCACAACATCTCCGACGCCGGGATATGCGAGGTATTTGTTATCCTCCAATAATTTATTCAATTCTTCTTGTTTGGTTGAGGTTGTCATAAGACAGTTTTGATTAACCCATGTCGCCGGGCCAACCAAGGCGGGGCGAACGAGCCGCTTTTTGAATCGGATAGCCGAATTCATAAAAAGCGTATATTTATGTAAGTGTGTAGAGGGTACAGCAAAAAGCGAATTTTGGCAAGGAAAGCAGGCGGCATGTAACATGTAGCATGTAACATGTAACTTTTAACTTGCAGCATGAAGATAGGGGGTTGGTGGAGATATTTGGCTAAAATAAATCAAAATTGTTACATGTTACAAGCTGCATGTTACATGAGTTTACGGGTTACGTGTTATAATGCTCAATATGTCGGATTTATACCTTAATTTGACGGATAAACGGGAAATGATCAATTTTATTTCTCATTGGTTATTTTTTGCGGACGGTGATTACCGCAAACATGCCGAATCATTCATCGCCGATTATGATGACGATAAAGCCTTGGAACTCATAGAATTGCAGAATTTTACCAAAGAATTCGCCAAAGAGATTTATCCGGCGCGTTACGGTTTACTTGGTTTTTTTGCCGAAGAGGGCGCAGGCATCGAATGGTCACGAATCGAAAGTTCGGTACGCAGATCTACGGCATTGAAGATGCGCAAGTATAAAGCCGCGGGTGAGGCCGATACCATAGATATGATGTTTACGGATGATGATGTCGATATGGTTTTCAGTGAAGAAGAAAAGATGGAGATACAACATGTAAGACATCAGTTGATGGAAGATTATTGGCAGGCGAATAAGGGCAAGCTGCAGCGTTATGCTGCGGAAGGTGAAAATCAATTGAATAGATTCGAAGAGTTGATAATGGATTTGCGCGAGTGCGCCGCCGGATTGCCGGCCATGCTGCAAGAAGAGCTTTATTCAAAAATCACCCGCTTTGAAGACAGGGTTTATTTTAACGGTGAAGTTTTGGATGAAACAGTGCTGAAAGAAGAGTTGAATTATTATAAAGAACAGAAAGAAATTCCAATTGAATGATGTTCTGATTAAATATTAAGGTTGGAATTGAACCAATCGGGGAGATAATACTCCTTGATTATTTTTATATCCGGCCAAAAGTACAACCCCGTTTTTGCCGTAACCGGCGTTGATGAATGTGTCGATTGTGGGAGGCAGTAATTTGGCATCAGTTGCAGGCTGCCAAATAGCGGATTGATTTGATGGAGAAACGATCAGCCAAGCGGAGCCGGTCCAGATGATTTTTGATTGATTCAAAAAGAGCTGCGAAGCGGGTAAAATATCCGGAGGAAGTATTGGAGCGAGTTTTTTACCGTTATCGGAAAAATTTTTACCATCGGTTGTTTTGGCTTGATATACTATCTGTTTTGGAGTTATCGAGGCGCTTATTACCAGCAAATCATGGCCGTTGGTTCCAATTGCCGCGTAAGAGCTTGGATTGCCCAAAGCTGAAGTGATTTCGTTAAAATTTTGTCCATCAAAAAAGAAAAATCTTTTTTCAATGACAATTCGTCCGAGAGCCAAAGATTTTGGATCGTTTCTTTGTTCGAATTCGATAATCCAGCCATGCAAAACGGAATGCAGGCGCAGTTCGGAAACGCGCGGTTCCAAAAAGCTTTCGGGCAATTTAATTTTTACGGGTTCGTCAAAAGCCGTGTGCCAGCCGTAGATATTTTTATCTGTGGCGATATACCACATATCTTGTTTGCCGGCTATGTCGCCGATCCATTCATCGCGCGGCAAAGAGCGAACGATATGGCTGATGTTTTTCCAATACATGCCATCATAATGAAAAGCCAAATCAGGCCGGGATTGCCAGACGCGGGCATCGCCCAAAACGATCCAACCGCTTCCGTCCGTGGAAACCCGTCTGATATTACTGAAACCGAATTCAATTAAATCCGGTGTAAGATCGATGGTTTTATCAGGCAACACGTGAAATAAGCGATTGGGATTTCCGGCCAGCCAATCGTTGCCTCGACTTTGCACGAAAGAGAGGTATGGCAGATCCATATAGCTATCCAATACGGTTTCGGGAATTTCCGCAGATCTATCGATCCAGTTGCCGGCTTTCGTATTATGGGGAAATAGAATGCAGGCGATTAAAATCAAGACAAGAAAGCGTTTCATAATATGGATACATTGCCTGATGGGATAAAAAAGTCAATCTGAAATAACCAAACCGCGCCAAAAACACAAAACCCCGATTACGGGGTTTTGGTTCACTCCTTTATGCGTGTGAGCCGAGGCTCGGGCGCCAAAGTAGATTAATTTGAGGCGAAGAGATGAGAAGCGTGATTTCCCAGATCGTTTAAGCCGATATCGGTGTAGCACTGGATCAGCGCGCCGTACATCAAGCCCCAACGAAATAATTGGGAAAACATACTACTAAAAATACAATTAAAAATGCAAAATTAAAAATGAAAAATGTTTGTTATCGCTTCGCGATTTTTATCTATGGATATTTTACTGCGAACTTATTTGAGGAGCAAAAAAGTTGGATTTTTGCGGCGCGAAGTATGGGGTTACGTTAGCAGGAAAATGGGGAATTGTCAAGGATGGAATATTAAAAATAGAGCCAAATTTTGGCTCTATTAAGCTATTTTTTGTTCACGATTTGGTAATATCTGTCGCGAGCACGAAGATATGCGGCGAGTTTGCTTTTGACTTTCGGATCGCCTTCAAATGCCCAACAGAAGATGGATTCTTCGGAGAAAGCTTGCTCTTGCATTAGAGACTTAACCTGCAATGCATCAACTTGGATCGGGAAGTAAACGCCCGTGTTTTTTTCTGCGACTTGCCAAAATTGGCTCCATGGCAGACTGATGTCTTGCGCAGGTGCTTCAAGTAACTCTTTTTTTGGCAGGCTGTACTCCAAGTTGCGTGTGCGAATTTCCAGCGCTAAGCAGATTCGCAAAAATAGCGGGAGTTGGAGTTTTTTCCAAAATTGCTTAAATGCTTTTTCGGAACCGCCGAAATGCGTTAACATTTTTGAATCAAAGTAGTGTTCTTGAATCATGTCGAGAATTTGTTTTCTGTGCTTCGATTCCGCAATTACGCGGTTGATCGTCTCCTCTTCGGCTGCCGACATCAAGTTTAGAGTGTGATCAAGTTGATCATCGCCCGGGTTTTCTACGCAGACTTCCAAAAGAGCTTGCTCTAACTGGTCGGCGCTCGGGTTTTTGAGAAGGATTTCTTCGGGTTTCAGATTTGCGAGGAAGTCTTCAGGCAAAAGCCCCGCTTGGCGCAGGATGTCAACCGCTTCAGGGGTAACCAGGAAATAGCGGAGACGATCAGTATTACAGTCAATCAACCATTCCGAGATAGCTTGTTGTTGGATTGTTTTATCCAGCTTGGTTATGCCGATGGCTATGCTCTCCGCTGAAAGATTTCGGTATTCTAAGATATTCTTAAAGTTTATAAGAGTGATTTTATCCCAGGGTAAAGCATTGGCAATTGCCGTTTCCAGCTTTTTATCCTTTTCCAGGATTTTAGAAATTTCCGGAGATGATAAAGTTGCGTAAGCCAAAGCGTTTTCAGGAGAAATTTTCTTGGTTGCGAAGATCGGTCGGCTGAAGTCGTAATGAACCAAACATTGATTCATAAGCCATTCGTGGCTTTCTGAGCGGATGCATTTTATGCCTTCGTAGATCCATGTTGCAATGAAATCAGCCTGAATAGCAGGCCAATCGACGGGTTTGGAACCGCGTTTGGCGAATCTGGCATAGGTTTTGGCCATCAGCGCTTGATCTTCGGTTTCTCGAGCGCGGACCAGCATTTGAAGCAGGTCTTCACTACCGACGCTGCCTTGTTCCGCAGGGGCATCCGCCGCGGAAAGCAAGATTGCGCTGCGCAGCCATTGTTCGATGATTACGTATGGATCACCGGTTAAGCGCATTTTGAGATCTACTTTGGCAAAATCCGCCATTCTATGAGGAAGCAAGTGCGCCGCATTTAGCGCTTCACGGTACACCATAAATGCGTCGCCAAGCTGGCGTAAGTAATCAACATCTCGCTCCTCGAGGCAGTTGAGCCGGTAATCATAACTCATCATGTGATACAACCTGATTAACCCGCTTAAAGAAACAAGTCCCATAAAGTGAGTATTTTCAGGAAGGTAGATGATTTTTTTGGTTATTCGATTTCGGCTATGGAGCGCTTCGGCTTCCGCCTTCAGGACCCCGCGGGTTGCTTGCAGGTTTTTGAGGATCTCGGCAAAGAATGCTGCCGATTGGGATTGGAAGATTGCCGAAAAGGATTTTGCGCCACCGGAAAAACCATCATTATTTGCGTTTGCCAATATTTTCCGGAAATCCTCCGCGGCTTTTGCGGGGGAACTGTACCGCAGTGTAATGCCAATGTTTAGGAGGTATTCGGTTTTTGGCGCAAGCGTTAATAACACATCTTTTTCCACCGAGAGTTCGATGTCCAGCTTGGAGGCTATACGCAACATGATGGGCCAAAGGCCTTGAGCCACGAGAGCTTCCATCGGAGCTCCGCTCCATTCGGCGGCGCCGGACATGGAGGTTGTTTTGGGAGGCTCGCTGCCAAGAAGTGCGTTCATGAAGGCATGGAAGGGAGAAATGATAAGAGCACTGTGTGATTTTTTTGATTCTTCCGAATCCATTTCATGTGGAATATGGACGATAGCTGTGATCGTTTCCATGGCTTTCTCCTTGTGGTGATTGGTTTTCAAAAGAGCATATTTATCATGTAACTTGTAGCATGTAACTTGTAACTAAGATGGTGTATGGGTTAGATGATAAATATGTGATTTTGAAAAAAGCCGCCCGCCAGCCAAGATGGGTGTGCGGGCGGCTATGCCGTTGTGAGAGGTTAGAAATCGAGTTCTTCGGCCACGCGCGCGGCTTGATCCCGTGTTTCTTCCGTGAGCGAAGGGGCTTCTTCGCGAGCCTTGCGGCGCTTCGCAATCTGCAAGCGCGCGTCTTCGATTTCGGCGCGGCTGAAGGAGGGTGGACCGGCTTCGAAGAGTTCGAGCATGGCCTCGTTGGCCGTGTCGTGATCGATGCCGAGTTCGTCCAAGGTATGGGCATCCAGACAATGATCCACTATTTCAGGGCAACCCGTGTCGTGCCATACTGCAAGCAGGATGCACTGCAAAAGGCTGAATCCACCCATGTTCGCACCAAGGAACTCCTCGTAATCCTCGCGATCTTTGAGCTTGTAAGCCCATGCACGCAAAGCATACAGCGGAGCCGGGGAATTGATGTCTAATTCGACGACTGCGGATGCGTCACCTTCTTCGTCATCGAATTCAAGGCTTTCTTCTGAAGTCCAGCCATCCGATGATTCGCGATGGATAACTTGGACAAAGTTTTGCCGGTCGGCTTCATCTTCGTGCATTAGTTCCGAGATGTCCGAAAACACCGCGTGAAGAATGTCTTCCAAACTAACCACATAAGCAGCGCTGGAGGCAAGATCTCCGCGGGCCGCCAACAGCTTGTGCAAGCGAGCGGCAGGGAGTTCTTGTTCCAGAAGCTCGCGGGCACGCGCCGTATCCGGAATCTGCCCCACGATCTCGTCGAGCATGTCGGCCGAGCCTTTGTCTGTGAGGGCACGGGTTTCATTCAGGCGGGCAAGGGCGGCCTGAGGTTCGTCGGCGATGACGGCCAGAATATCGCTGCGCCCCGAACCTCGGCGCAGGACTTCGCGGAAATGCTTTTCCGCCTTAGCCTGATCGGTCATTTCCGCTTTGATGATCGCATGCGATGTCATTGAGTATATCTCCTAGATTTGATCGGTTTCTTGATCTTGAACCGGCCGGTGTTTGGGTGAGTATCCGTAGAGATACGGTGCGTATTCCTCATCTTCGGCTGCATCGGCGAGAATGCAGGAAACCCTTGTCAGAAAACTGCAACCTTTTTTGGATCGCAACAGGTTCTGCAAAAGTGTGCCAACGGGATGGCCGGGCAAGATTTGGAAGTACAATTCGAAGTTGCTGCCGAGTGCGACAACAGTTCCGATTTGCATCGGAGAATTTTTGGCCTTTGCAACGCCGGATATGATAACTGCAAAGTCGGATGGCTGGGTCATAAACTTCAGAACTTCCTCCGCAGTAAGCCGGCAATAGAATTCCAAAGTTTTTCCCCGGTTATCTTCGACAGAGGCGTCATCGATTTGAACGTATGAGTTGAACGCGCCTTGAAAATCAGTCCATTCGGTATCTTTACAACGCGGCATTTATTTTTTTTCCTTTAGCTGAATCCACAAATCACCGGAATCTGCGCCGTTACGGCCCGGACTGCCCTTGTGAGGCAGGCGGCACCACGAAAGTTCTTTTGCACGAGGCGGAACAAGCAATGCCACCTCGGTACCATCCGAATCAGGCAACGTGATTGTGACGGTTCCGCCTTGAAGCAGAACTTCTGTTTCGACAGTAATTGCCATGTATAGATCCGGGCCGACTTGTTTGGCGGCCGGTGCTGTTGGCAACATAATCTCCATCACCTTTTTGCCTTCTCGGCGCCGGCTGTAGAGGTCGGCGATTGATGTAACCGGCCTGAAGCCCTTGTCGTACTCTTCGCGTCTATCCGGATCGTAAAGGATAGCGTAAGCACGAGTGACGAGCCTAAAGGCTTCCGTTCCCACGGAACCCGCGCGATCAGGGTGATATTCGCGGGCTTTGTTACGATACGCGTTTTTTATCTGTTCGGATGTCGCATTGCGATTGATGCCGAGCAGAGCGTAATAGTCGACATCCGCCATGTGTTTAACCTCTCTTAGGTTGTAAGGTTCGATAAATAAACTTAGCAGTATTTTTTGAAAATGTCAATATTAACGTGGGTTTGTTTGCATGAATAATCAATAAACAAAAAACCGCCATGTAGAGCGGTTTTTTGCTAATTGTCTGAACCTTGATTAAGCATGATTACAAAACATATTAATCTTGATTACTACTTGAGGCAATTATTATATTATTTCTTGTAGATCGTTTTATATCCTGTCCATGTTCGATTTCCGAGGTTGTCGTAGAGGTTGGCGCCGTAGCTGACGGTTTCGGTGTTGTAGGGACCGCCCACATAAGAGCAGGTACCGACTCCGTTACATGTTTTGACGACTTGAGCGTTTACCAAGATTTCGATCTTATTGATGCCGTTTGCATCTGAACCGTTGGCCGTGAATGTGATTTGATCGTAATTGGTGTAACCGTTGTCGCGATTGCTGGTAATGGTTAAGTTGCCATCAACATTGTTTTGATTGTTATTGTTGTTATTATCGTTTGTGCCTGTGACGTAAACATTTTGTGAGGATGTTTGTGCCATGCGTCCGTTGTAATCGAAAGCGCGGGTAAAGATGTTGATGTTGCGGTTGGGTGTAAAATCATTGCCGTAAATCGCAACCGAACATTGTTGATTGCCGTAAGCGCGATTGTAGGTGCAAGTTTTCTTTAAATTGCCATCCGCGTAAATCTCGATTTTTTGCAAACCGGAATCAGCTGATGCGCCAACGTTTACTGTCTTGGTTTGGTTTTGATCCAAGTTTGTATCCGATGGGTCGAGCCACATCCAAGAGTAAACTTGGGTACCGGTGTTATTGCTGTTGGATCCATCATCTTGAATGTTAAAGCTGATAGAACCGGACCAATTTTGGTAGCCGTTTTTGTCTATGGCTTTGACTTTGAGGGCCACACTTTGTCCCGCGGAATAATCGCTTCCGTAAATTGTTTTGGTGCAGGATTGATTGCCGTAAACATTATTGTAATTACAAGTGCTGATCAGTGAATTATTGGCGTAGAGTTCCAAACGATTCAATCCCTGATTGGCATTGCCGTAAAAGGTGATGTTGCGAGATTCGTTACGTGCCAATGTTGTTTTGACGGTATTGGAATCAAACCAGGTCGTAATGGTGTTATTTAATGTATTGTAATTATTGTTATAGGTGTAATCATCAACCGGAATGGAATACTCGCCCAACCAAGTCCACGCTTCGTGGCCTTTTGCATCTATGGCACGGCCGTTAAAAGCCAGTTTGCTTCCTTTGGGATATGAACTGCCGTAAATGGTGTAATTACAGGTTGAGTTTTGGCAGGTTTGCACGACATTGCCGTTTAACCAGATTTCAACACGATTGATGCCGTTTGGAGATCCGCTGTTGATGAAAACGTTGGATGTTTGTCCGTGGTAAAGATTATGTTGATTATGGGATACGCTCATTGTTGACCAAACCCAATTAGAGGTTTGTACAGGAGCCGGTGTGGCTATATAGCCGGAACTCTCATCGACTCTTACCAATTTGGCGGTAAGGGGAGATGTTGGATTTTGTGATCCCATGGCGGAGACAGCGCCTCCTAAGAGAAGGCGCCCGTTTTTATCACCGGATATGGTTACAAAATAATCGCGGGTTTGTCCGTAGGTTACAAATTGAGAGCCGTCGAAACGAATCAAATCTTTGCCATTCAAAATCATCCAAGATTTGCCGTTAGAGCCGATCAGTGTTTTGTTCCAACTTGAAAACGGAACACCGGCCGAGGGCGCGGTTACATCTTTTACGTTTACGCCGTCGTATAAGTAGACTTTATTGGCCGATGTATTTTGATAGCGGGATCCCGCCAATAAAATTTGTGATCCGTTTGAAGCGGCTGCTTGCAAACTCTGCATGGATTCGAATTGACCGGTAATATCCCAATTGCTTTCTACGGATTGACCATTGGAAAGTTTAACTTTCCAGACACGCAGTAATCCGTTGTTCGTCACATAAGCGATAAGCCATTGTTCTCCAATCGGCAATGCAACCGGAGCGATAAAGCCGTTATGACCGTCTATTGGTGATGTGTGACGCACCGAGTACAGTCTGCTTCCGATCGAAGCAGCGAGTTTATCATTATAAGTAATTTCGTTGACCGCATTATTGGCTTGATTCCAAACCAAAATTTTACCTTTGGATGTTGTGATCATCCAAACGCCGTTTTTACCGTTGATGGATGCGATCGAATCGTTGGAATCCATACGGTTTTGCCAGGTGTAAGCGGGGTAGCCCCAAGTTCCGTCTTTATAAGACAGCGCCTCGAAATTTCGGGTGGCTGAAACCACATTCTTAAGAAAGATGACGGTTGTACCGTCGGTAACGATATCGTCAACGCGGTTTAAGCCGGCTTTTCTTACCTCGGCTGTGATGTCTGTCATGACAGATCCGTCAGTCTTCCAGACATGGCCGCCCGTGTAGAGCTCTTGGCCGTCGGTAAGGTACCAATAAGGATGCGCGAAGGCGCTTGCCCAAACAGGGCGGTTTTCGCGAACGTTTAATTTGTCTGAAATATCAGACCATTGCCAAGGGCCGGTTTGGGCCGAGGCGGCGTTTGTAATGGCTGTAAGGCCCATGGCAAGCATGGCCATGGCAAGAGCCGTTACGGAAACGTGTTTTAAAATATTGCTCATATTTTGCTAAAATTAACTAAAATTTAATGAATAAAAAGAGGGTCGTTTATATTTAGGCACGTTATGTTTAATGCGTCAATATAGCAAAAAATGACAAATTTGTCAATGGTTTCAGCTTCTTCGGGCATTGACTTTCCGAAAAAGATATGATTATTTATGTTGGTCTTGACGATAGCCATAAGGAGGTAGTCATGGCACATGGTTATTCGGATGGAAAATATCGCGGAGGCAAGAAAGACAGGCAAAGAGGAAGGAGGGATAACAAGAAGAATGAACAGCACGGTTCCAGCGAGAACCATTCGCAAAAAGACAAGGGCTTTTGGGGCGAAGTGAAACGACAGATACTCGGTAAATAACCGAGCATCGCCGCCAGACTCTTGTTCGTTTCAGACTCTTAACTTAAAGGGTCTGTTTTTTTATAGTATAAAATGTTACTTTATTACATATGATTAACCACGTAAAAAATAATTGGAAAAAAGGATGTGCCGTAAAAATAACTTTTGATAACGGCAGTTTTTTTGAAACTGAGAAAACGGAAGGTTATTTGCATATTGGTGAGCATTTGGCTTTCAGCGGAACAAAAGGCATCCCCAGAAATGATTTGGAAAATCTTTTTGGTAAAATATTCGGTAATATTGAAGCTTCGACATCAAGAGAAGATTTATCGTTTTTTTGTGATTTTCATCAAAATGATTTTGAGCAAGCTATAAAGATATTGCATGAAATGATTTACAATTGGCAATGTACTGAAAAAAGATTTATTAAAGAAAAGTTGATGCTAAAAGAAGAATCAAATGATTATTATTCGTCTTACGAGTATAGACGGACTAATTATGTTTATCCTTTGTTGCCCATTCGGCAAAGCCAAGTTTTAGCTTCACAAAAATATATTAATTCGTTCGGGTATAAAGATATTAATGTAATTCAAAAATTTTGGAATAGGTTTTTGCAAGAAACAGGTTTGGATATTACCGTTATGTGTGCAGATTTAACTTTAAAAAATAAAAAGATGTTAGAAAAATTTTTTCCAAAGGCAAAAAAACAAAATAGATTTTTACAGAATTTTAATATTGATGCATTCGGTAAGATTGCAGCGGAAAGAGCGGGTGGTGTATATTTCAAATCCAATATTAACAGTATAAAGTCTTTGTTGTTGAATAAAATGTATAAAGAAAGATGGTTGCGCGATGAAACATTGGATTTCGATTATAATTTTTTGATGATTGAAGGATTAACCGTTTATTACGGATATCATGATAAAAAAAAGATCAGTCAGCAAACAATCAAAAGTTTTTTTGAAAAAGATTTCAGTCGTGATGATTTTATTGCAGTCAAAAAAGATTTTTTAAAGATTTTTGAATTATTGATTGATGGAATGGATTCGAATTTATCATTGCATTGGTTTGATGGGTTTAGATTCGGCAAATATGCGGAACTGAAAAAGAAAAACATGTCACCAAAAGAAATATATTCAGTTTTTGATAATATTCAATATAAAGAAATGCTTTCTTTTATGGATTTTGTTAAGAAAGATTAGACTGTGTTGAAATTACCAGCGCCCCAACCCATTCGTTGATTTTTGCGGGATGGCAAAGAGTTGTGTTTGGCGGAGCGGTTTCGGATAAGGCACCGGCAGAGGAAGCGATGATGGGCGTGTTGAATTGAGAAGCTTCATGCAGAGGCAGACCGAATCCTTCGTACCAAGATGGGTAAAGAAGGACGGTTGAATTTTGATACAGCCAAATCAGCTCCGCATCGCTGATGAATCCCGGGGCTTGGATGCGGGAAATGTTTAATTCGTTCAAAGCGTATTTAACTTTGCCGTTAAGAACCACGGGTACCAAATGATTTTGCGGATTTTGTATATTGTACAAGCTGACGGCTTTAAGAGCGGTTTTAATATTTTTGCGGGGGTCGGAACCGCCGAGAAGCAGTGCGAAGCGGGTGGTTGATTTGGGAAACCATTTTGGGCGAACCTCGAACTTAGAACCTCGAACCTCGATTTTGGGATCAAACTTAAATAATTTACATTGATTATTCGGAATGTTTAATAGTTTGATTGTGTCGGATTTGGTTTGGTTGCTGACGCAGTGGATTTGGTCCGCGTTTTTTATGCGTTCTTGCGCATTCACGAATTTGTGCCAGAGACGGCGTCGCAGATTGAACCAATGCGGTTCGATTATGAATGAAAGATCATGAACCAAAATGCGATAAGGCCGGTAAAGGGCGCCGGTGTAAGCCAAGTTGGGGAGCAGGAGTAAGTCGATTGGGGATTTGAGTTTTTTTTCGGCGATTAATATCAGAGAAGTGAAATTGAAATAGCATAAAAGCGTCCAGAGTTTGTTGGGGATTTTAATATGCAGATAGTTTAGATTGTTCTTTGCGCAAAAATCCGCCACTTCGACGGATGGTTTTGAACCTGTGGTTACGCAATGACAATCTTTTGGATTCGTATTTTTGATTTGATCTAAAATCCAAAGCTTGGCAACGCGGTTTACGCCTCCGCTTGTGGAATCAGCCAAGGCGCGGGCATCAATTAAGATACGGGGCATAGGCATCTTCGATAAGAGTCAGTTCTTCTTCGATAGGATCTTCGAGTTTCAGCATGGAGGCAATGGCTTGCAAAAATTTTTTTTCAAAATTTTCGTAACTGAAATTTTCGGCAAAGGCGCGGATTTGTTTGGGATCGTAATCTTGAGGCTTGTGACGAATGACTGCGTCTCCGATATCTTCCCAGGTTTGCATGGCAATGAATTTGCCGGTTTTACCGGGCAGTACGGTTTCCGCGGCTCCGCCGATGCCATAAGCGATGACAGGACGGCCGGCGGCCATAGCCTCAACGGCTGTGATCCCAAAATCTTCGATTTGCGGGTTGATGCAGCCTATCGCTCTGCGATAAAGGCGAGTCTTTTCTTGATCATCAACATTGCCGACGAATTTGGTGCGTTTACCGGCCATGTTTTTGAGCTTGTTTAACTCGGGACCGGTGCCAAAGACGACTAAAGGAATGTTCAGTTTGGCGAATGCTTTAACAATGAGGTCGAAGCGTTTATAGGGCACGAGTCTGCCGCCGGCCAGCCAATACTCTCCGTCGTGGCGCGATAAAGGAATATGTTCCGTGTCAACCGGCGGATGAATGACCTCGGCATCGCGATGATAATAACGTAAAATTCGGCGACGGCTGGTTTGCGAATTGGTGAGCATTACATCGGCGCGTTCCGAGGCTTGCTTATCCCATCCGCGCAGTTTATGTAAAACCCATGGCAAACCGGCGCGCACAAAAGAGGGGTGAGGCAGATCGGCCAGATAGTTGATGCGGTTTTCCCAGAGAAAACGCGTGGGCGTGTGCAGATAGCAAAGATGCTTGGCGTGCGCGGGGACTATGATGCCCTTGGCAAAAGAACTGGATGATGAAATAACCAAATCATAATCCGAAAAATCCAAATGTTCGGCCGCCAAAGGCATGAGTGGAAGATACCATTGATAATAACGTTTAGCTAAAGGCCATTTTTGTAAAAAAGATGTGTTGATTTTTTTGCCGGAAAAATCTTGATGAGTGATTTTGGGATTATGCAATAAAACATGACAATCGGCTGTGGGAAAAATTTTATTAAAAGCCCAAAAAACCCGTTCGGCTCCGCCGTCTTGCACCAAATAATCATGAACCAAAGCAATTCTTAAATTGCCAAGTTTATTTTTAATATTTTCCGATACCGCAAGCATGCGGATAGCTTAACCGAGCGGACGCAAAAAGTGGACAGGGAGTCAAGCGCAGACTGTCTTGAACCACGATTCACATGATTTAGGGATTAGCTTGATTACTATCATATTTTCTGAACCTTGATTTACGCTCAGATTCACGCTCATATTAACTTGACTAACTCTACTGTCTGAACCTTGATTTACGCTCAGATT
>CALFEO010000025.1 GCA_937949995.1 uncultured bacterium
ATTTGCCTCATATTAAACCTTGGATTGACCGGATTGTGGTTGGTTCGCAAATTGAAGAAACTATCAATAGCCTCCCTCCGGAAAAAAGAGCTTCAATTGTTCCTAAACTTGAACAACTTGAGCGTGAATCAATAGACAAGTTCTTTTTCGCTCATAATTAATCTCAATTTGCCTTTTCCCCCCATCTTTGGTTATCTATTATCTAAATTAAGTCCCTCTAGCTTTATTATTTCTTATCCCGCACCCTATTTATAATTATTTGTATGCGGGACCCCGCCCTAGGCGGTGGTTTGATGCTTTATTATTTAAAATAAGTACCGCTCGCTTTATTATTTATTATTTATTATTTATTATTTGTTAATCAAGCGCAATGATCCAAGAGCTTCAAGATCGTATCAAAACTCTGGAAACCCGCCTCGCCGAGGCTTGGTCGATTTTGGCTTTGGATGCCCGCAAAGAGGAAATCGATGCACTCGAAGTCGAGGTTACCGCATCCGATTTTTGGGCTGATCAAGAGCGCGCCAGGGGAGAGATGCAAAAACTGTCGGATCTGAAAGACGAATATCAAACTTGGAACAATTTCAAATCCGAACTGCAAAATCTGAAAGAACTGCTGGATATGGCCGAAGCCGAAAATGATGAATCTGTTATCGCCGAGGCTGAATCAAAAATCACCGAACTCGAGTCCGCTTTTGGCAAGATGGAATTTACCATGTTACTCTCCGGCTCTCACGATGCTTCAAACGCCGTCATGTCCATCCACGCCGGCGCCGGCGGTACGGACGCGCAAGATTGGGCCGAGATGCTGATGCGCATGTACTTCCGCTACGCCGAAACCAAAGGTTGGCGGGTCAAACTCGTTGACGAAAGCAGAGGAGGCGAGGCAGGCATCAAATCCGCTACTTTTTTTGTGCAGGGTCGGCATGCCTATGGTCATCTCAAATGTGAGGCCGGTGTACATCGTCTTGTCCGCCAATCACCATTTAATGCGGATGCTCTTCGTCAAACATCCTTTGCTTTGGTTGAAGTCATTCCCGAGTTGGATGAAAAAGTCGAAATCAAAATCAAACCCGAGGATTTGCGCATCGATACTTTTATGAGCGGGGGCAAAGGCGGGCAATCGGTCAATACGACATACTCGGCTGTCCGCATAGTCCATATACCAACAAAAATAACCGTCTCTTGCCAAAACGAGCGTTCGCAAACCCAAAACAAAGAAACGGCCATGAAGATTCTCATGGCCAAGCTCGCCAAGCTCAAAGAGGACGAACTCCAGCAAGAAAAGCAGGATTTAAGGGGCGAATATCATACCGCGGCTTGGGGTAATCAAATCCGTTCATACGTCGTCCACCCTTATCATTTGGTCAAAGATTTACGCACCGATTACGAGACCGCAGATACGGATTCGGTTCTCGACGGCGATCTCGACGCTTTCATCGAAGCTAAACTACGCCTGGATGCCTCCAAAAAAGATATCCGAGGCGAGTTGAATAAGGATTGATATGGATAAAAAAACTACAGAAGATATTAAAACAGCCGTTCAGGTTCTTAACTCGGGCGGCGTTATCGCCATTCCCACCGAAACCGTTTACGGCCTGGCTTGCGATCCGCGTAATGCGGAAGCTGTTAAAAAAATATTTGCCATCAAAGGCCGTGACGACGGCAAACCTCTTCAGCTCATCGCTTCAAGTTTCTCTCAAGTCCAAGCTCTTGCCAATCTTTCCAAATCCGAGCTTAAAATTGCGAAACAACATTGGCCCGGCCCTCTCACACTTTTAGTGGACCTCAAACAGGATATAAAACTCGCCCCGCAAACTTGCCCCAACCAAACCATCGGCATCCGTGTCACATCATCTCCCATAGCCGGAGCAATAGCCGAAGCCTTTGGTTATCCAATCGCCGCCACCTCGGCCAACAGAAGCGGTATGTCGCCCGCAGTCTCGGGGCTGGGGGTTGTGCGTGCTTTTCAAAAATACGAGCATCAACCCGATTTCGTTTTGGATATCGGCGCCATTGATAAAAATCTTCCCACCACGGTCGCCCGCATCGATAAAGACGGCAAGGCTATAATTTATCGCCAAGGAGAGGTCAAACTATAGAGCCCTCGGATGTCATCCGGCGGAAAATAAGGTATAATTGATTCAATATGTCAGAATATCCCAAATCCAACGAGCAGAGTTCCGAACACCCCGTTCAACCGGAGCAGAGCCAAGGCTCCGAATTTTTACATCAACAACTGCCTTACGAGCTGTTAACCTACAATGGCGCCGATGAATATCCTGAGGGATGGACTCCAATGGATGTCGTCACATGCTTACAAATCGCATCGCCGGAACAGCACCAAGCATTTTGTAAAAAAATCGCTGAACGTTTGGGTAAAGAAGAGTACGATGTCGCACAAGAATTGCGCGAGTATCAGCAAAAAGTTTTTTCCAGCCTTGGTGAATTTATTAAAACTGATGAGTTTGATCTTGAGTCATATCACGATTTGGATAAAGGCATAAACAAAGCTTGGGAGATGCGAGTTATCCGCGAAAAAGATTTGTCCGCCGACACGGCAGAGCTGAAAGCGACGGTGGATGAATTTAATAACGCACAGGAAGAATTGAAACAACTTGATAAAAAGTTGAAAGAGCTTGAAGCCCTGAAAAATCCATCCAAAGCTTTGCATAATCCGCAAAAACCCTCAGTTTTTTCTCAACTTAAAAGCGCCTTCGGTTCATCAAAAGATTCTCCGATGGCCGTATATCAAAAACAATTGCGGGAGGATGAAGCGACAAAACAGGAAATCCAACAAATTAACGAGCGTTTGCCTCAAATAAAAGCCGAAATCGAAGAATTAAAAAAACGGCAAATGGAAGTTGCATCCAAATTGGGTTTGGCAACCAAAAGGCAAGAGGATTTGCGTAAACTCTATTCCGCTAAAGCCGAGGCTGTTTTTGAGGAAAAACGACCATTATTGGAAAAACGCATCCGGGAGAAAAAGAATAAATACGAACAAATATTCGGTTATTGGTACAATGCCGCCTATCTTGACCAAGCGCCCGCTGATGATCCTTTCCACTATGTCGGTTTTGTAAATAAAGACGGCAAACTGCCCGAAGATTACGAAGAGCCTCAAGCGCCGGAATATCAAACCGATATCGCCAAACGCATAGAATTCATCGTAAAAGATATGCAAAATCCAACGGGCTGGGCAAGGAGAAATGTCTTTGCCGATATGGACGAGCGTACGGTTCAACAAATCATCAAAAAATGGACAAAATAGCTTTTATATTATAAGTGATATGAGGCGACGGTCGAAGCAGGCGCGCGGTTGCGAAGTATGAATAAAAACGAAATAATCTCCATTTTAAACAATCTCGGAAAACGCCCCAACAAAGGTTTGGGCCAGAATTTTTTGATTGATAATAATATATTGGATAAAATCGTCGATTCCGCTGAAATCAAAAAAGGGGATAGGATTCTCGAAATCGGCCCCGGTCTGGGTGTTCTCACCGAAGCTCTGATAAACTCCGGCGCAACCATCACCTTCATCGAAAAAGACAAATCCCTCGCCGAAAGACTGTCATCGCAGCAACCCCCTTGTCAAAGGGGGCGAATCACGCAAAGCGTGATTCGGGGGATTTCCGAAGACGCAGCCAAATCCAACTTCGACGATCTCATGGGCTCAAAACCCTGGAAGTTCGTCTCCAACCTCCCGTATTCAATTACCTCAATCGCTCTCCGCAAAGCCCTCTACGCCAAAAATCCTCCCAAACTTCTTGTAGCTCTCATTCAAAAAGAAGTCGCCGAACGCATCATCGCTCAAGATAAAAAAGCCAAAATGTCGCTGTTGGCTCTTATGTCGCATTTGGCATGTTCCGATCTCAAGCTTATTCACAAAGTATCACCAACTTCTTTTTATCCGTCGCCCAAAGTCGATTCCGCCATCATCAAACTTATTCCGCTTTCACCTGCCGAACGCATAAAAAAATGGGGGATAGACCCCGAGGCCGTCATGAAGGTCGCCAAACTCGGATTTGCTCACCCTCGTAAGCTCTTAAGCCGTAACCTTGGCATCAAAACCGAGGCATGGGAGGAAATGGCAACAAAGTTACACATCAACCCAAAAGCCCGCGCCGAGGAACTTACAGCCGATGAATGGGTAGAATTGACCAAGCTTCAATTGTCTGAACCTTGATTACTATCTTATTGTCTGAACCTTGATTAACTTGATTCACACTCATATTAACTTGATTACTCAATGTATAAATAATTATATACCTATAGTAATCAAGTTAATTAGGTTGGTAATCGGTTTTTAAATCAAGGTTCAGACAATAAGTTCATCATAGTTCAGACAATCATAAAACCCCTCTCCTTAGTCAGAGAGGGGTTTTGGTTCGAGTTAATATTACGCAGCCTTTTCCTCCAAAGCCTCCGGTGGAGGTGGGGTCGAGGCGCGATTCTGCCGCGCGTTTTGCATGTCTTCGCGCAGCTGAGAGAGAATGTGCAGTGCCTTGGCGGCGCTGACCGCTCTCTTGGTGGTTGTCATGAAGCGCAAATCTTCGGTCACGGCTTCATCGGCCAGTACATGCATGTACCGGTAAATGATTCCGCGCGCTTTGCCGACAAGGTTATCGTCAGCGAAACGCGCAAATTGCCGGATAAGCTCACGCTTCTTGGAGGAAAGAACGATTTCTTCCATGGCCGTTCGATAAATCCACGACCCGTGCTCCTCCGGTTCCGGAAAGAGCAGGTCAAAGAACTTTTGTTCTTCAGCCTGCTCCAAAAGATTTGAGAGTGTCTTCAGCTCTTCGAGCCTACGAGTGGCAGAGTTCATGACATCATGCCGCTCTGCGCTCGTCCCGCCTCAAGGGCGGCGTGGCGCTCATGGGTTCGATGCGGTTCGCAAGTGCACAGATGAAACGGGCTTTTCCGCCCTTCATCTTTCGCGCTTGCCTGCGCAGGTTGATTGCCAGCTCGCGCGCCAGCTCGAGGCTAAGCTTGTCCAAATTTCTTTGGACTCGCTCATCCACAAGCTTGGCCTCGGCAATCGCCTTGGCCGCGGCCTTCACGTCGCCCAAAGCCAATGAGCGATCCACTACGGCCTCCAGCCTTTCGGGCTTGGCCTTGGTCTCGCTGGTTTCGCTGTCGGACTTGGCTTTCGGCATGATCCGCCGTGCCGTGCCTTCGAGGTACCGCGCCAAGCGCTCATCGCTCTCCATGCAAGAGAGCTTGATCTCTCGCGCGTTGGCAATGAACACCTCAGCGACCTGCTTACGCAGTCGCTTGTTCGCTTCGGCGAGCACGGAGAGCGCATCAAACTCGATGCGCATTCCCTGCCGTGTCGCTTCGACAAGGCCGAATGCAATCGCCATGGCATCCTCGACCTCGAGGATCTCCTCCATGGCCGACCCGCCCAACCAGTGCTTGTAAACCGGCACGGTATTACCGTACCGATCTCGCACCTCGAGCATGCACTGCGCGCGCACCTCGGCCAACCGAGCCTTGTTGACTTGCATGTCGCAAACACTCCGGCGACTTGCTCCGGTCTCGGAACGACTTTTCTCCGCGGTCAAATTTCTGCCTTCCCGGCTTCTTTTTCTGCTAGGCATTTTTTTTGCCTCCTTTGTTGTTTGGCACAACCTCCTAAATCCTCCTTATCAGGAGGACTTGTGAACCGTGTCAACAAGTCCCTGCTTGTCCGCCGTAGCTTTAGCGTAGGAGGGATAAGGGATTTAGGGTTGTGCTCAATTTTCTACCTTTTTCGAAGAACCGCTCAATATAGCACAAAATTCCCCAATTGTCAACCCTCTCATATCGACGCGTGACTTTTGACGTTTGACGTTGGACGACGCGATGAGTAAAGATCGTATTCTTTCTCTAAACAAGGCTAAAAACCCGTATTTAGCTTATCCACAAAATCAGCCAGTCTTTTTCTTGACAAGTTTTTGGTAATTGGCTATATTTCTCGCACCTTCCACAAGAGGGTAAAAAATCTCGATTTTTCTAGGAGTTCTTGATAACACGACAACAAACAAGAACAAGGAAGCGAGACGTAAATTGGACAATGAAATAGTGATCGTCTAAGGAAATACGTTTATTCCCGGCCTTCGAAGAGAAGGTCGTTGCCATTTTCCGTCAGGGAATGGCTAAAAAATTGACCCTGCATATCTACCAGGAGTGCAGGGGTTAAAAGTCGTAAGGCTTTTTACTGAGAGTTTGATCCTGGCTCAGGATGAACGTTGGCGGCGTGTCTAAGGCATGCAAGTCGTGCGGACATCAATTTGTAGCAATACGTGTTGATGTTAGCGGCAAACGGGTGCGTAACACATTGGTAATCTACCCTCCAGTCGGGCATAACTCCGCGAAAGCGGAGCTAATTCCACGATGGACATGCGGGGGCATATGTCATTCGCATGTAAAGCGCAAAACGCGCTGGAGGAGGAGCCTATGGCCCATCAGCTAGTTGGCGGGGTAAAAGCCCACCAAGGCTATGACGGGTAGGGGGTGTGAGAGCATGACCCCCCTCACTGGGACTGAGACACTGCCCAGACACCTACGGGTGGCTGCAGTTAAGAATATTCCTCAATGGCCGAAAGGCTGAAGGAGCGACGCCGCGTGCGGGATGAAGGGTTTCGGCTCGTAAACCGCTTTTATTTGGGAAGAACGATGACTGTACCAAATGAATAAGAGGTTGCTAACTCTGTGCCAGCAGCAGCGGTAATACAGAGACCTCAAACGTTATCCGGATTTATTGGGCGTAAAGGGTCCGCAGGCGGCTATGTGCGTCACGGGTTAAATGTTAGGGCTCAACTCTGACACCGCTCGTGATACGGCATAGCTAGAGTTCGGGAGAGGCACATGGAATTGCCGGTGTAGGGGTAATATCCGTTAATATCGGCAGGAACGCCAAATGCGAAAGCAATGTGCTGGAACGATACTGACGCTCAGGGACGAAAGCGTGGGGAGCGAAAGGGATTAGATACCCCTGTAGTCCACGCCCTAAACGATGGATGCTAGATATCGGGAGTATCGACCCTCCCGGTGTCGGTGAAAAAAGCTAACGCATTAAGCATCCCGCCTGGGGAGTACGGCCGCAAGGCTAAAACTCAAAGGAATAGACGGGGACCCGCACAAGCGGAGGAGTATGTGGTTTAATTCGAAGATAAGCGAGGAACCTTACCTGGGCTCGAAATGCAGCTGCAAGCCGATGGAAACATTGGCCGCCTTCGAGGGTGCTGTATAGGTGCTGCATGGTTGCCGTCAGCTCGTGTCGTGAGATGTACCGTTAAGTCGGGAAACGAGCGCAACCCCTGTCCCATGTTGAATATTCATGGGAGACTGCCTCGGATAACGGGGAGGAAGGCGGGGACGACGTCAAATCAGCATGGCTCTTACGTCCAGGGCTACACACGTACTACAATGGTCGGGACAATGGGTTGCCAAACCGCAAGGTGGAGCTAATCCCAACAAACCCGGCCCCAGTTCGGATTGAGGGCTGAAATTCGCCCTCATGAAGTCGGATTCGCTAGTAACGGCACATCAGCCATGGTGCCGTGAATACGTTCTCGGGTCTTGTACTCACCGCCCGTCACGTCAAGAGAGTTGGTAATGCCCGAAGGCCCCGATGAGGGGACTAAGGCAGGATCAGCGATAGGGACGAAGTCGTAACAAGGCATCCGTAGCGGAAGCTGTGGATGGATCACCTCCTTTCTAGGGAGAAACTTCCAACACTGTTGGAAATTCGATTCTGCCGAAATTAAACTTAGGTTTAGTTAGGCAGACCCGAGGTCGATGATGTATCACCGAGTTTACTCGGCTGACATCTCATTTCGGCGTATTTCCGATGATGGTCACTATTTCGTTGTTCAAGAAGCCACCAATTGGTGGTTTTTTGTTTGTTGAGATAGGAATGCTTAGTATTTTTGTTTAAGTCAAATATTAAAAACACAGTTACCTGTGTTTTTAATCTGGTCGGGCTAGTGGGACTTGAACCCACGGCCTCATGCACCCCATGCATGCGCGCTAGCCAACTGCGCTATAGCCCGATGTGGCATAGTTATCTCATAATTTTCCAAAAAATGCAAATGGAAAAACCGGCATTTTGCCGGTAATGGAGTAGGGCTATCTTATCTGTATCCATCGATAAGATTCACACTCCTCGTCACCCGATGCGTCTGGATCATCCGACGTGCTGGAGTGATAAACAGGATCATTATTGATCAAGCTTCCTTCTTGATCAACTTCGGGATCAAGATCGGCGGAAATATCAGGAAAGAAAACAGATTGCTCGGCCTCGAAACCGCATTGCATGCATCTGAAATATCTTTGCGGAAAAACATCGTAATCTTGGCAATATGGACAAATAGGTGTGCCCCCTTGATCTTTTTTCAATTCATCAGACCTGAATGTTCGGTCGCAAGTCATGCATCTCCACTCCAAAGTCGCCATGTCCGCCTCCTTCCAAAAGAGCTTTTTTATCTTAACACGGCTATGAATTGAGTCAAAAACGCAAGATTTATTGACGTTTTCCACACCCCCATGCCTCAAACCCTTGATTTTATTGGTTAAAATGCTTGCATGCTCAATTATACTCGAGTATACTTACACACATATCATGTAACACGTAGCATGTAACATGTAACATTCACCATTTTGTTACAAGTTACGTGCTGCATGTTACATGAAAAATAATTCACACACATCATGTAACATGTAACATGTAGCTTGTAACACGGATAGTTGTTACATGCTACAAGCTACATGCTACATGAAAAATAATTCATAATGAAAATAAGTTATGCCTAAAATGACAAAGTCCCAGCTTCTCTCCACACTCTCCGATAAATGTGGTGTTTCCAAAAAAGAAGTGTCAGCCATCATGGATGAGATGACGGATCTCGCGTATAAAGAAGTCAAAAAGAACGGTGAGTTTACTCTCCCCGGTTTCGGTAAGTTGGTTAAAGTAAAACGCAAGGCTCGCACCGGCCGCAATCCCGCCACAGGCGCCACAATCCAAATTCCGGCTAAAACGGTCGTCAAATTCCGCGTCGCCAAAGCCGCCAAAGAAGCTGTCTTGTAATCAATCGCAAAAATACAATCAACCCTCGGCTAAATACCGGGGGTTTTTTATTGTCTGAACCTTGATTCGCACGATTATTTCGATTAACTTGACACTGTCGTTCGCGAACGACGTGTCTTGATTATTCATAACATTTCGGATGTTCGTATAAGATAATAATCATGCGAATCCTTTCACCGCCTTAGGCGTGATCCCGCATACAATACTATATATTTCAATAAGTTGCGGGAAAATCGAGTGAATCAAGGTTCAGACGTGTTATAATGTCTCCATGACAACATCGGCCACAAAAACAAAACGAGCAACCCAATCCCTCCCTCATCAAATAACCGAAAAGCCGTCATTGCGCCCATCGGCCCAAGATCTTAAAGACGCTTTAAGTGAATTCGGCGGACAGCTGGTTATGCGCGCTTCGGATGAATGCCGGGTTTTGCCTCACATTCTTCATCTCATCGGCAAAGGCGGTGAGCATATTGTTTTTGAAGATTTACGTTTTCCCAATTATATTCTCAAAGTCGATTTTATCGAAACTTTGCCCGTCCTTTACGCCCAAGCCAGGGGAGAGGAGGAAGTCGCCAAAGCTGTTGCCGATATCGAACATAAAGCCTCCGAGCACCGCGAGCGCATCAAGCGCCTCCAATCATATTTTCTAGCCGGTCAAGTTCCCACGGAACTTGTTTGTGTTAAAGAAATCCCTTTGCACGAAAAGGTTGTTAAAGCCATTCTTCGCGATCGCAATATCGAGATACCCAAAAAATTGGTCGTTCCGCCATCAATGCCCGTGTTATGCACTTTGCAGCATCGCATCGAACTGCCCAAAAAAGAAGATCGTGTCGATATCTACTCCAGCTATGCGGAGCTCAACCGTACCATTAAACCGGATTATTACACCGAGGGCCATCGTCTGCTGGCTTCCGCAAATCCCATCGGCCCCATAGACCATTCCGCGCGCGAAAAAATCATCACTTACATTTATCCGTCACTGAAAAAAGTCATAAAATTATCCAACGAGGATCAGGGTTTTCGCCATGCTTTGGCCGGTTATATCAAACGAGCCATGCAATATTCCGCCGACACAAATGAAATCATCGACATGGCCGGCGGTGGAAATGTTATGTTTCGTAAAAACGAACTTGACTGTTGGGAGCCTTTTTTGATGGATGCCCTCTCTCCTCCGGAGCTTAATTTTGATCTGATTCGCACCTCGGCTCTGCTTATCAAACACGGGCAAGATGTCGACGTTCGTACCAAGGCTAATACACTCAATGTATTAAATTACATCCGCTTCGCCAACGCCCTCGCCATTATCGCCCGCGTCAGCACCCGCCTCGAAGTGCCCGATGCAACCGCCATCTCTCCCGAATCCTGGCACTCCGGTCTCATGATCGAAAAATATCTGGATGTCTACACACCGAAACACGGCTCAAAGTAACAAGGATAAAGTTAAAAGTTCTTCAAGAGTTACTTAAGTCACTCTTGATGAACTTTAATCTTTAGACTTGATGAACTCAAAAACTCGCCTAAGCGAGTTTTTGCGGTGGTGGACGTTGCAGGATTCGAACCTGCGACCTTTCGAATGTGAATCGAACGCTCTAACCAACTGAGCTAAACGTCCATACTAGCCTCGTCATAACAACATAACGTCTTAAGTTCATCAAGAGTTACTTTTGCCTCTCTTGATAAACTTTAGACTTGATGAACTTGTTGCTTGGTTTGATAAACTTTATACTTTTATCTTGATAAACTGATTGGCTGATGCGACTTTTTCTCTGCAAAGATACTACTCACTTTCATCATTCCTGTCAATTTGGCATTAGGTATAACATCAGAACGAATTCAGCTGAATTTCGATTAAGGTTCATCGGATGAAAAGTTCATCAAGAGAAGCTTAGGTGACTCCTGATGAACTTGTTACTTTGATCTTGATGAACTCAAGAGCGATTTTGTCTGTGGTTAACTATGTGTTATAATATTAAGTGCTAAATATGAAAACAGTAACTCCAAAAAAACGCGTTATTCGAAAGCGTGTCAAAGCCGGCAATAGTCCTTCACCAAGCTCTATGGCCAAGTGCGGTCCCTGCGGTCACACAGACTGCAACGAAACTTGCCGTGTCCGCCATATCGGTCCAACCAGCCACATGCGTGATCATCATGTTCTGCATGCCGCGCGCGGTGTTGCTCATATTTGGAGTGCTGTTATCATCGCCGGGTTTGCCATTGTATTAACCGGCGCCATATCGTATCATGTTGCAAATGCCGAAAATCAAAAATCCGAACAAGTTTACAGACAAAATTCAACCGAACAAATAATTCAAAAAATTGAAAGTCTCGAAAGACGTCTGGATGTAATGGAAAGTGATATAGAGGGCATGTTCAGAGCTTCGGCCGGCACCGGCGCCGCCGTAACTCCGGAATCGGTTTTTCCTCCTCTTAATTAAGCGAATATTCATTAAGTCGGCAGTAAATAGGTATCATTTTGCAAAGATTCAGCTTTTTTGCTATTCTATACACAAGGGATGGCGGGCGAGTTCTACGAACGTGTTCTGGCGAGGATACCGTTCGAGATCTCACTCGCCATCCTTTTTAGACCCTGATTACCACGATTTAAAAAATCCCAGATTACCGGGATTGTTTTTTTTTACTGTCTGAACCTTGATTTCCTCTCATATTCACGCTCAAATTTTCTTGATTACTATAGGTATTATATTTTTTCTACATTAAATTACCTCGACAACCAATTCGTAATTCGCACAGATTCGTAATTCGTACTGTAACCAACCAATTCGTAATTCGCGCAGATTCGTAATTCGTACTGTAATTTTATTTTGTGTTGATCTGCGAGCGCAGCGTGGCAATCACGTGATCCTTTGCTTCAAGTACCGGCATTGCAATCGCACCGCTCGATTTTTCGCGAGTGCCATCCAATCCCAAAATCCTGCCAAGTATTTTGGCGTCATGTGGAGCCTCGGCGAATAAAGCGGTGCGTGTTGTCTTTTCATCATGTTCCACAAAAATCGCAATCAATTTGGCGGATGGCGCATAAGCTATTAATTCTTGCACCAGCTCATCCAACTTGGCTTCCGTTGTTCCCGTCTCCAAAATATCCTGCCGGCTTAACGTGGTCCAAACCATTTCTTTGGCCGTATCTTGCTCAAGCCTCGTCAACGCCCTGCCCCAAAGCTTTAAAGTATTCAAATTTCTCGTGCGCCATAATTGATGCACAACCGATTCTCTATCCGCACCCAAAGAGACTAATTTGGAAGCTCTCTCCAAAGTTTTCGGAGTAACGGTCGGCGCCTTAAAAGACTGTGTTTTCCAAATCACTCCTGCCATGAGCGCGGTTGCTATTTTATCGTCTATTTTTTGCTCATTCCATTCCGTAAACCAACCGTGCAAAACCTCTGTAATCGAACCGGCTGTCATATCCACAAGATTGATGGCTCCCCAATGCTCATTCTGCGCGTCATGATCGATATTGATAACCGGAACACGGTAAATAAAATCCGCTTGATTCGGGAATGATTCGGCCAGCGTATTTCTATCCGCGCATCCCAAAGCGATAATCAAATCATAACGATCCTCTCCTTGATGAAAACTCAAATCATGCGCCGTCCACTCACCCTGCTTGGGGGTAAGTATGATATCCAATTTGCCATCTTTTACATCGTAGGCCAGCTCTTTGATGGGCACTTTACCAACATTTACGGTTATCCTGAAATCACGCATCGCCGTCAATTGCGGTAATAACAAGTCTCGCATCGGAATATAGCCCGGCAATTTTTCCGTATTCAAATTTTGCGAATAAGCATCAACCTGTATATTATGACTTTTTAAGTACGCCAAAAGCGCAGACATGCCGGCCGTCATATCCGAATTGGGATTTATAGGTGCAACAATCAGCGTACGTTTGGCGCGTTTAACAGCCTCTGTTGCTTGTGTATAACCTTGATAGGCCATTTCTTTTGATTATTAAGTCAACCAAGTCAAAATCCGGCGAGCCGGTAAGTTTGAATCGGAGGACTGTTGTAAAAACCTTAGTGCATGAGGGTGAACTAGGGAATGGGATAATTTACCTTGATTCAGCAATCATGTCAATGGTCTGACATGTTAGCCGTCATTTATCTTATTCAAGCCAAAAATAACTGTCATATTTCGTTAATCAGTATTGACAAAAGAGGATATTTGCATTAATAATGCCAATGCATTACTTCTCATCCGAACGTCCGTACCATCAAAAAGAGGAGAGAAATGCCGGTAAATTCAATGGCCGGATCCGGTCCGGAATACGAATCATCTTCCACGCCCGAAGCGCTTCTTGGCTTGAGACGCTTTGCCAATCGTGTACGGAGAATCGATTCTCGCGACGATATCGAAACCGCCGAATCCAAGATATTCGGCGAAAACTCCGGTTGCAGTCTGTTCGACGATCCGGAGATGGAGGATGATCAAGATGACTGAATCATTGGCTCGGCAAGTATCACGAATCTTCTCGAAAGAAGCGCCTTCATCGATTCACGCGGTTTTGGATCAAGAACCGCAGGATCGCGAATGCTTCTTTGGTGATGGAGAGGAATATCACATCAGCGAACCACCGCCGTATTACGAGTGCGATGATATCAAACTTGATGATTATGGCGATCCGTTTGTGGATGAGTGAGTCGTCGGCTCCGTATCGCATTCCATTATCCGGCATCTGATGCGGGAGTTTTGGAGGAAAAATGTCCGTACCTTTAAATCGCAAAAAATTGGTCAGTTCTTCTTTGGTTACACCTGAGGATTTTTTTGCCTACAAACAAAATTGCAGTCAGCTCGAGGCTGCCCCGGATCTTCATGAGGCAAAATCGGCTTTGCTGTATTTTTCCGGCAAGCTTGAAACACATATCAAATACAATTTGCCGGTTACGCCTGTAAAAAATCTTTCCTCGTCACTTTTATATCACGGTCAGGGCAATCCCGTGGTTTTACAGCGATCCGGAATCGGCGCTCCCTCCGCGGTAACTTTGGTCGAAGAACTGATCCATCTCGGCATCAAGCGCATCGTATCCATCGGCACCGCCGGCTGTCTCTGCAGTGATCTCGCCCCCGGACAAATCGTTGTTTGCACGGGCGCGTATCGCGACGAAGGTACTTCTTGGCACTATATGGCCGGCAAAAAGCGCATCTTGGCAAATGATAACTTGACCGCCAAGCTCGCTTCCGCTCTGCATGGCCAAGACCTCGAATTTCGTCAAGGTATAAGTTGGACGACTGACGCTCCTTATCGCGAAACAAAGGCCGATTACACCTTCTACAAACACAGAAAGGTTGTAACTGTGGAAATGGAGGCGTCGGCTCTGATGGCCGTAAGCAAAGTCCGCGGAATCGATTTTGCTTCCGTCTTCGTAGTCAGCGATCATCTAACGCCCGCGGGCTGGCATCCGAATTTCAATGACTGGCGTGTAAGTTCATCGCTTATCTACAAGCTCTTGCCCGTGGCGATCTCTGTACTCGAAGCCTAGCTCCCGTCTCTCGGGAGTTTTTTCATTTGTGGAAACAGTAGCTTCAAGCTGCTGACCGCCGGCTAACGGATTGCAGAGGTTGTGATAGATTTGCAACCGGCAACAATCCCGTCGAATATCCCGAGCCTGATTAAGCGGATCAATCCGGCTAATCCCGCTAATCATGTTAATCAAGTTACGCTTGCGATTTTGCTTATATTCCCGTAATATTCAATCCATTATGAGCTATAAAGATTTGCCCAAAGCCTACGAGGCAAAGGACGTTGAAGACGGTATCTACAAACGCTGGGAAGAGTCCGGTTTTTTTAATCCCGACAAACTGCCGGAGCGCAATCAAAATGGAGCTCCGTTTTGCATTTCCATGCCTCCTCCGAACGTAACCGGCGTTTTGCACTTGGGTCACGCCTTGGAAAATGCTCTTATGGATACCATGATTCGCTTTCAGAGAATGCGCGGTTTGCGCGCGGTCATTATCCCCGGAACCGATCACGCAGCTATAGCAACGCAGGCTAAAGTTGAAAAAATGTTAATGGATGATGGCGTGGAATATCCGCGAGAAGAATTTGGCAGGGAAAAACTACTGGAAAAAATTCGTGAATTCGCGGAACAATCAAAATCGACAATTATAAGCCAGATTCGCAAAGTTGGTACAAGTTGCGATTGGTCACGTTTAGCATACACTTTTGATCAGGGTCGCAACAATGCTGTTATAGAACTCTTTACTCGAATGTATAACGACGGCCTCATCTACCGCGGCTACCGTGTTGTTAACTGGACTGTAAGGGGCCGGTGCACCTGCTCTGATGATGAAATTATCTATGTAGATCGCAAAGCCAAGTTATATACTTTTAAGTACGGTAAAGATTTTCCAATAATTATCGCTACAACTCGTCCCGAAACAAAACTCGGAGATACGGCCGTTGCTGTACATCCAAACGACGATCGCTACAAGCAATATATCGGTCAAACCTTCTCGGTAGATGTTGGAGCCGCAAAACCTCTCGAAATAAAAGTCATAGCCGATGAGGAAGTTGATCCTAATTTCGGTACAGGCGCTCTCGGAGTCACGCCTGCACATAGTGCGGTCGACTTTGCAATGTACGAAAAGCAAAAAGCCAAAGGCGATCCGATTAACATAATTCCCGTTATCGGTGAAGATGGAAAGATGACTTCAGAGGCGGGGAGTGCCTATGAAGGTTTGTCTGTCGAAGAGGCTCGTGAAAAATTTGTGCAATATCTTAAAGACAATGGCTTGCTGATAAAGGAAGAAGAAATTGACCAATCTGTTGGCACCCATGAGCGCTATGAAGACGTCATAGAAGTTATTCCCAAAACCCAATGGTGGCTTGATGTTTCCAAAGAAATCCCAGGGAAGAGAAAAAGTCTTCGCGACTTAATGCGCGACGCTCTAACAACGGGACTAGATGGCGACGAAAGCAAAAAAGTCACGATCACTCCAGATCGCTTTACCAAATTATATCTCGACCGTGTCAATAATCTCCGCGATTGGTGCCTTTCACGGCAAATTTGGTGGGGTCACCGCATACCTGTTTGGTACAAAGGCGAAGAAATGCAGGTTTCTGCCGAATCTCCTGGTGAAGGATGGGAGCAAGATCCGGATACTTTGGACACCTGGTTTTCTTCCGGTTCTTGGACATTTTCGACTCTTGGTTGGCCTAATGAAACGAACGACCTCGATACTTTTCATCCAACGGCATGGATGCAAATGGGCTATGAAATTTTATATCTCTGGCTCATGCGCATGGTTTTAACAAGTACTTATCTTTTTAACGACATTCCTTTTAAGGACGCGTACATTCACGGTATTTTACGCGACAAGGACGGCAAAAAGTTTTCCAAATCATCCGGCAATGGCATTGATCCCATCGAAGTCATCAACGAATACGGTTCTGATGCTCTTCGCATCAGCTTGCTATTCGGTATTTCACCCGGCAACGACTCACGTTATTATACTGAAAAGATCGAAAGCGGCCGCAACTTCGCCAACAAACTCTGGAACATCTCCCGCTTCATACTAACGAACATCGAACCACGAACCACGAACAATGATTCTTCCGAAAGCGAAATACGAAATTCGAAATACGAAATTCGAACTCTAGCCGATGAGTGGATCATTAATCGCTTAAACGAGGTTGTCGTTTCAGTCACAAACAAGTTGGAAAGCTATCAATTCTCTCCGGCCGGTGAAGAGCTTCGCGATTTCACTTGGAACGATTTGGCTGATTGGTATTTGGAGATAGCTAAAGTTGAAGGCAACAAGTCTGATATTCTTATTCATATCTTACGCATCATCCTCAAGCTATGGCATCCTTTTATGCCTTTTGTTACCGAGCACATCTGGAGCCGATTCAACGAAGATCAACTCATCGTCGCCGAGTGGCCATTGACATCGTCAAACGTCGAAAGTCAAACGTCGAATGAGTTTGAAATACTGAGGCAATTGGTTACAGACCTGCGTCGCTTGCGTTCTGAGCAAAATATTGAACCCGTCAAGAAAGTTGATTTTATTGTTGTCGCGGACCAAAGTCAGCGTCAGCTCATAGAACAAAATCTCGAAGTCATCAAATCGCTCGCCCGAGCTGAATCAATCGAGCTCGCGGAATCAATCCCCGAAGGCTGGGCAACGGACGTCTCCGGTACGATGACCATTGGCTTAAATCTCGCCGGCGCCGTGGATCTTGAGGCTGAAAAGGCAAAATTGCAAAAAGAGATAGGGGAGCTTGAGCCTTACATAAAATCCACCGAAGCCAAACTCGCCAATACCGAATTCACCTCCAAAGCTCCGGAAAAGGTCGTTGCCGAAATGCGCGCCAAACTCAACGAAGCCAAACAAAAACAACAAGCCTTGGAACAAAGATTGCAGATGATGGGCTGATTATTTCAACTGTTTTGTCATTTCTACGCCCTAGGCACATACGCCTCAGGCGTAGACCCCGAGCGCAGTCGAGGGGGAGAAATCTCCGCTTGTAAAACTTAAGCTGGTAAACTTCTTTCGTCATTTCGAACGCACGTGAGAAATCTCCGCTTGTAAAACTTAAGCTGGTAATAACAGTGGAGATTTCTCACATCCGATTCGAAATGACAAACCATAGTTGGTTCGGCTAGTGGCTAGCAGCTAGTAGCTTATATAAGTGGAGATTTCTCACATCCGATGCGCCTAGGGCGTAGAAATGACAAGGTGGGGGTTTTATTCGAAATACCTGCCCGCAATGCTTCGCAATGCGTTGCGGGCGGGCGAAATTCGAAATACGAAATTCGATTAGAATCACGATTTTTTGCATTTTATCGCCATTTTCGCTATTATTCCTCCATGACTAAAGTAAATACAGACAAAGCGAGTGTAACCAAAGCCTTAACCAGAGCTGTTGAAAATGCTTATCCGAATCAAAAAGCTTTTGCTTCGGCTTTAAGCTCGGGCAAACGCCTTACCGCATACCTCGGCATCGACCCCACCGGGCCTTCTTTGCATTTGGGGCACGCCATCGCCATGCGCAAACTTCGTGAATTGCAAAACATGGGCCATCGCATCATTTTGCTTATCGGCGATTTTACGGCCATGATCGGCGATCCAACCGATAAAGGCGCGGTGCGCAAAAAGCTTGCTCGCGAACAAGTTTTGGAAAACTGTAAAAATTACCGCGAACAAGCCGGTAAAATTTTGGATATGGATGGTTCGGTCACAGGTAATCCCGTCGAAATGAAATACAACAACGAGTGGCTTGGCGCCATGTCTTTCGCTGATGTTTTGGAATTGTCATCCAACTTCACGGTTCAACAGATGCTCGAACGCGACATGTTCGCCCGTCGCATGAAAGAAACTCCACCCAAACCCATCTACATTCACGAATTCATGTATCCTTTGATGCAGGCTTATGATTCGGTAGCCATGGATGTTGATATTGAAATCGGCGGTAATGATCAAACCTTTAACATGCTTGCGGGTCGTAATCTTCTCAAATCTCTCAAAAACAAAGAGAAGTTCGTCTTAACCTGCAAACTGCTCACCGACCCAACCGGTAAAAAAATGGGCAAAAGCGAAGGCAACATGATTACTCTTGATGACAAGCCCGAAGATATGTTCGGCAAAGTCATGAGCTGGACTGATGGCATGATTGAACCCGGCTTTGAGCTTTGTACCGATGTTTCCGACAAAGAAATCAAAGACATGGTCAAAAAGATGGCAACCGGCGAAAATCCCATGCAATTCAAGCGTTTGCTTGCCCGCACTATCGTCGGAGCGTGGCACAGTCAAGAAGCGGCCGTAAAAGCCGAAGAATATTTTAACAATCTTTTCAAAAAACATTCCCTTCCCGATGAAATGCCCGAGTTTAAAGTCAAATCCACCAAAAAGAACATAATCGATCTTCTCGTTGATTCCGGCCTCGCCACCTCCAAAACCGACGCGCGCCGTCAAATCAGCCAAGGTGCGGTTCGTATCTCGGGCGATGTCATCAAAGATGAAACTGTGGAAATCGCCATCACCGCCAAAGGCGTCATCCTTCAAAAAGGAAAAAGAAGTTTTGTAAAAATAAGCAAATCTTAAAGTCAAAAAGTCATAACGTCATAACGTTGTAAAGTCGTAACATTAGTTTGACGTTTGACGTTTGACGTTTGACGTTATTATGTACACACTAGAAGCTTTACGCTCCAATATCGCTCGTATCATCAGCGAGATAACCGAAACAACCATCTCCATAGATGAAATCGCCTCGCCCCCCAAACCGGAGATGGGTGACTTTGCTTTTGGTTGTTTTAAGTTGGCTAAAGAGCGAGGCAAAAATCCCGCCGAGTTGGCAAAAGAGATTGCCGGTAAAATTAAATCCGGAGGTGATGTTATCGAATCAGTCTCAGCTTTGGGGCCGTATATTAATTTTACTTTAAATACTCCGCTTTTGGCTCATCGTGTATTGCACGAGGTTTTGGAAAGAGGGGATAAATACGGAGTTTCTGTCATTGGAGCCGGTAAAGAAATAATGCTGGAGTATGCCAACTTAAATTCACATAAAGAATTTCACGTCGGGCATTTGCGCAACATCCTTTACGGATTATCCATTGATCGTATCCTGGATTTCTCCGGTCATAAAAGTATCCCCGTGTCTTACATCAACGACATGGGCGTGAACGTATCCAAATGCATCTGGCTGTTGGTTCGCCAAACATCCGCAAAAATCGAGCAACAACCTCCCGAGGTTAAAAAAGGTGAAAAAGCCAAGCCTTTTGTAGCTATGCCCGAAAATATTTGGGCTTCTCATGTAATCGCCAATCTGACTTTGGAATGGGCTCGCCAAATTATCGAAAGCGTGGATCTATCCGATCGCACGGGTAAATACTTGGGCAATATTTATGCCGAATCGACCAAAGTTCTCGCGGAAAATGAAGATTTTAAACAAGAAGTATCTTACATTCAAGCCAAGTTGGAAGCCGGTGATCCGGCTTGGAAACTGTTGTGGCAAGAAACACGGCGCTGGAGTTTGCAAGAATTGTATCGTTATTTACAGGATTTTGGAGTTGTCTTAAAAAGGCAGTATCTGGAAAGTGAGTTTCTTGAGCAAAGTAAAGAAATCGTGGATCGTCTCATTAAAGATGGCCTGGCCATTGAATCCGAAGGCGCGATAATTATCGATTTGGATGCTTATCCGGATCCGGAAATTCAACAACAAAAACTTGGCGTCTTCATGCTCCGCAAATCCGATGGCAACATGCTTTATGCCACCAAGGATATTCCTTTGGCTGAAAAAAAACTCGAAGAATATCCCAAGATGCATGAAAGCTTGTTGGTTGTTGATGCGCGTCAGTCGCATTATTTCAAACAATTGTTCGCGGTCTTAAAGATAATGGGTTATAAAATTCCGCTCAAGCATCTGAGTTTCGAGTTTGTGACATTGCCCGAGGGTGCCATGAGCAGCCGTAAGGGTACGGTTATTACTCTGCAGGATTTTATCGCCCGCGCCATCGAATTGGCGAAAAATGAAATCATTTCCCGTCACAAAGATTGGAATCAAGGGAAAGTCGATCACACCGCTTGGTGCATAGCCATGGGTGGTATCGTTTTTACAATTCTCAAACAAGATCCCGAGAAAATCATTACTTTCGAGATGGAAAAAGCTCTGTCTTTCGAAGGTGATACCGGCCCTTATGTGCAGTATTCAATTACGCGTTTGAATTCGATTTTGGAAAAAGCAAAAATAACATCTTTATCCGATTTAAAAGGTGATGCGGAATTTTGCGTCGAAAGTGCCGAAAAGCGGTTAATTTTAGCTTTAGCCCGCTTGCCCGAAGCCGTCGAACGTTCAGCTGTCGAGTACAAGCCCTCCATTTTGGCTCATTGGTGTTTGGATACGGCATCAGCGGTTAATGCTTTCTATCGTGATATGCCGGTTATGGATGCTCCTCCCGAAGTTCGCGCAGCCAGATTGCGTTTGGTTGCAGCCGCGAAATTATCTTTACAAAACGGCTTAAGACTTTTGGCCGTACCCGTACCGGATGCCATGTAATATGTCTCAAAAATCGCCAAACAGCATTCTGATCACTTCGCTCATGGCGCATGAGCTTAAAGGACCCATCGGAGCCATCCGCGCGGCAGCCTCATTATTGGCGGCCGGTTCCTATGGCAAGCTTCCTAAACAGGCGGAAGAAACAGCTCATCTGATACAAAACGCCGCGGATCGTCTCTTAAGTCAAACCGAGTCATATATGCAAATTATGCAACTGACTTGCGGTGATTATCAAGTCAGGCCGGAAGCTTGCGATGCCAATGATTTAATCAACAAGCTCATCGCCGAATGGCGTCCGCAATTCAAAATAGCCAAGCTCAAACTTGTACACGAATCCGAAAAAATCCCATCGTTGATATTGCTGGATAAGGCTGTTCTTTCTCATGTTATCTACAATCTGTTGGGTAATGCCGTTAAGTACACTCGTACCGGATCAATCCATATAAAAACCGCATGGAAAAAAGATCTTCTCACAATCAAAATCACGGATACGGGAATAGGCATGTTACCCGTATGTAAAAAGAGTTTATTCACAAGCCCTGTACCGCGAGAAAAAAATCCCCATAACGACAATTGCGGTCTGGGGTTGGGTTTGTATATATCCGCCGAACTCATCAAAGCATCCAAAGGCAAAATTAAAGGGTTGAGCCAAGGCCCAAACAAAGGGTCTACATTTATTGTTCAATTGCCGGCCATCAAAGTTGACGCGCTTCATACCGGCAGATAAGGTTGTTTTACTATGTCACTTTTTGGAGCTCCACAAACAGAGGAGGGGAACAATTCCCCGATCAGTACCCCGGTCGGTTCAATTCCGCCGGTTCATTCGCCATCTTCCAAAAATCCGCCGGCCACGGTTATTGCCGGAGGTGTTCGTTTGGAAGGTGAGTTTAAGAGTCAGGGCGATGTGCAAATAGAGGGAGAGGTTGTTGGTACACTCGAAACAAACGCCACTTTAAGTGTCGGCACCGATGCTAAGGTCAAAGCCGGAGTCAAAGCTGAGAATGCGGTTGTTGCCGGTCAAATAATCGGCAATGTTACGGTTGCGCGTCGCTTGGAATTAAAATCCACCGCCAAGATAGTTGGCGAAATAACCTGCGCAACAATCGTTGTCGAGGCCGGAGCCGCTGTCGAGGGCAATCTGAAGTGCGGTGCCGGCAAGGAGCAAAATTCTTTCAAGCAAGATGCTTCGCCCGCCAAAGCGGATAATTCCGCCAAGCCCGCATCGCCGGATGCCAAGGCATCTTAATTTGCCAAGGCTGATTGAGGGGCATTGCCTATGAATCCGGCGTATGCCTACATTTACGACGATTTTTTAACAGATCGTCGTTATCAAGACATAATAGCCGCTTTGGAAACGCGGCTGTCAAGCATGGGCTTATCCGGCCGAATCGGTCGCTTGGCCTTGTTTAGAAGCGCCAAGGAAATGGTGCAAAATTTTGTTGATGGAGGCGCGACCAACATCATCATCGTTGGCAATGATGATACTTTAAATAAAGTAATGTGGTTCTTGCCGGATCTGCCTGTGGTCGTCGGCTATATTCCCGTTGCCGAACCGGCCGACGTGGCAACGCTTCTCAATGTTCCCGTGGGTCTCGAGGCCTGCAGTACTATCGGAGCTCGCCTTATCGAGTCTCTGGATATGGGCAAACTGGGCGACCGCTATTTTTTAACCGAAGCTGTTTTTGAAAATACAACCGCCGCCTTGCAAATCGGCAATGACTATCGTTTATCGCTGATTCATGGCGGTACAATTAAAATCCGTAATTTGGGCGGAGTTGGCAAAAACAGCTATTCTCTGGCCAATGCCAGAGACGGTCTTTTGGATGTTATTATGCTGCCAAGCGAAAAAATCAAGGCGCAAAAAAGTTTATGGAACAGATTGGTTTCTCCAAAAATCTCACCCACGACACTTTCTTTAAGTCACGGTCAAATCATTTCCGAGCAACCGGTCGAGGTTCGTGCCGATCGTTTTGCTCTAAACGGCTTTAACTTTACCATCCAAGCCATCCCTCAAAAATTAAAAATCATCACCGGCCGCATGCGCCGCCTCGGCTAAGAACGGTTCGTCAAATTTAGGTAAAAGTTCATCAAGTATAAAGTTCGTCAAGAGGAGCTTAAGTTACTCTTGATGAACTTTAGTCTTTAAACTTGATGAACTACAAAAACTCGCCTAAACGAGTTTTTTTGCAGTGGTGGACGCTGAAGGATTCGAACCTTCGACCCTCTCGGTGTAAACGAGATACTCTAACCAGCTGAGCTAAGCGTCCCAACTTAATTCCAAATGCCAAATTACGAATGCCAAATATCGGTAACCCGATGGGTTTTAAATTATATCAATAAAATAAGCGCAGCGTTACAATAATTTGGCATTAGGCATTAGTCATTTGGCATTGAAAACAGCAGTTAGGATATTATACCATTCCCGCGATCTTGCCAAGTTTGAGGTTATTTGGTACTGTTTTGCTCACAATCAACCATTCATGCACGGGTGGCGGAATGGTATACGCGCTAGCTTGAGGTGCTAGTGGGAGCAATCCCTTGGAGGTTCAAGTCCTCTTCCGTGCACCAGAATAACTTTTTTGCAGTTGATCGTCTCGTCATCGCTCGTGACCTTACTAAATCTAAGAAAATCGGATATTGAGGCAATGGCGATTACGAAGTGAAACTAGAAAAGGAAGAAGAAATTAGGCAAGTTTCGAGCTTATCAAATAAAGTTACGCTAACAAATAACAATATGATGATTCATAAAATGAAACTCGCCATTTCCCCGTTTGAAAAAATTGCTAGTAGCAATAAGATTATAGAATCAAGATTATATGATGAAAAACGTAGGCAAATTAATTTAGGGGATCAGATCGAATTTTCAATCAATGATAATCCGGATAGAAAAATAACAACCTCGGTAAGTGCTTTGTATTTATACCCAGATTTTGAGAGTTTGTTTTCAGATTTTCCATCATCGCACTTCGGCGGAGAATCAAAAGAAGAACTTATGGAAGAGATTAACAACTTCTATTCAAAAGATGAACAAACTAAATTCGGTGTTATTGGAATTAAGATCGAACTAGTGAAATAAGAAAAGCCCAGCCAACGTGAGCGTCAACTGGGCTGTGGGAGTTTGTTTTGAATAATTAGACCCGAGCGAATTCAAGTACTACGACTCCAAGCTGCTCCTTGTTGGTAGAGTAAATCTGCTTGAACAAGTTGAGCACTTCATTTTTGGACTTCGAGTCCGGAGCGATCTTTTCCCATGGCTCAACGTTTAACATCTCTGCAAAAGTGTTATACCGCCTAATGGCAGACACTTTTACGTCGAATCCTCCCGTGTGAGTCATGAGACGGATGCGCTCGCCAATCTGAATACGGTTGATGGTGTCGTACCCGACCCGTACTTCGAGGGTCTTTTCGCCCGACTTGATCAGGTCGTAGAACCTCTTCTTAATTCTCATTGTTCTCATGGTTGTTTCTCTTATATCCAGGCTCCACTGTTGCGTGACAACGTTGGGATGGTAACCGGCGGGTAGAGCCGCGTCCAGCTTCCAACCGATTCGCTGAAGCGACATAACTTCATCGGCGGTTGGGTTGATATGAATGTACAGTTTGTGACCGTACGGTATCAATTGGTGTGGGATGTCAATCAGTAACGCTTCAAACGCAACCTGATTGGTAGCTATGAAAGGCATTACCTTGATCGGACTTCCTTTTTTTGGCGTCGCTCCTGCAACACCGATAATTCTTCCCATGCTGTCAGTGGCAACATAGATGAGCTTGTATTTGGTATTGATATCATGCGTCTCTCTCCGGCTGTAACCATCGAACAACGCACGCACCCAGTCGTCAGTGATACCCTCAAATGAGCTTTGTAGCTTTTCGAGAAGTAGTCTGCCGACTTGCTCCTTCATGTCTTCGTTGTTCTCGTCGAGTGGCAAAACCGAGACGTGAAGTTGATCGAGTGACATGATCTTACTCGCTCCGTAGAGGGGCTTATAGAGCATGGTTTCCGTCATACCGGTTTTGTAGTGACTTTCGGAACTGCCGGCTTTGACGAAGCCCTTGCGGAGAAAGAACTGGAGTGCGTTAATGTTCTGCTCGGCTACCGTGCAGTAGAGTTGTCGTGCCTGGTGTGTCCTCGCATAGTTTTCAGCTTGCGTGAGAAGACGACTGCCCAAACCGTGTTTTCCTTGAAATTCGGGGGCTATAATGAGCGGGCTGATCTTATATGTGGATTGGCGCTTGCCGACCACGTGAATCATGCCAGCGACTTCGCCGTCAACTTCAACGATAAACATGCGCTGTTCGAATGAGAAGAAGCCGAGACGATCTACACCGCCAACGATATGCGCATCAAAGATGCGTTTTGCGTGTGCACGGTGATCGCCACCGTAGTACGCCTCAAGAACGTTTTGCATGAGGTTCTCGACAAATTCAAAGTCGCTTTCGCTAGCCTCTCGGATCAATACGTTCGCTGTAGACATTTTGTCCTCCTTTGCCGGACCACTACTGAATTCAGAGTATGTGTAGTCCAAAGGTTTTGGTGTTAAAGAACAACTTTGAGACCATCTCAAGGTTATGGTAATATTACACTTATCTGGTTTTAAGTCAACCATTCATGCACGGGTGGCGGAATGGTATACGCGCTAGCTTGAGGTGCTAGTGGGAGCAATCCCTTGGAGGTTCAAGTCCTCTTCCGTGCACCATCCTCCGCTAAAGCTGCGGATGGCATAGCCATTTGTAGATTTGTCGAAGAATGATATAAATCCCGCAAAACAGATTCGCGGGATTTTGTATATCAAAAAGTTCCGAAGAATCGGAACTTTGTTAGTAGGCGACTGCCAATCGGCGTTGAACCGCGGGTTTTTTGGCTTGGAAATGAGCGAATGTCGAGAGATATTCTTGCTCCATCAACTTCTTGAGAGCCTCCATTTCCGGGATCACATGAACCAGAGCGAAATCGTAAAGTATGGGGCGCGGTGGTTTGTACAGAGTAATATAGTCAAAAATCTCTCCGCTTTCAGTACGTCCATAGCCGGGCAAAATGCCCGAGAACAGATAGCCTTGGTTGCGGAAATGATTGATCATTACGCGAGCTTCCATCCAGTTGAGCGGAATATGGACAAAGCTCGATCCTTCCAGATTGCCGGCCGTCATGCCTTGGCGCGATTGAACTCCCGGAAAAACCGCTTGCATGGGCCGGGTATCCGAGTACATCTTGCACAGGTTCGGTAACGCTTCCAAGAAGGGGATATAGTCATCCGTAACGTAAACCGGTCTGGTACCGAATCCATCGGCTTGATAGTACTGCGCGGCCAGTGCCACGGATTCACCCTGTTCTCCCAAGATTCTTTGTTTGATGGCCGGATACTTGAAAGGCCTTAGCCCCAAATATTTGAATCCATGATGTATCAGATTCAATTGCGAGGCTTTATCCGGCCGGTTGCATACCGGTTCCGAGAAAATAATGCGGGGATTCTCTTTAAGCACCGAAAGCAAACGTATGTCGGTCAATTTTCTGGCCAAGCCATGCTCTCTGTATGCGCGGGCCACGATCAACCCGCCGAATTCAAAGATGTCTTTGTGGTTGCGGTATGGAGTCGCTCTCGCGAAACCGATGATCACGTCCTCATACAAGGTCACCGTGGAAAAATGCGTCAAATCATCACGCGAGGAGTTGAGTGCATAAGGATAGTCTTTGCCGTATTCTTCAAAGTACAAAGCATTGATGGCCGCGAAATCCGCGGTTTGAAACTTCCTGAACTCGTAACTTTCGGAATCCATGTTCGGCTCCTGTTGTTGGTTTGCGCGATTGAGTCGCTTTAAGTTTTTAAGGTGCGGTTTGTCTTGTTATTCTGTTTTCATAAGTATCTCGTTTAAGTATTTCAAATATATTTTTGCGTATTGTTCCAAGTTTTCCTGAAGAACCCATTCTTCCGGTCCATGCAATCCCGCCGATTTCGGCCTGCTTATCAATACCGGTATTTGATATTTGCTAAAATATCTTCCGTCATTTCCGCCCGGCGTAGCCATGAATTTCGCGTTCAAATTCATTTCGGATTTCAATATTTCCGCATATTTTTGCAGTAGAGGATTTTGCTCATCCGTAAAATTCAAATTGCCCGCAATCAGCACTTCCAAATTCGAGTCTTGCAGAATGTTGCGCAAGGAGCTCAAAATATTTTCAGCGGTTGTTTTTTCCGTATAGCGAATATCCAAAGTCGCCACTGCCGTATCCGCAACTTGATTTGCGGCATTTCCTCCGTTGATTGTTCCGATGTTGGCCGTCTCCGTCCATTGTTCGTGAGTGTCGGGATAAAGCTCTTTGATTTGTTGCAGCTTATCCATCAGTTCATGTATAGCACTCTTGCCTTCCCATGGTCTCGACGCATGCGCCGCAATGCCTCTGCTTGTGATTTTGAGGTGCAGGAAACCTTTGTTTTTCACAATCACTTCATCCGGCGCATTTCCTCCGTCCGGGATGATCGCCAAGCCGGCTCGATATTCCAGGTTATTCAATAAATGCCCCACGCCATTTTCCCCTCCGCGTTCTTCGTCTGTCGTAATCATTAATCCGATATCCGGCTTATCGTCACATTGTGCAAAATGGCGCATGAGTTGCATTAAAACCGCTACTCCGCTTTTCATGTCGCAAGCACCTCTGCCGTACAGTTTTCCTTCTTTGAAGAAGGGGATGAATTGTTTTTCATCTCCGCCAACAACATCAACATGACCCGCCAAAAATACTTGTGGTTTATTCGTTTCTTTTGTCAGAACGACCAAGTTTCTGTTTCCGTTGGATTCAATTTCGCGCATTATCAATCCCGTATCCTGAAAATATTTTTTGATATATTCGATGCAGGATTCAAAAGCTGAATTATTTCCGGCCACGGTTTTGAACTTAATCAAGTCCGCTGTTAATTGCGACAGGCTTTCTTTTGTAAATAAATTATCCATAGAGTCAAAAAAAACCGCCTTTTGGGGCGGCTTGGAATTTTTGTGAAGAGAAAAAATTAAACAGAGCCGCCTAAGGTGGTAAAAATAATAAAGCTGACAAACATCATATTGCGGTTCTGCATAATGACAAAGATTAGATTACAATTAGCGAATCGAAGTGTCAATATGCTATAATGTGAATAAATATGCCGCTAAAAATAATCGCCCTCGGCACGGGAGTCTGTGCCAATGGCTGTAATCAAGCTCCGCGCCGTTTTCCGCCCGGTTTTTTAATCGACTACAATAATCAACTTCTTTTATTGGATGCCGCCGAAGGTATTCGTTTTCGTATTCAGGACGAGGGTTATGACATCGGCAATGTCGCTCACATCGCCTTAACCCACGTTCACCCCGATCACGCCGCTTTGCCTCAGCTCTTGCAGGCCAAGCTATGCCGAGTTCTTTGGAAAGAGGCCGATCCTCTAATGCGTCAAGCGGTGGTCTACTTGCACGAGGCCTCTGCGGAAGGTTTTGAGGCTGTTTGGAAATGGCATCATCCCGAAGCCGGCGAAAAAATAAATCACATGCCCGATAAATTCCAATTTTCCATCGAACCAATGCGCACCGGTTGGCAAAAAGAGATTTTTCCGGGCCTTGTACTTAAGCCATTCGGAGTTTATCACGGCTTTGGCCAGCATCCTGCGCTTGGCTTTCGCATCGAAACTCCCGAAGCTGTCATCGTCTACACCGGTGATGCCGGCATCACCGATTCTTTGTTCACTCAAGCCGAGCGCGCCGATCTCCTGATTGCTGATTCCGCAATCCGCATCGGCCAAGGCTATACGGCCGGCTACGGCCATATGTCTCCGGATCAATGCGGTTTGCTCGCGGCCCGCGCTCAAGTCAAAGAACTGTGGCTCACTCACTACGTTGGTATCGACGATCCTTCAGCCATGGAGTCAGAAGTCCGTAAACAAGGCTTCACCGGCACCATAAAAATCGCCACCGACGGCTTAGTCTGGGAGTCTAAATAATCGGACGTTACATGTTATCCCGCACCAATTAATAATATAGTGACGGGATCCCGCCCGGAGGCGGGACATGCTGCATGCTACATGCTATAATTTATTTATTATGTTTACAAGAATATTAATCGGCCTGCTTCTTGTGGCCGGGGGAGCGTTCATGGTCATCAAGACTCGTTATTTTCAGGATTTTTTCGGCGAGATGCCTTGGACTTATAAATATCTTGGTTCCGGAGGCACACGTTTGATGTATAAGTTTATCGGTCTTATCCTCTGCTTCGTCGGCTTTATGGTAATGACAAATCTCTGGAATGCTTTTTTAAATGCCACTTTGGGCGCTTGGCTGATCCGCTAGTTTTATGAAGGGATTCGTTTTGCACAGCGGTACCGAGCTCATCAATCCGTTCAAGCTTTTGGAGCGGGCCGGTATTCAGCATGGCTGGCATGTAGCCGATTTGGGTTGCGGGTCAACCGGTCATTTTGTGATTCCCGCTTCGCAACTGGTTGGCGCGGATGGCATGGTTTATGCCGTCGATATCCGCCGGGATGTCTTGGAACATTTGGATGGAATCATCAAACACGATCATTTGTTTAATATCACAACCGTGTGGTCCGATATTGATGTTTTTGGAGCCACGCGCATCAAAGACGGTTCTTTGGATCTTTGCCTCCTGATTAACAATCTGTACATTTCGCAAAACAAACCGGCCATGTTGCGTGAAATCGCCCGCCTGACAAAACCCGGAGGCCGCATCGTTATTGTCGAATGGCGCGCCGAGCCGACTCCCATTGGTCCGCCTTTGGATCACCGCATCACCATCGAGCAAAGCAAAAACATTTGCGAATCACCGTATATGGAGTTGCTCGATGAAATGGATGTCGGCCATTCTCATTACGGACTCCTTTACGAACGCACCTCGGAGAGTCTTCGGGATTGACGTTTTTCTTGCATATTTATTACTATTGGAGCAAGATTCAAATCATATGAAAAATTTACTGACTTTAAATCTCTGGTTTGGGCTTTATCCTCCGCCCATGCAAAAAAGCATTTTATATTTCTTTTTGGTTGTTTTTGCTCTGTTTCTATTGGCGGGCATTGCCGGTAAAGTCTATTCACTTAAATCAAAAATCGAAAAATTATACCGGCGCGCATTTTCCAAATCCGGCGACATGCTTATTACGATGGGTCTTTCGGGTTTGATTTTATGGATTTTTGCGTACGAACAAATTCCGGTTTTAAGTATGCGTTTCTTTTACGTGGTCTGGTTCGTTTGCCTTATATCCTGGATGTATTTTTTATACAAATATATTTTTGTCGAAATTCCCAAACTCTTGCAGGCTAAAAAAGAACGCGAACAAGAAAACAAATGGTTGCCCAAACCCAAAAACAAATAGTCGCTTTTGGGCATTATGCTTCATAATCAAATTTTGGGAAAAACCGGCGAGCAAATCGCCGTTTTGTTTTTTACCGAAAAAGGTTACGAGATTGTACGCACCAACTGGCGCGGTAAATTCGGCGAAATAGATCTCATCATTCGTAAAGATGATGAGTGGCGTTTCATTGAAGTTAAAATGAGGTCAAATATAAAATACGGTTATCCCGAAGAGGCTGTTGATACTCGCAAGCGCGCGCATTTTTATTCGGCAATCAGCGAGTTTCTACTTCAAAACAAACACATAAACGAAGACAACGTCTCCGCCGACATTCTCGCTATAGTCCTAAACGATCGCGAATTCGACATCCGCTGGCTACAAGATAGCTTCTAGCCACTAGCTTCTAGCTGCTAGCCAAACAACGCATTCGTAGGGATAATCCTTGTGATTATCCGCACTTGCAGTAACTATTTGTTGTCACAGCACGGATAAACACAAGGTTTATCCCCATGTAAATGTTACCGCTGAACTCGTTAAAAACGTTATAAACGTTATTAACGTCTATACGGAAGCTGGTAGCTAGTAGCTAGTAGCTTACGTAAGTAGCATCGCATCTCCGAATGAGTAAAATCTATAGTCATTATTGATCGCTTCTTCGTACGCTTTGAGTACAAACTTGCGTCCTTCATCATCAACCTTCATCTTACTTTGCGCAAAAGCGGATACCAACATGATAAGAGTCGACTCCGGTAAATGAAAATTGGTTATCATGACATCCACAACCCTAAACTCATCCCCCGGCGTAATAAACAAATCCGTAAAACCCAAGAAATCCTTTAAACCCCCTTTAGCAAAGGGGGACATCCCGCCTTGGCGGGATTGGGGGATTTGCGCCGCGGCTTCGAGGGATCTAACACTCGTCGTACCCACAGCCACAACTCTCCCGCCATTTTTCTTTGTCTCATTAACCATGTCCGCCGTCTCTCGGCTAACCTCTACCCACTCCTGATGCATCTCATGATCTTCAACTTTCTCTGTCATTACCGGCCTAAAAGTCCCCAGTCCAACATGAAGTGTCACGTATGCAATATTCACACCCATATCACGAAGCTTTTGCAACAGTTCCGGAGTAAAATGAAATCCGGCTGTCGGTGCCGCAACCGAACCTGTTGTTTTTGCGTAAACTGTTTGATAGTCATCCGCATCGTTCGGGGCTTGTTTTACATACGGTGGAGTCGGCACTTGACCGAATTTTTCCGCAAAAGCAAAAACCGTATCATGCGAAATATTAAAACGGATAATTACAGTGCCATCGTCAAGCTTGGATTCAACTTTAGCATTCACGTCATCATCGAAACTGATCATGTCGCCGCACGCAATCTTTTTTCCGGGCTTTGCCAAAACAATCCAAGCATCTCCCTCCGGACGCAATAAAAATATCTCCAGTCGCTTCTCTTCTTTATAGCCCGTCAATCTGGCGCGAAAAACTTTGCTGTTATTAACCACCAGCAAATCTCCCGAACGTAAATAATCGGTAATTTCAAAAAAATGCCGATGATCTCTACTTTTACGAGCACAATCCAAAACCATGAGTTTTGAATGGTCTCTGGGCTTGATCGGAGTCTGCGCTATGCTCTCTTCCGGCAAGTTATAATAAAAATCTTTGGTTAACATAGCCAAATACTAGTCTATAACCAAGATCTTGCCAAGTTTCGCGTGTTCTGGTATCGTACACGCGTTATGAAAGCAGATATCCATCCCAAGTATTTCACGGATGCCAAAATCAATTGCGCTTGCGGCAATGTAATCGAAGCCGGCTCAACAGTGCCCGAAATTCACGTTGAGCTTTGTTCCAATTGCCATCCTTTTTATACCGGTAAAAAGGTTCTTTTGGATACCGAGGGCCGCGTGGAAAAGTTCAAATCCAAACAGGCTGCCAAAAAAGAAGACGCGCAGAGCAAAAAACAGAAAGCCGAAAAACGTGCAGTTGCCCGCGCCAAGAAAAAGGAAGCCAAACAACCCGAGTTTTTAATCGAAGCTTAGTAATTATAAAATACCCCGTCTCTGCCGCGGAGCCTTTTACATCAAAATATTTGATGCCGGCTCAAAGCGAAAGACATAAGGGGTATTTTTGTTTTGTTTAAATATGAAATCTCTGATCGAAGAATTGGCGGATGCCCGCATTAAATTGCAGGATTTGGAATCAAAAATGTCTGATCCTGCGGTTTTAGCGAACCAAAAATTACTTCGCGACACTTCGCGCGCTTATAACTCGGCCAAAATTTTGGTCGAAAAAGGCGAGTCTTATGCTCGAGCGGCCGCCAATGTAAAAGAAGCGGAAGAATCTTTGGATCTGGGTGATGCCGAACTGCGCGATTTGGCTTTGGCGGAAATGCCTTTGCTGGAAGTTGAATTACAGCGTTCAAAACAAGAATTTGAGTCGGCTCTTATTCCGCCCGGCCCCTACGATCACAGTAATGCCATTATCGAAATCCGTGCCGGAGTCGGCGGTGAAGAAGCGGCTATTTTTGCGGCCGATCTTTTCAGGATGTATGCGCGCTATGCCGAAAACAAGGGCTGGAAAACCGGCTTGGTATCAAGCTCTCCCGCTGAACAAGGCGGTTATAAGGAAATAATATTTACCGTTAACGGACAAAACGCCTACGGAACATTGAAAACCGAAATGGGTGTTCATCGCGTACAACGTGTTCCGGCCACCGAAAAACAAGGTCGCGTCCATACTTCCACGGCATCGGTCGCTGTCTTGCCCGAGCTCGAAGAAGAGGAATACGTCATCGATTCCAAAGATTTGCGTATCGATACATTTTGCGCCGGCGGGAAAGGCGGACAATCGGTCAACACGACTTATTCTGCGGTTCGCATCACGCACATCCCAACCAATACCGTGGTAAACTGCCAAGACGAACGTTCACAAACCCAAAACCGTGAGCGAGCCATGCAGATTTTGCGCGCCCGTCTTTGGGAAGAGGAAGAGCGCAAACGCAACGAGGCTCTCTCGCGTGAACGCCGCGAACAAATCGGCTCGGGTGACAGATCCGAAAAAATCCGTACCTACAATTACCCGCAAGATCGCATTACCGATCATCGCATTAAAAAAAGCTGGCATAACATCAATTTGATATTGGATGGCGATTTGGATGCTGTTATTTCGGCTGTTAAAAGCGGACAAATGGGCCAAGATGATGAAGATTAAAACTGATTTTTAGCTAAACATAAACATAATTCACTGAAATCGCTTGTTCAATCACGATTCGCCATTAGAGTCGAGGGTTGACAAAAAGCGATTTTTTTGCTTTACTGAGATATAATTCAAACAAATCAAGTCAAAAACAAAAGGCTCGATGGCCTAAAAAACAAAAAGGTGGTGGGAAATGTCGGCAAAAACAAACTTGTTCGTTCTTTCAATTTTTTGTTTGTGTGCGCAAGGATGCTCTCTTGATACCGAGGGAGCATTTACCATGGCCGAAGACACGGATGCCGCAGATCAAGCGGTTCCCGACGCTCCCGTGGATGCAGGCTCTGATGAAACGAACGTACCGGATGTCACGGAGGATATTTCGCCCGATTCGTCTTTGGATGCATTGCCGGAAGCTGACGTCGTTCCTGACGTCGTCGCGGATACCGCGGATGAATCCGATTCACCGGAAGACGTTATCGACGACGTTTCTCCTGATGCAATCCAAGACGCTGCTCCGGACGCGGAAGACGCGGCCGATGTCATCGAAACCGATTCTCCGCTCGACTCCCCGGTTGATTCACCCGAGGCCGACGCTTTGGAACCGGTCGAATGCTTCGGTGTTCCCACCGAAGCCGGCAACGTCATGATCTGTGCCGAACTGCCCAACGGCACCGGCAAAAGCCTGATGATCAAGGCGGGGCTGGATTATCCCGACGGATCCGGTCTTACGGATGTTCCGTTCAAGTCAGTTTGCTGGACAGTTGTGGGAGTTGGCGACCTGGCCTGTTTCCCTTGTCCGGGAGACAGTGTCTGTTGGCCTGTTCCCGATGGTGGCCTGGATCATTCTCCGGCTCTAGCCGGAACCGTGGTCAAATTTCAGCCGGGTATCGCCGATTATCCGGGCGGGAGCATGAAAAACACGTTGTGCAACTTGGGTAAGTGCCATCAAGGCCGTTACACACTCTATTCCGGTCATGCGCCCATCTGCAGCGTCGAAACCGACGGCACTATCACCGGCGGTACCTATGAGGGCGGGGGAACCGACATCAAGATTGTCTGCCAACTATAAGCTGCAAGCTACTGGCTGCTAGCTGCTAGCCTGACCAACACCCATTTGTCATTTCTACGCCCTAGGCGCATCGGATGTGAGAAATCTCTATCCAAGCAACTTTGATGGCTGACGGGTATCATTCACCATCGCTCAGATCTGCTTCAAGCTTCTTGAAGCAGATTTTTTGTTTATATTCAGCCAAATATGTCTACATAAACACGTAGGGATAAACCTCGTGTTTATCCGTGCTTTATAGATGTCATCTCGGCACGGATAAACACAAGGTTTATCCCTACGAATACTGTTTGGCTGGTAGCTAGTAGCTGGTAGCTCGTGGCTATATATAGTTGACAAATTCGTTGATTTATGTTGGAATGACACAAATGCGCAAATACCGCGTTCTAGTAACATAGTCGCGTATTTGCGCCTCAAAACGCTCGTTACATCAACTTGTCACATCGATACGGAAGAGGAAGGTGAGACCATGAGAACCATTGCCACACTGTTGACGCTTGTCGCGATCATCTTGCTTGGAGTCGCTTGCGACTCGGGCGAGGAGGCTGATTTCACGCCCGGCAACACGCCGGCCGACATCCCCCGCGAGGCTTCCTCTCCGGATGCCAAGGTTGCGGAAGATGCTCCAGTGGTCGACACGGCTCCGGAAGAGCCGGATGCCATCAAATGCTCGCCCGATTCATGGGTACCTTGCGAGGACGTCTGCGAAGGCGGTCGTATGAATTGCCAAGAGGATTTGACTCTCGGCGAGTGCGAATGCCCTGATTCGGGTGCCAAGCCCGATGCCGAACCCGAGCCGTTCTCGTCGGAATGCGACCAGTACGGCGAAACCGGCAAGGTCGTTGTTTACGCAAAGGCCCCGATCAAGGCCGATCACGTCATCTCTTTGGGAGGCTGGATCAACTTCCCCAACTGGATGGGCGATGTCGATACGGTCGGCGGCCTCTGGTGCCATGGCTTGCCAAGCAAGAATCGGCTCATCTGCGAGCCCAGCCTCGACAACGGTGACACCGCCGAAGTCGTGGACGGCACGATCCTCGAGATGTGGCCCGGTCTTTCGCCTTACACGGCCGAGAATCCGGAGCAGGAGCAAACCTCCTGGTATTGCGAAGAGGACGATTGTCCCGTGGGCGACTTCCTTGTCTGCAAGGGCAAGAAAGAAGTCTGCGGTGCCCGCAGCGGCGTCCTCTCGGGTGACATGAGTTACTCGAAAAACGAAGCCGGATGGAGCAACCTCGCCTGTCAGGTGAAGTGATCCATTCGTTGTACATTCTCTCTTAATACAAAGAGCCTCAATTTGAAGGCTCTTTTTCATTTATTGTGTTACCGTAGGGGTAAACCTAGTGTTTACCCGTTCTGACGCCACAGGCGAGACTGGTTGGCGATACTTTGGTACGGGCGATCACTAGGATGCGCCCCTACGAAAAAGTGCCTCGGTTTTCCGCCCCATTAACCCTTTTTAATCGACGTTCTATGTTCTAAGTTCGAGGTTCGATGTTAGGGGGTTGACAATTCCGCTAAAATATGGTGAATTTCCTGTAATTCGAACCGTGAAAAAACCGTAAGGAGGGATCATGAAACATATGGAAACCGCTCTATTGTCCGGCATCATATTTTTGCTGGGATCCGGCATCACCGCTTGTGATGGCGGTGAAGAAACCGATTGCTCTTGTGTCAACGATGTCTGTTCTTGCCCAGTCGATCACGGCTTGGACAAGGTCGAAGTCTTTGTCACTTATGCCATGCATGAGGGCAAAGAAGCGGCTAAGCCCGGCCTCGAGGTCAAGGGCACCTTTCAACTCCAATTCGAGGAGGTCGAGCCGGAGCCTGTGTCTTGTCAAACAAAACTAAAGGACACAGAGGCCGATCTGCAATGCTCTCTGGGTATGCTTCCTGTAACCGGAGAGCTCAACTTTATGGTCATGGTCCCTGAGGCCGAGGGCGATCCTGCTCCCGCCTGCCAAACCAAGTTGCGGGAAAATTGCCGTGGTACCCTGCAAGTCGAGATGTTTCGCGACGGCCGGGGCAACATCCTCGAAAACATGTTGGTCGTCCATCCCGATTACCCGCTCGGATATGTGGCCTACCGCGTCCGCATCCCCGAATAAAGCCCAGGTTGACGAAAAAGTCAGCTTTTGGTACACTCATCGCGCCTAGTAATAGGCGCTTTTTAAATCACAGTCTGTTCACGACGACTCATCTTTTGCCTTAATGTTCCAAGGGCCTGTCGCCGGTTTGGCAACCGGGGATCCTTGCGGACAGCAAAAGAGCGGGTTAAGGCCCGATTGGTTATTGCAGGCAACGCCTTCAATTATCATCGGTTAAAACATCATATGCCAAAAGTTCCAACATTAGTTGAAATGCTCGAATCAGGCGTGCATTTTGGTCATCGCACGTCCAAGTGGCACCCGAACATGAAAAAACACATTTTCGGCGCCAAAAACGGCATTCACATTATTAATTTAGAGGCCACGCAAAAAGCTTTGGAGGAAGCTGCCGCTTTTTGCAAACAAATTACCATGCGCGGAGGCACGGTTCTTTTTGTAGGTACCAAAAAACAAGCCGCTCCGATTATCGAAAAATTTGCGTCTGACGCCAAGATGCCCTATATAACCAAGCGTTGGTTGGGCGGTACTTTGACCAATTTTTCGGTTATCGCGCAAATGCTGAAAAAATATAAAGATCTTAAGCGCAAGCAGGAAAAAGGCGAGCTGGGTAAATATACCAAACTCGAACAGTTAAAATTTAACGAGCAAATTGCGGTTTTGGATGAAAAGGTCGGTGGTATTCAAGACATGAATCGCATTCCCGAAGCCATCTTTATCTCTGATATTCACAAAGATAATACGGCTTTGGCCGAAGCCATGAGAAGGGGAGTAAAGATCGTGGCCGCCTGCGATACCAACGTTAACCCTCACAAAGTCGATTATCCGATTCCGGCCAATGACGATGCCGTCAAATCCATCGAACTCATCGTTGGTACAATTGCCGCCGCCTGCAAAGAAGGCAAAGCCGAATGGGAGTCAAACCGTTCCCGCTTGGGCGGCGCACTCATCCAAACCGGAGCCCGCAAAACCCCGAAGCAGGTTTAAAATAATGCATAGTGTATAATGCACAATGCATAATTAAAAATACAAAATGAAGGAATCGCTCCCTTCTTAAGGGGCGGGTCGCGATATTAATTATATTGTTAATCAATTACCTACACCATGCATCATACATTATGCATTTTGCATTGAGTTTAGTTAATCAATTACCAACACCATGCATTATGCACTTTGCATTATGAATTCAGTATAATTAATCAAGCACCAACATTTTTAATTTTTAATTCTTAATTTTTAATTAGTATTTTGAAGTTATGGCTGATGCAAAACTTGTGGCCGATCTGCGCGCCAAAACCGGCGCCGGAATGATGGCCTGTAAAAAAGCCTTGGACGAAGCCGGGGATGATATGGAAAAGGCGATGGAGCTCTTGCGTAAAAGCGGAGAGCTGAAAGCCGCTAAAAAATCCGCGGAACGTACCACGGCCGAAGGTATCTTTGTAACTTACGTTCACCATAATAAAAAGCTGGCCGCCATGCTCGAGCTTCAATGCGAATCCGATTTCGTGGCTCGCAATGATGATTTTACGGCTTTCGCCAATGACTTGGTGATGCAAGTGGCCGCTATGGGCCCCGTATACGTTTCACCCGAGCAAATCCCCGAAACCGATTTAGCCAAGCAAAAAGAAATGTTCATGCAAGAAATGGCTAACGATAATAAGCCCGAGGATATAAAAGCAAAAATTCTGCAAGGCAAAGTCGACAAATGGTACAATGATGTTTGTCTCCTCAGACAGAGTTTCTTCAAGGATGAAGAGAAGACAATCGAACAAATGATTAACGAAAAAATCGCCACCATCGGAGAAAAAATCGTTGTCGCCCGTTTTGTTCGCTGGGAAATCGGTTCAACTCCCGGCGCTTGCTGATTTAGATAAAGCCGGAAAAATCTCGTCTTAACGGCGGGATTTTTTGATTGCCGGGTCAATCGATTGTTACGCATTGCTTTTTCGTGCTATAATTTGCTTATTAAGCCAATTTTTTTGATCTTTATTTATGCCAGTAAAAAAATACAGGCCGGTTGCCAAAAAAACCGATACCGTCCATAAAACCGATGCCTCAGCTTCCGGTCAGCCGCTTGGGGCTGCATTGATTATTTTTATTCTCTTTATCAGTTTGGTTGTGGTAAGCCTTGCTTTATACCGTGTTCATGAAAAGCAGGAAAAGCTGATCGGAATCATTAATCTCATCAGTAATAAAGGAGTTCAGGCTCCGGCCTTGCTCGATCAAGCCTCTTCGGAAAGCAAGATGCAATATCGCGATGCCGACGTTTCCAGCTTACGGCTTGCTTATACTCCTTGCCCGGCAACCTTTACCGGTGCTTGCGACGACTTGATGATTTATCGTCTAAACGACAGCGGAACCAAGGAGGTTTTAATACCAAGCACCAGAGCAATCGCCGGCTCTCCTCTTACCAGCGAATTATTGCATCCTTTTGCGGTCAACAACGACTATTCCCGCATGGCTCTTGGAGCATGGGCATATGGAAGCAAGCGTAATACCGATGATAGACGAGCTTGGATTATCGAATCAAAAAGCGGCAGCGTTGTAGCTGAATCAACATTGGTACCGGCTGAAGCGGTATTTTCGCCGGATATGCTTTTTGCGGCTTACTATAACGAAGATGAAAAAGGTGTAGGTCAAATCATGCTCGTCGATCTTTCCAAAGACACCGAATCTCTTTTGACGCGCGAAGCCGGAGATTTGTATTTTAAGGATAGTGACGGAAAAGTTCATATCAATTGGTTAAACAACGGCACTGTCGCCATAATTCAATATCAACTGACCGAGTCCGGTGAAATGCAAATTTCCGGCGAAAGAGAAATCAGCATCGATTAATTTAAAATCATCACCAAATCAACTTTATGCCTCGTATAGCAATTAACGGTTTTGGCCGAATCGGCCGTAATACTTTAAAAGCCGGCCTTAAAAAATCGGGTTTCAACGTTGTGGCCATTAACGATTTAACCGATACTGCCACGCTGGCTCATCTTTTGGAATACGATACGGCTTACGGTCGTTATCATGAAAAAGTATCACATACAAAATCATCTTTAATCGTAGCCGGTAAAAAAATTCCGGTCTTCGCTGAAAAAGATCCTCTCAATTTGCCGTGGAAAGATCTTAAAATAGATGTGGTTTTGGAATGTACCGGTTTTTTTACGGATTTGGAAAAGGCGAGTACGCACATCAAATCCGGAGCCAAACACGTCATAATCAGCGCGCCCGCCAAGGGTGGCGGAGTTCCGACTCATGTCATGGGCATAAATGAAAAACAACTCAAAAAGAATGTCCACGTCATCAATAATGCTTCGTGCACCACCAATTGCATCGCACCCGCCATGCAGGTTTTGCTGGATGAATTTGGCATAAAAAAAGCCGGCATGACAACGGTTCACGCGTATACGGCCGATCAAAATATTCAAGACGGTCCGCATAAAGATTTTCGCCGTGCTCGCGCCGCTGCACAAAACATTGTTCCCACCACAACCGGGGCCGCCATTGCTGTCACCGAAGTCATTAAAGGATTGGACGACAAGTTCGATGGTGTCGCTGTTCGGGTTCCCGCCATCGTCGGCTCGCTAACCGATATCACGGCTCTCCTCAAGCGGAAAGCTACGGCTCAAGAAATCAATAACGCTTTCATTAAAGCCTCAAAACAAAAGAGATGGAAAAACATCCTCGCTGTCACAGATGAACCCATCGTTTCAACCGATATAATCGGCAACCCGTATTCCACGATTATCGATCTAAACATGACAAAAGTTATCGACGGCGATCTGGCTAAAGTTTTTGCTTGGTATGATAATGAATGGGGATATTCGCATCGTTTGGCGGAAATGGCTCTGGCTTTAGGTAAAATACTGTAATAATTGTGCCAAAACTCGACTTGCAAAAATCAATAGAAACTTTTGCGGTATTTGATATACTCATGTTTTTGCTTGCCATGTTAGGTTTGATTGTTGGAGTCTTCGGAGTCATTATGGGTAATCAGTGGCTGTATTTGGCTTATGCCATGTTCTTGGGCGAGTTAATGCTCGCATACGGCATTTTCTTGGCTCCCAAGCGCATTAAAATATCGCGATATCGCGAAAGCATCGGTGCTTCGCCAAGTGTTTGGCTCAAGGTCGCATTCATCTCCGATTTGCATCTGCAACCCAAAAAAAGCAAGTCATGGGTGGAAAAGATTGTCACCAAACTGCAAGCCGAAAAACCCGATCTGTTGCTTGTCGGCGGAGACATGGTCGTACATGATGCGATTGACATTCAAGCATTCGAGCCAATCAAAAATCTCGCAACAACTTACGGCGGTTTTTTTATTTTAGGCAATCACGATTATCAAGATAATCCCAAACTTATCAGTCAAAAATTAAGCTCATACGGTCTGCAAAGTCTTATAAACACAGGCGTCAGTTTAACCATACAAGGCAAAGAACTTCGCCTTTCCGGGGCTGATGACGGTTATTACGGAATCGGCAATTCCAAGATCTTGCAACGACAAGACGGCACTCCTCACATAGCTCTCATCCATGAGCCTGATTTGATACAAGATATTCCCGAAGGACAAACCGATTTGGCGCTGGCCGGCCATTCCCATGGCGGTCAAATTCGTTTTCCTGTTATCGGAGCATTGCATGTACCCTCTGTTTTTGGCCGCAGAGCTGACATTGGTCGCAAAATCATCAAAGGCATACCAACAATCATCACCGGAGGCTTGGGCGAGGTCGGCTGTCGCGCCCGCCTCTTCAACCCGCCCGAAATAGTCATCATCGAACTGGGAATATAACTAATCAGTTTATCAAGTTTAAAGTCTAAAGTTCATCAAGAGTAACAAAAATAGTTCATCAAGTTTAAGGTCTAAAGTTCATCAAGAGAAGCTAAGGTTACTCTTGATGGACTTTGATCTTGATGAACTTTAGACTTATGGCTTTATTATCCGTTCGACGTTACTCCTTGTAATTGGTATTATATTGAGATATGAATAAAATTCAGACATTGGCTAAAAACGCCGTATTAAAAGGTAAGCGTGTTCTTTTGCGCGTTGATTGGAATATGCCTTTGCACGAGGTTCCCACCGAAGGCGATCTGCTTAAAATCGAGCGCTCTGCCGAAACCATCAAATGGCTCAAAAAACAAGGCGCGGTTACAATCGTGGTCACGCATCTTGGCCGTCCCAAAGGCCGTGAGCACAACCTCTCCACCGTGCAGTTGCTTCCTTATGCCGAAGGCTATCTCGGCGATCCTATCATGTATTGCGGTGAAGATTTGGAAACCGAAGAGGGTTTGATCGAAATAAAACAAGCCATCCAATCAGCTAAAAACGGATCCGTACTCTTGCTCGAAAACGTCCGCTTTTATAAAGGTGAGGAAACCAATGATAAAAAACTCGCCGGCTTCTACGCTTCTTTGGCCGATATCTATATCAACGACGCTTTTGCATCATGCCATCGCAAACATACTTCTGTTCATGCTGTCGCCAAGCTCCTGCCTCATTATGCTGGTCCCGAGCTCGTAAATGAAGTATCCTCAGCCTCCAAACTGCTCGAAAAACCCAAGAAACCTTTTGTAGCTTTAATCGGCGGAGCCAAACTGTCTACCAAGCTTCCCGTCTTGTCCGCTCTGCTGAAAAAAGCGGATCTGATTCTCATTGGCGGTGCCATGGCTCATCCGTTTTTAAAAGCCAAACGTATCCAAATCGGCAAATCTTATCTGGAAGAGGGGAGTGTCAAGCTGGCCGCTCAATTGGTTAAAAATAAAAAAATTATACTTCCGCAAGATTTTGTCGTCGGCAAATCCCTAAAAGCCGATTCAGGTCTGCGCCGCGCCGGCCTGAAAGACGTCAAAACCAATGAAATGATTGGTGACATCGGCCCCAAAACCATGCAAGAATGGTCTAAAATCATTAAATCCGCCCAAACAATTCTCTGGAACGGCCCGGTTGGCGCGGCTGAAATGACAGCTTTTTCGCATGGCTCCATGGTTTTGGGTTATGCCATCGCATCCCGCGCGCGCGGTAAGGCCTATGGCATGGTCGGCGGGGGTGACACCATTCCGTTGGCAATCGCCACCGGCATGGATGATTGGTTTGATTACATTTCCACAGCCGGCGGTGCTTTATTGGAGTTTATCGCAACCGGAGGCAAAATCCCCGGTATAATCGCGCTGCTGGAAAAACAACCCAAGGTAAAAACAGCGCCGGCAAAGAAAAAAGCGTCATCTGATAAAAAGAGGGCGGTCAAGCAAAAATCCCTAACCGCCAAAAAGAAAACCGGAAAATTATCGAAACGTAAACAGTAAAATTTTGCTTTTCCAATCTAATATATTTATCAATGCAAAAATCAAATAAAATTATTTACGCTTTTATAGATAGTCAAAATCTCAATCTTGCCATTCGGGATCAGGGATGGGTTTTGGATTTTGCTAGATTCAAGAAATACCTTGATGAAAAGCATTGCATTACCAAGGTATATTTATTTATTGGTTTTAACATAAATAATCAGCGACTGTATTCATTTTTACAAGAAGCGGGGTTTGTCTTGATATTTAAACCTTGTATGTTTTTGCCTGACGGGAAAGTCAAAGGAAATGTTGATGCGGAGCTGGTTTTACATACAATGATACAGTACAATAATTATCACGAAGCATTAGTTGTTACGGGTGATGGAGATTTCGCTTGTCTTATTCGGTATTTAAAAGAAAACAAAAAACTTTATAGGCTCATGGTTCCCAACAGCAAAAAATATTCCACATTATTACGAGACGCGGCGGCTGATAAAATTGATTTTATGAATAATTTAAGAAATAAACTGGAATACAAAAAAAGAGGGCCAATTGCATAAGCACAAAAACTTATGAACCTGCCCTCATCGTGATGATAATAATATACAATATAATCTCTATTTTGTCAACTTATGTCTAAAACAGATTTTCTCATCAAATCAATAGTTGCTCGCGAAATCCTTGATTCGCGCGGTAATCCAACCGTCGCCTGCCGGGTAACTTTAAAGTCCGGCGTGTCGGCCGAAGCCAAAGTCCCTTCCGGCGCTTCTACCGGCTCGCACGAAGCTCTTGAGCTTCGCGACGGCGGAAAACGCTATGGCGGTAAAGGTGTGCTTAAAGCTGTTGCGAACGTCAATAAAAAAATCGCACCTATCCTCAAAAACATCGACGTGCGCCGTCAAAAAGATATCGACCATGTGATGCTTGAGCTGGATGGAACCGAAAACAAGAAAAAACTCGGCGCTAACGCTATCCTTTCCGTATCCTTGGCTTGCGCTCAAGCTCACGCTCTTCAGGCGGAAAAACCGTTATGGCAAATCTTGCGCAAAATCTACAATTTCCCGCGTAAAGCTTCTCTGCCAATAGCCACAATGAACGTGCTTAACGGCGGAGCTCATGCCAATTGGAGCCTTGATGTTCAAGAGTGCATGATTGTGCCCTTGGCCCGCAAAATGAGCGACCGCATCCGCATCGGCTCCGAAGTATTTCAAACCCTCAAATATCTCCTCGCGGAAAAAAACTTTCCGGTCACGGTCGGTGACGAGGGTGGTTTTGCTCCCAAACTGAAAAACGTTGAAAACGCTTTTGATCTCTTAAATCAAGCCATAAAATCAGCCGGTTACAAGCCCGGCAAAGACGTGGCCTTGGCAACCGACGTGGCCGCTTCCGAATTCTACGACAGCTCCAAAGCCATCTACACATTCCGTGCCGAAGCCGGCCGTGAGTTCACTTCCGATAAACTGCTGGATCGCTATTTGGCTTGGCAAAAAAAATACTCTCTCATCTCCATCGAAGATCCTTTTGCCGAAGATGATTGGGCGGCTTGGTCCGGTTCTTTATCGCGTCTCGCTAAAAAATCACACATTGTCGGCGATGATTTGCTTGTAACCAACATCACCCGCCTAAAAAAAGCCGTGGATGAAAAAGCCTGCAACGCCATTCTTATCAAAGTCAACCAGATCGGCTCTCTCACCGAATCCGCCGAATCCATCATTATGGCGCATAAAAACGGCTTTGCCACCTCAATCTCCCATCGCTCCGGCGAAACCGACGATACCACCATCGCCGACTTGGCCGTTGCCTGCGGTTCCGAATACATAAAAACCGGCTCCCTCTCCCGCTCCGAACGTGTCGAAAAGTACAACCGCTTGCTCGAAATCGAAACAAATGAACTTAATTAAATTAAGAATTAAGAATGTCGGTGTTTGATCAACCAAGCTCAATGCAAAATGCATAATGTATGATGCATGATGTCGGTACTTGATTAACAATATAATTAATAATATCGCGACCCGCCCCTTAAGAAGGAAGCGATTGCTTCATTGTGTATTTTTAATTGTGCATCATACACTATGCATCATGCATTGTGCATTATTCACTTTGCATTATTATGCGTTTTCCGTTATTGATCGTTTCAGCTCTTCCATCTTCTTAGCATCTTGCTCGGCCAATATTTGCTTAACCTTGGCATAATGCTCTTCCAAAATCTTATCCGTTTCTTCACGGTATCTTTTTAAGATTGCTTGAATTTTCTCGATTTGCTCTGGAGTCAATTTTTTATCAGACATATGAACTGATTATAGCACGAGGATAGTCGTAACGCCTGCCCTGTCGGACTTGTCAGGTCGCATGGCCTGATGACGGGGTCATAAAGTCATAACGTTAATAACGTTAGTAACGCAGGAGTTCATCAAGTCTAAAGTTCATCAAGAGAAACTAAAGTCACTCTTGATGAACTTGTTACTTTATACTTGATGAACCCTGAGCTGATATGACTTTTTCCGGTCGATTGACTTCGCCTGCTGGTAAATGTAGTATCTTATGACATGAATAAGCCCAAATACTACATAAAAACCTATGGTTGTCAGATGAATACCAATGATTCCGAGCGTTTGGCGAGGTTGCTTAATAACGCGGGTTTTGCTTTTGCCGAGGGCGAGGATGATGCGGATTTGATTATTCTGAATACTTGTTCGGTCCGCGAGCATGCTGAAAGCCGCATCATGGGACTCATGGAAAAATACGCCAACCGCAAAAAAAACGGCGAGCGTTTGGTGGTTGCTATCACCGGTTGTATGGCCGGGCGCGACAAAGACGGCAAATTGAGAGCGCGCGTTAAAACCGCGGATTTGTTTTTTGGTACTGCTGATATGGTGCACCTGCCGCGCTGGATAGCCGAACTGCGCCCCGAATGGATGATTTCCGGCGACGAGGTTGATGATTATCTGAAAATAAATCCTTTACGCTCCTCATCGATTCAAGCCTACGTATCCATTCAAACCGGCTGTAATCATTTTTGCGCTTATTGCGTGGTTCCCTATGCGCGCGGCTTAATCCGCAATCGTCCTCTTCAAGACATTCTCGCTGAAGTCCGCGATTTGGCGCAAAAAGGTATTAAAGAAATCACTCTCTTGGGCCAAACCGTTAACGCTTACAAAGCTCCCGATGCCAGCGGTTTTCACTCACATAATCCTTATCAAAATCATTTCGCGGCTCTGCTTTGGGAGATTAATCAAATTCAGGGTATCGAGCGTTTGCATTACACTGCCGCACACCCCATGCAGATGGATGAACAGGTTATCCACGCCCTCGCTCTTCCCAAACAAATCAACTACCTCCACTTGCCCGTGCAATCCGGCTCCAACGAAATTCTGCGCAAAATGAATCGTAAGTACACGCGTGAAAAATATTTGGATATAATCGATCAAATCAAAAAAGCCCGCCCCGGCATAGCCTTGGGAACGGATATCATAGTGGGCTATTGCGGTGAAACCGATGCTGATTTTATGGATACCGTCGATCTCTACAAAGCCTGCGATTATGATATTTGCTATACCGCACAATATTCTCCGCGTTCCGGCACTCTGAGCCAACGTCTTTATCCCGACGACGTACCCGCGGAAATCAAAAAACAAAGATGGCAAACCATCCAATCCTTGATGGAAGAAATAACGGAACGTAAAAATCAAATATATCAGGATAAAAACACCCAAGTTTTTGTCGAGAGCATTGATGGAGAGTGGTTATTGGGTACAAATTCCGAATTCAAGAGAGTGCGCATAAAATCACATGGCTTGAAAGTTGAACCCGGATCTATCATCACGGCTAAAATCACCAAACCCATGACTTGGATTTTGGAAGGCGAAATCGTGCCAAGTGCCGAATAAGTTGTTATAATAAAGCTATGAAATACTTTTTGCCATTTTTTATCATAGCCGTCTTTTTCGCGGCCGGTTGTAATAAAACTGATATGGAGCCTCGCTTATCCGCCAATTGTTCCGAGGCTGAATACCCTTTTGCTTGTTATTTGGATAAAGCTCTCGCCGCCAAAGATCCCAATCTGTGCAATCAAAACGATATTCCCCGTATTACCTGCCTTACAGCCTACGAAGAGATCATGGCTGATCCTGTCATTTGCGCCAATCTGGCGGATCCTTTATTCGGCCGGGAGTGCGAAGAATATAAGCAATGGGAACAGGAAAATAAAAGTCGGACAGCCGAAGATTCTATAGATCCTGTCCCTGGTTCCGAATAATCAGTCTAATCATTATGCTGAATAATCAAGTCCCCTCGGCCAAGCAAGACAATAAATTGCCGCGGGTGCTTGTTATACTCGGCCCCACTTCATCGGGCAAAACCGGAGTCAGTCTTAAAATCGCCCGCGAACTGAACGGGGAAATCATCAACGCCGATGCGCGTCAAATTTACCGCAAATTAACCATCGGTACAGGCAAGCCGCCCGGCAGGCGCGGTAAATTTTTGGGGCATAGCTCTTATCTGGTCAGAGTCCCTTACTCTCGAGATTACGAAAAACTGGGCATCAACCCCGAAGATCTTCCCGGACAAGAATCGCCTTATCCCGAAATCCCTCATTATCTTATGGATTTCATGGATCCTAAAAAAATTATGTCCGTGGCCGAATGGCGCCGTGTCGCTTTAAAAGCCATCAACGGCATTCATCGCCGCGGTCACCTCCCCGTTATCGTCGGAGGAACCGGTTTGTATATTAAAGCTTTGGTTGACAATTTTGCCATTCCCGAAGTTCCACCCAATCCATCACTGCGCTCATCATACGAAAAACAACCACTGAACAAGCTGGTGGATCTTTTATTAAAGATGGATCCTGATGCCGAAACCAGCGTAGATCTCAAAAATCCCCGTCGTGTTATCCGCGCTTTGGAGATTTGCACATTTACCGGCAAACCCGTCTCTCAATTAAGAGTCAAGCTCACGCCGGTTATTGATGCTTTTCAAGTCGGTATTAAATGGCCTCGTGAAGTTTTACGGGAGCGTATCAACCAATCCATTACTCGCATGATGGAAGAAGGCTGGCCCGAAGAAGTGCGCCGTTTGCATGATGGGGGAATAAGCTGGAACGCTCCGGCTATGACTTCTATCGGTTATCGCGAAATCGCCGCCTATATTCGCGGCGAAATTATGCTCGACGAGGCTATCCAGCGCGCAAAACGCGCCACATATCAATACGCCAAACGGCAAGAAACTTGGTTTAAAAAAGATACTCGCATCAATTGGGCCAAAAACGAAAAACAAGCCATGGAACTTATCAGGACTTGGTATCACTTCACGAGTTCATCAAGTTGAAAGTCTAAAGTTTATCAAGAGTTACTCATGCTTCTCTTGATGAACTTTATACTTGATGAACTTGTTGCTTTGTGTGATGAACTTGTTACTTGGTGAGATAAACTTTTGACTTAAATGTCCAGTTGTTTGCGTATCTCCGTTTCCACTTTCATCGGATCAGCCTTGCCTTCGGTTTCGCGCATTACCACACCCACAAACCATTTGATCAACGGCATTTTGCCGTTTTTAACTTCTTCGGCTTTATCCGCATTATCCTCCAAAACTCTTTTCACTGTCGCTTCCAATTCTCCTTCGTCCATATTTTGTCCCAAATCATGCGTTTCCATCAAATTGGATGGATCTCCACCCGTTTCATGCATCATCTGCAATAGCTTTTGCCCGTTTGTGCTGTTAATGGCCTTTTTCTCCAAGAGATGGATAAACTCCGCAAAATTCTCGGGATCTATATTGGCTTCTTTGATCGTAAGATTTTTTTCAGCCAATAATCCGGCCAGCTTGCTTGTCAGCCAACCGCCAACCAATTTGGCAAAAACCTGCTTTTTATCTTCCAGAGCTTCCGCTCCGCTCTTTATTTGATCATCGGATGTTTCCAGCCAACCCGCCAGCTCGCTCATTATTCGCTCCACATATTCCACGTACCCGTCATTGGCCGTAAAAAACGCGGCATTGGCTTTGGAAAAGCCATAATCTTGCATCAATCTCAAACGTGTCTGCGCCGGTAATTCGGGTAAACGGCTTTTCATTATTTCGCGGATATCTCGCAAGTCTTGCGGAGGCAAATCAGGCTCCGGAAAATAGCGGTAATCGGCGCTGGACTCTTTGGTGCGCTGTTCAATGGTTTTGCCTTGTGCATCATCCCATCCGCGCGTTGCTTCAACGGGAGGCGTATGAGCTTCGTAAAGTGCGCTCTGTCTTTGCATTTCATAAGCAATAGCTCTTTCCACGGCTCTGAACGAGTTCAGGTTTTTAACTTCTGTGCGCGGATTTAAAGTGCTTTTAACCGGATAGCCGTACTCATCAACTTCCATCATCGAAATATTCACATCACAACGCATTTGCCCTTTTTCCATATCCGCATTGGAGGCCCTTACGGCACGCATGATAGCTCGTAACTCTTGCAAGAAAAACTTGGCTTCAACCGGAGCTCTGAAATCAGGTTCAGTGACAATTTCCAAGAGGGGAGTGCTCGATCGATTGTAGTCCACAAGGGTCGCGGGTCTGCCGTCTACCCCTTCCGGTGCGTGAAAATTCTTGGCCGCATCCTCCTCCAAATGTGCTCGTGTAATGCCTATACGAACCACCTCACGGCCTGGCAGGGCATCTTCGGGAATCTCAACGGTTACATTGCCGTTTAAAGCCACCGGAAGCCCGAATTGCGAAATTTGGTAACCTTTGGGTAAGTCCGGATAAAAATAATTCTTGCGGTCAAAAGCGCTTGTATCAGGTATGGTGCAATTCAAAGCCATGCCGGCCAAAATTCCTTTTTTAAGAGCTTCTTCGTTTAAAGCGGGCAATGCCCCGGGCTGGCCGGTGCAAATCGGGCAGATGGCCGTATTGGGAGCCGTCCCATCATCCACATTGGCGCAAGAACAAAACATCTTGCTTTTTGTGTTCAGCTGAACATGTATTTCCAAACCGATAATCGGAATCAATTTCATAATACAAATATACTAAACCACACGGAACATAACGTCAAAAACAACTTGGAAGTTCGTCAAGTAAAAAGTAAAAAGTTCATAACGAGTTCATCAAGTATAAAGTAACAAGTTCATCAAGAGCATCTTAAGCTTCTCTTGATGAACTTTAGACTTGATGAACTTGTTACTTAGTGGGGTAAACTTTGGTCTTGTTTATTCCGCTGTTTTTCGGAAGGCTCGGTAAAGTTTGATCATAAAAATGAATGCCAACGGCGCCAGTAACATTTGCAAAACACCGCCCAGCATCTGATCAAAGATTTCTGTTAAAGGAGCCGCGTAATTTGTGAATTGTATCAGCAAGATGGGAATAATCAGAATGATGCCCATGGCCAAAGCCAAAATAAAGTAGGCCATACCAATCACATAGCCCCATAATTGGTTCTTCCAAAACATGCCCCACCAGCGGTTTTTGATTATGCGGGATGACTCTCTTAATGCATTCATGCCCGTTTGCCCGTTTAACAACAATGCCGGCATTGCTTGCGAGAGCTGAATGGATTTGTAAATCATCCAAATCCAAGAAGCTAAAAAGAGTACTGCCAATAACGAACCTCCCCCGAACAGCAAAACCACATTGTCTTGCAATGATTGCAGGATGTTGCTTGCGGCCGTCGGGTCTCCGTTAAACATGGGAGCTGTAAAAGCAATGCTGATAATTCCGATTAAAACAGCCGTGGCCGCTAAAGGACCGGCGGTAATTAATAAGACCAGCAAGCCGACGATAAAATATTGCCAGAAGTTTTTATTGGCCAGTTGTGATTCGTTGCCTTTGGGAGTTTTGCCTTCTTCCAGTTGAGCTGCTGTATAAAATATCTTGATACTGATCCATATTATCGCGAAGAGAGATAACAGCGAAATAACCAGATGCATTATGTTCCATAACGGCCAAACCGTTGCCAATCCCGCCGATGCTCCGAGTATCAAGCCCAGGTAAATAAAACCGATTGCCGATTTGATTAATACTTTGAAATTTACATTGTAAATTTGCCAACTTTCTTTGATTAATCTCCAAGTTAACGGCAATTGTTTATTGGCCGGTTTATTGTCGGATATATATTTAAGGGGCTCCAAGAATAGCATGGCCACAAAAAATATGCCCACAAAAGGCAATAACAGCCACAGCGAGGCATAGGGTGAAACATTGATTTCCGGTGCCAGCTTCCAGAGCCTGACGATAAACCAGATAAAAGCTCCCAGCCACGCCAAAATCAATGCCAAACCGATCATCCAAGTTCCTTCGAATCCGATAATATTTAAGACGCCCGAAATGATGGCTGTTACCAAAGGCCAAAAAACGAGCACGAGCAATATTCCCAGATTGCTCATTAAAGCCTGCTTGGCTTCTGCGGGTTTTAACATAATAATTTGTGTTTCACGTTACAAGCTTGCAACGTTCATAACAAGTAGTCGTTTTAGCACAACCCTAAATCCCTTATCAGGGACTTGAAAAACAGGTAAACAGGTTTTCCTGAAGTCCCAAGAGCATAGAGGGTTAAAGAGAATTTACCAAATAACTACTTAACTCGTTATGAACGTTATAAACGTTATTAACGTAATAATATAACTTATGATTTAATTATACCAAATTCCGGCAATTCGCGCGACAAAAGCGCGCGAACATTATCCGCCACTTGTTCAATGCTTAAATTACCGTCTACCGCGCCGATTTTGCTTCCGGCTCTTTCAAACGGTCCTAATACCTCATCCGACAAAAATCTCTGTACCAACTTTGTCTGAAAATCCGCCTCTTCAAAAATAACCTGATCCTGTTTTTCGGTGCGAGCCTCTAATCTGGCCATGGCCGCCGAGGCCTCCGTCCTGATCAACAATAACAACGTTGGATAAAACTCAATCGTTTGTCTGTTTCCGGGTAATTCCAACAATCTCTCGGTCGATAAACTCTGATCTTGTAAAGGTTGATAAGCCAGCGTCGAAGCCAAACTTCTATCTTGAATGACAATTCTTTCCGGGTGGTTTTGCAGAAAGGGGATTATCAAACGTCGAAATTGTACCAACCTGTCAACCGCAAAAGCATGTGCTGTTTCCCAACCATCATAACGCGCCTCGCTCTCGCCCTCGCGCTTGGCAATTATCTCATCGCGAATCGCTTTCCCTGTCCAACAAAAAGTCGGCTCGGCCGTTAGCAACCCAGTCGCCTCACCAATCTCATCCAAACTCGGCAATCGCCATTCACGCTCCGCAAACTCAATCACATTAAAAAAACTCACACTCCTCACCTTGGCCCACTCCTCGCATGCCCCGCTCACAGTCGATTTCCCCGACCCATCAATCCCTTCAATCACAATATGTAAACCATCGTTTTGTTGCCTTTTAATCATATATCAATCATTTTGGCATAAGTGCAATACCTTGACAAAAGGCCTAATGTCTATAATACTAACAGCTGTGCCACGAACTTTCAAAAGGAGATGGATCATGGCTGGATCTGTTAACAGTCGTTCTCTTAGTTACGAACAGTATCTAAGTAGTCCGGATGGCCAGAGCTTAGCTCACGCCGCCTGTTTGATAACGCATATCGCTCTGCTTCGCGGACATTTGGCGGACTATATCGCCAAATTGCATAGCCTGCAAACCAAACACGATCAAGAGATGTGCGAGATGCGAAGCCGTGTAGCCAAACTGCATCATGATGCGCAGAGTACGGTCCTTTCAGAGGAGGATGGGGTTAGGTTCGCGGTTGATATCAAGTCATTGGAAGATTTGCTGGAGGAGATCCAACTCGTCGCTTCTCAAGTTCGTCTTGTCCCAAGTGTAGATTCTAAGGAGATCTAACTTTCCCTCGTTTGCTGAACGCGGGATTTTTTATAAAAAATGCCGAAGTCGAGCTGAGCTCGATAGAAACCTCCGAAATTCTTAATTCTTAATTCATAATTCTTAATTTGGGCGAGCGCATGCGAGCATCAGAATCCTTTCGGCTTCTCACCCAATGTCGAAATACCCGTCTCGCTCATATCCACTCTGATAAAAGAGGCAATCAGCGGATGGGTTTCGTTTAAGCTGTGCCACAGCTCTTGCGCGATTTTGCGATAGCTGGGGTGGCCTTTTTTGCCACTCCTCAATTCGATGAAATGAAACAACTCGCGCACATTCCAGCTGATAACCAATCTGCGTCTGTACGCCATGGGTACAACATATTCGGCTTCGTTCACAAGTCCCGCTCCCAGCAATTTGTGATTCAAGTCGCGCGCCATATCCATTACCGCCATATAATCTTTGACTTTGCCGATTTCCTCGATTTCCACCGGCGTATCATAACCCAAATCCGTTCCCAATGGTTGATTGCTTTGCGTGCACATGCGATGACGTTGAATATCCCTCCAGCCTCCGTAATCCATGACTATTTGATGCTGAAACCAAGCATGCTCAAAAGCGCGGGGCGGAGGGTCGTGCGGTCCGCGCAGAGCCAAAGCTTCGGTGATAATCTTTTCCGTCAACTCCTGTTTTTCGGCCAATAAATCCAAAGCTTGATTTTGGCTCAAATTGCCATGCAGAGCCAATAACGAAGCCGCGATGCGTTTTTCAGCCATAGCGTCATCAAAAGTGCAGATTACACTCTTTTCCACTCGGTCATTATCAATCCTATGCTCTCCGATCATCTCTTTAACCATTTGGGATAATTTTTCCGGAGTTTGCATCCTGTAAGGATTGGGATCCGCGTACTTGAGCAATGTTGGCAAAGGATATTTTGCCAATGCTTCATCAGGGTTTCCACTCTCCGGTCCGCGCAAAGAATCTTTAATCGTTTGCCCCACGGTTTGCGCTATGGAATCATCGGTCGAAAGCAGTTTGGAAATCGCAAAACCCCAGTTGCGCGCATTGGCAGTCATGCCCACCATGGTCAAACTGGCAGATGGTAATAAATATCTTACCCTGTCGCACACCAAGGCTCTCAAAACGGCTTTATACGCGCCGTCCGACAAAGATCCCTGGGGGTTTTTTTCGCTCATGACAGGCTCCAGTAATTTGTAGCACTCGTCGTATAATCCATAAAGCTTATCAAACAGTTGGTTCACCTCGATCATGTAAGGACTCTTTTTCAGTGTTGCCGGCACAGCCACGCGGTCGCGCGTAAAAACTTGGTAGCGCGAAGATTTTTCCGTAAACGAGCACAACCGGCAATCTTCCAAAATCTTCACCACCACCTGGGGGATATTTTCTATGCCCACGGCCGCCACCGCGTGCTCGGCCACCGAGCCATGTCCATAACCAACCACCCACTTTTCATGAAAAGCGGCCGCCGATTCCAAGCTCACATCATCAACATTTTGATCAAATGGGGTTGAGGATCTGGAACACTTGGCAAATGCCACAGCCAATTGCTCGGGTGTCGGCTCCAACAAAACAGGGGAGCCATCCTCTCTTTGGGTTTTGATCCGGTTCATCCAATAAATACGCGGTTGGTTTTTATCCGCGGGTTGCAGAAGCGGAGCTTTGGGCATCGATTTATCCACAGGCATAATCATTTTCAATTTATCAAGCTAACAGCCATACAAGCCATATTTAGCTTAAATAATTAATTAAAAAAAACACATGGCCTCTACTTTGGCACACGCGCATTTAACTCGCAATAACTTCAGTAACAAGTTTAAAGTATCAAGTTTATCAAGAGCGACTCAAGTAACTCTTGATGAACTTTAGACTTGATGAACTTTAATCTTATTTCGTTCATCCCGTCGATCCAAACCCTCCCCGGCTTTCACCTTCCGCATCGGCTTCCGTAAATTCAGCTCTGACAACCGGCATAATCATTCCCTGCGCTATTCTCTCATGCGCATCAACTATAACCTCCGCATCCGTAGGATTATAAACGGCAAGAAATATTTGATCCTCAGGACCGCAATAATCACTATCCACCACGCCTATTCCATTGGCCAAAACCAAACCTTTTTTCTTAAACAAACTCGATCTTGCCGCCAATATCAATACATGATCTTTTGGCGCCGCAATCACCAGCCCTGTTGGCAATAATTTAAATCCCTTGGCCGGTATCACGGCTTGTTCCGCGCTCGCCAAATCAAAAGCCGCCGCCCCCTCTGTCTGATACTTGGGAACCTCCACATCATCACGAAGCCGTGTAATTTTTATCTGCATAATTTTTTAAGCCTCTAGCTTCGAGCCACCAGCCACTAGCCAAACCAACCATGGTTTGTCATTTCGAATCGGATGTGAGAAATCTCCACCGTTATAACCAACCCTGTTGATATGCGGAGATTTCTCACGTTCGTTCGAAATGACAATGTTACTGAACTCGTTACAAACAGCCCGCCCTGAAAATTAGCACAGCGAATTCTTCGGGGTTATAAACGTTTTGCTAGCAGCTAGCGGCTAGAAGCTAGTAGCTTTGCACAAGCGTCTCAAGCTTTTCTTTAAATTCTTCCAAGTCCCCACTATTATCAACCCTATTTTTGGCCTGTTCCGCTACTCCGGCAATTGTCTTTTCCGTCTCTCTTTCTCCCAGAGCCGTAAACTCTTCCCAAGTCATATCACCTTCGCCGGCTTTTTCGTTGCGGTTCTTTAATCTCTCAAACCTCACTTCCGGAGGCGCCCAGATCTCCACCAAATGAAACCTGGGATCTTTGCTTAGATCTTCAATATCTTCCATTCTGCGTATCCCGTCCACTATCACAATATCAGCCGGCGATTGCTGTACTTGCTTTTCCATGACATTGGCCAACGCATCCTGCCCAAAAGCTTCGCGTAAAGCCGTGGATATTTTAATCAAATTGTCGCGGGATTTTTCCATATACAACCTTTTGAGCAAATCCGCCAATATATCGCTGAACGTAAAAGTTTGCGCATTCGCATTCTTGGCCAGCATTTCGGCCGCCGTACCCTTGCCGGCACCGGCTTGACCAACAAATCCAATTATCATCTTTGGCATAACCCGCTAATTATCAATTACGGACACAAGCATGTCAATCACGACATAAAATACCAATTACCAAATACCAATTAAGAATTATGAATTATGAATTAAGAATGTTGGTACTTGATTATGTATATATTAATAGAACGCGAAGCGTTACGTAAATTCTTAATTCATAATTCTTAATTCATAATTCTTAATTTAAAAACAGCCCTAAGGCTGTTTTTGTTATGTGAAGTTTGATGTATCAACCGGGATTCCGGGGCCCATGCTTGTTGTCACTGTTACATTCTTGAGATAAGTTCCTTTGGCGGATGATGGTTTGCCTTTTTTGATGGCATCCATCAAAACCTGCATATTCTCTTTGAGTTTACCTGTCTCCAAATCTGTTTTGCCGATGATTTGATGAATGATACCGGTTTGGTCGTTTTTGAAAGCGACTTTTCCTTTCTTTAAATCTTCAACCATTTTTGTAACATTGGGGCTCACTGTGTCTGTCTTGGGGTTGGGCATAAGGCCTTTTGGTCCAAGAACTTTGGCAAGCTTGGCCAACTTAGGCATCATATCCGGGGTCGCAACCGCCACATCAAAATCAATATTGCCTTTGGCTGCTATTTCATTAATCAATTCCTCACCGCCAACAATATCCGCACCCGCATCCCTGGCATCCTTTTCTTTATCAGCGGATACAAAAGCCGCGATACGGCGGGTCTTGCCGATGCTGTTCGGGAACACGATTGTGGCGCGCACAACTTGATCCGTCTTTTTAGGATCAATACCCAAACGAACATGCACCTCAACACTGCCAGTAAACTTGGTGGTCGCTGTCTTTTTGGCCAACTCCAACGCCTCGTCGGCATTGTAAAGCTTGTCTTTTTCGATTAAATTTTTCGCTTCAATAAAGCGTTTGCTATGCTTTGGCATATCTTTTTGAGACCGGCCTCTTTGGCCAATAGTCCCGTGGTTCGGTCGTCGAGCTCAGCTCGACTCCCACGTTAATTGTAATGGGCTAAGAATAGCTTAAAACCGCAAAAACGTCAAGAATTGTTGATTAAGAGGATTTGTGCTCTTTTTCCCTTCTTATCGTAATCCAGTGATACAAAAACAGGGGAATGCCGACTGCGAGAAAGGAAATATCGCGAACCGCTGATTGTTGGTTGCGGATTGCTATGGCCTCGCTTTCATCCATTCTGCCCGCCTCGCATTGCTGTATTCTCTGCTGATACATTTCTTCGGTCTGATCTATCGTGGGATCTTTAATGATCATTGCACTGCACGGAGGTTCGCGCCACTCATTTAAGGAGGCTTTGGGAAAAACCCAAGTCTTTAACCCCAGGTTAATCAAATCCGCGGTGGAAAATACCACCATCATTAATGCAATCAGCGAAACCATATAAAAATATACGGTCTTGATGATCTGTGATTTGGACATTTGCATAGATTTGGAATCATTATCATCGCGGAGCAAATAAACCAGCCCAACGATGAGCAATAATAAAATTAATAAAAACAATAAGTTAATCATTTGCAAGAAAGTTAAAAATAAATCCATAACTACAGTATAGACTATGATGCGTAATAATTAAATAACAAATATTAAATAACAAATAATAAAGCAAGCGGAGGAATTGATCTTTATTATTTATTAATTATTATTTTTTATTTCGCGCAGCGCAGCAAAGCATTTGGATTGATCTTTATTATTTGTTATTTGATACTTTATTATTTGAAGTTGTATAAAAAAACGGGCGCCAGCCCGATTTTTTATACAACTTCCAGTCCCATTTGTCTCGCCGTTCCTTCCACCTGTCGCATTGCCGATTCAATTGTACGGCAGTTAAGATCAGGCATTTTCTTTTCGGCGATTTCTTTTATTTGCGCTTTGGTTACCTTGCCGATTTTATCCGACAACGGTTTGCCGGAGCCTTTTTTGATGCCCGCGGCTTTTTTTAGCATTTCCGCCACCGGAGCAACTTTAAGGATAAAATCGTAAGTTCTGTCTTCGTAAACTGTCATGAGGCAGGGAACAACTTCGCCCATGCGGTCTTGAGTCGCATCATTGAACCTTTTGCAAAACTCCGCAATGTTCAAGCCATGCGGGCCAAGGGCTGTACCAACCGGAGGAGCCGGATTGGCTTTACCGCCCTCGATTTGCAATTTGATAAATGTTTTTATTGCTTTGGCCATAGATATTTCATGTAACTTGTAGCATGTAACATGTAACATATAACATGTAGCAAAATTGTTACATGTTACAAGTTACATGTTACATGACAAGGTTTATAAACGTTTCCGGAGGTGACGAGAAGCGATTCCCTTAAGCGGGAAAAACATCACATCCGCACCGTTTACAATCTAAATTACAAGTTCCTTGTGAGTTTATCAAGTTTAAAGTAACAAGTTCATCAGGAGTCACCTGGGCTTCTCTTGATGAACTTTAAGCTTGATAAACTTTTAACTTAAAGTTCATCAGGAGTCACCTAAGCTTCTCTTGATGAACTATAAGCTTGATGAACTTTTAACTTAAAATTATATCTTTTTGATTTGTGTAAAGTCCAACTCAAGCGGGGTTTCGCGGCCGAACATGGAGACCAGGATTTTAACCTTGCCTCGGGAACCGTCGATCTCGATGACTTTGCCTTCGAATCCTTTAAACGGTCCATCGCCGATCTTGACCGGTGATCCGACTTGAATGTCTATTTGATAAGCCGGCTCTTCCGCGGTGCCGGAACGTTTGACCAAGTAATCCACTTCTTCCTTGGAAAGAGGAGATGGCGTTGTGCCCGTTCCGATAAAACCGGTCACGCTGGGTGTATTGCGCACAATATACCAAGAGTCATCGGTCACAATCATTTCCACCAGTACATAGCCCGGAAAAATCTTTTCTTCAACCAGTTTGCGTTTGCCGTTTTTGATCTTAATCTTTTTTTCGATGGGCACCAAGACATTGAAAATTTTATCTTGCATTCCAAACGAATCGATACGGCGCTTTAAGTTATCGGCAACCGCCTCTTCGTATCCGGAATATGTGTGGATCGCGTACCATCTTCGGCCGAGATCTAGGGTTTGTTTTGGCATATTTATTCTTCGATGGGTAGGGTTTCGATATTTACTTCGGCATTCGGATCTTCTGATTCAAACTCAATATTTCCAAAATCAAATTCAGGCTGTACTCCGGCTTCATCCAAAGGAACGGTTGTGGGAACAATCGGCGCAGTTTGATCCGTTGTACGAGTTTGGGTTGCTCGTTGCAGTATGGTCACATTGACAACCTCGCTTAGTCCGTAGTCCAAAAGTCCGAAAAATATGGCTACAACAACACTTACTGTAATAACCAGTACGGAATAGCGGGTGGTGGTTTGTTTGCTGGGCCAGGTTACTTTGGTTAGCTCGTGTTTGGAAGAACGCAGATAGGCGATGAGTTTTTCGATAATGTTCATAAAAATCTTTTTAAAAAGCCCTCCAAGGGGCAAACCGAATATAACATTTTTCCCACAAACTGGCAAGGGGACTGTTCTTGGCTCAATTTTATGTCATTTAAGCCGAAAAGTAATCCACTTAAGCTATCCTGCCCCTTCAAGTATACTAAACTAAAGCCGCTAGCTACTAGCCACTAGCTACTAGCCGCTAGCTACCAGACTCCGTAGGGATAATCCTTGTGATTATCCGCACCACGAGATCAAGCTGTCATTTATTAGTACGGATAAACACAAGGTTTATCCCTACGCAAACCGTCTTGCCCCGTTAAGGCGTTACAACTATTTATCAGTATATATGCAATACCCAAAATTGTTCAGCAAAGCCAAGATTGGCACGCTCAAGCTCAAAAATCGATTGGTTATGCCGCCTATGGTGCGCAATTATGCCGATGCTTCGGGCAAAGCTACGGATCGTTATATCGAGCACATCAACCGCATCGCTTTTGGCGGTACGGGTTTGCTTATCCTGGAGGCGGCTCATGTCAATCTTGAGGGCAGGGGATTTCTGAATCAACTCGGTATTCACTCCGATGCTTGTTTGCCCGGGCTGAAAAAACTGGTTCAAGTTGCTCACGATCACGACGCGGCCATCGCTATTCAACTTTATCACGCCGGCCGTCAAACCGTTTCCGCCATAACCGGTAAAAAACCACTGGCGCCTTCCGCCATACCTTGTCCCGTCATGCAGGAAAAGCCTTCCGCCCTCACTCAAAAAGAAATCAAAAAAATCGTTAAAGATTTCGGCAAAGCCGCGGCGCGCGCCAAGAAAGCCGGTTTTGATGCCGTCGAAATCCATGCCGCGCACGGCTATCTCATTCAGCAATTCCTCTCACCATTCTCCAATACCCGCACCGACAGCTACGGCGGAAGTTTCGAAAACCGCATGCGCTTTTTATTGGAAATAATGGATAGCGTGCAGTCTGCTGTAGATCCGACTTATCCGGTCATTGTCCGCATTTCCGGCGAAGAAATGGTGGAGGGCGGTCTCGAACTCAAAGATATGATCAAAGTCGCCGAGCTTCTCGAAGCCGCCGGCGCCGATGCTGTGCATGTTACATCCGGTAATTACGGTTCTTATGCCAAGGGCCATCTTATTCCACCCATGGCCGTCAAAGACGGTGTTAACATCCCGCTTGCCAAAGCCATCAAGAAAAAAGTTAAAATCCCTGTCATCGCCGTCGCCAAAATCCGCACGCCCGAGCTGGCCGAAAAAACTCTCAAAGAAGGCTCGGCTGATTTTATCGCCGTCGGCCGTTCATTGCTTGCCGATCCTGATTGGCCCAAAAAAGCCAAAGCCGGCAAAGACAAAGATATCAATCCCTGCATAGCCTGCAATCAAGGCTGTATCTCCCGCTTATTCGCCGGTCAAGATGTTTGGTGTACGGTCAACCCCAAATGCGGCCGCGAAATCCAATTTGGCCAACAAGAACAATCACCCAAAAAACTTCTGGTCATCGGTGGAGGCCCTGCCGGTTTATCGGCCGCAATTATCGCCGCCGAGCGCGGTCACAAGGTCACGCTTTACGAAGAGTCATCCGTGCTTGGCGGTCAGCTTATTCCCGCTTCCACTCTCCCGCATAGAAATGATTGGGAGTCTTTCCGCAAATCATTACTGCGCCAAATCAAAGCTCTGCCCATCGAAGTGATTCTGGACCACAAATGCACGCTGGAGGATGCCAAGTCCGGCGGATACGACGCGGCCATTGTCGCTTCTGGTTCCACTCCGGCCATGCCCAAAATACCCGGAGTCGAAAATTCCAATGTCATCATCGCCCGTAATCTTTTCGACGGTACGTCTGTTGCCAAAGGCAAAGTTATTATCGTTGGCGGAGGTTGTTTGGGCTCGCAGACCGCCGAATATTTGGCCGCCAAAAAGCACGATGTCACCTTAATCGAATTAACCGATCAAATCGCTCTCGAAGCCCCGATGGATGATCGTTATTTATTGTTACAGCGTCTCGATAAACTCGGTGTCAAAATAATGCTTAAAACCCGCGTCCTTAAAATCGAACCCAATGGAGTTTTCGCTCACACCGCCGAAAAAGGCAAACAGCATATCGCCTCCGATACGGTTGTGCTTTGCGCCGGCTCCAAGCCCGATGAAAGTTTTGCATACAAACTCAAGTTCGCGGTTCCTCAAGTTCATGTCGTTGGTGATGCCAAATCCGCTCGCCGTGTTACGGACGCGGTAATCGAAGGCGCATTGGCTGTCTTGAATATTTAATACACAGTTTGCATCCGATTAAGTGGTATATATATCCGAAAAATGATATAATGTTTTTTAGTATTGTTAATAACTTACATTTTATTTTTTCATTATGAAAAATCTGCTCACCGGTTTGACGGTTGGGATTTTGTCCGCAACTTTTTTTGCGTTCATGCCGGCCTCAACCGCCCAAGCCGCCAGCTTGGTCACTGATGGATCTGTTGAAATCGGTTCTTACCCGATTGCGGAATCCGATATGCCCAACACTTCTTGGCGCATTGATACAAGTTCGGTCGGTTCGGCCACGGTCACCTCAACTCCTTTTGATTTTGCCGGCCCGTCCAACACCACGCTTTCCAACCCCACCGGCTGGACGCGTGTTATAAACGACAGCATGGATGATGATTATGTCAGAATCCCCGCCGGTTTTAACATTGGATTTAACGGCACAAATTATACGAGCGTCTATCTGGGCTCCAATACCTATTACACATTCGGTGCCGGAGATTCCGAATATTCTGGTTTGGGAGCTGATGTTCCACCTTTGCCGGGCGTGCACGTTTGTTCGAGCGACAACTCCTATCAACGTGTTTATTACCGTTTTGATGATGCCAATACTTTGCGCGTCAGATACGAAGGCACAGACAGCACCAGCGGCACGGTCGGTCAGCCCACCATAGTTTATGAAGCGGTGTATTATGCCGGCGAGTCATATCATGATCTGTACATAGGAAGAAATGACAGTTGCAGCGGAGATTACGGTCCCACGGTCGGCGCATTGGGCAATGGCTATGATGGCGATTACACTCTTGAAGAATCAACGCCCGGATCACCTGAATATATACGTGGTGATTATTATAATGGCACTCTAAATTTTTCCGAATCAATTGAACTGAGCAGCCGCTCGGCTGTTGAAGCCGCCATTACCGCCCGCGCCAGTCATGCCTTGAGTCTGTTTGAATGGGATGGCGCCGGAGAAAGATTGTTTATTTTTGCAACAACAACTGTCAGTTGGCGTCAGGATGTGCTCGTTCCTCTTACAGCCTCAGACTTTGATTTCGCCGCCAATGTCTTATTGATTGATGCTGATGACGTTGCTCCCACGGCCAGTTATTTGGGAGATGGTTCTTATGATTACGAACTCTCATCCACTTGCCCGTCTGCGGCTTGCGATCTGGGTAACGTTTTTGGCGACGAAATCACTTTTAGTGAAGAACTTGATTTGGCTAACCGAGCCGGAGTCGAAGCCGCTATCACGGCCGGTGCCAGTCATCCTTTAAGCGAATTTGTTTGGGGCAGTGCCTCTCTGTGGATTTATGCCACCACCTCCGTGGTCTTCGCTGATGATGTCCGCGTTGATTTGTATGATGCTTTGGGCAATACGGCAACCAATCAACGTCTCATCGATTCTTTGCCAACTCCGCCCATGACTGTTTGGGTTGACGATGATTACACGGAATTCAGTTCCGGCGGCCATGTTTGGGGTGAGGATGCTTTTGACAATATTTCCGATGCTTTGGATGCGGTAGCCGAAGGAGGACAAGTCAACGTCTTGGCCGGAGACTACAATAATGATTCAGGCACCATTAATAAAAATGGCGTAACCATAACCGGCCCCTCATCCGGCTCACCGGCCAGAGTGGCTTATGATTGCGGTAACGTGATTACTGTTGATGGCGCCAGCGGTGCCACAATTTCCAACTTAACCTTATTACAAACCAATGGAGGCGGTGTTGATGGAACTTATTGTTACAACTCGCCTGTTGTTCGTGTCGGCTGGAACTCGGCTTCCACCACCATTTCCAATAACTTTATCGCCGGCGGTTATATCGGCATAGCGTTAAGGTATGATTCTTATGATACTGCTTTGACGGATAATGAGATCAATAATAACAGCTGGGCCGGTGTCGTTGCTTTGGGTCAAGGTGTGCATACTTTTACGGGCAATACCATCGAATACGGCAACTATGGTTTGAGTTTAGGGTATGGCCCCGATCGCAGTGTGGAAGCCAATTGGCAAGGCAGTGAATTATCAAGCAATATCATTCGCGAAAATGATGTTGGTATCTACTACACTTTAGGCGATCAACCCGGTCCCATGAACATCGGCCCTGATAATGAGATTTATGACAACGGGGATGGCATTTCAATCAACGGCCCGGCCTACGATGTTCATATAAACGGCAACAAAATTTATGGTAATACCCATCCCACTTCGGGCTTGCATGTGGATGGCGCTGAAACCGGTTTGGATGCCACGGAAAATTGGTGGGGTGATGCCACGGGGCCTTATGAAGAAAATAATAATCCCGAAGGCTTGGGCGATAGAGTCTATATCGGCGTTGATTCCGAATATATCTATTATCGTCCTTATTGTTTGGACGAAGATTGCAATGCTTTAAGCTCTGTTGCCGTCGATCCGAATAATCTATCCAATCTGTTTAACAATGGCGGCAGTATCACGCCCATTTTAACCAGCCCTGATGATGCCGATCCGGAAACATATTTGGTCGATCAATTGCAGGTGAATGAAGATGTAAACATCAGCTTCCCGTCCGGTTCCGGCACTTCCACGGTTACTCTCCCCGCCGGCACTGTCATCACCAAAACCGGAGGCGGTACTTTTGACGCCAACGATCTGACGGCAACCGAAACGGCTTTAAGCTCATTATCCGGCTTTCCCACGGGCCAGGTTGTCGAAGGCGCCATAGAATGGGGCTTGCCCGATTTGGGTCTCACCTTCAGTCAGCCGATTACAGTCACTATTTTCGTAGGCACTGATTTAAACGGCCGTACCTTAACCATTGTACGTTCCAACAGCATGACCGGCGGTTGGACAAATGAGGGCATAGTGGCTCCGGCTCGCTGTGTGGTCGCTTCCGGTCTTTGCACGTTCCAAACAACCAAAGCTTCTTACTTCGCTGCCAATTCACAGCAATCATCAAGCACGGGCGGGGGAGGCGGAGGCGGCAGTTATTCGGCGCCCGGCGCCATAGGTGATGGCAAAACCACAGCCGAAGTCGGCATGGGCTTAACCGCAAACATCGGCCGTGTCGGCACAAACGGAGTCAATCTTCTGCACTACATCAACAGTGTCGCCAACTTTGAAACTTATGAAAGCAAGAGCGGATTATACGGTCAGCACAGTTTCAAAGTCACTGACTTGGATCTCTTGAACAAAAAATACACTTTCACCATCCAAAGTGATCCGCAAACCTTCACCATCAGCATGAACGAAAGCGTGCAAGTTGATTTGGACGGTGATGGAGTTAAAGATATCAGCATCAAGTTTGCCAACTTATACGTCAACCGTATCGAAACCACGATCAAACAATTATCCCCGTCCGCAACCGAAGCCGAAGAAACCTCATCCATCGGCGAAACCGTGGTCGCTTTGGTCGCGGATTTCCTCTCGGCCAACAACATCATTCGCAACTCCGCCGTCGAATCCGAAGTTTTGGCTCAAGTTCAAGCCGACGCCAAAGAGTTCAATTTGGTTCTTGAGGGTATCAACGCAATAGTTGATTACATCGCTTACGGCAATTCCATGGCCTCTCTCCGCTTTGGCCAAGGCGAGCGCCGAGCCATCATGCGCGATTACATGGAAACCGTAAATCGTTCCAATATCGTTTGGGATGATGTGGAACGTTTGGCTGTCGGCCAAATTCCCAAAGTCCGCAATCTGGAAAAGGAACGAGCCAACGTTGCCCGTGCCTTGCCCGTCTTCCGCAAGATCTTCGGTCATGATCCCAATTTCCAAAATCAAACCGAAAATCTCGCCTGGAACACCCTCATGTACCGCATTCGCTTCACCTGCGACATGGGTAAAGAGGGCTCGGGCTTGGCGGTTTACCGCAAACTCTACGGCCGTAATCCCAATACACCCTTCGGCTGGTCGGTTGTCCGCGTCTTGGGCTACGTCAAATAATAAAAAGCCAACACTAACCGTCCATTATGGGCGGTTTTTGTTTATGCTTTGTTTGATGTTGTCTCTTTTTATCTCCGGATATATGCTGTTATCCGTAAAACTTAATCTTTCATATGTTCAAATCATCACGTGCATTGGTTCTATCATTGGCTTTTTCGCTTGTCGTCACGGCCGGTTGCGGCGATCCGAATCAAACTTCCAATCAACCGCAACCCGAAGAAGACGGTCCTCCGCTTATCGCTCAAGAATTCTCTCTCAAGTCCGCACCCGGCGGAGCCGTGCGATTGGATTTGGGGGATGGCTCGCGCGTGAAAATTATTTTTCCGCAAGATTCTCTGCAATCCGATACAACTCTGTCCGTTGCTCCGCGTTATGCCGAGGGTGATGATATTTTATCCGGCGGATTCTCTTTAACCGAAGCGGGTTCCAATCAAGGTCCGGCTCTCAAATATCCGGCCATCATTATGCTGTACGCGGATAAAGATATGGGTCAAGACGTTTCCATCGTCCGTTATCAAACTGACGGATCTTATAAAGTGATTCCCACTACGGTTACCGTCTCAAACGGCCAAACCGCGCTCATGGCGCAAGTCGATCATTTCTCCGATTACGGCGCCCAAAAAATCACGCCCGCGGAACGCGAATCCGCTCTACGCAATCAACAACTTCAAGATTTTAACTGGGTGATTTATGTTAATGATTCCGAGGACGTGGATTTGCCGCCCATGAAAAGAAAAGTATTTTTGGATTTTAAGGCCGTGAATACCTCGGGCTATGTTTTTGGCGAGTATAAAGGTTACGCGCACGCCAAAACCACTAATGATATGGAGGCTATGGGCGGAAAAATCGACGCTGATTTTTCGGTCAAAGATGAGAACGTGACGTTCACGCTCGATCCTTACATACAGCTTGCTCCGCTGGTTCCCGAGGGCGAAGAGGATCTGCCTTTGGCGCCCCTGGTTGAAGACGGCGATGAAGATTTGCCATTGGCTAAACTCGAACCCGCTCAAGAACCTGATTTTGCGGCCAATGGTGTCTTGAATATGCGGGGTGGCGGATCCGGTACGGTCACAGCCGGAGGCTACAGTGTCAGCCGGGGATTGGAAGCAACTCAATCTACAGACTCTTTTTACCTGGTGGTCGTTGGTCCCATGGTCCGCCTCACCGTAAACGTGGCCGGCACACCCACCATGTATTTTGACGGGTATATCAGGGGAGAGGGGAGATGATCGGCTACCAGCTACTAGTTAAACCGTCAAATGGTTTTCGTAGAGATAATCCTTGTGATTATCCGTGCTTAGGTAACTGTTTTTTAGCACGGATAAACACAAGGTTTATCCCTACGACGGCGGTATAGCGTTAATAAAGTCTATAACGAGTTCAGCGGTTACGGCGGATCCTCCCCCGCCCGCCTGCCAAGCCCGCCCGCCTGCCAAGCAGAGCGAGGCGGACAGGGCAGAGTGAGGCGGACAGAGCGAGAGCGTTGCGGACAGGCAACCTCCCCATCATCAGGTCATCCGACCTGACAAGTCCGATGGGGCATCGCCTTACTAAGGAGGTGCTTCGAATGAGTTATTTGTAATTCTTCGCCCGAGGCGAATTCGTAGTTCGTAATTCGTGGTTCGACATTCGACATTCAACATTTAACGTTCGACATTCGACGTTGATCCGCCAGTTTGCCAAACATCATATAATAAGCGAAAATATTCACGTTATGAACCCAATCCAAGATCTCACCTCCCGCATCATCGCTTTCCGCGACGCCCGCGATTGGCAACAGTTTCACAATCCCAAAGACGTAGCCTTGTCGCTGGTTCTCGAAGCCACGGAAGTGATGGAACATTTCCAATGGAAAAATCCCGAACAAGTGGAAGAATACGCCAAAACCCACAAACAAGAAATAGGCGAAGAGTTGGCCGATGTTTTTTATTGCACCCTTCTCCTAAGCCGAGATCTGGATATTGATATCGTTCAAGCTCTGACCAATAAAATGATCAAAAACGAGCAAAAATACCCCATCGAAAAATCCCAAGGCAAAATCGAAAAGTACACGGAGTTGTAGATTAGGATGGAAGGGATCTTCCAAACCGGCTTAATTAAGGAGATGCTTCGGGTTTGAGTTTTTAAATAACTTGCTATTGTTGAGTGGATAGTGGAAAATATTTAAATTATGAATCTTTTCGATCGCATCGCCTGGCACTGGTATGGCGACATCCTCCCTTGGCTTCGTGTCCGTGGTAAATTTTACTATTGGTGCGTTCGCTATGGCGGTAAAAAGCGGATTCCCAAAGAGGTCATAGCCCGCGCCATGGCGCAATCCGTGGAGCGTTTAAACCGCAATTTGCAGCTCGCCCAAGATAGCATCCCCCTTGCTGACATGAGCGAGGAGGAGAGGTTGGCTCTGCGCGAAATGCGCCTGCGAGCCGGCGAAATCGGATCTGAACTGAAAAACATTAATTCAAACAAACAACCTTAGCTTCCAATCTCCTAGCTGCCAGCTCCCAGCTTCTAGTCTCCAGTCCTTAATTACCAGTCTCTCTAGTATGCAAAAACTCGCCATTTTCGACATCGACGGAACCATATTCCGTTCCAGCTTGCTGATCGAGCTGGTTAACGAGCTTGTCAGCTCCAAAATTTTTCCGGCCAAATCGGCCGATAAATTTGTTCGCGCGCGGGAAAAGTGGTTAAACCGCCAAGGCTCTTATGATGATTATATCGCCGAAGTGGTTATCGCTTTTGAATCAAATCTGCGCGGTGTGCCGCAAGCTCTCTTCCGTCAATCCGCCAAACGAGTTATCGCTCGCCACAACAGGCGGGTTTATTGCTATACCCGCGATCTCATCAAATTCCTGCGCGCTAAAAATTATTTTCTTCTGGCCATTTCCAATTCACCTTTGGAGATTGTCGAGCCTTTTTGCTCCGGCTACGGCTTTAACAAAGTCTATGGCCGTGTGTACGAAACCGATAAAAACAAACGTTACACTGGCGCCACTTTGTACTTGGATCTCATCTCCGACAAAGCCAAAATCTTAAAGCGCGCGGTCGCCAAAGAAAGCCTCACTCTCAAAAACTCCATCGGCATCGGCGATTCGGAAGCTGATATCCCTTTCCTCAAACTGGTCGCTAACCCCATCTGCTTCAACCCCAACAAAAAACTCTATCAAACCGCCAAGCGCAACAACTGGAAAGTAGTCGTGGAACGCAAGGATGTTGTGTACTTCATGTAACAACAAGACAGGCGCAAGTTCGTCAGAAGTTCATCAAGTTAAAAGTCTAAAGTTTATCAAGAGTTACTCATGCTTCTCTTGATAAACTTTAGACTTGATAAACTTGTTACTTGGGACGATGAACTTTAGACTTGATAAACTTGTTACTTGGTGAGATGAACTTTAATCTTTTATCTTGATGAACTTTTGATGACTGCATGCTATAATACGGCCACTGACATGTTTTCCAACCGTACGGTCAAGGTGATGGCGCTAATAGCTATTATCGCCTTGTTTGCTTATTTCGAAGTGCGGTTGTTTTATTTTATTATTTTCAGTTATACCTTGTTGGAGCGGGGGATAGCTTTGGCATTATTACTCGGCGAAAGCCATGCTTTGCATCATGCTTGGGGTTTCATGCTCAACATTATCAGTTTGCAGGGCGGTAAATATAAAATCCCCAAAGTTAAACTCATCTCCGGCAAAGAACCTTTCGTTGCTGTTATTGTTCCGGTGAAAAACGAGCCTCCGCAAGTTGTGGAGCAAACCATGATAACTTTGTATGCTCTTGCTTATCCCAATAAAAATATTTACCTGTTGGATGGTTCGGATGATAAGGTTATCATCGCCAAATACAAACGATATGCCAAAAAATACGGCATAATCTACAAGCATGTTCGTAAGCCGACTCATTCCAAAGCGCAAACCATCAATCGTTTCTTGCCAAGCTTTAAAGAGAAGTATTTGGCTATTTTTGATGCCGATCAAAACCCTTTATCGAATTTTTTAACCGAGACCGTGTCCGTCGCCGAATCCGATGACAACTTGGCTTTTGTGCAAACTCCCCAGTTATATTCCAATATCGAAGTCAGTCCCATTGCCAAAGGAGCGGCCATGCAGCAATCAATTTTTTACGAAAGCATTTGCGAAGCCAAAAGCACCCAAAACGCCATCTTTTGCTGTGGCACCAATGTACTTATCCGCACCAAAGTTTTACAGCGCATCAACGGCTTTGACGAATCTTCGGTTACCGAGGATTTTTCCAGTTCCATCGATATCCACTCGCTCGGTTACCGTTCTTTTTACCTCAATAAAGTACTCACCTTTGGCATGGCGCCCGAATCTCTGCCTTCATACATCAAACAGCAAAACCGCTGGGCTTTGGGCACTACCGGAGTATTGCGCAAACTTATACTGAAAATCATCCACGAACCCCAGTCTCTTTCATCCATGCAATGGTGGGAGTATTTTCTCTCGGCTTCGTATTATTTTGTGGGCTGAGCGTTTTTCCTGCTTATGATTTGTCCGGTTTTGTTTTTATTGTTCGGCATCCCTTCATACTTCATGCGTCCTGAACTTTACATAATGACCTTTATCCCATATTACGTGATGACTTTATTGCTCTATTACAATACCATGCGCACCCGGCATTATTCTCTGTCATCCGTGGTTTACGGCATTATCATGTCATCATTGTTTTATCCGGTCTTCATGTCCGCAACCATAAGCGGTCTGCTGAACCGTAAAACCAAATTTTTAACCACACCCAAGGGTAAAGCCGATAAGCTCGCCTTCCGGCAACTCTGGCCTTGGAATCTGATGATTTTGCTGAATATTTTGGCCATAGGCGTAAATATTCCCGATTGGTATAATCTATCTTGGCCCATTTATATCAATATGATTTGGTGTACATATCATATCGCCATATTGCTTGTTATCTATCGGCTGAATAAAGTGCCAAAACTGGCTCAAAATCCCCTTTATGCCTCCTAAAAAACCTTCCAAGCAAGAGGTCTTGCGCGAAATCGAAGACGCCATCTTAAAAGAAGAAACAGCCATACCAATTTATGCCAGCCATATCAAAGCGGCCATGTTTTGGAGCGGTCTTCCCGAGGCTAAACAAGAAAAGATCAAAGCCGGTTTGGAGATATTGCTCAAAGATTCCCGCGGGCATGTCTACCTTCTCCGCGAAGTGAAAAAAATCTACAACAAGCAAAACCGCCGTAAGCCGGCCAAATGATTATGTTTCAAAAGCAAGATTATAAACAGTATTTCGATAATCTCTACGACATAGAGCTTGTGATGGAACATGAGGGTCGTGTTTTGTTAAAAATGATCGACGACCCTTTGGCGCGTAAATTATTGCGCAAACTTATCGCCGACGAAGTTCGTCATAAAAAAATAGTGCAATCATTAAAAAAATTACTTTGATATGGCCTCCAAATTCAAAAAAATCACCACAGCCGTGGTCCCGGCCGGCGGTTACGGCACGCGCTTTTTACCCGCCACCAAAAGCATCCCCAAGGAAATGTTTCCGCTTGGCAACAAACCCATCATACTCCACGTTGTCGAAGAACTGGTTGCATCCGGCATTAAGGATATTGTTTTTATCGTCTCACACCACAAACAATCCATCGAAAGCTTTTTTGCGGCCAATGAAATTTTGGAAGATTTTTATCTTAAAAACGGCAAAAAGGATCAAGTCAAAGATTTGCGCCGGATTCAAAAGCTCGCCAACTTCACTTTCGTCTACACTCATCCTCCTTACGGCAACGGCGGTTGCCTGCAAGCCGCGCGCCATCTTTTGGAGGATAAGCCTTTCGTTTTGGCTTGGGCCGACGAGTTGATTGTGGCTCACGGCAAACCCCGCGTGCGCCAATGCTTGGATGTTTATGAAAAATACGGATTGCCCGTGGTATCGGCCCTGCGCATTCCCGATCCGAAAGACAGAACTCGTTACGGCATGGCCAAACTCTCGTCTTTCAAGGGCGAGCGTAAAATCAAAAAAATCGACACAATAGTCGAAAAACCGGCTTTGGGTCAAGAGCCATCGGAATACGCCGCGCACGGAGCTTATGTTTTGACTCCCGATGTTTTTAAAGCTTTGGATCAAACCAAACCCGGCAAAGGGGGAGAGCTGTGGCTCGCCGACATTCTCAACAACCTGATGAAACATAAAAACCTGCTGGCCTGCCTCATACCCAATGCCGATTATTATGATTGCGGTAACCCGCTGGTTTATCTCCAATCCCAAATCGACTTCGCCATCAAACATTCCGCCTACTCCAAAGAAATCAAAAATTTCATCTGCACCCGCTCCTGTGATCTCACTAAAAAAACCTCCGGCCGAAAAAAGTAACTTTAATCATCATGGAAAATCCGGAATATTTGGAACAGTTCATTTCTTGGACAAAAATCAAGATTCGTCTATTTTTAAAACCAAACAAGCATGAGATCTATTTTAATGAACGTGAAATTTGGTGGGCTCACCTGGGAGTTAATGTAGGTTATGAGCAAGATGGTAAAAATGATAATTTCGAAAGACCTGTGCTTATTATTAAAAAATTTGGCAAACATACTTGATGGGTACTGCCTCAAACCAGCAAAATAAAAAGCGGTATCTATTATCATAATTATGAATATCAAAACCAAAAATACGCTGTAATACTTTCACAGATCAGAACAATAAGCAGTAAAAGATTAATCAGAAAAATCAGAACATACCCCAAGAAGGATTTTGTGGCGGTTCTGGAAAAAATTATTTATCTATTAAAAAACGATCCTCGGCATTGATATGCCGAGGTCTCGGAGGCCGAAGCCCATTTGTATTTCAAGTGTACACACCGCAACCGATCATGTCAACCGGGGATCCCGATTTTTTTCGTTTCGAGGATCCTTTCTTCTCCGAGGATTCGGTGGGCACGTACGTTTTGCAGTTCTTCGTCTGAGGCTAATTCTTAATTCTCCTGACCCTCGCAGCTTCGTGACTCTCATAGCTTCAGCGAAGTGTGTCAGCGAAGTGTGTCAGCGAAGTGGGTTAATTCTTAATTCTCCTGACCCTCGAAGCTTTAGCGAAGTGGGTTAATTTTTAATTAGAATTGATATCGTCTTATCCTGCGCAACATACCCAAGCATCTGTTTCACTTCTTCCTTGGCTCTATCCGTCGCCCTCGTCACAAACTCTTCTTGTGTCGCCGTCTCTTCCGCGATCTTGGAAAGCTCGCTCAACGCTTCATTGTATCCATCCTCGCTTTGCAAAAGTCTTTTTAATATTCCTTGTTGATTTTGCACTTCAATCGGTCCAACCAGTCTGACATTAAACAACGTCGCACCGGGGATTGTTATAGTAATCACATCATCCGCAATCACAACATCTTCCGCTGATACATTGGCCAGATCTATTCCCATATTAACTTCCATCGCTCCTCGTGCCGTTATCGTCTGCCCAAAGAAAAAATCCTTAAGCGCGCTCCCGCTCGTCTTCTCAATCGTCACCGGCTGATCAAAAATATACGTCTGCGTCACTAAAAAACCCCTGTCACGCAAAGCCGTCAAAATCACTTGCGCGTCAACCGTACGCGTAAACTCGGCCGGCTGTGAAACCTTCCACCCCGCATAAAACCCCAAGCCGGACAGTAACAGCATCAACAAACCCAACACAACATAAAAATCTCTTGTCTTCATATAAGCAGAATGTAGCAAGTTTTTTCAAAATTGACAAAAGAGTTGATTATTGTTATAAAATATACATTATTATGAATAAACTTCATGTATATCCGAAATTGGTCGCCATGGTTTCTCAAGACTGTGGTCAAATTTCGGTTGCCCGCATTGCCGGGTTTGCATGGAGTCCTTGCGCTGTTATAAATGTTTAAAGCGCAAAAATTTCGCAAAGATATCATGCAAGCCCGGGAATAATCTCGGGCTTTTTAGTCCAACTGCAAAGAAGGGCGGGTTAGCTACATGAGTCAGCGTACTTTTGAAATTGCCAAAAAAATCAATAGCTTGCATCCTGCGGAGCTGTATTACGCCCTGCGATTTCTGCGCACCGCCGGGCTGGGTTTGCATGCTGTTGTCTATGCTCCATTCTTAGAGTCAATTGGTGTAGACCGCACGCAAATTCTTTTGTTAAACGTTTTGTTTTTGATCATAGTGTTTCTCATGGAATTGCCAACAGGAATGTTGGCTGATGGCAAAAGTAGAGCTTGGTCTGTGCAAGCCGGCACTTTGCTCATAGCTGTTTCCATGGCTATCTACGGCTTTGCTCAAGGCTTTTGGTCCGCTTTGGCCGGTGAAATGATAATTGGTATCGGTCTGGCATTCATTTCCGGCGCGGAACAAGCCTGGATCACTGACGCTTTAATCAAGCGCGGCGAAAAGGAGCGTTTGGCTCATGTATTCGGTACCGCGTCATTGATTCATTCTTCGGGCATGATCTTAAGCGGATTGGCTTGCGTTGCGCTTATGCAATACAGCTTTCGCGCGCCGTGGATCATGGGTGGCGTTATTGTCGGACTTGCATTCATCTTCTCTCTCGCCATGAACGGAAAAGGAGAGCCTGTTCAGCGCATTAAGGAATTGGAAGCATTTCGCCAAAGTTTAAGCGCCATGCGCCGTAGCAACAATCTCAAGTGGATTGTCGGAGCCGTCTGGATTTTTGCGCTCGTGATCCCGTTTAACTACTGGTGGTCGCTGTTCTTCCGGTCACGTACGCCATCCGCATACTTCGGCTTGGTTTGGATACCGATGTACTTGGGCGCCGCGGTTGCCGGCGCATGGATTCGCAAACGCGGAATTCCGGAAAAGAGCGAAGCGCATTACTTGCTTGTCTCCATGATTTTGGGAGGCGCCAGCTTGGCCTTGATTGCTCAATTCCCGGGCTTGGCTCTGCCATTGGCAGTTACAATCATGCACGAAATCGCGCGAGGTCTCTTTAATCCGGCTGTGGAAACTTTTATGCAACGCCGGGTGGAAAGTTCGTACCGCGCCACTTACGGATCTTTGCAACAATTTTTGGCAAGCATCGGCAGCGGATCTCTTTTGTTTGTCATCTGGCTCATGGCGCGCAATTTTCCGGCCGACGATACACTGATCGCCATAGTCTGGAGCGTATCCGGTTTGACTTTGCTCGGGGTAATTGTTCCTTGGTGGCTCCTTCGCCCGCGCAAGAACTGACTTAAAAACCTCCCAACTGGGAGGTTTTTTTATTCTCAACTCACTTAGCGACCCCTTTAATGAAGGTAAAGCTGAATTTAGCCGGGGGCAAAAAGAAATTAGAGTGTGGATAAGGGGGGGGGCTATTGCGCTTTGTATTTTTGCGCGATCAAATCCGCCGCAATTTTTCCTGACTGATAAATGGTTGGCAAGCCCGATCCCGGGTGTGTGCCTCCGCCGACCAGATAACAATTATCCAATTCTTCGAATTTATTTCGCGGTCTGAACCAAAGCATATGTTTAAGGTCGTGTGCCAAATTGAACACAGCGCCTTGATAAACATGATAATCTTCTTCAAAATCATCGGGCGTCAAAATCTTTTCTTCTTCAATCATTTCTTCAATATCATCCATGCCCAATCTTTCCTTCATGCCGTCAATCGTCCATTTGCGCAGTTTGGCCGTCTCTTCCTTCCAGTTGATGCTGGAAAACTTGTTTGGCACCGGAACCAGCACATACAAAGCCGATTTTCCTTCGGGAGCCAAAGTCTCATCAATTAAACTGGCGTTTCTAACGTAAAAACTCAAATCAGGCCCGGTCAGTTTGCCTTTCATGATGTTTATGATATTGCGCTTATAATCATGAGCAAAGACCACATTATGAAATTGCAAATCATACTTTTTCTTCACTCCCAAATACATCATAAATACCGAGCACGAATAAGGCTGTTTGGCCAGATAATCCGGATTGTATTTTTTCAGTTCGCCCACCGGCACCAGCTTGTTCATGGCCGCCGCAAAATCCGCATTAATAATCGTTTCATCCGCCAAAAACCTTTCGCCTCCGTCCAGCTCCACGCCTTTTATGGCTTTATTTTCGACAATGACTTGTTTAACCGGAGTGGAGTAGTGGAATGTTACTCCGGCTTCCGTGCAGGCTTTGGCCAAACCGTTGCTTAGCTCGGCCAGCCCGCCTTTAACATGGTCAATGCCGAATTCGTGCTCCACATAAGGGATAATCGCAAAAGCTCCGGGGCATTCATAAGGACTCATTCCCAAGTACTTGGCTTGAAAAGTAAAACACAATTTCGCCCTTTCATCTTCCGCATAATTTCCTATGACATCATATACGGATTTGGTCAGCGCGAACTTGGGAACGTTTTTCAAAAAACCCCAAGTCAAAATCTCCATGGGATCGGTATTTGGCCGCGCCAAGATACTGTTTATTCTTTCAAACCTTTCTTTCTCCTTAATGCGAAATTGCTCATACCCCTCGCCATGTCCCGGAAAATGTTTTTCCATTTCTTGCTTGGTTTTTTCCTTATCACTCGAGATATTTACCACCGCTCCGTCAAAAAACAATCTGTACATCGGGTCAAGGGGCATCAATTCCACATAATCTTCCAGTTTGCGCTCGGTTTCTTTAAAAATCTCTTCCAGCAAATATTTCATGATCAAAAAAGTCGGCCCCACGTCAAATTTATACCCGCCCAGATTAAAAGACGAGCACCTGCCTCCCGGGTGCGCTTTGGCTTCAAAAATATGCACATCAAATCCTTTATGGCCTAATAGCAGTCCGGCCGCCAAACCCCCGGGTCCGGCCCCTATAATGGCTATTTTTTTCTTTTCATTCATATCAAATAATTGTACCCCCGCCCCGCGTTCAGGTCAAAAAAAGACCAAACTTTCGTCGGCCTTTATTGCTTGTTCTTTATTCTTTATTATCCCGCACCCATATTTATAATTATTTGTATGCGGGACCCCGCCCCAGGCGGTGGTTTATTCTTTATTCTTTATTATTTTCGACGTTACACGTCGACTGTCGCCTTCTTCGCGTGCGTCTGAATAAACTTCTTTCTCGGCGCAACTTCCGATCCCATCAAGATTGTAAAGGTTTCATCCGCTTCCGTGGCATCCGTAACCGTAACCTGTTTCATGATACGGGTTCCGGGATTCATTGTGGTTTCCCAGAGTTGATCCGGATTCATTTCTCCCAAGCCTTTGTAGCGCTGTATGCTGATTCCCGCGTATTTTTTGCTTTCAGCTTCCTCTTCCTCTCCTTCAGCCGGCATTTCTTCGTTTACGGCTTCTTCCGCAACATCTTCTTCTCCTTCATCTTTTTTGCCTTTCTTTTTCTCTTCTTTCAATTTCAGCAACTCCGCCAAAGCTTTTTCTTTTTCTTCTTCCGTATACACATAATGCACGTTCTTGCCTTTGGAGAGGCGATAGAGCGGAGGCTGTGCAACATAAACATGGCCTTTATCGATAAGCTCCGGAAAATATCTGTAGAACAACGTCAAAAGCAATGTGCGGATGTGCGAGCCGTCAACGTCGGCATCGGTCATGATTACGATTCTGTGATAGCGTAATTTTTCCATATCCAAATTTTCACCGATTCCGGTGCCCAGCGCTATCACCAAGTTTTTGACCTCGTTATTGGCCAGCATTTTATCCAAACGTGCGCGCTCCACATTCAAAATCTTTCCGCGCAAGGGGAGTATGGCTTGATGCTCGCGGTCGCGCCCTTGTTTGGCCGAGCCTCCGGCGGAATCTCCCTCAACGATAAACAATTCGGAATTGGTTGGGTCTTTACTGGCGCAATCCGCCAACTTGCCCGGCAATGTCAAACCTTCGAGCGCGCCTTTGCGGATAACCGTGTCGCGCGCCGCTCTTGCTGCGGCTCTGGCACGTTGCGCCAAAACGCATTTACCGATAATGGCTTCCGCATCTTTGGGATGTTCTTCCAAAAAAGCGGCAAAAGTATCGTTCATGAGCGATTCAACCGCCGAGCGCGCTTCCGGATTGCCCAGTTTGGCTTTGGTTTGCCCTTCAAATTGCGGCTCCGGAATCTTAACCGATATCACGGCAGTCAGACCCTCGCGCACGTCATCTCCGCTTAAATTGTCATCTTTTTCTTTCAGGTATCCTTTATTGCGCGCATAAGTATTCAAAACGCGGGTCAAAGCCGTCCTGAAGCCCATAACATGCATTCCGCCTTCCGGATTATAGATGTTATTGGCAAATGCCATAACTGTCTCTTTAAAATCATCCGTATATTGGATGCCGATTTCCACACCCACTGAATCAACCTGCTTATCCACGTAAAAAATATTATCGTGCTTGCGTTGTTTTTTGTGGTTCAAAAATTTAACATAAGAAGCGACACCGCCCTCAAAATAAAATCCGTAAGATTGCGGCTGCTGTTTGTCTCTCTCGTCAACAATCAAAACTCTGATGCCTTTGGTCAAATAGCATTGTTGGCGCAAGTGATCCAAAATATATTTCAAATCAAATGTTGTAGTCGAAAAAATCGACGCATCCGGCTTGAAGGTTATTGTTGTGCCGTGTTTTTTGCTGGTCCCGACTTTTTTAACTTTACTCTTGGGTTTGCCGTAAGAGTATTCTTGGCTCCATTCGGCTCCATCACGGTAAACCGTAGCCTCTAAAGTCTCCGACAATGCATTAACCACGGATACACCGACTCCATGCAAACCGCCCGATATTTTGTAACCCGAACCCTCGCCTCCGAATTTTCCGCCGGCATGCAATTTGGTCAAAACCAATTCCAAAGCCGATACTTTATATTGCTTGTGGATGTCCACCGGAATTCCGCGTCCATTATCGGCCACGCTAACCGTACCGTCCGCGTTCAACGTAACCGTTACCAAATCCGCGTGCCCGGCCATGGCCTCGTCAAACGAATTATCAACCACTTCCCAAATCAAATGATGCAAACCCGTTTCACCGGTTGAACCGATATACATTCCGGGACGCTTGCGGACCGGATCCAATCCTTCCAAAACCGATATCTGCTCGGCTCCGTATGAACCGGCTTTTGCCTTGTTTTTAGGCTCTTTTTCACTGGTTGTTTTTGGCATATATCGCGCATATCTTAACAGAAAACCCCGGCCGTATCAAGCGATTATTGTCAACTGTCGGAACCGGTAACTGTATAAAAAACCGCTCCAACTTAGTTAGCTGGAGCGGGACGATTGCGCGCCACTGCCTTAAGTCGCGATAATTATCGCACTTAAGCGCAGAGCGCGCCGGCTCATCCCCGTAAGGCGGGGATAGCCATCTGCAGGGCCGTCAGACGCAGCCATCTGCGTATCCTTGCGGATTCCGGCCGGGCATCCAAAGTTCTGCACACCGCACAAAAATCCGGGCGATCAAGTCGTGGCCATCATGTCGGCCATAAAGTTCCGCCCGATCAATATGCGATGTGCAGAGAAAAAGGCTCGTGCGAGCAAAAAATCTCGCACGGGTAAATGACGCAAGACGGCCGCGTCAAATAACCTTCGCCCACCCCGCAGAGTAAAAAGTCCGTCTCCTCTTGCGATTGTTGTAAAGCTATCACAAATTGACGGTTTTGTCAACCCCCCCGAATATTGTCCGAACCTTGATTTACATGATTATTTTGATTAACTTGACACGGTCGTTCGCGAACGACGTGTCTTGATTACTATCTTATTGTCTGAACCTTGATTTAAAAACCGATTACGAACCTAATTAACTTGATTACTTAATGTAAAAATAATCATATACCTATAGTAATCAAGTTAATTTGAGTGTGAATCAAGTTAATCAAGGTTCAGACAGTGGTTGTTCAGACATTTGGTAAATCGTGCTAATATGAGCTGGAATCTGAACGTATCCGCTTAGATTCGTAGATTCCAGACACGTCCCGCGCAGCCTCCTGACCCTCGAAACTTCCATGACCCCCATAGTTTTAACGACGGGGGTTGGTGAAGTGGGTTGGCGTAGTGGGATTCTCAGATTCTTAAGTGACAATCCCATTCATTATGAAAGTCTACCTCATCCGCCATGGCGAAGTTCAAAATCCCGACGGAATCAATTATGGCACGCTTCCGGGTTGGCATCTTTCGGAGCGGGGGATTTATCAAATCTCCGAACTTGGGTCAAAGATGAAAGATGATGGATTATCCGCCGGAGTCATCATCGCGTCTCCGCTCGAGCGCGCTCAAGAAACCGCTTCAATTTTATCGCAAGCTCTAAACTCCGCCATCAAAAATGATGATCGTCTTCTCGAGTGGAAGATGGGGGAGTGGATGGGTAAACCGTTAAAATTGTTTTATGAAACATCGGGATATTACTCGGAACTGAAAACTGATGGTATGGAGCCTCTCGAGAGTCTCGCGGATAGAGTCATCACAGTCATTCAAGATGCGGTCAATTCCCAAATGGGCGATATCATCATCTGCTCTCATCGCGAACCCATGGCTTCAGCTCTCGTCAAACTGCAAAATCTTCCTTGGCCGGAAATTCACAAAATCGACATGCCCATGGGCAGTGTCTGGCAGCTCGATTACCAAGACGGCGTTTTTCAATCGGCAACTAAAATCTACTAAACAAATCCGTAAAGTCGTAACGTCATAACGTTCGTAACGAGCTACGCGGTTACGGCAAATCCTCCCTCCCTCCTTACTAAGGAGGTGCTCCGTGTAAGCTATTCCAGTTCCCAGATCCTAGTTCCTAGTTCCAAATTCGTGGTTCGTGATTCGCCATTCGACGTTAAACATTCGAGGTTCGATGTTCAAAGTTCGTGGTTCGACGTTAGACGTTCGACGTTCGACGTCCATGGTTCGTAGTTCGAAGTTCGCGGTCTATTGTGTTATAATAAGTTCGTTATGCCAGAAGAAATTGTTTTAGGTCGCGGATTTACCGAAGGAGAGCTTAAGGCCGCCAATTGGTGGGTGCGTAATAAAATAATAATCCGCACATGGACGCGGATTATTTTGTTATCTTTGAATGCCATCGTTTGGGCATATGTTATTTGGGGCTTGCTGGATGGTTATGTTATTTCTTATTCCCGCGAATCCGTTATCACTGAAGCGATCGCTTATAATCAACAAAATCTCGATCGCTTTGCCGCCGATCGTCCGCTTGGTGTTGGCACATCGGCCGTTTCCGTTTTTTCCACCACCGAGAACCGCGTCGATATTTCCGCTGATCTGCAAAATCCCAATAAAGATTGGTGGGTTGAATTTACATATCAATTCAATATCATGGGCGAGCAAACCCCGGCGCGCCAAGGATTTGTTTTGCCCGGCGAGCTGACTACGGTTACCGAACTGGGTTTTAAAACTCAATCACCTTCCGCCGTAAGTGCACAGCTTATCATCGATAATATCCGTTGGCATCGTATCGAACCGAGCGAGGTGGAGTATGATTACGTCAAATACATCGAAAAACGTTTTGGCGCGGTCAAAGTTCAAAATATTCGCTTCGAGCCATCATCCGCGGCCGCCGGCCGTAACGCTTCGCGAACAACTTTTGAAATCGTTAATCAAGGCGCTTTCGGCTACTGGTCCGTCGATTACATCATCAAGCTCATGCGCGGAAGCACCTTGGTCGGCATTAACAAAATCAACATCCGCGAACTCAAACCCGGCGAAACCCGCAATGTGGATCTCTACTGGTACGATGCCATCCAACCCGTCACCCAAACCGAAGTCATCCCGGTTATCAACCTGCTCGACGAAAATTCCTACCTTCCCACCACCAGGCTGTGAATCACCGCGTCTCAAGAGTTTATCAAGTTTAAAGTCTAAAGTTTATCAAGAGCAACTAAAAATAGTTCATCAAGTTTAAAGTAGCAAGTTCATCAAGGGTTGCCCAAGCCTCTCTTGATTAACTTTAGACTTGATGAACTTGTTACTTGGTGAGATAAACTTTAGACTTGATAAACTTGTTACTTGTTGAGATAAACTTTAGACTTGACCTGTCCCGCGTAGCTTATTGCGTAGTGGGATAAACTTCCGTCTTGCAGCTAGTGGCTAGAAGCTGGTAGCTGGCAGCTTATATAGTTTGACGTACCATGCTCGTAGTGTAAATTATCTCCATGATTAATTCTTGGTTGATTTTAATTCGTCGCATCGATTGGTATTTGTTCGGTGCTTTATTCGCTTTGATCTCCATCGGATTGTTGATGATTTACGGTATCGGTACTTCTTATGAAATAATGTCGCTGGCGCAATTTCGCAAACAAATCATCGCTCTCTTAATAGGCTGTGTCTTGATGCTGGCATTTATACTTTGGGATTACCGGCAATTGCGCACTTACGGGCTGGTGGCCTTTTTTCTTGGTTTCTTGCTCCTGCTTGCCGTTTTGATTGTCGGCGAAGAGATCCGAGGCACAAAAGGCTGGTTTCGCTTGGGAGCCGTCAGTATTCAGCCGGTTGAGCTGGCAAAAGTTTTTTTTGCGGTTTTTTTGGCTTCGTATTTTTATAAACAAGTTTACCGCCGGCTTGACTGGATCACTTTTTTTGGCAGTTTTGCGGCCATGTTTCTTTATGCGGGCCTGGTTATGCTGCAACCGGATTTCGGTTCGGCCATGGTTATAGTCGGCATGTGGTTTGTGGGTATAGCTTTCGCGGGCCTGCGCCGGCGAACCTGGATATTGTTGATTACTTCGGTGCTGGCATCGGTTTACATGGCTTGGACTTTTTTTCTGGCTCCGTATCAGCAAGAGCGCATCACTTCGTTTTTAAATCCCGAAGCCGATCCGTTGGGTGCCGGCTATAACGTCATTCAGGCCGAAACCGCTATTGGATCCGGCGGCTGGTTCGGCAAAGGCATAGGCGAGGGAAGTCAGTCTCGTTTGCGTTTTTTACCCGAAGCATCCACTGATTTTATGTTTGCCGTCATGGGCGAAGAGCTTGGATTTGCGGGTCTGGCCTTGATTTTGGGTTTATTCGCTTTATTATTGTTGCGCATCTTATATATAGGCTATAGCTCTAAAGATGTGTTTGTACAAACATATACGGTAATGATATCCGGCATGTTTGGCATGCATATATTGGTTAATGCCGGAATGAATATGGGCATCATGCCCGTAACAGGCATCCCTTTGCCTTTTGCGTCAGCGGCTGCGACTTCTTTGGTAGCCGGTTGCTTGGCTGTCGGTATCGCCATGGGCATGAAGGTCCAAACCGAATCGTTCGAAGGTCGTTTTTAACCACAGTATCAATCATTGACCAAGCCGTTCATTAACGATATTCTTACCTTTGATTTATGTTGCCGTTATTACCATTAATGACGCATTGTCCCATGTGCAGAGGCTTGTATCCGGCCGAGAGCGTCAAGCTCATCGCCGAGCGGCCCCGCGTTAAACTTTTTCATTCAACTTGCCCCGCTTGCGGGCACGGCCTTTTCTATTACATAGTCGAAAACAGCGGTGGAGCCGGTGCGGTCGGCTTGGTAACCGATGCTTCGGCGCTCGATGCCGTACGCTTGATGAATTCTTCGGCGATTTCTTCCGAGTACTGCATTTCCGCGCACAGGGTTATATCAACCGCCAGCCGAGATCTGTGCCAAGATCTACTTGACATTAGCGGAAAACTCGCTTAACATCCTACTACTTTACGTTCGAGCATCAGCTCGCCGTTAACAGCTCCCTCAAGTCACCTAAAGTTGATGACAGCGAGCAAACAGAATTTATGCCTTTATTAACAGTAAAAACACGCAAACCCGATACCGCTTTGGAAGAAGTTCAAGGCCGTATGCCCATTAAGGCCGTTATTTACGGCAAGGGTTTGCCCTCACAATCCATCAGTGTGGCTCCGTCCGATTTTCTTCATTTATACCGCGAAGTAAAATACTCGTCTTTGTTTGATTTGCAGATAGATGATGCTGAGCCGGTAAAAGCGCTGATTCAGGAAGTGCAAGTCGATCCCATCACCATGCAGCCCATCCATATCGATTTCCGCCAAATCCGCATGGATCAACCGATCACCGTCGAGGTTCCCTTTGTCTTTCAGGGCGAGTCGGATGCCGTTAAAATGGGTGGTACGCTTATCAAAAATATCGAAGAAGTCGAAGTCGAATGTTTGCCGGCCAAGCTTCCCAAAGAGTTGGTTGTGGATTTATCAGCCTTAAAAACTTTCCAAGATCGCATTGTTGTCAGCTCGTTGAATCTGCCGGATGGCGTCACAATCACCTTGGATCCCGAAGAGCTGATCGCTTTTGTTGAAGAACCGCTCAGCGAGGAAGAGCAAAAGAAACTCGAAGAACAAAATGTCGGTGATGTTTCCGCCGTCAAAGTAGAAGCCGAAGAAAAGAAAGCTGAAACCGAAGCCGAAGCCGGAGAAGCTGAAAAAAAATAATTTGGCAACATGATCAAACACAAGGAGGGTGAAAAAAAAGAACAAAACGCCTTCTCTTTGTTCGAGGGATGGGCAAAGCGCCATTGGCCGTATTTGGCCGGCGGCGCTTTTTTGGTAATCGCGGTCAGTATGGGTCTTCTGGCATATGCTTTATATTCTCCCTCGGAAGATGAAAAAGGTTTGGTAAACGCGGAGCCGGAAACCGAAGCCATGTCATCCGATGGGCTGGCCGCACGTTGTTTGGATGGGCTCAAAGTCCCCGTGGAACAATCTTGTCTCCTGCCTCGCGCAGTCATGATCGAAAATCATTTTGACGCGCGCCCGCTTGCCGGCATTGCGGAAGCCTCGATTGTTTTTGAGGCTCCGGTCGAAGGCGGAATAACTCGGCTTATGGCGGTTTTTGACGCTTCAACCACGGTTCAAGAAATCGGCCCTGTTCGCAGTGCGCGCCCTTATTATGTGGAGTGGGCTCAATCCCTTGGCGCAATTTACGCCCACGTCGGCGGAAGTCCCGAAGCTTTAAATCGCATCGGCGGACTCATGGATTTTAAAAATTTGGACGAAATGGCCGGCGAAAATTATTTTTGGCGTTCCAAAACTCGTTCCGCTCCGCATAATGTTTATACGAACAGCGAAAACTTGAATGAGTGCCAAGATAAAAAAGGCTGGGAGCCCGCGGTCGAATTCAAACCTTGGGTATTTATCGATCAAGACCCTGATTTTATTGCCGGCGATGTCCGCGAAATAACCGTGCCGTATTTCGGATCATACAAAGTTAAATGGGTTTATGATGAAGAGTCGGGTTTGTATGAGCGTTACGTTGGCGGTGAAGCCGATAAAGACAAAAAAGGCGATGCGATATACTATAAAAATATTCTGGTAATTTTTACCGAAGAGCGCACCTTGGATGATGTCGGCCGGCTCTTTATTCGCACAACCGGTTCGGGCAAGGCTTTATACTTTTCCGGCGGTGAGGCGGTCGAAGCCGTTTGGTCGCGCAACTCCAATGAATTTTATACCATCAAAACCGCCGACGGCCGTGATGTGGGCATGGCCCGCGGAAACACATGGGTGCACATCGCCTCATCCCCAAAATACGAACCCATCTATTAAATCAAATAAACGTCTTAACGTCTTAACGGCCCGCCCCGTCGCACTTGTCAGGTCGGATGACCTGATGACGGGGTCGTAACGGGGGTTAGTCTGGTGGTACGTTACGGCGTTAAGACTTTCACAACGCAGCCGCAGGCTGATACTATGTCCAATCAAAAAAATCTCGGTTATATAGTCAATGGCGGCAAACCTCTTTGTGGCACTGTTACGGTAAGCGGTGCCAAAAACGCGGCCACCAAACAATTAGTTGCGTCTCTTTTAACCGATGAAGACGTCATATTGAATAACATGCCCGATATAGGCGATGTGGAAGCGACTATTGAGCTCATTGCCGGATTGGGTGTATCGGTTAAACGCAACGGGCAAACGGTTACGGTCAATGCCAAAAGCATTAAAAACGGTGACGTGGCTTCCGCTTTCAGCCGGAAAAATCGTATCCCCATTTTGCTGATTGGTCCGCTTTTGCATCGCTTCGGCGAAGCCCGCATCCCCATGCTCGGAGGCTGTAAAATCGGCGCGCGCCCCATCGACATTCACCTGGAAGGTTTTAAAAAAATGGGCGCCAAAATCGAATGCGATGAAGATTGTTATATAATCAAGGCCGATAAACTTAAGGCTGCCATGATCGAATTGCCGTTTCCTTCGGTTGGAGCCACCGAAAATTTGATGTTGGCCGCGGTTAAAGCTCAAGGAATAACCACCATCTCCAATGCCGCCATCGAGCCCGAAATCATGGATACGGCCAAGCTTCTGCAATCCATGGGAGCCATCATCAATTTGGAGGCCAACCGCACTTGGGTTATTCAAGGCGTATCCGAATTGAACGGAGCCGAGCACAGCATAATTCCGGATCGTATCGAAGCCGCTTCTTTTGGTATTATAGCCCCCATTACCGGCGGTGAAGTGTTTGTAGAAGACGCCAAACAAGATCATTTGCTGTCATACCTGAATGCCTTGCGCCGTGTCGGCGTGCCTTTTGTCATCAAACCCGAGGGAATATTGTTTGGCCATGCCAAAAAATACAATCCCATAGTTCTGGAAACCGATGTACATCCGGGTTTTATGACCGATTGGCAGCAGCCCTTCGTTATGCTGTTGACTCAATCTGCCGGCGTATCCATTGTTCATGAAACGGTTTTTGAAGATCGCTTCGGTTACACGGATGCTTTAATAAACATGGGAGCCGATATTCAGCTTCACTCGGATTGTTTGGGTTCCAAACCTTGCCGTTATCAACATCAAAATTTTAAACATTCTTGCATCGTTTCGGGCCCCACGCCGCTGAACGCTGCAGATATCACAATTCCCGATTTGCGCGCCGGCTTTTCTTACATATTGGCCGCGCTTATGGCCAAGGGGCGCTCTCATGTTACGGGTATCGAGCATATTGAACGCGGGTACGAAAATATTATTCAAAAACTCACGGATCTCGGAGCTGATATCAGCCGCGGTTAGAGATTATTATAAATCTGTCTCTTCCGCTCAAATCTTTTTTTACTTGAATTTGTGATTTATTAAAAATACTTTTTGCATAAGATCGCAAAAAGTATTTTTGCCGTGGATCAATTTCAAAATACAGTGTCCAGCTGATCTTAAAAGGGGAGTGCGGGTACAAAAAATCAAACAATTGCTTCATGCACTTTTTAATCAATTCCATACCGTCATCATCCGCGAAAAGCGCGTTGCTCGGTTCATAGTCCACAACATCTTTTTGCATGTCATTCCTATCGGAGCAGGGGAGATAGGGAAGATTGGCTATAATGTGCAAGTCCGCTCTCTTTAACTTTTTAAGCGAGTTTGCGGCGATCTGCCGCAGAGCTCCGCTGAACAAATCACTGTGGATAACTTTAATGCCTGTGGATAATTTTTTATCATTATGTTTTACGACGCTAAGTGCAGCAGGGGAGATATCACCTGCAATCACGGTTGCTGTTTCAAATTGTTTCTTCAACGAGCAGGCGATGCATCCCGAACCGGTGCCGATATCGATTATTACCACTTTATTAAGCTTTCTATTCTTTTCGTCCCGCGACTCCCCCTTCACGCTCTCCACAATTTTATTGCGCTCATTGGCTCGTCTTGCGGCACGAGTAGAGTCGGAACGCAAATATTTATTAATATTTGCGGTTACCAGATGCACCAATTGTTCCGTCTCCGGCCTTGGTATCAGTGTATGTTTATTCACCTTAAACTCCAATCCGCAAAAAGGCTGTTTGCCCAATATGTAAGCTATCGGTTTATTATTGGCTCTTTCATTGACCGATGTATTGAATTTTGCTTCCGCTTTATCATCCGCATCTCGATCCGCATGAGCCAAAATATAGGCTTCATCTTTGCGGATAACGTTTGCTAAAAGCAATGTCGCTTCTTTACGGTCGATTTTTTTGCTCGCTTGTTTCAATAGGTCGTTAATCCTCATAATAGCAAAACAATAACACATGTTGGCGCGAATCTGAATTTTTATCATCCTTGAGGCTCTTTTGACTGATTGACAGATTGTGAGGTTTATGTTATTTACAGAACAAATAACAGCCAAGGAATTCGCCAAGCAAGGAGTCAAAATGCTGGATATCCGCCCTTTTAACAGCATGTCCGCCGATCACAAGACATACGTGGTTCCCGCTTATCTTGATGTGCCGGTTTGTGAAACCGTTGCCATGCAAATGCTTAAGTCCGTTTTGGGCCTTCGCCGCAAAACCATCGAACGTTTGCGCTTGGCTCAATCACCGGGCGCCATTTTTCAGGTCAAGGGACGCAAGGATACGGTTTTGGTTTGCATGATGCTGGCCGACAACTATCATAATGTATCTTATCCTGCGGTCAGAACTATTGTTCATAAGGCCATTGCGCTCACATCTCTCGCCGATCTTCCCTCATCCGAAGAGAGTGTCTGTTTTGTGGGAGACGGATTCCGCGCTCATCCTCGGGGCATCAGCCGTGATGAAGTGCTGGTGGGATTCGAAATGCTTTGCCGGGCTTTGCGTAAAGAGCAATTCGACGGCGTTGTTTACGAACCTTCGGAAATGCGCATTCATCCATCCGTCATTCCGGATATCGAGGAAAAACGGATTACGGGCACGCATCCGATTGTGGATTTTGACGGCAAAATCAGCCCATCCATTCCCCCTACTCTGCTTGGATCTCTCTCTAAAAAAAGATCTTGAATTTTCTTCCACCCCGCGGTGGATTTTTTTGTGCTATAATTCCATCCATGATTGGTGGTCGGTCTTTTTTTGGCATAGCACATAAAATGCGCTTTTTTAACGATTCCCCCAAAAAAATCAATTGGCGGGTTATCGGTGCCGCTGATTGTGTTGCCGGTCTGCACTCGCTTCCGCTTGAGCTTCAATACGCATTGGCCATTCATCCTTCGCGTGTGCAATATTTAAAAACCATTTTGTCCGAAGGTCATGCCTTGGCTTTGGGCCGCAATCCGGTTTGGAATCGCCGTATTCACAAGGCCATGAATTGCGTTTCCGCTTATCATCACGGCGCTGTTCATCCTTGGCTTGAAGATTTGGTTGTTAAAAACATCATGCCGGTTTTTTCGGAGTCTGATCTTGCGGATGCGGCCGAAAGGGGTGTGGATCTCATGGAACAAATCGGCATAATCAAAAATCATGTCTCTGAATTGATTCAAATCAAAATAGTTGAGTCCGGAAACCGCGGTATGACTGCGGATGATAAAAAACTTATCGAGTTATTGGCTCGAGATATTCAAAAGATACAATCCATGGAAGCCGCCGAAGTTCTTTATGGACGAACTGCGCAAAACCGGCAAGATGTTTTAATGCTTTTTTTGTTCGGAGCATTATTTTTTGGTCCGCTTATTCATGGATTGGAAATGATTTTCTCGGGTTTGGGTAAATTCGCCGCTGTTATTTTGCCGGTATTGTTTATACGTTTATCTGAAGTGTTATCGGACTATCAACACGGCCATGCTTGGTGGCAAATTAAAAAAGGTATTAAAAAACAGTGGCCGGAAGCTGTAGCTCTTATTTTTGGCGCATTAGCGGTTGAGCCTTTATTGGGAATAGTTTCGCCATGGGTTGCCGGCTTGCTGTTTATCTTTTCCGCCAATGCGATGATTTTGGGCCATCTATTGCGCGCGCACATCAGCGCCAAAAAAATTCGTTCCGCATTGGAGGCTGAAGGCAAATTGGCCCGCGGTTATACCATACCCCGGTTGTCCCTCCTTTACGGCCCGCTCTGGCTGATTCGCGTCCTAAGTTTCATGCCTGCTGTTTTGCTTTCGGTATTCGTATTTACGACAGCCGGTTCATTGTTGGCAAACGGCTGGCTGTTGTTTTTTACGGCTTGTTCTTATTATTTTACCGTATTTCTTTTGGGCAAGCTTTGGTTCAAAACGGCATCATACAGGTTTAAATACCGTTTGAGAGGATTATTAAGAAAAGCAATAATCAGCTAAACCAAGCGTAATTTTCAGCATAGACAAGGCCTGATTAATCGGGTAATATGTCATATACGGTTTAAGTCGAATTTTTCGCAAATACAACATATTATGGGTATTTTTACCAACAATAGCGGTTCCGGCGTCCCTGGATCCGAAGACGCTCCAAAAGTCGCTTTGCACTTTTTTTTGGAGTTGATTCAGGTTGTGGCCATTTCTTTGGCAATCATTATTCCGGTGCGTTATTTTTTGATTCAGCCTTTTTACGTCAAAGGAGCCTCCATGGAGCCCAACTTTTTTGATCACGAGTATTTGATCATCGATGAAATATCTTATCGTTTTTCGGAACCCGCTCGCGGCGATATCTTGGTTTTTCACTATCCGGATGATCCGAAAAATTATTTCATTAAACGTCTGATCGGCTTGCCCGGCGAAACCGTGGAAATAGCCAACGGTCAAGTCAAAGTCTATAACGACGAATTCCCCAACGGTATTGTATTGGATGAATCCGTATATCTTGCGGATAAGTATACGGCGCAAACAAGGCGTGATACTTTAAAAGATAATCAGTACTTTGTTTTGGGAGATAATCGTCCTTCCAGCTTGGATTCGCGATACTTCGGCCCGATCGATAAAGACGTGATAGTCGGCCGTGTTTGGTTAAGAGGCTGGCCGCTCGATCGCTGGAAGGTATTTTCGGCTCCGGCTTATAACTTTTAAATAATATGACAATTCCCAAAAAACCGGCAGCAAAAAAGCCCGGAGATTCTCCGGCTAAAAAAGCTCCACAACCCCTTTCTTCGGTTCGAGGTATGCGCGACATCCTGCCAAGCGATTGGCCTTTTTGGCGCATAGCTCAAGAACAAGCGCAAAAAATTTGCGATGATTATCATTTTGAACGCATCGAAACTCCGGTTCTGGAAGAGACCGGGCTTTTTGTCCGCGGTGTGGGCAAGCAAACCGATATCGTTGAAAAAGAGATGTACAATCTCGAAACCGCCAGCGGCGACAAACTCACCCTGCGTCCCGAGGGCACGGCTGCGGTTTGCCGGGCCTTTATTCAACACGGCATGTGGAACTTGCCCCAGCCCGTCAAACTCTGGTACTGGAGCCCCATGTTTCGCCACGAGCGTCCTCAAGCCGGCCGTTATCGCGAGTTTTGGCAATTCAGCGGCGAAATAATCGGTGATTCCGACCCGGTAATCGACGCGCAATTGGCTCTGGTGGGTTGGAAGTATTTGCAAAGCTTGGGTTTGGATACGGTTATCCGCATCAATTCCATCGGTACTCCCGAAAGTCGTCTCAACTATAAAAACGCTTTGGTGGCCTATTTCCGTCCCAAACGCAACCGCTTATCCGAAGATGATAAAAAACGTTTGCTGAAAAATCCTTTGCGCCTGCTCGATTCCAAAGATCCCGCTGTCATGGAAATGAAGCTCGAAGCCCCGCAAATAGTCGATTGGCTCGATGAAACATCCAAAAACCATTTCATGCATGTTTTGGAATATTTGGACGAGGTCGGCGTTCCTTATCAGCTCGATCCTTTCTTGGTCCGCGGTCTCGATTATTATTCGCGCACGGTTTTTGAATTCTACGAAGCCGGTGATGAGGATCCCAACCAAGTGGCTTTGGGCGGAGGCGGCCGTTATGACGGTCTGGTAGAGCTCTTGGGCGGCAAAGAAACTCCGGCTGCCGGATTCAGCATCGGTATCGACAGGGTAATCAGCCGTCTGAAAAGCAAAGAGGATTCGGCTCCGGCCAAACCGGACGTGGAAGTCTTTATTGCTCAACTTGGCGACAGCGGCCGTAAAAAGGCCTTGGCCTTATTCGAGGAATTGCGTTCCGCTGATTTTAAAGTCGCCGAATCTTTTTCCAAAAGTTCCATTAAAGCGCAGATGGATAATGCCAATCGCTTAAATGCCAAGTGGACCATTATCATCGGCCAAAAAGAAGTTTTGGACGGCACGGTCATAATCCGCGATATGGATGCCGGCACGCAGGAAATCGTCGACGCACAAAAAATAGTGCAAGAATTAAGAAAGAAAATGATTCAAAAAAGCGCTGAATCCGTCTAATTTGTCAAAAATTTCGCTTATATTTGACTCAAATGGCACTTTGGGCTATGCTTCAGGCGTATCCCCTTGCAAGGATGCTTGGGTTTATATTACACAAAGAAAGGAGTAAACACATGATCGAAGTTAAACGAAAAAAGGGCGAGACATTCGAATCCTTGTTGCGCCGCTTTCAAAGGCGTATTCAACAAGGCGGTATTATGCTCGAAGTCCGCAAAAAACGTTTTCACGCGCGCTCAAAGAACAAAAATCAAAAGCGCGAAAGCGCTTTGCGCCGCGAAACCAAACGCGAACAATACGAATATCTCTACAAAACCGGTCAAGTCAAAGAAACTCGCAAATAACTTTGCGGGTTTTCTTTTTAATGCTAAGCTTGCAAACGACGATAGACGTTCATAACGTCTTTAGTTCATCAAGTTAAAAGTCTAAAGTTTATCAAGAGTTACTCATGCTTCTCTTGATAAACTTTAGACTTGATAAACTTGTTACTTGGGACGATGAACTTTAGACTTGATGAACTTGTTACTTGGTGAGATGAACTTTAGACTTGACTTGTCCCGCGTAGCTTATTGCGTAGTGGGATAAACTTTAATCTTATAATATTTTACCTATGTCTTTAAAAGAACAAATCAAATCCGAATTGATAACCGCCATGAAGGCCAAAGATGAGTTCGGCTTATCCGTGTTACGATTGGTCAATTCCGCGGTCAAAAACAAAGAAATCGATTTGGGTCATGAATTGTCGGATGAAGAAATTACCGCGGTGATACGCACCATGGTAAAGCAAGGCAAAGATGCCATGGCTGATTTTATTGCGGGCAACAGGTCCGATCTTGTGGAAAAACAAGAAAAAGAAATTAAATTCTTGGAGCAATACCTTCCGCAGGCCATGCCTGTCGAGGAAGTGGAAAAAATTTGCGCCGAAGCCATTCAAGAATCCGGAGCTTCCACGCCTTCGGATCTCGGCAAAGCCATGGGTTTGGCCATGAAAAAAATCGCCGGACGCGCCGATGGGTTGGTTGTAAAAGAGGCGGTTCAAAAACTTTTGCAATAATTATCGCAATCTTAGCCATACTGTGTTATAATATCCGGCATGGGGATTACGGTGTCTCCGGTTCTTCTCCTTTAGCTTTCTTCAACCATGCAGAAGGAGGTAATTGCAAATCGAATGCTATATTTTTTCAATAGGAAACGGTTAATCACATCCGTTGTATTTTTGTTTTTTATCCTAACGGGCTTGGCTTTTTCTTTACCGGCTCTGGCGCAATTGCAGTCGAGTCAACAAGCCGTTAATACGGCATCCGTATCAGCCGGAGTTCCCGAGAGCACCGATCTCATCACCATCATCGGCCGTATCATCAATGTTGCTTTGGGTTTTGTGGGTGTGGTATTGCTCATCATCATACTTTATTCGGGTTATGAATACATGACTGCCGGAGGCAATCCCGACAAAGTTCAAAGTGCCACCAAACGCATCAAAAATGCCATCATCGGTTTGTTGATAATCTTTTTTTCCTTTGCCATAGTCAATTTCATCTTGGGATTTTTTGGCGGAGCGGGCGGAGGCTTTTTCGGCCCGTCGGGTTTTCAATGGGGCGGAGGCGGGGGCTTTGGCCAATGGGGCAATTCCGGTTCTTTGGGTGCCGGAGTTATCGAATATCATTATCCGGAACGTGAACAAAAAAATGTTCCGCGCAACACGGCCATTGCCATAACATTTAAAGAAGCTATAGATCCGGCCTCCTTTATAAACGCCTGGGATCCCAACGCTTCGCCGGTTCCATACGAGCTCAATTCCACTCTGATTAAAATCCATCAACAGGATAATTCGGCACAAAATCTTTTGCCGGATCAAGCCAGGGTAACAATTTCCGCAGATCGCAAAACCGTTATCATCAAACCAAATTCTCCCCTTGGCAATTCCACCGCCAACACTTGGTATGAAGTTGTTTTGGAAGGCGGTGCCGACGGCGTTAAAAACGCTTCGGGCACAGCTTTATTTGTCGGATCTTTTGAGACGGGCTATTCCTGGCCTTTCGAGGTCTCCACCGAAATCGATACCACGCCTCCCCGTGTAACATCCCGTATTCCCTATTCCGGCGGAGTCTATGCTCGCAATATTGTCGTGCAAATCAACTTCAGCGAGCCCATGCTTCCCATGAGCGTCAGTGGTTTTTATCTGCCCAATTCCGGAGGGGTTAACTTCCAAAACATTACGATTGCCGGAGATTCCGGCTCGGGCGGTCAGCTTGTCGCCGGCGAATACCGCATCAGCAATGGTTATAAAACCGTGGAGTTCATCACCGATCAGGCCTGCGGTACCAATTCTTGCTTGATTACCATGTACTGCTTGCCTGCAAACAGTGCCATGGATGTAACGGTCAAGGCCGCAACTCTCAGCCAAACTCCTCCGCAGGCCGCCGAATCCGGTCCTTTTGGTTATAATGGTGCGGTTGATATGGCCGGCAATTCTTTGGATGGCAATGGTAACGGTGTCGCCGAAGGTCCGCCTCCGGGCGGCGGCGATAATCATGTTTTTGCATTTGCAACCAATGATCAAATTTATTTGGATCCACCTGTCGTTAATGCCATCGAACCTTCCGTTCTTGCCGGCAACGTTGCCTCCGATGCCCCGGTTCGTATCGGATTCGATTCGATTTTATTGGGATACACCGTTAATTCGAACAATGTTTATCTCACCAACTCCGGTCCCGCCGAAGCCGAGCTGGGCGCGAATGCTTGGTATTTTTATCCGGTTCTCGAGCATCTGAACGCCGGCTTTGTGCCCGTCTCCGCAGGTGAAGAGCCGGTCGCTTCGCGTATTTCCATCTCGCATCGCCCGTTTTTGCCCTCCAAAATTCCCGCTCAAAATCAGGATCCTTGGGAGGCTATGAGCCTATATTCTCCGCAAGCAACTCATCGTTTGATGAATGTTTATCAAAATTGTTTCAATCCCGCCGCATCGGATCTGGATCAAAACGGCATTCCTTATACGGGCGGGCCAAACAATCCTAACTTATGCAATGAAACGCCGTGGAATTCAGATTGCGAACAATCTCCGGCGTGGAGGCCGACACCATGATGAATAAATATTTTACAATTTGTGTTTCCATCGCAATCTGCTTGTCGGCAGCCGGTTTTTTGGCTTTGCCGGTTCAAGCGGAAACTCTCGATATAGGTCAAAATGCACTTGCTGATTTAATCAACTTGCCCGAAAAAGATCCGCGCTTGATTGTTGCCGAGCTGATCAACGTCTTTGTCGGTTTTTTAAGCTTGATCTTCGTAATATTAATTTTACATGCCGGTTTTTTATTCATGATTTCCGGCGGAGATAAAGAAAAAACCGACCGCGCCAAGCGCTCCATCGGCAATGCGATTATCGGTCTCATATTGGTTCTTTCGGCGTGGACTATTACCACCTTTTCCATTGACACCATAATCAATGCTTTAACTTCCGGCAGTCAGTAAACACATGAAACTCCGCATTTTTTTCGCCGCTGTTGCGGTTTTGGCAAGCATCTGGCCGATAAGCTCTGATTTTGCTTTGGTTGCTCACGCACAGGTGGATCCCGGTCTCGAAGCCGTTGGTCAAACCATAGCTCTGCCCGATACGGATCCGCGCATTTTGGCCGCCCGCATAATCAATATCTTTTTGGGATTACTGGGAGTCATTCTTCTGGTCATAATTTTGTACGCCGGCTTTCTTTGGATGACGGCCGGAGGCGATCAGGGTCAAATCACCAAAGCCAAAGCCTGGCTAAGAAACGGCATTATCGGTCTAATAATCATTATCTTTTCCTGGGCTATAGCCTCTTTTGTCATCAATTCTTTAATCAATGCGGCCACGGGCGGTTCCGGAGGCGGAGGTTCCGGAGGCGGCGGAGGTTCCGGGGGCGGGGGTTTTGGCCCCGGCGGCGGGGATGTATTTCGTATCATGGCCAAGAGCCCCGAGGGCTCGGTTGGCAATGCTGATTTGGTTATTCGCGTCTTGTTCAACCGTGATGTTGATGAAAATACGCTTAATGCTTTCTCTCTTTCTCCGCAAGCCGGAGGATCTTGGGTTATCGATCCCTCCAATGCCAAGCGTGTAATTTTTACTCCCACCGACCCTTGTCCGGGTGCTCCGCAAAAAGGTTGCTTTGCTTTTGATACGCAATACACGGTAACGGTTTCAACCGATTTACGTTCCACCGCCAATCAACAATTGCGTTGCGGCGGTTTTTATCCTGATTGCACCTTTACTTTTACTTCCGGAAACACCGTAGATAATCAAGCGCCTTCGGTGCAAATCATGAATTTATACAATGGTAAAAGTGTGCCCGTTGATTCAGCTGTCGAGGTTTTGGCTCGCGCAACCGATGATATCGGAATTTCCGGTATGGATTTTGAAGAAGGCGGTCAAATTTTTGCCAGCGAAGGTCCTTCCGCAGTCCCGTCTCCGGCGACTTTCGAAAGTTCCGGATTTTGGGATACCGTAGGCAAGACATTAAAACAAACTTATGCCATAACGGTTCGAGCTTCTGATTTGGATACCAATACCGGCTCAGCATCAGTCAATGTTGTGGTTTTGGATCAGCATTGTTTCGATAATATTCAAAATAACGACGAAACTGGCGTGGATTGCGGTGGAGCCGATTGTTTAAGTTGCAGTGGAGGCCAATGTCAAGAAAACAGCCAATGCGCCTCGGGTATGTGTATAAACGGAGTTTGCGTCGAACAGCCGATTATTACCGATGTTAAACCTTTATCCGGGCAAGAGGGTACTTATGTTTCAGTTTGGGGCGACAATTTCGGCGACGCTGGTTCCATAACATTCATGGGGCCGCCCGAGGTAACGGCTTCAGCTCCACAGGCTTGTGTTTCCGCCGGCTCTCTTACATGGTCTGATAATTATGCTTTGATCGAGGTTCCCGCCGGAGCCGCCACCGGCCCGCTTAGAGTTTTAAACGCCAACAGCAATCTAACCGATACCACAGCCGATGAACGAGGTCCGGAATTTACATTCACGCTTAACAATCAAGAGGTGCCCGGTCTTTGTTCCGCCAATCCCATTAGCGGCCTGCCCGGCGTTGCCGTTCAGCTGGCCGGCGCCAATCTGGGTGCTTCCGGAGGCTCTGTACGTTTTGGCAGTATGACTTTGGCTCATCAAAGCTGGAGCGCTTCGGCTGTTAACTTTTTATCTCCCATGGCCAATCCTGGTCTTTATCCGGTTTGGATAACCAATCAAGCCGGCATCGAGTCCAATAAAGTTCCCTTCACGGTTAAAAGCGCAACCGCACCACAACCGGCTCCGGTGATAACCTTTATCGATCCTCCGCAAGGTCCGCGCGGTCAATATATAACCATTGCCGGCGAACGTTTTGGATCCGTCCCGGGGGTCGTTCGCTTTTACGATAAAGCCGCCGATAAAACTTACACGGGCGACGCCGCCTTTCCTCAAGGTTGTTCCGCGGGCTGGTGGAAAAACAACAATATCGTCATTAAAGTTCCTTCAGTTGATGCCAATGTGGTTAAACCCGCTCAATTCTCGGTTTACATCGAGCGCAGTGATTCGGTTCGTTCTAATGGATTGGATTTTACTTATACGGATGGCACCGCCGGCCCCGGTATTTGTGCCATCAATCCTTCCTCGGGTCCGGTTGGTACTTACGTTGAATTGCATGGCGAAAATCTGGGATCCGCATCCTCCGGCAATCAAGTCATCTTTGCCAACGGTCAACCTGCCGATATTCAATCCTGGCAAACCAATAAAATCGATGTAACCGTGCCGGCTCAAGCCATCACGGGCTCTGTTTTTGCAACCGTTTCCGGCACGGATACCAATGGCATGCAATTTGCGGTCGCCGATTGCCGTGACAATGCCTCCATTTGCACGCAAGGTCAAACTTGCTGTCCTAACGGCACCTGCGTGGACGGCTCATGCTCACAGCAGAGTTTTTCGGCTTTATACGGCTGGCAATTTTCCACCGGCATCATCCCCCAAGCACCGCGCGTAGTTGAATTTTGCGATCCCTCCGTATCCGGCACGCAACTGCCATCACCCACTCCGTACATAAATCATCAAGGCGGAGATCAAGTATGCGTCAGTGCCAAACCCATCGTCGGCGTTTTGTTTGATATGCCGATTCAATGGCCGCCCGCGCAAAATCCGGGCAATCTCTTCAGCCTCAAAAAATGCACAGGTACGGGCGCCGATCCCTGCTCCGCACTGGAAGATGTCGCCATAACAATTCCCAATCTGATTTCCGGCGGAGATCCATATGTATATTTTGAACCGGTCGATAATCTGGATCCATCCACCGTATATTACGTATTCGTGAGCCGCGAAATCCGCTCGGCTGATTTGCAATACGGCACCATAATGGATGAAAACACTTCTTGTCCCGAGCCGGGATTGGGTTATTGTTATCGCTTCCGCACCAGATCCGATACGGGTCCTTGTGCGGTTGGCAAAGTATATATCAATCCTTGGCGCGCTTATGTCGAGGGCAACGAAGAACAGGCTTTTGAGGCTTTGCCGGCCATTCAAAATGCGGAATGCACAATGGTTAATTGCGCTGGTTTTGATTTCAATTGGAGCACCGATCCCGTTTCCAAAGCTTGGTTAAAATCATCTCTCACTCCTTTTGCTTGCAAACAAACTGTTGTCTCCGGAGATCAAGAAGCCGTTAATCCTCCGGTCAAGGTCAGTGCCGTGGAAAGTTCATCCAACCGGCAAGGCTTGGCGGATTTGTTTATTCAATACATCGTTCCCAAAGTCGTGGATAAATTTCCGGAGTGCGATACCGCCTGTTCCAACATTATCATCTGGGCGCAGATGAACACTTCTCTGTGGAGTGATCCGCCTCCGGCCGGAGTCAATACCGTGGAACTGCCCGATCCAGTGAAGCCCGGCAATTATTACAAAAACGTTAAACTTTTCCGTTGCGCAACTGAGAATTGTTTCACCGAAGGCTTGTCCGAAGTCTCCATCAAGGTCAAACTCGAGCCTCAATCCCCATTGGTTCAGCATCAAAACATTCCATACAGTTTCATTGCCATCTCGCCGGTGCAGGATTTGGCACCCGGTACATACTATAGAGTCTGGTTAAACGGCGGCGCCGGCACCCCGATTGTTACCAAGAATGGTGTGGCTTTACCGGCCCCGGTTTCTTGGCAATTCCGTACCCGTTTGGATAACGAACAGTGCCAACCCGATTCGGTTCAAGTTACACCGGGTCAAAAAATCGAGAGCAAGATCTATGATCGTCAACTGTTTACGGCCAAAGTTTACGGCCAACCCGATTCCTGCCGCGCCGATGGTCAAATGCTCAAAATAAATCAATCTTTTTCATGGAGTTTTACCGATCCGGCACAACAGGTCGCATCCTATCTGATTCCTTCCATAGATACCGGAGCCGTCTTGCCTCCCGGCTGTTCAGCCAATTGTTTGGCTCGCGGTTCCAATGGTGTTTTTGGAAAAATAGCCGTTTGCGGCAATAATATTGTCGAGACAACCGATCCCAATTATTGCCAAGGCGGTATCACTCCGGCCGGTCAGCCTTGCGTGGTTATGCCCATGGAGTCCGGAGCCGGCGAGCAATGCGATGGCGGTCCTCTCTGCAGTGTTAATACTTGTCTCTTTCAGCCCGTTGCCGGCCCAACTTGCGGCAATGGCGTCGTTGATTATACCAACGGCGAAATGTGCGATCCGGGCATCCGTTGCTTCGATGCTGTCAACGATCCTTCAATGGAAGGTGTAATGTGCCTGACTCAAGCCATGGAGGATGCTTGTTTTGATGCGGGAGGCGTTTGCGAAAAACGCGTTCATCAAGGTTGCAGTGTCAACTGCCGCAATTTGGGTTCATCCGCCGAATCGACTTCTTTCTGCGGTAACGGCGGCACTCCCGGCGCGGGTGAAGATTGCGATCTGGGCGCGGATAACGGCAAGGGCGGTTGTTCCAATGATTGTTTGCATATAGGCTCATCTCCTTCGGTGGTATCCATCTGCGGAAACGGTATCTTGGAAGCCGGTGAAACCTGCGAAGCTCCCGCCCCCGGCCAGCCCGTTCCGGCATGGTGCGATGCTTCGCGCTGTATCAAGCTTGGCAGTTCATCCTGTGCTTCGCCCGCCTCTCCGGGTTGCTGCGGTAACAATGTCATCGATAACGGCGAGGATTGCGACGACGGCAATAAAGTTGCCGGCGATGGTTGCGGTCTCAAATGTTTATACGAAGGCTCTTCATGGAAATATCCAACCCCCAGTTTTTGCGGTGATGGCATTGTCGGCACCGGAGAACTATGCGAATCCGTAAGGCATACCACCGGAGCTCCGGTTAACAATGCGGTTGCCGGCTCCGGTGATGGTTTGGTTGATCCGATTCAGCTTGCCATAATCGACCCCGGTCTTGGCACTCCGGATCCGGTAACCAAAGTGATTCAAACCGAATTATCCTGCACTTACAGCAATGTTACCGGCAAAGCCATTTACGGCGTCGGTTGCGGTAAAACCAAAGAATCTGATTGCCAGCCGGGTTATGGCTTGGATGCCAATGGTTGCTGTGCGCCTCGTCCGGCTTTTGCGGCCAGCCCGGCGCCGTTCCCTTCGGGCGATAACAATAACCAAGGCTTTTGCCGAAACGCACTCATCGAAGTCAATTTCGCCGAGGCTATGGACGTCCAGTCCGTGTTGGGCAACTTTACCATCGCCAAAGAAATTGCGGGCAACGATTGTCCGGCCGGTTCCTCTCCTCTGGCCATAAATCCTCCGGCCAAAGGTTTTTGGGGCTGGGTCGCTAATAAGTGGCATGAGTTAGTCAGCTGGGTTAAGGGTGAGCCTGCTTATGCTGTTTATTGCACTAATACGGTACCCGGTACTTTGGTTGCCAAAGGCACGTCTACAACAGCTTTCGTCTATCGCTTAAGTCAAGCCTTGGAGCCGGATACGAATTATATAATCCGTTTCGAAGCCGATCCCAATGCCGGTTCAGCCAATGATGATAATCAAAAACAAGGCATTCGCACCAAGCGCGGAGTTGTCGGCTTTGCGGATGCGGGTGATGATATCACGCAAAACAATTGGCAATATACTTGGTGGTTCAAAACCGGCAGTGATATTTGCCGAGCCGACACTATCTTAATCGAGGATATGGGCAAAAGCGATCCGGCCGAAGATTACAGTCCTTTCTATTTCGCGGAAGCCTTTGAAGAACATCTTTTTATCGCTACGGCTCAATCAATCAAAAACGGATCCGCTCAATCCATCGCGCCAATCCAAGGATTGTACGAATGGCTCTGGCAGCCTTGGGTGGTGAACAATCCGGAGATTGCACTAAATAACGATGATCCGGCGTCTTATACTCAACCTGCCGCACAATCAGCCATTCGCGTCAGCGATAAAAGCGGTTATGCTTGGGTATTCTCTTCATTAAAAATAACCGTTGATACTTTGGAGCAAAATTCCACAGTTGGATCGGTTGTGAGTAATTCCAAACCCATAACCGTCTTCATTTGCGATAATCCTTGGCCCCCTCGCCTGAACAGCAGATACGAGCCATTCCGTGATGCGGATAATACAATCGTCGAAAATTATTCAGGTCTTTGGCTGGCCGATTTATATACGGATCTTTATACCAATGCACCCACCGGTCCTTTCTTCAATTTCCAAACATTGTATTGCCGAGATCACGAAAACGGTGTTATGCCCGCACTTAATCCCAAATACATCCCTCTGTCGCAATCGGATCTGGAGGCCGGCATCTTGCGCCAATATTTATTCACCTACGAAGAAGCCGCTTATAAATCCGACGGCATCGGCATCCGCGTCTATAAAAATCCGTACAAAGATTCGCCTCTCGAATGGTATCGCCGTCAGGGCTTTTTGGGCGATCCGCAAAATATAATTGTGGACGGCTATCCCGCTGTTCGCGACGGAGGTACTGTCTACATCGGCTTTCCCAATACATACGGCCGTAATGAAAGCATTTATCCCAACATTCTGGTTATGTCGCATAACATCGGCGCTTCGCCTGTAACCGAACGTATTTTTGACAGTCTTTTATCCAACTTTGCTTTCAACATCAACTTTAATTTTGATAACGGCAATGTATGTGTACAGGGCGGGGAAACCGGAGTCAGCTCGGGTGAGGTCTACATTGATCCGGCAACCGGCGGTTCCGTGGTCTGCGTTTCCGATTATGATTGTCTCAAAGTCGATAATTCCCCCGATCCCAAATTAAGATGCTCCAGCTTTAAGTATAAATTACAGCACGATATCAAGCGCTTGGCTGATTTTAAGGATGTTCAAAAGGCCATGGATTCTTATTATGCGAAAAATGGACGCTACCCGGTTTTATCCGAAGGGAGTTTTCAAAAAACGCTCACCAATTCCCTGTGGCCGTCATGGCAACAGACTCTTGGTGCTGAATTGGGCATCACCATGCCCATGGATCCGGTTAATCGCTTAATCACTTGCGGTTTATGTAAACCGAGCAACAATCCGTCCGCACAAAGTACCGTTCCTTGCTCGACCAATGATGATTGTTCGAATGGTTATTTCTGCGAAGCTCAAAACGGTTATGATCCGGCCACCTGTTGGAATGCGGATGCCCGCCAATTCATGTGCCCTTATATGGCCGCCGACGGCAGTCAGCCGGTTGTTGAATACAGTCCGTACGATGCTGACGAGCCTTTTGCTCCTTCGCGTTTCTATTCATATCAATCTTTTGACGGAGGCAAACGTTTTGAGCTGGGCGCTAATTTTGAAATTTCACCAATGGCTTATATCTATTCCAACGGCAATCCTCTGAAAACCGATAAATGGTGGGAGGCTCCTTATTTTGTGGAATTGAGATATTGCCGAACCGCCAATCCCATATCCAACGGACGCTGGTGCACCTCGAATGATGATTGCAAGCCGTGCATGGATCCTTCCTCATCAACTTGTACCGAGCCCGCGCCCGCCAACTCATGCCAGCCGGCCGGATTCCGTTATCAATTCAAAAATATCTGCAATAACGATATAACCGGCGACAGCAGTGTTTGCGGAGATAAAGTCAAAGGCATGGTTTGTTCCGACGGCCCCAAAGCTTATCAGGCTTGCTCGGGCAATGCGGATTGCGACGGTTTTGCCTGCGAATACGAGTTCTGCGAGCTCGGCGATACCAAGCTTGTTACTTGTGATTATTCTTCTTCCGGAGCGCAAGACGGCTTTATGCTTACTGTCTGCGAAGATTGCAAACGTTTTGTTTCCGACCCCATTCTCTCGGTTTGCCAGCCTAAACTCAAATGCGGTAATGGCCGGATCGACGGATACTGCGGAGGCGTTGCCACAGCCAATGCCTGTACCAAAGATGCGGACTGCGCCGATGGCGTAGCTTGTGTTTTGCAAGAAACTTGTGACGACGGATTATTAAACGGTACTTATGGCCATTGTAATGCCAATTGCACCGGTTACGACAAATATTGCGGTGACGGTAAATTGAGCCCCGGCGAAATCTGCGATCGCGGTTCTGATATCACCTTTGGCAACGGGGCTTATTGCGCGACTCCGGCCATGTGTTACACCGGTACCTCCGGAGCCGCACCATTGTCCGAAACCTGTGGTTTGGGTTGCCAAGGCACAGCTCCTTATTGCGGAGACGCCAAAACCAACGGCTCCGAACAATGCGACGGCCAAGTTGCCCGCACCATAAGCGCCATCTGCTCCGACGGACCCAAAAAAGAACAGCCCTGTCAAAGTGATGACGATTGTCCCGATGCGAACTGCGGTCCTTCAATTGAAATGACCGCATCCGAAGCGCAGTCATATATATCTTGCGCCGGAATCACCCAAAGCAGATGCGCCGGAGCTGCGCAGGTTTGCTTAACCGATGCCGAAGCTTCAGCTTTGCAGTCAGGTGTCTATTTTGAAAACAATCCCACCGCTTATCAAAACTATCAACTTTGCACATCCGATGCCGGTTGTTCGGCCAATAAAAAGTGTATCTCACTGTCTTTAGGAATCAAATGCTTAAACGACGCGCAGTGCTCGAATACTCTTAACCGGGGTGTTTGCCGCGAATACGGTACGGAACACGTTCGTTCTTGCCAAGCCCCGGGAACTATCAATCAATGTAAGTGGGAGCCTAAATGGAGCACTTGTAAAATTGCGCATTTTTGCGGAGACGGCGTAATGGATCCGGGCGAAGAATGTGATGACGGCTCCAACAACGCCATTAACAAAGCATGTCTGCCAACTTGCAAAAAAAATGTTTGCGGCGACGGTTATATGCAAACCAATGTTGAAGAATGCGATCATGGCGCAAACAACGGCAAAAATGTCTGCAATGCTTCATACGGTTCAACCTGCAATGATTGCAGTTTGCAATGTAAAATCGTTGCCATGGCCGGAGGTTATTGCGGCAACGGCATCAAAGAACCGGGCGAACAATGCGACGGCAACATTTTAATCGAACCTAAAGCCTTCACACCAGTTACCGATTACATAGTCGGCGCCGATCTTACCGCAACCGATGCTTCTGCAACCGCTTCCAAAAAATACATCGGCACACTCTGCGAAAATCCACCCTGCCAAGTCATGCAAGATCTAAACGGCGCGCCAACGGATCTCACTTGCCAGCAATTGGGCTATGATTTTGCTTCCAACAGCGATTTCAATACCGCGATATTTGTTACTGATTGGAACGATGCGGGATGGTCAACCGCCCTTGGCGGGTATGTACCAAAAAGAGATATACACCCGGCGTGGTATGAAGCACCGAATTCTGTTGTGCCAGGTTTTCTAAATCTTACCGCAGATACTCGCAAAAATAATTTACTCAACAAAATCCTCTGGGATTGTGATTTACTGCATGATGTGGATCCCGGTACTACTTTGAATTTGCAATGGAAGCCTCAAGACCAATGGCCGACGCCGTTTGATTTCCGCCAATGCGTAAATCTTTATGGCATCAATAACGGTTTCAGAATGGTTTCGGACGCCAATTCCAAGCCCGCATGTTCAACGAGCTGCAAGCCAACATCTTGCGGACGCTGTTCCGACGAGGTTGGTGATGGCAAAATCTTCGGCTATGTTATGGATCGCATCTGGTTGCAGCCCGTTCCAACCGCGCGCGTTACCCTGCAATATCGCGGAGTGAATGTGGATCAAGCCATGACCGATCAAAACGGCAGATTTGAATTCGAAAATTTAAGTACGCGCGGTGATTGCAATCAATTCCGTTTGGTGATTGATAAATACGACAACAACATCTGTACCGAGCTGGCGGGCAGCCGCCCGGCCGAAGGTTGTCTGCGCGACATGGCTCTATCTTTCGATCGCGCCGTTGACGAAGGCAAGAATGGCGGTTACTGGTCTTATACCACCGAAAATTTCTCCATCGAAAACTTCCCTTATAAAGAAATGCTGGGCATGATTTACATTTATCCGCGTCCGGCCAAAGGCGAGGGTTATGTAACCTACGGCCGTCCACAGCTGTTTACCGACGCTGCTTGGCAAAGGGTGAAAGATTGTCAAAACAGCGGAGATAAGGGATGTCTCTTGAGCAACGTTTCCGCATCTTTGCCATGGACCAAATTCTGGGCTCCGCACATTGTCTGGCCCCTAAACCAAGCGCGTCTGCATCCCTGGAGCGGCAGTGGAGTTTTGCCTTACAGCGAAAGCGCCATCGGTACCGCGGGCTGGGATTTGTGTACTTATGATCAGCGCGGTCTTGATACCCAGCACTCAACCAACGGGGGCAAAATGCTGTCTTGCGCCCGCGATTACAACTGGATGAATCAAGGCAGTCTCAATTTATCGGCTCCGCCTTATGCGGGTATGGCTTGTCCTTCTTTGCTTTGGGATTTTGACAAAACAACCGGTTGTCCTGTGGCCGGCACAACGCTTTGTAAAGAACAGTGCATAACCGCCAAAGGCTTTTGGAGTTTGATTTTTGACTGGACGGGCATGACATTTTCGGGCGCTCAGTGTGATACTTATTGCAAGGTTGGCACATCTTGTCCTGCCACGGTTTCCGCCTCTCAACTCACGGCTTTAAACAAATGTCATCTTGGAGTCAATAACGCCCAAGTAACCGGCTTCTTCCGTTATCAAGATGTGCTTGATTTAAACGAACCCATCAACATCTATTTCTCGGGAGGCGAATACGAGCCGATTCGCGGAGAATATTTTTATACGGCATCCTTAACCTCCGCCGAATTTGATGCTTGGTCCAGAGAAACCAATCCGCAAAAACCCGCCGTCTACTCATCTTTGACCGATTTGCCCGCCCGCGCTTTGTCTTGGCGCGAAGTTTGGGCCAAAACCAATATTAAAGTTTACGTTACAACCGATAAAGGCATATACGCGATTACACCCATCGGAGGCAATACGCGTACGGATTTCCGCCGTCCCTTCTGGCACATTGCGAGTATCGGCACCAACGGTCAAATCGGCATAGTCAATTCTTGGCGCGGTGTTGCCGATTTGGGCTTGCCTAACAGTTCAGGCAATCTCTACTATCCCGACACTCCTTTGTTTGGCCTTATCAGCAACACAAAAACCGCTCTGCGTCCGCAAGGCATGGGCTGTTGGAATATGTTCGGTGCGGCTTGTCAGCAAGTTAACGGCATGCCCTGGACTCTCTCCTGCTTGGCGGATCAAGACAAGGGTATATTAAATTATTTCGCGGCCGCCAATGCACAGCAAATTCAGCAAAACAGCGCCAATCAACAAGCCATCTGGAATTTGTATTTCAGCCGCCAGCCCGTTGTTAACGAAACTCCGGTCTGTGGAATCAACGAATCGGCTGTAAGGTATAATGCAATCAACTGGTAATATGTCCAATAAAGCTTTAGCAATTTTAGGAATAGTGGTCGCCGGCATTGTCATCATCGTCGGAACGATTTGGTATTTGCGCGGTCGAGATGCCGGAGTTCCTCTGTATAATCCTTTCTCGGCAAGTCAAACACAAACCCCTGAATCCGCACCATTCGTTCCATCGGATTACTCCTCTCCGGATGACGCCGCCCCCATACCCGCTCCCGAAACCGATCCTTCCATAATAACTCCCATAACAGTTCCTTCTTCACTCTTAGAATAACTAAACCAAACAAATGGTCATAACTTATGAGTTCATCAAGATTAAAGTAACAAGTTCGTCAGGAGTTCATCAAGTTGAAAGTCTAAAGTTCATAAAGAGAGGCTTAAGTAACTCTTGAAGAACTTTAGACTTGATGAACTTGTTACTTGGTGAGATAAACTTTAGACTTGACCTGTCCCGCGTAGCTTATTGCGTAGTGGGATGAACTTTGTACTTATCGTTACCCAGTTACCCCTAACATCAAATCCCTCTCCCTATGTTCGACGCCCCATCCAATTTGCCGGTAGAACCATCGGCACCGCAAGGTAAAGATCCGCAAAACCCTCCGCCCATGCAACCCGCGGAACCGCAAAAAATGCAGGGCGGTATTAACATTCCCGGAACCAAAGAACCCGAGGATATGTTTGCCGATATTAAAGAACCGGCTCAAACTTATTCTGAACCGACGCCGGCCATGGGTCCGCCGCCGGCAAAATCCGGCATGGGTAAAAAAATTGCTCTCGGCATTGCGATTCCGGTTTTGGTTATCGCTTTGGGCCTGGGCGGTTATTGGATTTTTACATCCTACTTCGGTTCATCTTCGAGCTTGGTATTATTGGGCGGAGATCAGACAGAGCTTCCGTCTTCCGTACCCATTACATCCGAGCCGGTTGGTGATGTTCCGCCATCATCTCCAATCGAAGCTCCGGATGAAGATCGTTTCGCGGCCTCGCAGGCCTCCATGGCTCTATTGCGGGCTCAAGCCGAACAAGAAGCCGCGTCTTTGGCCAATGCCACAACATCTGCTATGAGTGATCAAGATTTCGCGGCCATGTTCGAGTCCGGTACAACCACAACCGAAGCTGATCAAAATGAATCATTGAGCGAGACGTCTGTCGAGCCGGTAATAATCGCACCCGAGCCTATTGCGGTTAAAGGCGATGATGCTGATGGCGACGGTTTATCTAATTCCGAAGAATCATTATTCGGTTCCGATCCGAATATTATGGATACCGACGGTGACAGCTATAATGATGGTTCCGAAGTATTGGCCGGTTATGATCCGGCCAAGGCCGGCGCACCGCTGTCCGAGTCGCCTGCGATTAAACGAGAACGTATCGGCAACGCGGTGTTCAGTTTGCCCGTTTCTTGGACGCGAAACCCGGCTCCGGCAGGCATGGTTGTAATTTATACCGGTACACCGGCCGGCATTAACATTTCCATGGAAAATCTTGCCGGCGCCTCCGCTTTATTGGATTTTGTGATCGGAAAAAATACCGGTACAAGCGCCGCAAATTATCACACGGGCAAAAATAAAAACGGCATGGATATTGTATATTCTGAAGATAAGCTTACCGCTTGGCTCTTAATTGATGATACTGTTTACACGCTTAGATACGCTTTAAATACCGCCAATGTTATTGATTTCGGAACCATTTTTGAATACATGGTAACCGGCGCCGCCAAAGCGCAATAAAAATATGACGGATCAACCAACAGCAACAGCCGGTTCGCCGGCCCAAGTCTCGGCACCGGCCGGTAAGGCTCAAATACATGTAATACCCGAGCAATTTTATGGAGCCGCCTTAAGAACCAAACTGCAAACCTCGAAAAAAGCCGAGGTTTCCGCGGTTGCGGGCGCGCCAAAAAGCAAATCAGGTATCGTGCCTGTGATTTTGGCTGTATTTTTGTTGCTGGTTTTGGGAGCGGGCGGTTATTTTGCCTATCTTAACCGCGACAAACTTTTTGGAGCGCCTCCTTCAGATGATACCTCGGCTGTTGTTGTTCCCGAAACACAGCCCGAGGATATCCCGCCTCCGCCCCCGCCCCCGCCTCCTTCCGCGCCGGCCGATCTCACTGCCACTTCCACCAATCCTCGCAGTGTAACTTTGGCTTGGTCCGATACCTCGGATAATGAATCCGCTTTTCGCATCGAACGGCGTCCCGAAAATCAAACCATTTATTCTCGTGTTACCGATCTGCCTCCCAATAGCACGACTTTTCAAGATAATTCGGTTCAGGCCAGCTCCACCTATTATTACCGCATCATCGCCCGCAACGAACAAGGTGAGTCCGAGTCAAGCAACGAAGCCATGGTCCTAACATCGGCATTGCCTCCTCCTCCGCCGACTGTCGAACCTCTGCCTCCGGCGGGCTTGGATACGGATTCGGACGGCATAACCGATCTGGAGGAAATGCTGTTTGGCACTGATGCCCGCAATCCCGATACGGATGCGGATGGCTTTCTGGACGGCAATGAAGTCTTTAATCTGTACAATCCCAATGGCCGGGCGCCCGCTAAATTAACTGACAGCGGTTATGTGCGCGCCGTTTCCGGCGATATCGGCTGGCGCATGATAATCCCCAAAGATTGGAATCTTACTTTTGATTCTCCGGATGGAACCAAAGCTACCATAGCCTCAAGCCAAGGTGAATCTTTCGCTGTCAGCATTCTTGATTATGATAATAATCAAAATATAATCGATTGGTACACGGCGCAATATCCCGATGTCGATAAAGCCATGATATTATCTTACAAATCCAAGAGCGGTTACGAAGGAATTATCGGCGCCGATCTTTTGACGACTTATATTCCTTGGAACGGTAAAATGTTTATTTTTACCTATCAAATGAACAAACAGCCTTTTATCAATTTCCGCACCGTCTATTCGATGATGCTTAATTCGCTGTCTTTAACCGGATTGGCGCAGGCCGTTGTTCCGGCCGGAACCGGAGAATTGCCGTTTGAGCCGGCCGCCACCGTACCCGGCGAAATCACTCAACCGGTTTCCATTATGGAGTCCGGATCCTCCATATCTCCCGACGATATCTTTAATCCGCAAAATCCAAGTGAAAATCCCTCCGGAACAACAGAGTAGCCGGTACTTTAAGCAGAAGTTTCATTAGCATGAAAACAAATAACGCTAAAATCGAAATTCAAATCAAAGGCAGAATCCCGGCCGGTTTTTCCGAATCCGGCCTAAAGGGGATTATCAAAAAAATCTTGAATTCCGGCAAGTTCACAGCCGAGAGCATCGGAATTGCTTTTGTAACTGTGGATAAAATCGCGAGTCTGAATCAAACGTATCGCAAAATCAATAAACCCACCGATATCTTATCTTTCGCTTACCATGAATCCAAAAATCCCCGGCAAAATATTGAAGGGGATATTATTATCTGTCCAAAATACGTTAAAGATGATTTGATCGGAACTGATATAGATTTTACGACGCAAATTAAACGCTTATTGATACATGGAATCTTGCACTTGGCCGGTTATGATCATGCTAAGGATGTTGATGAAAAAAAGATGTTTGCCCTGCAAGAGAAATTACTTAATGATTTATGAAAGCTCTAAAATTACTTCAGAAGAGTTTTAAAAACGCTTGGCGCGGTTTGCTGACCGCATTTGCCGAGGAGATGAGTTTTCGTGTGCAAATAATCGCGGCATTGGTTGCGGGGGTGATGTTATTGCTTTTGCCCCTTGAAAGATGGGAGCGGTCGCTTCTTATACTATGCATTAGTGCCGTGCTTGTGTTAGAATTGTTGAACAGCATAATAGAGCGGTTTGTGGATATGGTTAAGCCGCGGGTGCACGAGTACGCACGGGTCATCAAAGATCTTTCCGCGGCCGCCGTGCTGATTATGGCCATAACGGCGGTTGTTTTGGCTGTACTTATTTTTTGGCCTCATATTTACTTGCTAACCAGCTTATGAAAGAGCATTTGATCGTTGGTTTGGACATTGGCTCCTCGGCAATACGCATCGTGGCCGGCCAAGTCTCGGCGGGTGGCAATGAATTGCAGCCTCTCTCTTGTATTGGGGCCGCCGAAACCAAATCCGAAGGAATATCCAAAGCTTCCATAAGCTCTTTTGAAGATGCTGTCAGTTCCATTTCCGCTTGCCTCGATCAAGCCGAACGTGTCATTGGCATCCCGATTGATGAAGTCTATGTCAGCATCGGCGGTACACAAATTAACGTTACCGATTCCAAGGGCATAATCGGCGTCTCCAGAAATGATCAAACCATTCGCCGCGAGGATGTATTGCGCGCCACCGATGCGGCCCGCGCTTATGCCCAGGTTCCCAATTACGAAATCATTCACGTTTTACCGCGTAAATTTTCGGTTGATAATCAAGCTGATATTAAGGATCCGGTCGGCATGCAGGGTATGCGTCTGGAGTCCGAGGTTAAAATCGTACAGGGTCTTTCCAATCATCTTCGCAACATTACCAAGGCCGTTTTTCGCACCAAGGTCGATATAGTCGAACTTGTTTATCAGCCTATAGCCGCGGCCGAAGCCGTCATGAGCAAGCGTGCCAAAGAGCAGGGCGTATGTGTAATCAACTTCGGCGCCGCAACCACCGGCCTCGCCGTCTACGAAGAAAACGAGCTTGTCCATGCCGCAACAATCCCGGTCGGCGCCGATAAAATAACTCACGATATAGTATATCTTTTGCGCACTTCCTTTGAAGTCGCCGAACGCTTAAAACGCGCCTGCGGCAATGCCAATTCCAAGGCTCTGGAAAAGGATGATGTTGTGGATCTCAAAGATTACGGAGCCGAGTCCAGCGAAAAGGTGCAATTGCGTTTCGTCTCCGAAGTAATCGAAGCCAGAGTCGAAGAAATTTTCGATCTGGTTGAGGCTGAATTGAAAAACATCGGCCGTTCCGGTTTATTGCCCGCGGGCATCATTATCACCGGCGGCGGGGCCAAGATGCCGGGTGTTACCGAAGTCGCTCGTCGTGTTTTTCATCTCCCCGCTTCTGTGGGTGCATCATCTTTGGATAGTTCCATACCCGAGCTGATTCAAGATCCGTCTTTTGCCACGGCTGTTGGCTTGGTGCAATGGGGTTTCGAAGCCGAGCGCCAAGATCTCTCGGCATCCGGATTATCCGGCGGCGGCAAGGTGGGCTCATTATTATCCAAGGCCTCGGATCCTCTCAAAAAAATCTTCAAAAGCTTTATGCCCTGATCTGGAAAAGATGTAAAAATTAATATGATCAGCTCTTTATGGGCTGATTTTTATTGTGGATAACTTGCCGTATTTTTGCCTAAATTCACCTTGACGCATGTCAGGCGGATGGGTAAGCTCATTACACATAAAGAGCAATTTTTTAGCTCAACAGACAATACTTTGTCTAATAATGTTACTCATTATATGCCAGAATTCAATCCAGATATCGAAACATCAGCCAAAATAAAAGTAATCGGTGTTGGCGGATCCGGCGGGTCGGCTGTTAACCGTATGATTCAGGCCAAAATACGCGGAGTCGAATTCATGGTTATGAATACCGATGTACAAGCTTTGCATGTATCCATGGCCAATAAAAAAATTCAGTTGGGCAAAAACATTTCTCGCGGTTTGGGCGCGGGCATGGATCCGGAGATTGGAGCCAAAGCCGCCGAAGAAAGTTCCGACGAAATCCGCGAAGCCATCAAAGGCGCCAATATGGTTTTTATCACCAGCGGTCTCGGAGGCGGTACCGGCTCGGGCGCCGCTCCCAAGGTTGCCGAAATCTCACGCGAGCTGGGCATATTAACCGTTGCCGTTGTTACTCGTCCGTTTCAATTCGAGGGCTACCAGCGCAAAATGATTGCCGATGCCGCTCACGGCAGACTCTCCGAACAAGTCGATACCATAATTACCATTCCCAATGATCGCATTTTGGATATCATCGATCGCAAAACTTCCATTATCGACGCTTTTGAAATTGTTGACGATGTCTTACGCCAAGGTGTTCAAGGCATTTCCGACATCATCTCCATTCCGGGTCTCATCAATGTTGATTTCGCGGATGTCAGTTCCATTATGAAAGACAGAGGTTCGGCTTTAATGGGCATCGGCAAAGGCACCGGCGAAAACCGTGTTGTGGATGCCGCCAAATCCGCCATAGCCTCACCCCTGCTCGAAACTTCCATAGACGGTGCCAAAGGCATATTGTTTACGGTTACCGGAGGAGTCAATCTAAGCATGCACGAAATCAGCGAAGCCGCCAAAGTCATCAATGACGCCGCCGATAAACAAGCTAAGATTATTTTTGGCGCCATTTTGGATGAGAGCATGAAAGACGAAGTCAAATTTACGGTTATCGCCACCGGCTTTGACGATCGTCCGGTTGCTCCGCAACGCTCCGTAATCGCCGGCGGCGCTTACATGCCCGATCAGCCGATTGAAAAGGTAAACTTCCAAAGGCCGGTTCCGCAAACTCAACAGCCCGTCAGTCATTTTACCGAGGCGAAATATTCCGATAATGTTGAGCCTGTTAAAGAAAGGCAATTCGCGGAGCCTCCGCAACAGCCAATGCCTCAGCCTCAACAACCGGTTTTTGAACCGCAAAAAGATGCGCGTCCCGCTCAACATCAACCCCACATTCAACCTCCTACCTACGCTCCGGTTGCCAAAGAACCTCCCAAACCCCAAGCTCCGGCGCGCGTCCCGGCCGAAAAAGAAAAAGCCGACGATGATGATATCGCCGATATCCCCGCCTGGTTCCGTAAGAAGATGATGTAACAAGAGGAGAATCACCAATAACCAACAAAACAATCACCAATTAATAATCGAATGCAAATAATAAAATAACTCAATAGTGAACAATATTGTGTACAATAGCATTCACGATGTTCATTTTTGTGAGTCAATTGGATATGCTATTATTTTTTTTAGTTATTGATTATTGGTATTTGGTGATTGGGTTATTCTCCGGTTTATGCATTGCCCCGTTTGCGGACACAGTGATACAAAAGTTGTTGACTCCCGTTTATCCGGAGATGGTATTTCAATTCGCCGCCGGCGCATGTGCGAAGCTTGTGAATACCGTTTTTCCACGGTCGAAGAAATCGCCCTGCTCGATATCGCGGTTATCAAACGCGACGGCCGGCGCGAGCTTTACAACCGCGAAAAACTGACTTCCGGTTTGCGCAAATCTTTGGAAAAACGCTCTTACACCGAGGATGATTTCCGCGGACTGATCCATCATATCGAGCGCGATATCGCCAAAAAAGGCGCCTCCGAAATTACAAGCTCGGCCATCGGCGAAATCATCATGCATCATTTGCGCAATTTTGATAAAATAGCCTACATCCGCTATGCCTCCGTCTACCGCGCTTTCGAGGACGTGCAAACTTTTCAAAAAACTTTAGACGAACTCCGCGCCAAAAACAAGCGCAAAAAATAACCGCTGTTTTTTTTACCAAAAATCACCATCTACCAGCTTACGACTAAGGTTCATCAAGGGCAACGAAATCCGTTCATCAAGAATAAAGTCTAAAGTTCGTCAGGAGTTCATCCCACTACGCCTAAACGGCTTCGCGGGACAGGTAAAGTTGAAAGTCTAAAGTTTATCAAGAGTTACTCATGCTTCTCTTGATGAACTTTAAACTTGATGAACTTGTTACTTGGTGGGATGAACTTTAGACTTGAAAAACTTGTACCTTATCAACCGCTGAACTCGTTATGAACAGCCCGCCACGTCGAACTTGTCAGGTCGGATGACCTGATGACGGGGTTATAAACGTTAGGAACGTTATGACCGTTACGACTGATTGTCCGTTTGCTGCAAGTTACATGTTATCCCGCACCAATTAATAATATAGTAACGGGATCCCGCCCGGAGGCGGGACAAGTTGCATGCTACATGCTACAATATCCCCATTATGTCAGAGATGCCAAATTTTTCCGCGCCCATCGCGGAACGAGCTCCTAAAAAAGCCATCGAAATCAATCCAGAATCAGTTAAAATTTTGGGAATAGAAATTCCGCGCAACCCCGAACCCGGCGTGCGCGTCCCTCCGGCCGAGCGTTTCACTGCTTTTACGGAAGATGAATTTTCGTTGGAACTGCTCAGAACTATCGCCAAGACGGTTAAGCTTGATCAACCATTACTGCTCGAGGGCGAGGCCGCGGTTGGCAAATCCTACACTATCGAATATCTGGCTCATCTCGCCGGGCGCGAGGTTTATCGCATGTCTTTAAACGGCCAAACCGATACCACGGATCTGATCGGTAAATGGGTGCCGCGCACCGAAGGCTTGCGCAAGCGCGTCACAACTCTGCTCGATAATCCAAACAAATGCCAAAGCCACGAGGCCCGAGCTCTCATCGAGTCCAAAAAAGTAGCAGCAACCGCCGAAGCGCAAACCGAAGCCAAAGCCAAAGGAGCCGGCAAAAATGTTTACGAGGGTTTTGAACGCGCCGAGATGGAAGAAATTTGCCGTTTGGAAGGCATCGAAGTACCGGAAGGGGATTGGGCTTGGCAGGATGGTGATATTCCCAAGCAAATGAAAAACGGCGCTTGGTCGGTTTTGGACGAGGTCAACACCTGCGAACCGCAAATACTCGTCCGCCTGAATGCTCTGCTCGAGCGCGGAGGTCAGCTTGTCTTATCCGAGGACGGCTCCAAGGTTGTTGATCGGCACCCGGATTTCCGCTTGTTTGCCACTGTCAATCCTCCCGGAGGCAGATACAAGGGTCGCATTCCGCTTTCGGCCGAATGGATCTCGCGCTGGAATTATCAAAACGCAGGGGAATTGCCCAAAGAAATCCGCGCCGCGCGTTTGGCGGCGCAATTCGGAGTACCTCAAAAACCGGTTGAACTCGGCAAACTCAAACCATCCGCGCCCGAATCTTTGGCATCAGCCGAACTCGTCGAACTGTACGGCTCCGAATGGGTGGCTGATTTATGCGCCAAATATTCCGAATTCGCAGAGAAAGCCAAAGAAATGCTTTTGGCGGGCGAAATTGGCAAAGATCAAAAACAAGTTTTTGATTTCGATCAGCGCGACGACGGCCGTTTTAAGGAATATATTTTAGCTTTTCACGAATCCGGACAAATGAACAAAGTCATCCGCGAAGCCATAGAGTTTATCATGATCAACAAAATCAAATCCGCGGCCGACCGCAAAAAACTGCGGGATGTGGCTTTCCTGCTTATCAAGATCGAAGAGCCGAAACCGCGCATGTTTAAAATTATTAAACAAGCTGAAGAGTCTGAAGTTGATCCGGATCTTGAAGCTGAAGAACTGCAAAGACTCATCAACGAAGTCTTGGATGAGGATTTACCGCCCGGGCACGCCGACTTATTGTTGGGCAAGGATTCCGACGCCAAAGCTGAACTCTCCCCCGAACTCCTTGCCATCATGGAACACGAACAACAAAAACTCCATGATTTCTTCGGCCGTGATATCGAAGTCCCTCCTTTGCCCGAGGGCATAACAGCAGAGCAAGTCCAAGCTTGGGAAGCTCAACATCTCAAACTCCACTACCTCCCTCTCATTGACATGAGTAAAG
>CALFEO010000026.1 GCA_937949995.1 uncultured bacterium
TTATTTATTATTTATTATTTGTTATTTATTATTTATTATTTATTATTTATTATTTGTTATTTATTATTTATTATTTATTATTTATTATTTATTATTTATTCCTCCACTTGCAGTTTCTGCAAATCGGTCATACGCTCGCTTTCGAATTGTTCCGGATTGTAAGCCGTATAATAAAGCTCGATTAAGCTTTGCGTATCAAGCTGTACCGATGCGATAGACATGCTTTGCAAACCGGAGATTATATTGTTCATTCTTAACATCAAAGCCGCTTTGTGTTTCTGAAAACGTTCTTCGGTTAACCTGATTGTAACCATGGGCGTAAAAATCGAGCTTAATCTGTCCACAAAACCTTTTTGCTGTTCCGCGGCCGGATCGTAAGGAACTATCACATAAAATCTTTTTTGCATGATCTCGGCCAAATCAACCAACTGACGAACATATGATCTGTAATCCGCTATTTGATTGCGCAACAATTCATTCTTTTGCTCATGTTCAGCGTCTTTTAACCTGCCCATGTAATCATCTATATTCATTCTGCGCGATTGTATGACTATTTGTATCGGAAAATCCAATGAATTTAAAAATTGGGTATAAGCCTGCACTATGGCATTTTGTTCATCTTCGGATTTTAAAGCAAAATTAACACTCGACACCAAAAGCACGGCACGCAAAGTTCCGTCCCTAAGCACAACCACATCTTCTTTGATTTCGGATATATCCAAAAATCTTTGTGCCGGAACTCCCGGTTTTGCACCCGCTAATTTTTTACTTTGCATAACCATTCAATATTATCTTAAGTATACCGCATTTCACCATTTTCTCCAAAGCCATGTCAGCTATCTGCTGTGTTTATAACGTTTATAACGTTCATAACGAGTTCAGCGGTTACGGCAGATCCTCCCAACCTCCTTACTAAGGAGGTGCTCCGTGTAAGCTATTCCAGTTCCCAGATCCTAGTTCCTAGTTCCAAATTCGAGGTTCTTCGCCTGAAGCGAATTCATAGTTCGTAGTTCGTGGTTCGTAATTCGTGGTTCGTAGTTCGTGATTCGCCGTTCGACGTTCGACGTTCGACATTCGACGTTCGTTGTTCGCCGTTCATGGTTCGTAGTTCGATCTTTATTATTTATTATCCTTGACCCTCGAAGCTCGTAGAGCGTAGTGGGTTGTAATTAAATTTATTCCTCCTCCGGCTTATATACCCCTCCGGTATTTACCACCAAAGCCAAATCTCTCAATTTGGTGGAACTGGGGCGCTTTTTCAACTGAACTTTTTCCACAGTCGGCAAACCAACTACTTTTTGCGCACCCTTCAGCTCTTGCAATGATAAATCCTTATTCCAAACTCTTAATTTGGGCCGAACTTGAGTCTGTAAAAAATTTACAAAAAACAAATGAAAAGGCTGACCGTTAATCTTGATAAAAGCGAAAGTCGCAGCCAAGCCGGCGGTTGGAATCAAGGCCAATATAAAATATGCGGTTTGCAAAAGTTTATACTCCACAAAAATAACTCCCGCCGCTCCCAAACAAATCAAAAATTGCCGCACCGTTATTGGTCCGATGATTCTATCTTCCTTATCAATAAATTGTGGAACTATAAATTGTCCAGGCATATACTTTCATCTTGACCTGTCCCGCGAAGCCGTCAAGGCGTAGTGGGATAAACTTATGCGTTATAAACTCAACCTAAGGCTGTCAGAAATGCAATTGATTATTAAGTGTGATTAAAGCTTCGATTTCATCTCTGGTTAAAGTATCTTCACCGGCTTTTCTTTTTTCTTCCGCTATTTCAACCAACGGTTTTTTATTTTTAAAACTTTCCATCACCAAACCCAAATACATCTTCATTAACGGAGATTCTTGCCACGCCCTGATGCCGGAAACTTTATTTTCAAAAGAATCCTGCTGTAATGTTTCCAGTTTATCCAAAACTTTTTTAATCGCATCCTCCGGTTTGGCGCCCATCCTCCTGAATTGCGCCAAAGTTACACCCGCCAACTCACCCGATAAACCGCTTAATTTTGGCGCGGAACTGACTCCGTCAACCATGGTTTTGGGAGTAACTTCCATTTTTATACTGGCTTTGGAAACTTTAATCGGTTTTTGAGCCACCGCAGCCGCCACACCCGGCTCTTTGCGCAAGCTTTTCACTTTTGCCGATTCCGGCACGCGAACCAAATCTCCATATTGTTTCTTTTCCACTGCCGTATTCGCTTCCATGATCGGATTTGACGGTGTCATCTGTTTGGCAAAACCCACTTTTAAAGCTTCGGCCAATTGCTTTTGTTCCGCTTCCTGAGTCTGCTTGGCTTTAATCTTTTCTTGATACCATTTGGCATGTTCCTCGGCTTCACGTTTGCGCCTCTCTTCAATTTTACGCTTTTGCTCGGCTAATTGCTTTTCCAATTTGCTTTTCTCTTCATTTTTAATCGTTTGATGAAAATCCGAATAAGCTTTTTCAATAACGTCGGCAATAGCCTGCGCTTGCTCGCGATTTAATCCCACACCGCCGACTTTTGTATCTCTTTGCAGTAATGATAATAGCTCTTGAGAATTTCTTACATCTCTCAAGCGGGAAGAAATCACATTCTTGATCCTGTTTTGCAAATACTCATCTCGCGGCTTGTCTTGTATCGCCTCCCAAGCCGCCAAAACAGCACCCTCCAAAGCGGTTGTAATCTTCGGAGGCTGGGGCAAGGTATTACGAATGCTTTTTATTTCCTCTTCGTCTTGTGCCGCTTCATGCTCCGCCCTGCTTCCACCGTCCATTTTAACGCTTTTTGCGGTTAATTGTTCGGCATAAGCCTCTTCGCTTAAAAACTCTACTTGTTTGGATAAAGCTGTAATTTCCTGCAAAGCTTTTTCCGCGGTTGTTTTATCAAAACCCAATCCGCCGAATTCCGGCAAGCGCAACATGGCTTCTTTTATCTGATCCGGCACAAACTCGCCCTTGTGCATCTTGGCAATCAAATCGCGCATTCCTGCGCGCGATGTTTTACCGGCCGAACTCATTCCCAGCCTGTTTAAAACTTCCGAAGCCGCACCGGAATAAGAGATGGGTTTAAACAAAACCCTGTCCTGAGCCCAAGTTACCGAATCAATTCCCAACTCACTTAAATACGCGGATAATTCCACGCCAAAAATATCCCTGATCGGCCAAAACACTTTTTCCAGCAAAGTTCGGATAATAACTTTAATATCTTCTTTTTTTATTTGCGCGTTTAATAAATTTTTATATAAATTATTTAAACCTATTTCTACACTTGTGAAACCCAATGTTGTATTTAATATCGGGACTTCCACTATATCAAAAAAATCCGTTGTCGAAATTTTATAATTTTCAATCACACTTAAATACACGTCATCGGCATTTTGCATAAAAAAATCCTGCACTCCTTGAGGCAAATCAACAAAATGTTCATATACTTTCCTCTTATGCATAAAAAACCTTAATATAACATCTTTCTCACGTCTGAATAATCGCGGTATTCCGCATGATCGGCACTTGATGGCGGTTTACGCATTTTTTCGATAAATTGTATTGCTGGAGTACCAACTTTCCCTTGATCGATATCGATTTTGGCTTGTGAACTCATTAATTTTGTCAATTTAGTAATGGATTTTTTATGCTCAGGAGTTGCATCAGCAGCTCTTGCCACGCTGGCTAAATCACCTTGATTCAATTTGCTTAATTGTTTTTGTAAAATTTCAAAAGCTTCCCCTTTACTTCCAACTTGTTTTGCCAACGAGGCCAAGGTGGCTATTGTTTTTTGACTGTAATCTTTATCATCCATGATGGCGGAAATTATATCTTCAGTCGTCTTTTCAAAAGCTTTTCTACCCTCTGTATCTGCAAAACTTCCGGATTTTTGATCATGTCCGAATAATGCAGTGGTTGATATATCTTGCTGTAAAAATTCTTGGGCTATTTCCGCTCTATGCTCTATAATGAAAGCATCATCAGCATTGAACTCTCTTTCTTTTTGTAATGCCGCCAAATTCATACCCAATTTTTCCGCAACCTTTGAACTTGCAATCTCCTTGCCAAAATCCGAAACTCTGGCATCTCGCACTGTACCATTATCATCAATTACCTTGCCAAGAGAACCTACATTTGTATTAATTTGAGTTTTTGTCTTATTATCAGCTCTTCGAAGTATTAAATCTGGATCTTTTGTCGTTCTGTCAAATCTACCCTTGGCTGTTAAAGGCACGCCATCCAAACCCAAAGCAGCTGCATCGAAATTTTGATTTTGTACTATATGATATTCTTCTCCATCTTTTGAAACATTGATATTATAATTACTTGCCGCCAGTTGTTTATCGTCAAGAACAACCCCCGAATCATTTTTACCTGTAATTAATTGTTTAGCTTGTTTTTTACCGGTATCTGTTCTAGCGTATTCAAAATGCGCTTTCATAAATTGACCTTGCTTGCCAACCATGAAGTTTTTGTATTCTTGTTCATCTTCGGCTCCTGCAACCAATTGTCCATTTTCATCAATCCAACCCTTTGCAAAAGCGTAATTTAAAGCATAAGTTGCATTCATGAAAGTTTCAGGCTGAAATTTACGTTCACTCTGAGTATCAGGAGCGTCTTTACGGGCTTGATTAACAATTTTACTGCCTTGTGAAACCAAATGTGGTTTTTTCTCTCTTTTCTCTTTTACTTTTTTCAACAGTTCATCATCATTATTATCCCTTGCGTACTTTTCCGCCGAATCCAAACGTTCAGCTATATGCGCATCGGTCAATTCTCTGGCTCTTGCCGATTTTTGCTCTTCAGTAGCATCAGGAGGCAGTTGCCCTGCAGCAACTGTTTTCATTTTCTCATGATACGCGTCTTGATAAACCGAACTCAAGCCCAATTGCGCTTGAGCTAATTGTACACCTCCCAAATCGCCAACTTTAAAATAAGGATTCGATTTAATAACTTCTTCTTGTTTTTGTAAAAATTCACCATACTCAACAGGACTCATTGTACTGCCAATTTCTTTAAACTGTTCTGCCTTGACTTGAGTAGCCTTTTTAGTAGTTGCGGCTACTCCTGTAATTTTCTTTTGCATGCTGGTTGGCGCCAACGCGAACATACTTGTTTTCTGAAAATCTTTTGCCATACCGGCCACCATTCCGGTTCGTGCTTCAAATTCCTTTCCCGCAAACGCCGCGCCTTTTCCCGCCAACTTCGCCCCTCCAAGAGCTACGCGTCCTGTTGTACGCGCAGTGGCGGCTGTGGCTTTACCGGCCATTTTGCCGGCCGCCATTATACCGGCAACTCCAATGCCCGCCGCGCCTCCGCTTTTTAAAATGCTTAACAATTTTTCAGATCCGGGCGCGACACTGCCGGCAAATTTAACCGAAACCTGCACTCCCAAAAGCATAAAAGCGACCATGATGATAAACGTTGAAAAAACTCTGGGATCTCCGAATTGAGTCGGCCAAATAAAATCATCGCCTTTATTGTTTGTTAAATTTGTCACCTCCGAACTCGCCGCATCCGGATTATACAATCCTCCGGGGCCGATCAAATCGCTTTGTCTTTGCGCCATGGCCAGCGATAACCACAAAAAGAAGGCCATGGTCGGACCGCCGATTAAAGCATTACTTAAACGGCTCCACCATTCATCCGTAAACGAGCTTAATGCTTTTTTCAAACTGCCGGGCAAAGACCATGCAAAAAAAGCGATAGGCGAAGTTATTAATAAAAACCACAACATGATAATACGGCCCAAAAAGAAAATCAGCATTATCAAAATCAAAGTTATGGAAATGGAAATAATCCAAATCGCAAAAACCGCCGCAACAACAATGTTTAATAAACTCCAAGCACTGGCGTTTCCGGCTCCTTCAATGTTAATTTTAATTTCACCATTCGTTTCTTCAATCGTACCCGTGGTATCCGTTAAACGCATGATTTTGGCTATGCCCAATGCCTGCACAAAATTACCGCCGGCCGCCTGTTTGAATCCGTTAACAAAAGTCAGCAACACGACTTGCGAAAAATCTATCATTAAACCGATCAAGGTTTTAGAAAAATTAATCAAAACCGCCATGAGCAGCAGTTTGGGCAAAACCTCGCGATAACGAAACTCTTTGGGATAACCGATTATGGTGGCAAAAGCCGAAACCAAAACCACCACAATAAAAAACATGTTCACCGTATCACGAATCAACGGCCAGCCTATTTGCACCGGCGTGGCTTTTACAAAATTATTATATTGAACAATATTAATCAACAAATCGATTAAAAAAATCAATACCAAGCCCAATGCCTCCGCAATCCAAACAATCAATTTGGCAATACCCGCTATCGCCCAATTCATTATAAGCTTGGATGTTTCGGTGGCAATTTGAGCATGCGCGAAATCAACCGCAATAAAAACCACGCCAATCATAATTACAGCCAAGCTCATCAACCAAATCCTTTTTTGGTTATAATTGATTTGTTTTTTATTGTTGGTTTTATTTATATCACCTTCTTTTTTTACCAATTTATCAAACAAAAAAACCGCAAGCGATTTTCCCCTTTTTCCCAAAGAACCAAACCTGCTCCACATATTCATCTTTACACATATTATAGCACAATAATCACTCCATCATCTCAATTTCATCCACAACCCCCGCATTAAGCTTCTAGCCGCCAGCCTTCAACCTCGAACCTCGTACCAAAATAACCCCTTGTTTGTCATTTCTACGCCCTAGGCGCATCGGAGGCGAGAAATCTCCACTAATATCACCAGCTAAATACACAATGGTTTGTCATTTCGAATCGGACGTGAGAAATCTCCACTAATATCACCAGCTAAATACACAATGGTTTGTCATTTCGAATCGGACGTGAGAAATCTCCACCGTTATTACCGGCTTAGGTTTTTTACAAGCGGAGATTTCTCACCTTCGTTCTCCACCTGAGGCGGATGCGCCTCAGGAGCAGAAATAACAAACCATGGTTGGTTTGGCTAGTGGCTAGTGGCTAGAAGCTGGTAGCTAGAAGCTGGTAGCTTGAACCCATTTCACTTCTTTGATACTCTATAACCCATGGATAAAGACGGAATTTACGTTGATTTTTTAGACGCGCCCGCCGATCAAAAGGCTCATAAAAAAACCGTATTCATTGCGGTATTTTTCGCTTTATTTGTGGGTCTTTTGGCAACTTTGGGAGCGGCCGCTTCATACAGAGCGGCAACCCATGGAACCAGTATTTTTGCCGAATTCGGCCGTTTACCCGGCATAGCCGAAATCCGCGAGTTCGCCGGAGGCGATGGCTCGATCGGTTTTAACGCTTTGGCCAAAACTCCGGACGATCGTATTAACGTTTTATTTTTAGGTATTGGCGGTGAAGGCCACGACGGCCCCAACCTTACAGACACGATTATTCTTTCATCTTTGGATACCAAAGAAAATAAATTTGCCATGCTCTCCATACCCCGAGATCTGGCTTATCCTGTGGGTAACAGTCAATTCCGCAAAATCAACACGGTTCATGCTTATAACGAACAAAGCTCTCCGGGCGAAGGCGCCCAAAAAACCGCCGAAGATCTAAGCAAGCTTTTCGCTGTACGCATCGATCATGTGGTTCGGGTTGATTTTAACGGTTTTGCCAAATTTATCGACGCATTGGGAGGCATAGATATAGTCATCGAACGCAGTTTCACCGACAATTCCTATCCGGCTCCCAATTTTAAATACCGCACCATCAGCTTCGAAAAAGGTCCGGCTCATCTAAACGGCGAACAAGCTTTGGAATTTGTTCGGTCGCGCCACGGCAACAACGGTGAAGGCTCCGATTTTGCGCGCTCCAAACGCCAGCAAATCGTTATTCACGCTGTTCGCGACAAACTCTTGTCTTTGGGCACTCTTTCCAATCCCAAAAAGATGAGCGAGCTTTACAGCGTAATCTCCGGCAACATCCAAAGCGATTTATCGATTTGGGATATGATCTCACTGGCTCCGCAAATAACCGCCATCAATGATCAAACCACCATGCGCGTTTTAACCGACGCTCCCGACGGCGAGCTGGTTCCGGCCAATGTGGACGGCGCCTACATGCTGTTCCCCCGCAAACCCGATTGGTCCGAAATCCGCTCCATCGCCTCCAATCCCTTTGTCACCAAAGAGCAAGAAAAAAAAGAATTGGAACCCGCCGCCGAAGTTTTTCTTGAAATTAAAAACGGCACCAACTACGAAGGTTATGCGGCTCGTGTTTCGCAAAAACTCAAATCATTGGGCTATCAAGTTCCGGATATCGGCAATGCCAAACATCGCGGTTACGAACGAAGCATTATCTACGATTTAACTGATGGCCAAATGCCCGAAGAGCTTGTTCGTCTGAAAAAAATTCTGGATGCGGATATTGCCAGCGCCAATCCCTCTGAAATCGACGATTCCGACAAACGTTCCATTACCACAGAGGACATGGCCATCGAAACCCTCACCTCACCCAAAACTCAATTTCTCATTATCCTGGGCGATTCCAGCCTCGGCCTCATCCAGCCGTACGCGACAAATCAATAACCGGTCTAACGTTCATAAAGTTCATCAAGACCAAAGTTAATCAGACCAAGTAACAAGTTCATCAAGACCAAAGTTCATCAAACCAAGTAACAAGTTCGTCAAGTATAAAGTTCATCAAGAGTAACTCCAGCTTCTCTTGATGAGCTCTTGATGAACTTTAGACTTTAAACTTGATGAACTCTTAAGTTGCTCTTGATGAACTTTAATCTTTAAACTTGATGAACTCTTAAGTTGCTCTTGATGAACTTTATACTTTTAACTTGATGAACTCTTAAGTTGCTCTTGATGAACTTTTTACTTTTAACTTGATAAACTCTATTAAGGGTCAACTATTGATAAACAGACTTAGTTATGTTACAGTCCGCGCATGACTAAACGTAAAAATACAATCCCCAAAGTAGCTATTGTTGGACGTGCCAATGTGGGCAAATCCACGCTTTGGAATCGTTTATCCGAATCAAGCCGTGCCATAGTATCCGCAACCCCCAACACAACCCGCGACCGCAACTCCACCACTTGCATCTGGCGCGGTGGTCTTATTGAGATTATCGACACGGGCGGCATGGATACCGGCTCCAAAGATGAAATCGAACGCGGTATAATCAAACAAGCCGAACTGGCCATTAAAGAAGCCGACCTGGTGCTTTTTATGGTTAATGCCAAAACCGGCATCATGCCTCAAGATAAAGAATTGGCCAAAAAAACTTTACAGCTGAACAAAAACATCATACTCGTTGCCAACAAAGCCGACACACGCACCAATGTCGGCTCGGCTTTTGCCAAAGATTCTTGGAAATTGAATCTTGGCGAACCTGTCGACATTTCGGCCGCCAATGGCCGTGGAGTCGGCGATCTTTTGGAACTGATTTTTGAACATTTGAAAAAGCGCGGAATCAAACCCGGAGATCCCGAAACTGCCAAATCCTTAAAAATTGTCTTGATGGGCCGTCCCAATGTCGGCAAATCATCATTAACCAACGCCATTTTACATCAAGAACGTTCCATCGTTTCTCCTATCGCCCACACAACCCGCGAACCGCTTGATACGAATTTCATTTGGGAAGGCAAACCGGTTACCATCATCGATACCGCCGGCATGCGCAAACGATCACGCGTTTCCGGCAAAATCGAACACGAAGCCATCGACCGCAACCGCGAAGCATTGTTCCGCGCCGATGTAGCTGTGCTGATTTTGGATGCCGACGAAGATCCCCGCAAACAAGATAAAACTTTGGCCGGATTATTAAAGGATGCCAATCGCGGTTTGATAATCGTTGTAAATAAATGGGATATGGTTCCCGATAAAAAAACCAATACCGCCAAAGAGTACGAAGCATCTATCAGAGCCGAACTCCCTTTTTTGGCCTGGGCTCCAATCATATTCACTTCAGCCAAAAACAATCAACGCGTTTACGACATTCTAAAAACCGCTTTCGCCATTCAAGAAGAACGCCACCGCATCATTTCCGACAATGCTTTGGATAAATTTCTCAAAAAAATCCTTGCTAAACAAAGTCCCAAGGCCGTAAGCGGCACCAAGGCCCCGTTTATTCAAAGCGTGGTTCAAACTCACACCGATCCGCCCACCTTTCTTATTACCTTGCGCGGATCCAAAATCAAACTGCAAGAATCCTGGATAAGATTTTTTGTAAATCAATTGCGCGCCAAATTCGGTTTTTCCGGCTGTCCGGTAATCGCCAAAGTCGATTACGATGATACACCCGTCGTAACTCCCAAAGGCAACAAACGCGGCAAAAGACCAATCGGCCGCAAAGGATTCAGATACTAGATGAGTTTATCAGGTCAAAAGTAAAAAGTTCATCAAGAGTAACTTAAGAGTTTATCAAGTTTAAAGTCTAAAGTTCATCAAGAGCTCATCAAGAGAAGCTGGAGTTACTCTTGATGAACTTTATACTTGATGAACTTGTTACTTGGTCTGATAAACTTTTAGCTTGATGAACTTTAATCTTAAATACCGCTTGCTCGACTTATTGCGGGATGTTAAATTATTGTCATGAAGATCATTGCGGGCTTGGGCAATCCCGGCCAAGAATATTTAAAAACACGGCACAATGCCGGTTTTTGGGTTTTAGATGAATTGGCTTCGAAATATAATACCGAGTGGAAAAAATCTCGTGCGCATAAAGCCGAAGTCTCATCTCTCACTATCGATCAAGAAAAAATATTGCTCGCCAAACCGCAAACTTTCATGAATTTAAGCGGACAAAGCTTGGTATCGCTCATGCAATATTACAAACTTGCCCCGGAAAACATCCTCATCGTCCACGACGATCTGGATCTGGAACCGGGCTGTTTTACTTTTACTATGGGAGGCAATCCGGCCGGTCACAACGGCATCAAATCCGTTTACGAACTGACCGGCCAAAAATTTCCACGCCTTCGCCTCGGCATCGGCCGTCCGCCCAAACCCGGCCCGGCTCCCAAACAATGGGTTTTGGAAGTCCCCAACACAACTGACGGCAAGTTGATAAAAAAAGCCGTCAAAGATTCGGCCTCCGCAATCACGGATTGGATTACTCTCGGCACCCCCAAAGCCATGAACCGCTGGAACTCCCACAAAAAAGCTTCCGGTGCAAAGTAGCAAACGGATCAAGAGTTCATCAAGAGAAGCCTAAGCCACTCTTGATGAACTTTAGACTTGATGAACGTTACGAACGTTACGAACGTTATAAACGTTAATAACGTTATCAACGTCAAACAATACTTCAGTTGTTCTATTCTGCCTACGGAACAAAAGCAACGGGATTGGAGGGGCGCTCCCACAGCAACCGTCCGCAAGCAGAACACAACAGCCGAAGTCGGTTATGTCTTATCAAAAAAACTCCGCACTTGTCAACAGCCCTTGGTCCGACTCTCGTCTGGGCTGGTTGGGTTTGGCTTGGTACGAAAAATTCGGACCGGCAAGTCTGGGAAAACTGGCTCGTCACTTTAATCAAGACGGCGGACAAAATGCTTGGCAAGCCAAAACCCAAGAACTCGTCGAACTCGGCATCAACGAAAAATCCGCCAAAGATTTTTGTCTTTGGCGAGAAAAACAAGATCTGCAAATTCTGCAAAAGTCATTAACCGAACACGGCATTGATTTTATACTTCCTTGGGATAAAACCTATCCTCCCATTTTTCGCGAATCACACAATCCTCCGGGCGCTTTATTTTGGCGCGGAGCACCAATGGATAATCGACCCTGGATAGCGGTGGTCGGCACGCGCAAAATGAGCGCCTACGGTGAAAGAGCAGTAAAAATTATTGTTCGCGGATTAGTCGAAAAAGGCGCGGGTATCATTTCCGGATTGGCTTTGGGAATCGACGGTGCCGCGCATAAATCCGCTTTGGAAAACAATGGCAAAACTTTGGCTGTGCTCGGATCGGGTATCGACAGCCCCTCCATCTATCCGGCGGCACATCAAAAATTAGGCGAACAAATTTTGCTCTCCGGAGGAGCCTTGATCAGTGAATATCCTCCTAAAACTCCGGGGTTAAAACATAATTTTCCGCAACGCAATCGCATCATCGCTTCTTTGGCTCAAGCCACTGTGGTTGTCGAGGCGGATTTAAACTCCGGTTCCGTCTTAACAGCTAAAAACGCTTTGGAAAATAACCGCGATGTTTATGCTGTTCCCGGTCCCATTACAAGCGCAGCCAGCCGAGGAACTCATGCGCTTATCCGCCAAGGCGCAACCATCTGTGAATCAGCCGACGACATTTTAAATTCACCGGCACCCGGGCAAAATATGGTCACCGCTTTCAAACGCGAACTGACAATGGACGAAAACAATATTCTCAACCTTTGCATAACCCCCGCTCATATCGACGATTTAGCCCGTCATCTGAAGACATCAGCCGCGCATATAACCGCAACTTGCATGCACTTGGAACTTGACAACATCCTAACCAACATCGGCAACCAAACCTACGAAATAACCCCCACCGGCCGTAACTTGCTTAAACTGCGCTAACGCTAATCTAAAACAAACCTCGTAGGGATAAACCTCGTGTTTATCCGCTCCTCATGAATTAATCATTCGGTAATTATTGATTTATAAATAAATTACCGTGAGTCATATTGTAAGCACGGATAAACACCCCGCAAAACTCACTTCGTTCATAAACGGGGCAGGCAAGGTTTATCCCTACGAAAACCAATTCGTCATTCCCTCGTCCTCCATCGTCATTCCCTCGAAGGAGGGAATCCACAGAGCCGGTAATAACAGTGGAGATTTCTCACGTTCGTTCGAAATGACAAAAATGGTTATTTTAGCTAGTGGCTGGAAGCTAGTAGCTAGTAGCTGATAAAGGCGAATGCGCCTTTGGAGCAGAAATGACAAACCATGGTTGGTTTGGCTAGTGGCTAGAAGCTAGTGGCTAGAAATTTGCATGTTAGTTTTGCTAAATTTAGCCAAATTATTTATCCCTGCTTGTTGATTCAGCCGAACTCTGATATCTTTTCAAGCATTGTATATGAAACTAGTTATCGTAGAATCTCCCACTAAAGCCAAAACAATCACCCGCTTTTTGGGCAATGGTTATAAAGTAATCGCGTCCATGGGCCATATTCGCGATCTCCCCAAATCCAAATTGGGGGTCGATGTGGATAAAGACTTTGAACCGCAATATCTTATTCCCCGCGATAATAAAGCCAAGGTGAAAGAAATCAAAGATTTGGGCAAAAAATCCTCCGAAATCTATTTTGCGACTGACGAAGACCGCGAAGGAGAGGCCATCAGCTGGCATTTGGCGCAAATATTGGAAGAAGATCCGCAAAAATTGAAACGCATTACTTTTCACGAAATTACCAAGGATGCCATATTAAACGCCATCAACAATCCCCGTCCGCTGGATATGAAACTGGTTGACGCTCAGCAAGCCCGCCGTGTCTTGGATCGATTGGTGGGCTACAAACTCTCACCGTTTCTCTGGCGCCACATGAAACGCGGTCTTTCGGCCGGACGCGTTCAATCCGTAGCTGTTCGTCTAATCGTTGAACGCGAACGAATAATCAAAGATTTCAAACCCGAAGAATATTGGAGTATCGAAGGCGGTTTTTTAAATACGCAAGAACAACTCATCGAAACCAAACTTCAAGCCATTAAAGGCAAATCTTTGGATAAAATGGACATAAAAGATAAAGCGTCGGCTGATGATATTATCAATGCCTGCAAAAAAGAAACTTTTACCATTTCCGCAATCGAACAAAAAGAAAAATCCAAAAGCCCGCCGGCTCCGTTTACAACATCTTCTTTACAGCAAGAAGCCAACAATAAACTTGGCTTTTCCGCAAAACAAACCATGGCTCTGGCGCAAAAACTTTACGAAGGTCTGGATATCGGTTCCGAAGGCTCGGTTGGTTTAATCACCTACATGCGTACCGACAGCTTGAATTTGGCGCAAAAATTTACCGAAGAGGCCGCGGATTTTGTCGCTAAAACTTTTGGCAAAGAGATGGTTGTGGAAAAAACCCGCACCTACAAAACCAAATCCAAAGGCGCTCAAGAAGCTCATGAGGCAATTCGTCCCACCGATCCGGCACGCACTCCGGAATCCATCGCCGATTATTTGGATAAAAACATGCTCAAACTGTATACGTTGATTTGGCAAAGATCCGTGGCCACGCAAATGGTTGATGCAAAACTTAACGCCACGCGCATCGACATCACGGGCGGTGATTACAATTTCCGTGCCACCGGCCAGCAAGTGGTTAAAGAAGGTTATCTCAAACTCTATCCCGATCAAGAAAAAGATAAACTCCTGCCCGAGGTCAAAGACGGCGAATCAATGAAAATCAAAGACATCTCCGGCACACAGCATTTTACCGAACCCCCCGCCCGCTACAGCGACGCTACTTTGGTTAAAGCTTTGGAAGAAAACGGCATTGGCCGCCCAAGTACCTATTCTCCAACGATTTCCACGATCATCGAACGCGGTTATGTGGAACGCGATGAAAAAAAACGCCTCAAACCCATGGATATCGCTTTTGATGTTACCGATATGCTGGTAAAACGTTTTCCGGATATTGTAGATACGGCTTTTACCGCCCGCATGGAAAGTTCGCTCGACCATGTCGCCGAAGGCAACATGAATTGGCGTCCACTGATCCAAGCTTTTTACGGTCCGTTTAACATGCAATTGGAACAGCAAGAAAAAGAACTGGATGCCGTTACCCAACAAGAAGCCGAAGGCGAACTTTGCGATAAATGCGGTAAACCCATGGCCGTCAAACATGGCCGTTTTGGCAAATTCTTGGCCTGTACCGGCTATCCCGAATGCAAATCCACCCGCCCCATGGCCGGCGCTCCCGCTTTACCCGAACCCGAAGCAACAGATCAAACCTGTACGGCTTGCGGTGCACCCATGGTCAAAAAAGTCGGTCGCTTCGGTCCGTTTTTAGCCTGTTCCAAATATCCCGAATGCAAAACCATTATCAACATCGAAATCCCCGTTTTGGATCAAAACGGCAACGAAATCATGTGCCCGACTTGCGGCAAAAATCGCATCTTGGAACGCAAATCAAAAAAAGGCAAAGTCTTTTATTCTTGCTCCGGCTACCCCGCATGTAAACAAGCTTTCTGGGACCGCCCCACCGGCGAAGCCTGCCCATCGTGCGGATTCGGTACTTTGGTCAAAAAAGGCAAAACCATCTACTGCCCCGACAAAGACAACTGCAAATTCAAAAAAACCATAGAACTCGAATAACCTCATCTCTTGAGAACAAAGACTGAAAAACCCGATTATGATTTTTTCTCGGGTTTTTTATTTACCCAATCTTCGGCTTTTTTCATTTTTTCATCAAAAAATTTACCGGCTCCGTTTACAGCATCCGAAAGCGCGCCGATCGGATCTCCTTTAACAATCGACCTCTCAAGAAAATTAAAAAAATGATAAACGCCGTTGCCCAGCATTTCGGTTATCTTGAATGGTCTAAAAATTGTTTTAAAAATCTTCCCGCCCAACCATGCTCCGGCTATCAACCCCGCACCCGCAAGTATACCCGCGCCGGTTGCCGCTTTGCGGAATCTGGGACTATTTTTCCACCAAGATGATTTTGGCTCGGGCGCTTGATCCAGATACTCTTCAATTTTTCCGGTTTTTTTCGCTTCTTGACTTTCCGGGATATCATCAGAGCCGGCCGGCGCTTCACCTATCGCTTCACTTTGCGGTTTAAGCAAAATCTTTTCCTGTTCATTGCGATTTTTAAGCATCAAAGCTTCAATGGACGCGATCTCTCTGTCTTTCTCTTGCATTTGATTTTGCACTTCTTTGCTTAAAGGAGCTTTATATCCAACTTCAGCGCGAGCTCTCATTTTTATTTTTTGCTTTTCTTGTTTTAATTGCTCTATACGCGCTTCTTGTTCGTCAATCTCTTTCTGAATCTTTTCCACCCGCTTGCGATCAAACGGATTTATTTTATTCCAACTTTCTGCCGAGATTCCATTTTTTTGCAATAATTTGGTCAAAGCCAAAACCCCGCTCGTAGTCAACAATCCCGAAACCAAATCCAAGTCCTTTGGAATTCCCAATCCTTTTAAGGTACCGCCTTCTTCCACAACATCCACTTCGGTTGATTCGGGAGCCTCATAAATTTTTTCATAACCTTTGGCCGGCTCCGCCGGAATCGTGTCAACCGAACCGTATTCCGCAACAACAGGTTCTTGAATTCCGGTATCTTCTTGCACAACCACCCCCTCATGCAAATCAATAATCGTAGCTTTTGATTTTACAGGCGATTCCACTCCCGAAACATCAGTCAAAGTCACAGCCGGCATATCCAAGGTTCGAGATAATGGCTCAACTTCCATATCCAATGTCTTGGGTAAATTCGAACCAATATTCTCGTCAGTTGTAAAATTCTCTCTCAATGTTTTTCTATCCGTTGTTTTTGGCACCGGCTCATCAATACGAAAATCTTCACCGCCAATCAATCTTCCTTCTTCTGCCTTGGTACTTTCAATATCTTCACCGCCTCTATAAACCGCCCTCAATGTCTTTCTGTCCGCTAAAGTTGGCGATAACAATATACTCTCTTCTCCTCCATCATTCTCAACCTCCTCCGCATGCTCCAATGTCAATGGTTCTCTCACGGTCAAGTCATCCGGTACTTCCCGACCAGCATCGCTCCCGATCACCGCGCGTAAATCTTCTTCAGCCTTTGCCGATGCCGCATTAATACGATCAATTGCTTGCGCACGAGCTTCTTCGATGCCGGGTTCATGAACCTCTGAAGGATCCACAGGCTTTATTTGTTCAGCCACCGCTCCTTTTCTTTCGGCTATCAACTTCTGAAAACCCTTCAGATCCGCAAAAGTACCCAATCCCCCGCCGGATTTTTGAACTGATTCTAAAGGACTTTCAGACGCTTCGTCCTCCAATGTCAAATCTCTGGCAAGTTGCTCTCTTCTGCTCATATATAACTAATTCTAGCACTTTTTTTGTATTTTCACCACTTCACATCAAATCATCTCTGATTGATATACTCTTTTAACTTGCAGACATTTAATCCTCCTAATCTTGACAAAACTCAATTTTTATGCTAATTTAAGCCATTCAGTGAAATGGATCACTGATTTTTACATCGGAGGAATCATGCACGCTCCTTTTTTCAGAATTTTCGTGTTCGATGACTTGAACAAAGAGGCTGTAGACGTCGAGCCTGATGGCTATATCGGTGAGACGGAGGCTGATTGCTTCTACCTCGACATCGAGGTTCCGTCCGGCTACCAAGCCATCGGCTTCAACGTGGCCGATGATCGTTCGGTCACCATGGCCCGCGATTGGCGCGCGAAACCTCAAGACGAAGAGGATCCCGCGCTGAAAACACCGGAGGGAACGCGAATCTACAGGCGCAACGTTCCCGTCGTCGAATCCGATCTTCGGCTCAGTGCCAAGACAACCAAGTACCCGCAAAACAATTTGCGGATCTTGCAAAATCTTGGTGATGGATATTTTCAGCAATGGAGAGTGTCCATCGTGTCGCAGGACGGACACTTTTTCTTGGTCACGGAAAAAATGTACGAGCCCTTCCGTTGCTACCGCAGCGGCGACTCTGTCATCTGCCCCGCGCACCAAGAAAAGTGGGGGTCCTTCGTGACCTTCCTCAACCTAGCTCTCCGCGGATCAGCTCAACAAGCTCTTCCGCCGATTCGCGAGCTTGCGGAAGATGAGGAGAAGAAGCAGCCCAAGGCCAAGCCCAACGGCATCAGCCAAGGTCAAGCTCGCGTGATCTGGTACAGCCAGGCCGAGCAAATGGGCATGGTGATGACCAAGGAGGGCGCGGCTCGCGTCCACTGGACCAACATCAAACCCCGCTCCGACAGCCGGCTCGCTCACTTGAACGCAGGTGAGCTGGTCGGCTACGAAGAGCTCACCCGCCCCCACCTCACCCGAGCCCGCTCCACCGGCTTCAAACTCGAAGCCGTGGGCGTCCGGCTCATCGAATCCGAATAATCCAACCCTAAAGCCCCGCGCGTTCTGCCCGGGGCTATTTCATTACTTCATTTTTGTCCAACCTTTTCGTCATTTCTGCTCCTGAGGCGCATCAGCCATTATCAGCTATTAGCTTCTAGCTACTAGCCACTAGCCAAACAAACCATGGTTTGTCATTTCTGCTCCTAAGGCGCATCCGCCTCAGGCGGAGAATCGGATGTGAGAAATCTCCACTGTTATTACCGGCTCTGTGGATTCCCTCCTTCTAGGGAATGACGAATTGGTTTTCGTAGGAATAAACCTTGTGTTTATCCGTACTCGAAATGACCATATACTTAGAACGGATAAACACGAGGTTTATCCCTACGGTAGGGTAGATTCGTTGAAGATTACTCACATCCGATGCGAAATGACAAACAAGGGGTTATTTTGGTTCGAGGTTCGAGGTTCGAGGTTCGAGGTTGAAGGCTGGAGGCTTGAGGCTGGTGGCTAGAAGCTGATAGCTGTTAAAAATTCGCTTGCATTTTTTCTGCAAAATCTCTATCTTAATAGAATACGCTTATGGGAGAAAAAACAGCCACACTCGACGATCTGATAAATATCGTTAAAGAAATACGTCCGGATGCGGACGTGGCTCTTTTAGAGCGGGCTTACGCTTTTGCGGATACGGCGCACAAAGGTCAATTGCGCATGTCCGGCATCCCCTACATCATCCATCCTTTATGCACGGCCATCAATCTCGCCAAAATGCATGTTTCGGATAACATCATCGCCGCCGGCTTGCTTCATGATGTTGTGGAAGATACTCCTTATACTCTGGATCAAATTAAAGAAGAATTCGGCGAAGATATCGCCGGCATGGTTAACGGCATATGCAAAGTCGGCAAAATCAAATACCGCGGAGTCGAGCGCTATATAGAAAATCTGCGCAAAATGTTTATTGCCATGGCCAGCGATGTTCGGGTTATAATCATCAAATTCGCGGATCGCTTGCACAATCTCGAAACTCTTGATTGTGTTCCGCAAAAAAAAGCTTACCGCATCGCATTGGAAAGTTTAGAGATTTACGCGCCTATCGCCAATCGCTTGGGAATGGGTGATATCAAAGGCAAACTCGAAGACGCGGCCTTCCGCTACGTCATGCCCAAAGAGCATGAATGGGTTAAGAAACTGGCCGAGGAATCCATGCAATTAAAACAGCCCCAGGTTCATAAAATCATTCAAGAAACTCAAACCGAGTTGGCGCAGGCAAACATCCCCTGCATCAATGTGCATGGACGCCAAAAACATTTATTTTCCCTCTATCGCAAACTGCTTAAATATAATCGCGATATAACCAAAATCTACGATCTCACCGCTATCCGCTGTGTAATGCCGGGCACCGCTGATTGTTATGCGGGCATGGGCATAATTCACAGCCGTTGGACTCCGCTTAAAGGCCGAATTAAAGATTATATTTCACAGCCAAAACCCAATGGCTATCAATCATTGCATACAACGGTTTTTTACGATCGCGGCGCCATTGTTGAATTCCAATTTCGCACCTTGGATATGCACGAGGCCGCCGAGTTCGGCATCGCGGCTCATTGGGCCTATGATGAAAACAAGCTCCGGCAAGTAGGTCACGAACGCATCAAAGAAATGATCGATGAGAACCAACTCGAATGGATGAACCAAATCGCGGATTCCAAAGTCGATTCATCCAATACCAGCAGTTTTCTGGAAGCTTTGGAAGAAATGAAATTAGACGCTTTCAATGATCACATTTTCGTATATACCCCCAAGGGCGATGTTATAGATCTGCCTGAAGATTCCACGCCCATAGATTTTGCCTACAAAATCCACACAGACATCGGCAACACTTGCGTTGCCGCCAAAGTAAACGACGCAATTCATCCGCTTGATCAACCTTTAAAATCCGGCGACATAGTCGAAATCCGCATCGACAAATCACGCAAAGGTCCCAATCCCGATTGGCTCAAATTCGCCAAAACCCGCCACGCTCGGGCCAAAATCCGCCAATATGCCCGTCAAGGCATAACAGGCTGGCTCAAAGATGTCATTCCCAATCCAATGAAAAAAAGAAAATAGCTAAAAAAACTCCGTAGGGATAAACCTTGTGTTTATCCGTACCGGAAATGCCGAACGGTTTTATAATGCGGATAAACACCACATCTTCGCCTTGCGGCTTCGCGTGGTACGCAAGGTTTATCCCCACGTAAAAACTGCTTCTGAACTCGTTATAAACAGCCTGCTCCGTTGCATAACGGGGTTGTAAACGTTAAGAACGTCTAGCTAGTAGCTAGAAGCTGGTAGCTCGTGGCTTTTTTAGTAGGCTATTTTATCTAAAATCCTTTGCAAGTCTTCGTCTGAACCGAATTCGATTTTTATTTCTCCATCACCCTCCGGTTTACGTTTAACAGCTACCCGTCCGCCAAAATAAGCTCTAAGTTTTGCTTCGAGTTCCAATAAATTCGGATCAATTATTTTTGGACGTTTATTGGCTGCCGGTATCTTAGCCTCGGATTGCCTGACCGTAAAATTGCCGGTTTGCATTTGTTGAAACACTTTCATTCTTTCCGAAACGTCGGGAATTCCCAAAAGCGTACGGGCATGCGACTGTGAAATCAAACCTTCCGCCAAGGCTTGTTGTATCTCCGGCTCCAAGTCCAGCAAACGAATTATATTGGCCACTTGCGGACGGCTTTTACCCACTCTTGCGCTGATCTGCTCTTGTGTTAATCCGAATTCATCTTTCAATTGAGCATAAGCCCGCGCTTCTTCGATGGGATTCAAGTCTCTGCGCTGAACATTTTCAATTATTGCCAACTCCAGCTTTTCTTGTTCTCCGGCTTTACGAACCAAAGCCGGTACAGTTGTCAGGCCTGCCGCCTTGGCCGCTCTTAAACGTCTTTCACCGGCAATCAACTCATACTTTCCTTCACCCAAATCAATCACCACCAACGGCTGTAAAATTCCGTGCTCCTTTACCGATGCGGTTAATTCTTCTATGCCCGAATTATCAAAAAACAAGCGCGGTTGTTTGGAATTGGGGATTATCGCTTCAACGGGAATATGCAAAACTCGATCCGCCGGATCATAATCGCTGATTATGCTTGGCAATGCACCCGCATCTTCGCCGAATACTTCGGCTACAATCTCATCGTGAGCCTTGGTGTCATTTTGCCTTTGAGGAATCAAGGCGCCCAAACCGCGCCCCAAACCGGATTGGCGTTTCATCATCATAAATTTGTATTTGTTGCAAAAGATTCAGTACCCATTATTTCACGCGCCAACCGCTCATAAGCTTTAGCTCCGGGATTGTTGGCATCAAAAGCCGCTATTGATCTGCCAAACGAAGGCGCCTCGGCCAAACGCACACTGCGCGGTATAACCGATCTGAAAATATTATTGGGAAAATATTTATATAATTCCTGCAAAACATCATTGGATAATTTACATCTTTTATCGTACATGGTTAACACGGCTCCCAAAATTTTTATATCCGGCCTTATTCGTTGTTTAACCAAATCCAAAGTTTGCAATAAATCAGCCAATCCCTCCAAAGCAAAGTACTCGGCCTGAACCGGTATCAAAATTTCATCCGAAGCAACAATTCCGTTTAAAGTTATGTAACCTAAAGTCGGCGGACAGTCTATTAAAATATAATCGTAATCATTTCTTATCTCGCGCAAAGCATCATGCAACTTAAACTCTTTACCCTCCAAATGCGGTAACTCCGCATTTAAACCCGCCAATGATGAAGTAGCCGGTGCCACGCGCAAAGTTTCATGCATTGTGCTTTGCACAATATCACGCATCGAGACACGATTTAACATGGCATCATAAACACTGCGTTCTATGGCACTGACATCAACGCCGATACCCGAAGAAGCGTTGGTCTGCGGATCCAAATCAACTATCAAAACAAACTTGCCGTGATCCGCCAAATAAGCTCCAAGATTAACGGCCGTGGTTGTTTTACCAACCCCGCCTTTTTGATTAACTATGCCGATAATTCGCGCCATAAAACGTACGCACATTTTACGTAAATAGCTCTAAAAAAACAAGGGCTTGATTTACAGCTGTTTTTACACTATTTGCCTCTGATTCCTTGACACAATGACCCATGTCCTATATATTGATTGCAACAGATCGATAAACGCTTTTTATCCAATCTCAACCCTCAATCCATCTTACCGGAAACAATTAGTATTTGGTATTTGGCTTGCCCCTCGTAGTCCGTAGGACGTAGTGGGGTAATTGGTAATTGAATACATCGCGGGGTAGAGCAGTTGGCAGCTCGCCAGGCCCATAACCTGGAGGCCGTGGGTTCAAGTCCCACCCCCGCAACCAAGTAAAACTCCTTAACCGGAGTTTTTGCTTTACCCATAATTCAATTAAAGAAAAAACTCCACATGCGTGGAGATATGGACTTCCCGTAACAAACGGGAAAAAGATCAAGAGGAGAACAAATGAGCTAAGAACTTACCTTCGCTGAACAAAGCGCCTGTCCGCCGGTGGAGGCAAAGCCGTGCGCATATCTCGAACAATAGGTACGTGCAAAAAATATTTCACGGATCTGACGCCGTTCATTTCCGTTTCAAGACGAAAGGCCAGCGCCACCGCTTGACGCGGAACGCCTTGTCCGTGTCTTGGCGAAAAGGTAATTGATTTTTTATTACCCATCCGCGCAAACGTCGCAGATCTCCGCACACCGGACGCTTCGAATAACCAATTGCGAAAACTGATATTTCCGATTTCTTTGTGCTCGGCATCGATATAAAACAAAGTGCAATCGCCTTCCAAATCTTCTGTTAAGTATTTTGGAAAGACATGCGCCAGATAAACCAAACGGGTTGGTGGAATTTTCATCCCCCCGTGAACCAACATGAGTCCGCCGACAGGCGTAACATGAGCCTCAATATCGCCTGTTTTTTGCAACCACACTTTACTCATGTAGATAATTTGCCCGCTCATTTTTTGCTCTCCTGTCAAAGACACTATTGTCAGTCTAGCATAAAATCAGCTTTTGTCAATGGTAAAAATGTCAATCATTACTTACAAATAATTGCCTGATTTTTAGCGATATTTCGTTATTATTAATCAGGGGTATTAACAAAAAAATCCCCTAGGGATTTTTTTATGGTAGCGGGGGTGGGGATCGAACCCACGACCTCGGGCTTATGAGTCCCGCGCTCTAACCAACTGAGCTACCCCGCCCAACCAATACTTCACGAACAACGAATCTCTGCACCATAGGCGCATTCGCCTCAGGCGAAGAACCACGAATTACGAACTTCGAACATCCGTAGAGATAAACCTTGTGTTCATATGACGACACCATAACTACTACTGTAAAATACGACACCAAGCCTCTACTTCGAGTTACAACCGTGGGCTAGATATTAACCAATAATAAAAAATTTGGCAAGTATTTCAACCTGATTATTATATCATATAAAACACGCACTTGCTCCAAAGGATTGAAGAGATGTACTATGATTACATGAAAAAATCCGATATTAAATGGGCTGTCTACATCCTACGTTGCGCCGATAACACCTTCTACGCCGGCATCACTACAGATCTCACTCGCCGCCTTAAATCTCATCTGGCCGGCAAAGCCTCAAAATACACCCGCGCTCGCCTCCCCGTAACAATGGTCTGGACGGAAACCGACCACACCGAATCCTCGGCCAAAAAACGCGAGGCGGAAATCAAGAAATTATCACGGAAAGAAAAACAAAAGTTATTGATAGCTGAAAGCTTGTAGGTGAGGAAAGTGGAGATTTCTCCCATTCAACTGCACTCAGAGTCGCAATGACGAAAGGAGTTGAATAAGATGTCTGTTGAGTTGGAGATTTCTCACATCCGATTCGAAATGACAAACTATGGCTGGTTTGGCTGGTGGCTAGCAGCTGGTAGCTAGTAGCTTAATCACCGTTTTCGCGGTTTTCTGCCAACTGAATTCTTGAGCACGTTTGAACCCCATTTCCGATCTTAAAATACAAGCCCTCTCATCCTCCACGCAAATCAATGATGCCGTTGCCCAAACGTCCTCATCTTGCGGGTCCATAATCATACCAGCCTCGCCGACAACCTCAGGCAACGCTCCCCTGTTGCTAACCGCAACCGGCGTACCGGCCTGCATAGCCTCCAAAGCTGCCAACCCAAAACCCTCGTCCAAAGATGGCACGGCAACCAAATTCGCGGCCAATAATAAAATCCTTTTTTGTTCCTCGGTAACACTGCGATATCTATGAAAAAACTGATCTTCGGTTGCATTTAGTGATTTTATCTGCATTTCCACATCTTCATACTTCCACCCGTTGGCTCCCGCCACAACCAAATCCGGCGCTTGCGCCGATTTTTGCATGGCTTTTTTCCACGCCCTAATCAACATCCCAATATTCTTCCTCGGCTCCACAGTCCCCAAACACAACACAAACCCTCTCCCCAAACCCAACTCCCGCTCACAAAAATCTCTAGCTCTTGCTTTATTATTTATTAATTGTTCTTTATTATTTACGCGAAGCGTAGAGTCCCCTCCCTCATAAGTTACTGCGATCTTTTCAGCATCGATCTTAAGAAGTTTAACAATTTGTGATTTGGTGAATTCCGAAACTGCAAGAATAGCCGGCGCGCGTCTTAATCCTTTGCTGAATAAATATGTTGTCATCCGCCTTTGCCACCAAGGTTGATTAAACCACTCCGGATGCTCAAAAATAATCAAATCATGCACCCAAGGAACCGCGGGAACTTTCAAAGCCGGCGCTATCGACCCTGCGGGTACAAACAACAAATCGCAAGGCTTATCCTTAAGCGCCTTCCGCAAAGATCCCCCCGTCGCATCTTTCAACTTCACCGTATCACCTACCAACCAATCAACTCCCTCCGGCACATAAAACCTAAAAACGAATTGCGAATTTCGTATTTCGTATTTCGCCAATTGTTCGCACAATGATCTGGCTGCATGCGCAACCCCCGCACCCGCAGATCCATCCCGAGGCAAACATCTCAAGTCAACTCCGATCACTTTATTTTTCATAACAAAAAATTTGTTCATCAAGATTAATGTAACGACTACGAAGTTCATCAAGACCAAAGTTCATCAAGATAAAAGTTAAAAGTTTATCAAGAGCGACTTAAGAGTTCATCAAGTTTAAAGTCTAAAGTTTATGAAGAGTTACTCATGCTTCTCTTGATGAACTTTAAACTTGATGAACTTGTTACTTGGGACGATGAACTTTTGACTTGATGAACTTGTTACTTGGTGAGATAAACTTTAATCTTAACCACTGAACTCGTTATATACAGCCCGCCCCGTCGAATGACGGGGCTATAAACGTTTGATAGCTAGTAGCTAGTAGCTAGTGGCTGGTAGCTGGAGTAAATAAACTTATTTATTCCAATCATATGCATCAAACACCCAAGCCGTAATCGCTTTAACATCCGTGTAACGTGCGAAATGATTATCACTTCCAAGCAATACAACCACAACTTCATTGCCCTGCTCATTCCTGGTGACTTGCGCCAAATTATATCCGGTAATCGGCAAAGATCCTGTTTTGGCTCCAATAATTTTATAAGGAGATTTATTCAGATATGAATAAATCAACAGATTTGTCGGTTCAATTATATATTCTTTTTCTTGTGCTGTTTTAATTGTTAAAGATGATTCTTGCATCACTTCTCTTATTTCAGGCTTGCCGATAACCGTAGTTAACAGCGCCGCCACATCAGCCGCATTGCCTTGATTGCCATAATCCAAACCCGAAGGGTCGGTAAATTTTAATGAAACCAAATTCAATTCTACCGCTTTCGCATTCATCTTTTCCACAAATTCCGCCCGTGTCAAACCGGTGCCTCTGGCCAAAATATTTGCGGCCTCATTGGTTGATCCGACAAGCAGGGCTCTGAACAGATCTCTGCGCGTTACGGTATCACCGACTCTGAAAGTGGATCTGCTTTCCTTGGGAAAATCTTCGTTCAGAAAAACCAATTCACCGCCAAGTTCCGGATCGTGCTCCAAAACCACCAAAGCCGTCATCAATTTCGTCAAACTGGCAATTGAATGAACATCGTGCGGTTTATAAGTAAATAAAATACCCGAACTTTTCACGTCAGCCACAAAAACACTTTTGCCGGTATGCACAACTCCCAAATCATTTATATCTTTTTTCTTGGGTGGTAAAACTATTTTGGTGTTATTGAATTGTTGATTAACATGCACCAATCGCGGTTCCACCGGAGTATTCAAACCGTACATCCAAACCGGATGTATCGAATTTTCCATAGCCGGCGTCATCGAAAGCGCGGCCAATAAAGCAAATAAACTTCCTAACATAAATAACTATAAGTTCATCAAGTTTAAAGTAACAAGTTCGTCAAGAGTTCATCCCACTACGCCAACCCACTTCGCTGATGCTACGAGGGTCACGGGGCTTCGCGGGACAGGTCAAGTAAAAAGTATAAAGTTCTTCAAGAGTTACTCTTGCTTCTCTTGATGAACTTTAGACTTGATGAACTTGTTACTTGATAAATTTGTTACTCGATACAATCAACGTAACTATACCTCAATCGATCCTTCGCTTTCATCAAGTTTCTTTTCCGGCTCATCAGGTTCTTTCAATTGCTCCAACATATCCGATATTGCCGTATGACCTCGCAATTCTTGATATTCGGGTAAATCTTTGATTGATTTTAATCCCAGATGATTTAAAAAATCAAAAGTTACCGCATAAGTCGATTGCCCCAAACGCATATCCTCTTTTTGCTCCACCAATCCGCGAATCATCAAATTTCTTAATATCATGGATGATTGTACTCCGCGAATTTGTTCCAGTTCCGGCCTTGTCATGGGCCCGCGATAAGCCAAAATCGTCAAAGCTTCCAAAGCCGCGCGGGTCAGCTCGCCCTGCTCTTCATCTTTTGCCACTTTTGATACGAATTCCGCGGCCTCCGGATGCGAAACCAAACTCACCTCTTTTTCATACCGTTGCAGGATGATACCGCGTTCAGTCAAACCACCCTCCAACGAGTCCAAAGCCGCCGCCACATCTTCCGCGCTTTTCCCCGTTAATTCGGCAAGCTTGCGTTCGCTTAACGGTTTTCCGCAAGCAAACAATATCGCCTCAATTATTTGTTCCAATTGCATATTATTATAATCTTCTTGTAATCAAATATCCGTATATTCGGCCAAAGGATCTCGCTTCGGCGCTTCGGGATGAATACTGATATCAATATCATTAAAAACCGATTGTTGCTCTACCTGAATAAATCTTTGCTTGATTAATTCCAATAATGCCAAAAATCCGACAATAGCCTCTTGTTTATGCTTAGCGCCTTGAATGAATTGTTTAAACGATACTTTTGCATGCTTGCGGATTCTTCCGTACAAATCGTGAATTTTTTCTTGAATTGAAACCGCCCTTTCCACCGCTGCTTTCGGCAATCTGATTATGGGCTCGATGCGCGAAATAACTCTTCGCATTACCTCAAGCATAATGGTAACATCAACTCCCTTGGGAGGTGAAAACGCGATCTGCCTTTGCTTAACGGTTACCAATTTTCGCGGATAAGATCGCTGTGTCGTATTCCAAATATCATTCAAGGCTCGTGCCGCTTCCACAAACATCTGATACTGCCTTAATTGCGACTCCAAATCCAAGCCTTCTTCCATTTCCTGATCCTCAAAATCCGGCATCAACAACTTTGACTTCAAATAAACCAATTTGGATGCCACAACCAAAAAATCCGCCATTTCCTCGGGCGGAACCGTTTGCTCTTCCATATACTTGATAAATTGATCCGCGACTCCGGCCAGTGAAATATTGGATATTTCCAGCTCATTCCGCTCCACAAGCTGAAGAAGAAGGTCCAAAGGACCCTCAAAATGCTCGATATTCACCGTATAACCCATAAACGCAATAATACAAGAAAAGCCTTTTTTTGGCTAGTTCTTGACAATTTTGCCAAACTTTGTTTAACTGGCATATCAAACAGTACCTTATACATTTAAACAAAAGAGGTTTTCATGACTCAACTCGCGGACGATAAAGTTTGGCACCTGCTTCGACTGAACGCTCAAAACGTTGGTTGGGCGCACATCATCCGCACCGAAATATTGGAACATTTTTTTGCCATAAGAGATGGCGGCAACGCATCAACGTACAAAACTCTGCACATTTTTTACGAAAAAGTCGCCACTCCCGAAGAACGCAAACAAATGCTATCCGCCGGCTATCAACCCAAGTGCTGATCAACACTACTTCGCTCTCAAATCTTGAGAGCTTTTCTTTTTACAAAATTCAAACTTCTTATATCTCCTACTTAACATTGCAGGCATTATCAAACATCAACTAAATTTCTCATTTCAACAACACATGATAATCTCCAACAAATAAACCCACTTAATAAACCTCCTTTGTCATTTCGAACGCACGTGAGAAATCTCCGCTTACCAACCCAATGTTAGTAATAACAGTGGAGATTTCTCACATCCGATTCTCCGCCTGAGGCGGATGCGCCTAAGGAGCAGAAATGACAAACCTTGGTTGGTAATAACAGCGGAAATTTCTCACATCCGATTCGAAATGACGAACTGTTATTTAGTTGGTGATAACAGCGGAAATTTCTCACATCCGATTCGAAATGACGAACCTTAGTTGATTCAGAGAGCTATACAGTTGGAGATTTCTCACGTCCGATTCGAAATGACGAATCGTAGTTTGTTTGGCTGGCAGCTAGCAGCTAGTAGCTAGAGGCTGGGTAAATCAACCCCTATCGCTTCCTTCACATTCTTAAACCCATCTTCTTTAAGCTTTACCGATAATTCCCGCATCACCCGGCCGGGCCAAAGCGGACCATGATAAATCAATCCCGTAACAACCTGCACCGCCGAGGCTCCCAATCTTATCTTGCGATATATATCTTCAGCCGTATTGATTCCTCCTATGCCGATAAACTCAAAACGCGGTCTGCCATACTTGGCCATAAAAGCCAAAGCCGCATCGGCCTTGCTTTTCAATCCGGGCCCCGAAACACCTCCGCTCATATCCGCTTTCAATTTTGGTGAAATCAAACCCTCTCTGCTATGTGTCAAATTACACATAATAAAACCCTTAACCCAACCGTACGGCTCCGTATCGCGCAAAATTTCCAACATTCTCTCTTCCGTAAGCTCGGGCGAAAGTTTAAAAAACACGGGTTTAAAAGGACTCAATTCATTTAATCTTCGTAACAATTCACGATACAAATCCGCATTTTCACAATATTGACAGCTGTCTCCAACATTCGGGCACGAGACATTAACCGTTACATAATCAGCATACAATTGCAGTTTTTGAAAAGCCGAAAGCAAATCTTCCAAACCCGCTTCTCCGGAAAGATTGGGCACATTTGATTTGGCTACGGATATACCAACCGGTATCGGCCACTGTTCCGAATCTTTGGCGAATCTTTGCCTCGCCGCATCCGCTCCACTGCTGACTAATCCGTAATTCACCACCAAGGCTCTGTCTTCCGGCAAACGCCACAATCTTGGTCGTGGATTTCCCGGACTCATTCGCCCTGTAACTGTCCCGGCTTCAACATACGAAAAACCCACCTCTTTCAAGATATTGATTATCGTCCCCTCTTTATCAAATCCGGCGCCAACTCCCAAGGGATGCGCAAGTTTTACTCCCGCAATGTTCGTCTCCAATATCGGATCATTAACCGGCCCGCAAACCATTCTGACCAACCAACGCGTCAACCCATTACTCCCCAACAACCTGCCGACCCAATTAAAAAAATGATGCATAACCTCCGGGTCAAACAAAAACAAAACCGGCTTTACAATCTTTTCATACATATACTCCGCTAGCGCTACATAAATAAGACTAAAATTCATCACACTAAGTAACAAGTTCATCAAGTCTAAAGTTCATCAAGAGAAGCTTAAGTTAGTCTTGATAAACTTTAATCTTTAAACTTAACCTGTCCCGCGAAGCCCGTGACCCCCATAGTTTAAACGACGAGGGTTGGCGAAGTGGGTTAGTCGTAGCGGGATAAACTCGTGAAGAACTTGTTACTTTGATCTTGATAAACTCGTGATATTAGCTTCCGCAATCTGCTCCGTCGAAAGCTCCGAAGGCGCTCCCATAAGCAAATCTCTGGCATCGCCTGTTTTCGGAAACGCAATAACCTCTCGGATGGAAGGTTCATTGCAAAGCAGCATCACCAAACGATCGATGCCCGGAGCCGAACCTCCATGCGGAGGAGCGCCAAATTTAAAAGCTTCCAGCATATGTCCAAACTTCGCTTGCACATCCTCATCCGTTAAACCCAAAACTTTAAAAATCTTAGCTTGAATCTCCGGCTTGTGTATGCGGATTGATCCGGATGATAATTCGTAACCGTTCAAAACCAAATCCCACGTATCGGCACGTACTTTTAAAGGTTCAGACTCCAACAAATTCTCATCTTCCGGATTAATCATGCAAAACGGATGATGAGCTGTAGTCATTTCTCCTTGAGAATTCAACTCAAACATCGGAAAATCAATAATCCAAGCAAACGCCAATTCATTCGGATCGTTCTTATCCTCGCGCAAATCCGGTTTATCGGTGCCATACTTTTCCATCGATTCCGCGTAAGTCAAAATTTTAAACGGCTTAAATGTCAATTTCTTTTCGGGCACGACTTCCTTAACCATCTCAATCATCATCCCTTCCAAAACCGCTAAAATATCTTCACGTTCCACAAAAGACATCTCAAGATCCAGCTGAGTAAATTCAGGCTGTCTGTCTCCCCGCGCGTCCTCATCCCTGTAACATCTGGCGATTTGATAATATTTTTCCATTCCCGCCACCATAAGCAACTGTTTGAATTGTTGCGGTGATTGAGGCAAAACATAAAATTTGCCCGCATGCTGGCGCGAGGGCACTAAAAATTCACGCGCGCCCTCGGGCGTGCCTTTAACCAAAGTCGGTGTCTCTATTTCCAAAAAACCTTGCGCATCAAGATATCGGCGAAAACTCGAAATCACTTTTGCCCTCATCTGAAGATTTTTACTCATCCTTTCCGTCCGCAAATCCAAATACCGATATTTTAATCTCAATTCCTCGCTTACAGACGAGGTGTCTTGATCAACCTCAAAAGGAGGAGTCTCGGCATGATTGTAAACTTCAATATCTTTGGCCAGCACCTCAACTTGTCCGGTAGCCATATTGGGATTGATTTGTTTTTCTCCGCGTTTATTGACTACACCCGTTATCGCCAAACAATCTTCGGCGCGCAAACTCTGCATCATCTCTTTGCCGCGATCCGATAATTCACCGGGCACCAAAACAACCTGCACGATTCCGGTTTTATCCCGCATGTCCAAAAAAATGATTTTACCCATGTCGCGCCTCACATTCACCCATCCCTTAATTACCACTTCTTCGCCAATTTTTTGCGAAGTTTCGATATTCATAACTCTTTGCATATGCCACCCAGAATACATAGATATCATTAAAAATTCAAGTTTGATTGCAAGAACCAATAACCAACAAAACAATAATCACCAAATCATCAATATCGATAAAAAATAACCAATCATTCACCGGCGGGCGGCACAGCCGGACCCGGATTATCCGTAACATGCACGCAAACCCCCTCATTTAATTCAACATTGGTTATTTGGCAGGTATTGCCGGGCATGCACGGCAAACGCAAATCCCCTCCGCAGGCGGCTCCGGGCATCCCCAAACCGGCTTCGGGATTAACAACCGGGGCTTCTGCCGTTTTGATATCGGTTTTAAAAAAAAGAGTATAAATCAAAAAACCTGAAATAAAAGTTATTATTAAAATTACCAAAATCGACATAACTTTGCTGTTTTCAACATCATTCATATAACTTTATTTTATACTATCGGCATGATTGCCGTCCACCTCCACGTTTTCCAAATAAAACAACCAAAAATCCCCTTCATCAAACAATTCATGTATCAGACCTTCTTTATCGCGCAATTTAATTTTTTTATCGCTCGAAAACACTACTTCTCGATCCGGCAAAATCATCAAAGGCAAGCCGAAGCCTATCTTGATTATTTGGTCTTCAATTTTTAAAAATAACGTTCTGTCAACCAAGGCATATGCCAAAGCTCCCCGGCCGCAAACATACGACAATATCACATAATCCGAATCATCTATCAAGTCATTCTTTACTCCGCGTTCATCAATCTTAACGATTTTCTCCGGAGGTTCTCTTTTCATTATTTCATTATTTAACTCCGTTTGAATATAATAAATCTCGCCGTCAACAACCGAAAAATTCACCGCCCCTTCGGAAATATTCGTTAAATAATTATACCCGCCCCCGAGCATAAATTCATACAAAGATTTTGTACCGGATGCATTGCCTATAACCGCAAAGGACTGACTTGTTAAAAAACCAACCGGCATCACATCTTTCAATAATCTTCCATTATCAACTCTTAATATTCTGGAATCTTGTTCATTACCGTATTTCAACATCAATGGAATGGAACCGTCTTTTCTCTGTTCGCCTATAAACGCCTCTCTGCGCCCGTCAGGCGAACGAAACATTGTGGATGTTGCGCGAACAAAACCGGAGTTTAACCAAGCTGATTTGCCATTATCCACTCGAACTCCTTTCAGTTGCGATAAAGGAGTCGATAAAATATTGGTGTCATCGGGCCAATGCAAATCACGTATATAACTGCCGTCCATTTTATATATGGAAGCGCCATGATCTCCGGCCAGCAAAAATACGGAAATTTTTTGCACTTCCGCTTCAGTCTCTTCCGTGTTTATATTTTGTTTCGTTTTTAGGTTGTCGGCGGCCAAAAAAGCCACGGCGGCCACCCCTATCACAATAAAAAAAGTCGCAAACACAGCGACAGCGGATTTGAGTATCCGATACAATCTCGCCCTCCCCTGTACTTCCGCACTCTCTTTGCCCATACCCCATCATCTTAACCCCATCCGCAATATAAGTAAATAATACCGGCAGCTAGTGGCTAGTAGCTATAATAGCTAAAAAAAGACCTCTCTTTCGAGAGGGTTGACGCTAGCGAAATCGCTTGCGCTGTAAGCTTGGACGCGTATTGCGGTAAATCTCTTTTTTCCCGCGTATGCGCCGCCGTTGTTTCTTGCTGTACTCGCCGGGAGTAACAACAGCAAGAATCTTATACGGATCCGAATTTTCATCCAAATCCGCAATGATAACAACCGGCACGGATTGCCACAGTCTGGTTTGCGATCTGATGGCTCGCCGATCTTTGGGCAGTTCATCGCGCAAGATCTTACCCTCGGCCGCCATTCTGACAATGTCTTTTTCCATGTCATAGACGACTTGCAGGGCTTGAACATCCAACCATTCGGTCCACAGCAAAACACGCAACTTGGCAGCTTGATCTTGAATACAGCTGAGTTGTTCCTGCAATTCTTGGTTTTGCTTGGGAAAAAACTTTTTTGCAGTGCGGCGTTTTTTGGCTTTTTGCCAAAGACGCCTCACCTCTCTTTGCAAAGCTTCTTTTTTTTGCTCAAAATTTTGCGTTTTACGCATCAATTCCATAAGCAACTTCAAATCCAATTGCGCGTGCCTGCCGGAAATTTCTTTTTCCAAAGCCGCTCTGCGCTTAATATAAACCTTAAGCGGCCAATTTTTGCGCATGGCTCGGTCTTCAAGCTGACGCAATTCGGATCTCGGATCCTCGATATACAATCTGGCTTTCTCCAGTCTTTCCATTAAACAGTGATACACCAACTCATATACCGGATCGTTATACCATCCATGAGCACCGGCTTGAATTTTGGCATAGTGATAAGAAACTCTTCTGAAATCACGAATCAAGTTCATTACCTGCGGACGCGGTTTCATGATGGCCGCATTGTGAGCCGCGTTTTGAATCCAATTCTGCTCCGGAGGAACAAACTCTAATTTTCGTTGTCCCGCCTCAAAACGCCTCATCACCGGACGCAGTACCCGATCCGACCTGGCCTCAGCTTTACGAAAAGCGTCCTTATCCTCCTTTGCCTTAACTTGTCTTTCAGCTGTTTGATGACTCGCGCGAAAGATCGGCTTTGGCATCGTTTCCCCTTCTTGCAACAACCAAACCACAACCGTCTGTCAAAGAACGCCTCAAGTTAACCAATTCCCCGCCTTTTTGTCAAAAAATTGCACAAAATAAAAATCCGCAAAGTTTTGCGGAAAAATAAGTTTCAAATCACATTGCTCCGAATGCCGTAACCCGCAAAAATCTATCAGCATCCGGATTATTTAGGCATGAAATGCGAATAATTAATGGTGTAAAGATTACACTTTTGTCGAAACCAACTTTTGAAATAAGTACACATTATTTTTTTTGTCGTTATGACGAATATACCCCGTACCCTCCCAAAAGGATAAACTCATGTCATCCACATTCCAAGAAGCTATCCTTACTCCGTTGGATTCAACGGATCTGCCATGCGGTTCGTCGTCAAAATAGTCCTTAAACAAAAACAGTTGACCTCCGGATACTTCCCAGCTGTCAAATGTTGCTTTTTCACAAATAGTTTTGCCATCTTTACAAATAACATAACCTATTTTCGAATTTCCGGTTAAAAAATAAGCGCTTCCTTGTGACACAAGCCAATTTACCCGGCAATAACCGAAGTACTGACTGTATTCGCCCGTATGTGGCTCATCGTAAACAATACGATCGTGACTGTTTATGCCATCACTGCAAACAATCATGAATCTATTTCGATTAGATGAGAAATCACGACGGTCTTCATAATAAGACAATACGAATACTTTTCCATCGGAAACTTTCCAATCATCAATCCGTCCAAGATGACGAAAGGTTGAAAAGATTTTGTTACCGCGAACAATAGCCAAACAACCATTTCTTCTGTACACAATACCGTTATCTACCCGCCAATCGGTTCCATTATCAGCAACATCACCATCATGAATGACTTTTCCATCACAAAGTAACCGTCCGCAAATACTATCACCCGTGTCAAGAGTCAGTGTTGATTCAAAAGTAAAAACTTTGCCACCGGAAGCTTTCCATGAATCGGTGCAATAACCCTCGTAATGAATTCGAGTGTCGTTGCAAGCATCCCAAGAACCTTTGGAACCAATATGGTCTTTGCTAAAAATTCTCGAATAGCCTTTCTTGCTCTTTTCTCGAATGAACACTCGACCTTCGGATACTTGCCAATCCGTTTTCTTACAATCTTCAGACGGTTTATATTCAAACAAATCAACAACCTTGAAATTTGATGAAAGTTTCAACATTTTATTCTCCTTTTCCAATGTGCATTACCTATCATCCGCCCTCGATCACTCAATCAAGTTCGGATTAAAAGTCCGCAAACTTTGTTGCGAAATTTCACCAATCCCGGCTCCAACCTTTATCCTTAAATCCTATATTCATGATTCGATTTCAAGATATCGACTCATAACGCCCGACCGGAAACAATTTAGAATACTAAAATCTAAACACAAATTGTTTACTAAGTCAAGATCTGCCAAGCCTCCGGTATTCCTGTAAAATACGATCAAAAAATATCCTTAACCAAACTATTTAAGGTCTTTTTATCAATCTCAAAAAAGTCAGCAACGACCGTAACGTCTATAACGCTCGTAACGTTCGTAACCCCGAAGAACTCACTTCATTCGTTTTCGGGGCAGGCTGTTTTTAACGAGTTCAGTAGTTATGTCTAAAGTTCATCAAAAAAAGCCTAAGTAACTGTTAAGAAACTCATTAGTAGCTTAGCTTCTCAGCTTCTTAGATTCTTCCCAGTTCCCAGTTCCTAATTCCTAGTTCCTAATTCCTAGTTCCTAATTCCCAGTTCCTAATTCCTAGTTCGCGGCTCACGGTTCCAATCGATTAATCAATCTCGGAAACGGAATCGTCTCACGCACATGATGCAACCCGCAAATCCAAGCAACGAGACGCTCGAGTCCGTAACCGAATCCGCTGTGCGGAACCGATCCGTATTTGCGCAAATCCAAGTACCACTTAAACGCTTCTTCCGGCAAATTATGCTCGCGGATTCTTTTTAACAACTCTTCATAATCATCCTCACGCTGGGAGCCTCCGATAACTTCTCCATAACCCTCGGGCGCTAAAAGATCAGCATTCAAAACCCTTGTTGGGTCGGATGGATCACGCTTCATATAAAAAGCTTTGACCGCAGACGGATATTTCTCAATAAAAATCGGTTTCTCATACATCTTGGTCAGCGTTGTCTCATCATCAGCTCCCAAATCATCCATATCACCGATATCCGATCCATTGTCTCGCAGAATCTTAATCGCCTCCGCATGAGTCATTCTGATAAACGGAGCTTGAACTTTTTTAAGCGGTTCAACATCTCTTTCCAAAATTTTCAATTCAGCTTCGCGATTCTCCAAAACTCTTTTTACGATGTACGAAATCAATTGCTCCTGAATCTGCAAATTTTCTTCATGCTCTGCAAAAGCCATCTCCGCATCCATCATCCAAAACTCGGTCAGATGTCTGCGAGTTTTTGATTTCTCCGCGCGAAACACCGGCCCAAAATCAAACACTCTGCCCAGCGACGCAATCGCGGCTTCAAGATAAAGCTGGCCGGATTGCGACAGATAGGCTTTACGCTCTTCAAAATAATCAATCTCAAAAAGCTCGGTTGTTCCTTCGCAAGCGCTTGGAGTTAAAATCGGCGAATCGAATTTTACAAAATTATTCTGATGAAACCAGTCATAAGTCGCACTGATAATCTCATCACGCACACGCTGAATCGCCCATTGCGACGGAGCGCGCAACCAAAGGTGACGGTTATCCAGTAAAAAATCCGGCCCATGCTCTTTTTTGCCGATGGGATATTCCTCGGCCTTTTGTATCAGCTCAAGTTTACTCACCTGCAGCTCATAAACGCCCTCTTGCTTGGGATGCTTGGTAACCTCACCCGTCACAACAAACGACGACTCTAAAGTCGCTTCGGATGCTGACTTCCAGCTATTCTCATCAACCGCTGCTTGCACCACAACAGCCTGCACAAAACCAGACCCATCACGGATCTGCAAAAAAGCAATCTTCCCGCTCGAACGCACATTGTACGCCCAACCTTTTATCGTAACTTGTTGCCCGACAAGTTCGGGAAACTCTGATATTAAATTAACCATAATACTCACCATTTTTACTGAAAAACCGCAAAGCGTCAATGGCATGAAAATAAATAAAAATATAAAAAAAACCGCACAATCAATCAGCTGTGCGGATAAGCGATATCCAAGATCAATTCACTCACTTGTCACTTTTGACAAGTCTCAATCGCGATTTTTTTGGTTCTGTTGCTTGCGTCTTGGCACTCTCCATTTCCGCGAAGACCAAAGCCCTCAACAGAATGTCTATGTCACGCTTAATCTCCTCAACCGTCTCTTCTTTTCTTTGCGATTCGCGCTTCTTTCTTCCCATTGTCTTGACCTCTTGGTTGCGGGATATTGTCTTTATCGGCCAAAAAACGATGGCCCAAAAAAATAAGCTGAACTAAGCTGAATTTGAAAAGTTCAATACCATAACGGGAATATATCATTTACCACAAAACCGAATATTTGTCAATCCCGATCAGCAATCCCCAAAACCTGATTTGCGTCAATTTTATTGTATAAATAACAAAAACAATCCAATTAACTCATGTTATTTTTTTATTTATCACATGTAATATACTCTCGCTCCTCATAAATAAAATAACCGCCCAAACCGCAATCCCAATCTCAAGCAAAAAAGTCCAATGAAAAACAAAATTCCAAACCCAAAAATCATAAACCGCCGGCACATCAACCAAATAATAACCTTTATCCGTTAGCGGATAAAACCATGCGATTTTTCCTACAATCGTATCCAATACCAAATGCAAAAAAATGTTGCTAAAGAAAATTATCGACGCGATGACGTAATCTTTCTTTTTCAACATCCAAAACAACAAGATGGTAACCACAGCCATAATCATCCAATAATACGGAATGTGTATCCAATATCCATGATGCAAATTCTGCCGATTATCAATCAAATAAAAATACAAAATATCAAAATCAATAATAACACTCCCCAATAAACCTAAAAACAGATACTTGGATGTATCAAACTTTTTCTGAAGAGTTTTGGTTAAAATGTAACCCGCCGGTAAATGCGCGATAAACATAGTTTTACGTTATTAACGTTTATAACGTTTATAATGAGTTCAGTGGCTAAAGCGGATCCTCCCAACCTCCTTACTAAGGAGGTGCTTCGAATGAGTCATTCAAGGCTCTTCTCCTGAGGTGAATGCGCCTATGGAGCAGATATTCAAAATTCGTGGTTCGACGTTCGACGTTCGACGTTTGACGTTAAACGTTTGACGTCAGTCTCACAATAGTTGTAAACCCATGTGGCTCCCTATCCAACGGCGTATGTTTGCAGATTTCCCTTGTTATCACATTGACCGTTTCGATGAGTTCAATTGGTGCCGTGACTCTCATTATATCGCTTAACGAAGCTGATCGAAGAAATTGTAACAGATTCATGGCATGCGCCGGAACTCTGATTAAAGCTTCGCGAACGGCCGGACGGCAGTCCAAACACACCAGCCCGTTCCTGTCCGGAGCATAAAAAACCTCCGTAGGACCTTTTGCCCGCCCGCAATGAGCGCAAGCCCTAAAATAGGGCCCATAACCCAATAAATCCAATAAACGCAAACTTACGGCTGAAAACAATAATTGAGCCCTTATAGGCGAAATTTCGCCCTCAAATTGAGCCAAAATACCGCATAATTCCGCCCAAAGTTTGTATATCCTGCCGTCAGATACCCCGGGCTTTAAAAGCTTCAAACAAAGATCGGAAAATGCACCCGCCACGGCAAATGCTCCAACCGCATTAAACCTCTTATTCCCCTTACCGCTAACCGCCACCGCCAAATGATCATAAGCCCTGCCCTTGGCAATCATCACATCCGCAAAAGCAAAAGGCTCCAATTGTGGAGATTGTTTAGCTTGAACTTTCATGGCGCCCCTGGCAACCGCGATCATAAACCCATGCTCCAACCCATACAAAAAATACTGCCGATCCCATTCTCTCATCGGTACCTTTTTCAACACCACAACTTGATCACGGATGTAACTCATCTTTCACGATCGGAATTATGAATTCAAAATTAAGAATTAAGAATTAAAAATGAATGTAGCCTTACGGCATTTCTATACCAAATTATGAATTAAGAATTAAGAATTAAAAATGAATGTAGCCTTACGGCATCAAAATATAATTCCGAATATCGAGCTTTGCTCGATTCCAACATTCATAATTCTTAATTTTTAATTTTTAATTAGTAATTAAAGTTGAATTACTTCTTCCTATCCAAATAATTTTGCAATATTACAGCTGCTGCAACAGCATCATCTTCCGCCTTGGAACCGGATGTGTGCATCGAGTGTTGCGCTTCGGCCGTACTCATCATTTCATCAACCTCATCAACGGCGATATTAAACGAGCGCAAATCCGAAATAAAAATTCTCACAGCTTGCGCCTGATTGGACTCTCGCGACAAATCACGCGTATCACGAGGGATTCCCACAACCACTCGATCCACTCCCTCATTTTCTATCACAAGTTTGATTTGCTTAATCACGTCACCATGCCCCGAGTTATTCAAAATCATCCACGGACTGGCAATCCGTGTTGTTGTATCCCCCAAAGCGATCCCCACCTTGCGCTCCCCGTAATCAATTCCTAAAATTCTCATAAACTTATCGTACATCGTACGTCGTACATCGTACAATACCTGTCAGCTTTCACGATAACCGATTTGAGGAGGTTCTTCAACATCTGTTTCGAGTAATTGCTTAATTGCATCAAAAACAATCTTAAACTGCTCATCATAACGTTTTTCCATGACTTCAAGTTTCAACCGCAAATCCTCATGAGTTTGTAACATTTCTCTAAATTTAGTAAATATCCTCATTATTTGAATATTCACTGCTATTGCCCGCTTACTCCTCAAAACGCTTGATAACATAGCGACCCCCCTGCTCCGTAAAAACCATTGGCGGTCTTCTTAAACCCATTTTCGCCCATGCGTTGGAGGTCACAATTTGTGATCTCCGATTTTCAAGCTCATCTAATGTCAAAGTAAACATAAAATCTTCCGGAAAACGATCCGTATTCCTTTTCACGGCCTGATTCAAAACCCTTGTCTCAACCCCGTACAATTCCGCCAAATCAAAATCCATCATCACTTTTTGACCACGAATAATATATATCTTATTTTCAATCCTGCCCACAGGTATAATTTCCCGGTACATAAATTTTATACAACTTAACACACAATACCGAGTATTCAATCATCATGCATTTTGCATCATGCATTATGTATTGTTAATTAGATGATCGGCCACGGCGTTATCAACTCATAACCGTCCTTGGTAACCGCAATGGTAACTTCCCAATGAGCCGCGAGGGATCCATCTGTAGTAACAATAGTCCATCCGTCGTTTTTTTGTTTAACCCTCCAATCACCCATTGCCACCATCGGCTCTATGGCCAAACACATTCCGGCCTTAAGTTTTACCGGCGGCTGCCGCCTGTCGTGAAAATGAGGTATCTGCGGATCTTCGTGCACCGCATAACCGACTCCGTGCCCAACCAAATCACGAATAATCCCAAAACCTTTCGGCTCCAAATAATTTTGTATCGCTTTGCCGATATCATGCACCCAAGATCCATCATGCACGGTTTCCAAAGCTATTTCCAAAGATCTTCTTGTTTCTCGCGATAGCTCACGAGCCGCTTCAGTTACATCGCCCGCTAAAATCGTACACGCCATATCCGTAGCCATCCCTTGATACCAAAATCCGATATCCATCTTAACAATATCGCCGTTTTTGATAACGCGATTGGGAACCGCCGGTCCATGTACGACTTCATCATTAATTGAAATACAGACAGCTGAGGGATAAGGCGGATCCGAACTATGAATTTGATAATTCAAAAAAGATGGTTTACCGCCGGCTTTAGCCATCTCCTCCTGCGCCAGCTTATCCAAATCCTCGGTATTGGCTCCGACTACGCATTTTTTCGCCAGCAACGACAAAATCCCCGACAGAATAATTCCGCCGGCCTTCATCTTTTCTATGTCTTCCGCACTTTTTATTCCAATCATAACAACTTAACTTCGTCGTAACATATAAGTTCATCAAGTGTAAAGTAACAAGTTCATCAGGAGTTCATCCCACCACGCGCCCACGGGCTTCGCGGGACAAGTCAAGTCTAAAGTTTATCAAGAGAAGCAAAAGTAACTCTTGATGAACTTTTAACTTCAAACGACTTGTAACTAGTGGCCAGTAGCTAGTAGCTAGTAGCTAGTGGCTAGTGGCTAGTAAGTAGCTTATTGTGAAAAACCCAATTTGGCAATCTTTTTCATTATATCCTCAAAAACATAAGGAATCGGCTGTTCACCGTTTATTGGCAGTAAAATACCCTTTTCACGATAATAACCCGCCAAAGGCGCTGTTAATAAATGATAGGCTTTCAACCTTTGCTTGATTACCGATGCCGTATCATCAGCTCTTTGCACCAAATCGCCTCCGCATAAAGAACACTTATCCTTAATTGCCGGAGGTGCGTATTTATTATGATACACGGTTTTGCACTTGGGACATTGCTTGCGCATGCTTAATCTTTTTACCACTTCGTCATCCGGTATTTTTATCTGTATAGCCAAATTGATTTTTATCAAACGATCAAGCTGAGCCGCTTGTTCAACATTTCTGGGATAACCATCCAAAATAAATCCCTTGGTAAGATCGATTTTTTTCAACTGTCTGGCCATAACCGCATTAACCAAATCGTCGGGAGCCAGCAAACCCTGCGCCACATAACCGTTAACCAAATTACCCAAAGTTGTTTGTGCGGCGATTTCCGCCCTGAACAAATCTCCGGCACCGACAAGCGGCAAATTAAAACGTTCAGCCAAAAGCAAACCCTGTGTGCCCTTGCCCGAGCCTTGAGGTCCGAAAATTACAGCTTGAAGTTGTTTGCGTTTCATAATTTATCAACCAAAAATATTATTACATAAACCGAAATCGCGGTTCCCAAAAAAATGTTTCCGCGCAATCCGTAATCTTTTGCAAGTCCGTAAGCGAACCCGAACAGCATAACAAAAATACAAAAAAACAAAAAGACCGTTTCACCGTAACCTATCAATAACTGAAACGAAATTGCGGCTGCTGCCATTAACGGTAAAATACTGACTATTTTCCCCAATCCCGGATTCCAGACTTCAATTCTGGAGTTCATCCATCCCGCAATATCAACCGGCAGCAAAAAACCCGGAATCAAACCCGATCTTCTGGCATCATGATACAAGATCGCCATTTTCATTTCGCGTGATCTGTAGTAATCATAAACCAAAACTCCCAGAGCCAAAAAAATAATACTGCTCGGTAAAAAATGCCAAACGACCAATAAACCGATTCCGGCGCAGCCAAAAACATAAAACAGATTCATGGAATACACCGCACGCCAAACAAAAGCCGAAACTGTTACTATGGAAGATAGTAAAATGGCCGCACTGATCGGCAAAAACGACAAAAAATATATCCAAACGCCGGCAAAAGCTATTATCATCAACATCACCTCCCACCATAAGGTTGATGCCTTCTTGCGAAACATCGAAACAATCATGAGCATTAACAATATCGCCGCCAAAATCGTTTCAATCCAAAAAATCAATTCCGGCAAAATATACGCTTTTTGCTTTAAAAAAACATGCGCCCCGTAAACCGAAACAAAAATATGCGCATAAATTACAGCGTATGAAACATGCCATAACGGTTTATCTATTTTTTCGGGCTTATTCATACACAGCTAAGCCATCTTATCACACATCACTCAATCTAAACAAAACTAAAATCAGCCGCTGACTGATCCCACCCGCCTAAACTTCGTGGTACATACAATCAATGACTGAAATCAACTTTTTTACATCACTCCGAAACCTCTTAACTCATTATAAACTCGCCCCCATCTGTTGCTAGAAGCTAGTGGCTAGTAGCTAGTAGCTGGAAGCTGTTTTAGTAGGCATCATATTCCCGCATCGTAACTTGAGCTTCGATCTGTTTCACCGATTCGATAACAACCGAAACCACAATCAGCAACGATGTACCTCCGATTGCTAAAGCCGCCGAGCCTCCTGTACCTTGAATAAAAATCGGCATCACGGCAATCGCTCCCAAGAACAAAGCCCCAAACAAAGTTAAACGGTTAATAACAACTTGCAAATATTCCGAAGTGGGCTTTCCGGGACGAATACCCGGAATAAATCCTCCTTGTTTTTGTAAATTCTCGGCAATACGATCCGGATGAAAAATAACCGACGTGTAAAAATAAGTGAAAGCGAAAACCAAACCGAAATACAATAATCCGTATATCCATTGTACCTGCATGGTAGCTAAAACCCATCTGGCCGCCGAAGCCATCCATTCGGTTTGTGCACTCACAAAAAATTGAGCGATCAAGGAAGGAAACAGCATTAAAGAAATCGCAAAAATGATGGGAATAACACCGGCCATTATCAATTTTAATGGCAAATGTGATGATACGCCTCCCGAAAGAGCGCCGGCGCCTCTGACTTGTCTTGCGTATTGTACGGGAATTTTTCTTTCAGCTTCGTTTACAAATACAACTCCCACGACTGTTAATGCGGCCACCGCAACATACATCAAAACATATATCCACTGCGATGAATCATACGAAACCAAAAACTGCGAAGCCGATTGCGGCAAACTGGCCAAAATACCGGCAAAAATCATCAAAGAAATTCCATTGCCAACCTTTTTCTCTGAAATCATTTCTCCGATCCACATTAAAAAGATGGTACCCGCCGTTACCGTGGCTATCAAAGCCACAAGATGAAACATTGAAGTATTGGTCAATATTTGTCCTTGAGATTGCTTGAGCAATGAAATCAACGCAAAAGATTGCAATATCGCCAACGGCACGGTTAACCATCTGGTCCATTTTTGAATTCTCTTTTGACCGGACTCACCTTCTTTTTGAATAGCTTCAATCTGCGGAACAATCATTGCCAACAATTGAAAAATAATACTCGAGGTGATATAAGGCGCGATGCCCAAAGCCACAACCGAAAAATTACTGATCGTTCCTCCGGAAAACAAACTCAACATTCCCAAAACTTCATTTCCTTCAAAAAATTGCCTCAAAGCAACCAAATCCACACCGGGAAGCGGTATATGTGCCGTTATGCGAAACAACACCATCATTGCCAAAACAAACAATAATCCGTTGCGCACCTCTTTTACTTTCCAAGATTTCAATAATTTATCCCACATAAATTTTATATGATAAACATTAACACGTTTACACCGATACATCCAGACGCATTTCACCCATTAAAAAGTAATATCTGTTTCTCCCGTTGCAAACAACCGTAAAATTCTTATTTCATCGAAACACTTCCTCCGGCTTTTTCAATCATTTCTTTTGCGGCCGTTGTCGCCTTAACACCTTTTAAATGAAGCGCCATTTTCAATTCACCGCCGGCCACGATTTTTGCCGCTTTACAGGATTTAACTGCAAGATTCTTGGATTTCAGCGCTTTTAAATCCACAATTTGATTGGGCGTGAATACTTTTGCCAATTTGGCGATTTGAATGGTCTGAACCTCCGGCCTGATGGATTGAAAACCGCGATTTTTCGGAAATGATAAAAACATGGCTCTCAAGCCCTTCAATTTCAACTTGTTGCGTCCTCCCGAACGTGCTCTTTGGCCTTTTTGACCTTTTCCGGCCGTAGTTCCGCGGCCTGAAGCATTACCTCTTCCGATCCGCTTTACCGTGGTTTTGGCGCCTTCGGATGGTTTTAAAGAATGTTTTGCAATCATATTTATGCTTTATAATTTTTTTGCATTTCTTCTTTGCCCGCCGTCTCCATCATTTCTTGATCTTGACTTGCAGGCAAATTCTTCGCACTGAGCAAAGCCAATGCGTCAAACACAGCTTTGACATTGCTGATTTTATTGGTCGTTCCTAAAATTTTTGCCGTAACATTCGGAACTCCGGCCAATTCCAATACCGAACGCACCGGACCACCGGCTTTTACACCGGTTCCTTTGGGTGCCGGTTTCATTACCAATTGAGCCGCTCCGTGCTTAATCCAAACCGGATGCGGAATGGTTTCATGTACAATCGGAACCGTGATCAATGATTTGCGTGCTTTTGTGGTTGCTTTTGACATCGCCGCCGCCACATCCAAACCCTTGGCCACCCCAAAACCGACGCGTCCCTTATGATTGCCGATAACAGCCAATACTCTGAAACGCATGCGTTTACCGCCTTTGGTAACACGAGTTACGCGTGAAACTTCGATGTTCTTTTCTTCATAATCCGATTCTACGGGCACTTCGGCTTTATGCGGGCGTTTGCCTCCGCGTCCGCGGCCTCCGGGGCGATTGCCCTGCTTGCCGCCGCGTTTTTTAAAATCACGTCCGCTTTTACCCGAAAAACCCGAAGCTTCATCACTCGGTTTGGCATCTTGATTCACGCTTGGCGTTTCTGCGCTCTGCGGTTTATTCTGCAGATCGTCTTTTTGCATTTCATCTTGAGTCATAATTTGGTAAGTTTAAAATACAAGGCCTCCCTCACGAGCTCCTTCCGCAACCGCTTTAACGCGCCCATGATAGCGCTTGTCTCTGCGGTCAAAAACCACGCTGGAAATATTAATGGCTTTTGCCTTTTCAGCTAGTAATTTACCGATTTGAAAAGCGCGTTCGGTTTTTGTCGCTTTATCCGCTTTCAAATTTCTATCAGTCGCTTGAGCCAAAGTCTTTCCGGACGCATCGTCAATCAACTGCGCATCAATATGATTCAGCGATCTGAAAACCGCCAAACGAGGACGCTCGCTTGTACCGATTATTTTGGAACGAACACGTTTTATCCTGCGATTACGTTGTTCCATTTTTGCTTTCATTGTATTCATAATCTTATCTTATTTTGATGCTGTTTTACCCGCTTTGCGTCTGATAACTTCATCCGTATATTTAATACCTTTGCCTTTATACGGTTCCGGAGGTCTGATTTTTCTGATTTGTGCGGCGATTTCACCAACCAATTGTTTATCGATTCCGTTTATGGTTAACACGTTCTTTTCAACGGTTGCCGTAATTCCTTCCGGCAATTGAAATTTAACGGGATGTGAAAAACCGACTTCCATTTTGATTACATTACCGGATACCTCGACTTTAAAACCAACTCCGATAAATTCCATCGATTTGGAATAAGCGGTTTGAACACCAAAAACCGCATTCGCGACCAATTGTCTTGCCAAACCCCAAAGCGCACGCTGTTTGCCGTCTTCATGATCCTTAACGTCAACGATTATGGAATTGGTTTCCGCATTTTTTTGCAGCTGTACTCCGTCGGGAATTTTAACAGTCAAAGTGCCTTTTGGACCTTTTACTGTTATTTCTTCTGCGGTTATGGTTGTTTCCACACCCGCCGGAATGATTATTGGCATTTTACCGATACGAGACATATTTTTTAATAAACTTCACAAATAATTTCTCCACCCAAATGACGCTTTCTGGCTTCTTTATTGGTCATTAAACCAGCCGAAGTTGAAACAATGGCTATACCCATATCGGAAAGTACTCGGGGTAATTCATTGTGCTTGCGGTACACTCTGCGGCCCGGTGTGGAAACCCGTTTAATCGAGCGAATTTTTGATTTTCTTCCATCGTAAATCAAGCCCATGCTCAAAACCGCTTTGGGACCGTTTGCTTCAACTTTTACATCGGAAACGAAACCTTCTTGTTGCAATATTTTCGCAATCGCAACTTTAACCTTGCTTGAAGGCGCTTTTATGGATTCATGACCTGCCATTTGCGCATTGCGCAAACGTGTCAAGAGATCGGAAATTGGATCTGTTATCATACATTTTTTTACCAGCTTGATTTTTTAACTCCGGGCAATTCTCCTTTTAACGCAAGTTCTCTAAAGCAAATGCGGCACAATCCGAAATCTCTGATATAGCCATGCTTGCGTCCGCAGCGCCAACACCTGTTTTGTGTCCGCGTCGAATATTTGGGAGTACGCCGTGATTTGGCGATTTGATTCTCTGTTGCCATAGATTATTTTTGAAATGGGAAGCCTAATGCTTTAAATAATGCCAAACCTCTTTCTTTGGTTTTCGCATCTGTCGTTACGGTAACCTGCAGACCGCAAACTCTTTCGACTTCGTCTGGACTGATTTCCGGAAAAGGAAGATATTCTTTAAAACCTACCGCCATATTTCCTGTTTTATCAACCAATTTGGTCGAAATTCCGCGAAAATCGGTTACACGGGGGAATGTAACATTCAACAATTTATCCAAAAACGACCACATCTTCTCACCTCTCAAGGTGACAAATTTACCAACAACCATGCCTTCGCGCACTTTAAAGCCCGAAATTGATTTTTTGGCTTTGGCCTCAACCGGCTTTTGTCCGGTAATGCGATTAAGCACTTGATCCGCTGTTTCCAAAAACTTCGAATCTTTTTGCGATGTTGGAATTCCGATGGAAATCGAAATCTTCTTCACCTTGGGTACGGCGTTTACATTCAAATCTCCGAGCTCTTGTTTAAGAGCCGGTACGATTTCTTTTTTATAGCGTTCTATTAACTTCATAACTTTATTCTTGAGGTCGTTTATTGTGTCTGATTTTTTTACCCGCCGAATCCTGAAGCATCACGTTTGAGGCATGTACGGGCATGAAAAATTCCACAGTTTGACCGCGTTCTCCGCTTTTTCTGGGTCTTAAATGACGCTTGCACTTATTTACACCTTCCACAACGACACGGTTAATTGCCGGAAAAGCTTGCAATACTTTACCGTTTTTTCCCTTATCTTTGCCGGCGATGACGCTGACCATATCGCCTTTTTTGATTAAAAGTTTCGGCATATTTATTCTATAAAACTTCCGGCGCCAAAGAAACTATTTTCATATATCCTTGTCCGCGCAATTCACGCGCCACCGGACCAAAAATACGAGTTCCTTTGGGCTCTTTATTTTTCTTATCGACAATAACGGCTGCATTGTCGTCAAATCTGATATATGTACCGTCGGGCCGGCGCGTTTCCTTGCGTGTTCTGACTATCACCGCATGCACGATATCCGATTTTTTAACGGCTCCGCGCGGTGCCGCTTCTTTTACGACACAGGTAATCAAATCACCAACGCGCGCAGTGCGTTTTTTGTAACCGCCTAGTACACGAATACACTGAAGCTTTTTGGCTCCCGAATTATCCGCAACTTGCAGCATTGTACGATGTTGAATCATAAAACTGGTTTATTATTGAATTGCCGGCTTTACCGTTCTTGAATAAAGCCATTTTTTATCTTTTGCCAACGGTCTGATTTCAACAATTTCCACAGTATCGCCCATTTTGGCCTTTCCGTGCTCATCATGCGCTTTGTATTTTTTTGAAACCGTATAAATTTTTCCGTATTTCGGATGCTTCACGGAACGATCAACTCGAACCGCAATGGTTTTCATCATCTTATCCGAAGTTACAATTCCGATCAGCTTGCGCTTTGCGGATGACTTCTTGTTAACTGTTTTTTGTTCCATATTACGATTCTAATTTATTAATTTTATCGGCTTCGGATTTTTCCATTTGTTTATAAATGGTAAGCATCCTGGCCAAATCTTTCCGCGCGTGCAATAAATCGCGCACCTTGGCATGCTGTCTGGTTGTTATCGTAAAACGCAAATCTCTGATTTTGCCTCTAAGCGATGCTATTTGGCTGATTAATTCGCCTTTGCTTAATTGTTGGATATCCTTGGCTTTCATATTTAGAACTCTTTAGTGATGTAAATCGCTTTACATGGCAATTTATAAGCCGCATCTTTTAAAGCTTGCTTGGCTTTATCTTCCGGGATTCCGTCCATTTCAAATAAAACAGTTCCCGCTCTAACCGCCGCCACATAATGGTCTACCGCGCCTTTTCCTCCTCCCATACGGATTTCATTGCCTTTTTTGGTAATCGGTTTATCCGGAAACACTCTGATCCAAATCTTGCCTCCGCGTCGGGTATATCTGGTCAAAACACGTCTGCAAGCTTCGATTTGTCGCGAAGTCAACCATACGGCCGTCGTTGCCTTCAAACCAAAAGGACCAAAAGCCAGATCAATTTTATCCGTGGCTTTGCGTATATTACGGCCGCGCCCTTTATGGCACTTTCTATGTTTTACTTTTCGTGGAATTAACATAATGTATTATCTTTAATTTGCCGAAGCTTCTTGCTTGCGTTCAAAACGCTCGCCTCGAAAATTTGTATTTCTTGGCGTGCTCGGCTGATATTTTTGCAATCTGTCTTTGGCGAATACATCTCCGCGGTAAATCCAAACTTTCACACCAATGGCTCCCATTTGAGTTTTGGCAAAATCATTAAAATAATCTATATCCGCACGCAAATTCGATAAAGGAATTTTACCCCAAGACAACCATTCTCTTCTGGCGATTTCCGCTCCGTTTAAACGCCCCGATACCGCAACCTTCACTCCTAAAGCTCCGGCTTTCTTGGTTCTTTCTATGGTTTGTTTCAATACTCTTCTAAAAGGCATACGCTTTTCCAAATCGGCGATTATCTGTCCGCAAACAACCGAAGCCTCCAAACCCGCTTTCGGCACTTCTTGTACATTCAATTGCAATTGGACTTTCTTGCCCCTGTAAAACTCTTTCATGAACTTTTTCTTGAGATCTTCAATACCCGTTCCCTGATGTCCGATAACAACACCCGGTCTGGCCGTTGTCAGGGTTATCGCCAAAGTACCTCTGGATCTATCTATTAATATGTGCGCTAAACCCGCATCTTTAAGATTGCTTTTGAAAAAAGCTCTGATTTCATGGTCTTGCTCGATTTGCGTGCGATAAATATTTTTTCGCGCAAACCATTTTGACGGCCATGTTGTGGTCGTTCCGATGCGAAACGCTTTTGGATTTACTTTGTGTCCCATAGGATATTATTTGCTTGAAGTATCTTGGCTTACCGTCTCTTTCGTCGTACTTGTTATCGGCGCTGTTTTTTTTGATTTTCTTGGTACGTAGGCTTTCTTCTTTTTCTTTACGGGAATCGGTCCGTCGGAAAGTTTTAAAGTGATATGGCTTGTCTTTTTATGTATGGCACCCGCTCTTCCGTATGCCCTCGGTCTCCAGCGCTTAAGAGTTTTGCCGCCGTCCACCGTTATATGTGAAATCCATAATGAATCGGCATCCAATTTGAAATTATGCTCTGCGTTTGCTTTGGCGGATCTTAATAATTTCAATACCGGCTCCGAAGCGGCTTTGTTTAAAAATTGCAATTGCGTTTCCGCATCGTTTACGCGCATGCGTCTAATCAAGCCGGCTACGAGGCGGACTTTTCTTGGCGACATTCGTAAACTGTTGAGTTTGGCGATTACTTCCATATAGATTATTCATTAGGCGCTTTTGCCTTGTTCAATACTCTTTTGCATCTTTCCACCATGTCTGACAAATTTGCGGGTTGGTGAAAATTCCCCAAGCTTGTGTCCAACCATATTTTCTTGGACATAAACCGGTATATGATCTTTGCCATTATGAACCCCAAATGTAAATCCAACCATCTCCGGAGTGATGGTGGAGGCTCTGGACCATGTTTTTACCACGGCTTTATCGCCCACTTTGAGTTTGGCTACTTTTTGCAGCAACTTGGGACACGTAAAAGGTCCCTTTTTTAAACTTCTAGACATAAATTATTTCTTCTTCTTATTGCGGCGTCTCTTTAAAATCAAAGCATCCACACTCGCATTTTTGCGCCTTGTCTTAACTCCAAGAGCCGGCTTACCCCAAGGTGTTTTGGGATGTTTCATACCTATCGGACTTCTGCCCTCACCGCCGCCATGCGGGTGATCCACGGGATTCATAACTTTTCCGCGGACCGTTGGCTTGATTCCGCGATGTCTTGTTCTTCCGGCTTTACCCCAACGCACAAGCCTGTAATCTTGATTGGAAACCGTACCGATTGTGGCCATGCATTTTTTATTGACATTGCGCACTTCTCCGGAAGGCATTTTCAAAGTCGCATATTTACCTTCCAAAGCCATCAATTGCACCGAAACACCTGCTCCTCTGGCTATTTTAGCTCCGGTTAAAGGTTGCAATTCCACGGCATGCACAAAAGCACCGAGCGGGATTCTTTCCAACGGCAAACGATTTCCGGTTTGAATCTCAACATCTTCTTTGATGGTTGAAACAATTTGATCTCCAACCTTTAAAGCATCGGGAGCAATTATATATCTTTTTTCACCATCAGCATATGCCAGCAAAGCTATGCGGGCTCCGCGGTTCGGATCGTATTCGATTGTTTTAACTATCGCCGTAATATCCATTTTTTCTCTGAGATAATCAACAACACGGTACATTCTTTTATGACCGCCTCCGCGATGTCTCACGGTTATCTTTCCCAAACTGCGTCCCGCTCTTTCTTTCCAGGGTTTCAATAAAGATTTTTCCGGGGTGGCTCTTGTGATGTCATCAAAAGTCTGCACCGAAGAAATTCGGCGGCCATTGGATGTGGGTTTATACTTCTTAATCGGCATATAATTTTATACTCCTTCGTATAGATCTATTGTTTGACCTTTTTTAACGGAAACAAAAGCTTTCTTCCATTGATTACGGCGGCCTTTTTTATAACCGCGGTAAATCGGCTTGCCTTGTCCGCGCGCGGTGCGGACTTTTTCAACTTTTACTCCGTAAAGTTGTTCAACAGATTTGGCAATCGCGATTTTCTCGGCTTCAACCGGAACATTAAAAACATAAACATTTTGTGAGGCCAACTCCGCAGCGCGTTCACTCACTTTGGGCGAAAGCAGCAACTTGTATGAATTTCCGGCTTGTCCTTTTGCGGCTTTGGTCGGCAAAACTTTATTATCTTTTTTGACGTTGGTTTTTTGCTGTGATTCCGGAGTAATTATTTCATCTGCAATCGAAACTTCGTCGGTTTTTGACGACTTTTTTGGCTTCTTTGATTCATCCGCAGCTGTTGTTGCTTGATCGGATGCTTTTCGCTTGAATAATCCCATAGGTTATTTATATAAAGATTCAAAAGCGTCTACGGCTTGCGATTCAAAAATTATTGTCGGATAATTAACCAATTCCGCAACATGCAAAGCGTTCACCGTTGTCAATTTAACGCTTGGTAAATTACGAGTCATTCTAAGCAATATGGGATCCGCCTTGGCAAGAACAATCATAACTCGTCTGCCTACCGGCAATTTCTTAAGCCATTTTGCGGCTTCGGCCGTTTTCGGTTTTTCCGTCGGCAAAACATCAATCAAAAACAAATTCTCATTACCCAAACGATCCGAAAGCACCATGAACAATGCTTGCTTTTTCGCTTTACGGTTGATTTTAACCGAAAAATTGCGGTCGCCTCGAGGTCCGAATGTTACGCCTCCCCCCTTCCAAATCGGAGATCTGGTGGAGCCATGCCTCGCGCGTCCGGTTCCTTTTTGCTTCCAAGGTTTTTTACCTCCACCCGACACTTCACCTCTTGTTTTTGTGTTAGCGACGGAATTTCTGGCGTTGGCTTCTTGCGCAACTACGATTTCATGCACCAAGCCCGGCTTGACTTTAATGCCAAAATGCTTCTCCGGCAATTCTACCCGAGAAACTATTTCACCGTTTACATTGTATATTTTAGCTTGAGGCATATTACGCTGTTTTGATCTTAATTAAAGAATTTCTGGCTCCCGGTACGGCTCCTTTAATGGCCAAGATTCCTCCATCTCTCACTTCAACGATTTGCAAATTTTTAACGGTTACCTGTTCATCACCCATGTGTCCGCCCATTCGCAAGCCTTTAAAAACTTTTTGTACACCGCCCGCTCCGATGGAACCCGGCATTCTGAGTTGATCCTTGTGTCCATGTGAAGCCGGAGAACCATGAAAACCATGACGCTTAACAACACCTTGAAAACCCTTGCCTTTGGATGTACCGGTAACATTAATCATCTCACCCGCCTCAAAAATCGAAGGTTCTATTACGTCTCCACGCTTCAATTCTGTAGGTTCATTAATTCTGAATTCGGCCAAAAATCTGAATTTTGGCAACTCTTTAAGATGCCCCTCAAGCGGTTTATTTAAACGCTTGGCGTTTGCAAAACCCAATTGTATCGCTTTATATCCGTCCTTACCCTCCTCTTTGACCTGTGTAACCACACATGGTCCCGCTAAAACGAGAGTAACCGGAATTACTCGTCCGTCTTCGGCGTATACTTGCGACATTTCTAACTTTTTTGCGAGTATAAATTTCATATTATTTTTCGTCTATGATTGACGTTCCGGCCCATTCGATTGGTCCAAGCATGGGACATCGAATGTTGTTATAACATAAAAGCCAGAAACAAAATACCGTTACGCCTCTTAATCAAGGCACTATCTCATTACCATTGAGATAACAGCGGCTTGTTTCTGACCTCTGTGCGATTTATTTAATTGCAGAGGAGTCTTTTTTACTTTAACAATAATCCGAAATAGATTAATCTTATTCACTCAATCATTGACTCGCATCAGGGAGGTTATGTTCACAGGTGTTACGATCGCATCGCACACCCGCCTTATCACATGCTACATGTTACATGCATGTTATCCCGCACCAATTAAAATATAGTGACGGGATCCCGCCGGCGGCGGGACATGTTTCTGTCGGCGAACAACTTACTCCTTGGGAATTTAATTGAGGGTACGTTTTATGACATTTTTATTTCCACATCCACACCTGAGGGCAAATTCAATGATGTTAAAGCATCAATTGTTTTTGCGCTCGCTTCAACAATATCCACTATTCGTTTATGAATACGCATTTCGAATTGCTCGCGCGCATTCTTATGAACAAAAGTGGAACGATTAACTGTCCATTTGCGTTTTTCGGTCGGCAAAGGGACGGGACCAATCACCTGCGCTCCTGTGCGCAAGGCAGTCTCGATAATGGTATGGGTGGCCTGATCTATGATTTTATGATCGTAAGCGCGAATCTTGATGCGGATTCGTGTTCCGACCTCTTTGGCCGCCTTATTGGAAGTTGCTGCTTGTACCATGATTGTTCCCGTCCCTCCGACCGTTCTGCGGATCCGTTTAAGATCCGCAGAACGCCGAAGCGGACATTTTAATTGATAAAGTTGAAAAAAATATTACTTAATGATTTTTGTAACCACACCGGCACCGACCGTTCTTCCGCCTTCGCGGATGGCAAAGCGCATTTGCTCTTCCATGGCAACAGGTGAAATGAGTTTCACATTGATCTTAACTTCGTCGCCGGGTTGAACCATTGCCACGCCCTCGCCTAAAGTCACATCACCCGTAACATCTGTGGTGCGAATATAAAATTGCGGTTTATAGCCTGTGACAAACGGTTTATGACGACCGCCTTCATCCTTGGTAAGAGCGTAAATTTGAGCTTCGAATTCAGTATGCGGAGTAATTGAACCAGGTTTGGCCAAAACCATACCGCGCTCAACTTCTTCTTTGCGGACACCGCGAAGAAGCAATCCGGCGTTATCTCCGGCGCGTCCTTCTTGAAGCGACTTGTTAAACATTTCAATGCCCGTAACAACTGTTTTGCGTGTTTCGCCCAAGCCGACCATTTCAACTTCTTCGTTGACTTTAATCATTCCGCGTTCAACGCGTCCTGTTACAACCGTTCCTCGGCCTTCAATCGAAAACACATCTTCAATCGGCATCAAGAAATCCTTATCAACTTCGCGTACAGGCTCGGGGATATATGTATCCAAGGCACTCATCAAATCCAAAACCGGTTTAGCGGCCTCTGCATCCGTCGGATTCTCCAAAGCTTTTAAGGCGGATCCGCGGATAACCGGTGCGTTATCGCCGTCAAATTCATATTTTTTCAGCAATTCACGAACCTCTTCTTCAACCAAGTCAACAAGCTCCGGATCATCAACCATGTCTGTTTTGTTTAAAAAGACACAAATTGCAGGTACTCCGACTTGACGAGCCAAGAGAATGTGTTCGCGTGTTTGCGGCATCGGACCATCTGTGGCCGCGACCACCAAAATAGCACCGTCCATTTGAGCTGCGCCCGTGATCATGTTTTTGATATAGTCGGCATGTCCCGGACAATCCACGTGTGCATAGTGACGGTTTTCCGTTTCATATTCAACGTGAGCCGTTGCAATTGTAATACCGCGAGATTTTGACTCCGGTGCTTTGTCTAATGCGTCCACGCGCTTTTCATCGGCTTTCAAGCCATTAGCGGCCAACACTTTTAAGATTGCGGCCGTGAGCGTGGTTTTGCCATGGTCAACGTGTCCGATGGTACCAACGTTAACGTGAGGCTTATTGCGTTCAAAAGATTCCGCCATAATGGTAAGGATACTGCGCTTAGCTCCGGCTGAATTGTGCCCGAGCCTCCGAAAACCGGATGTCTGCGCTTAAGATAATTAAATGGTTAAATAAGCAAAAAAGACTATAGCATTTCCCAAAAAATAACGCAAGAGATCATCTATCCCGAGCCTCATCCTCAAGAGGTTCAAAATAAAATCGATCTTCCGTTGCTATTTCTTCGCTAGATTTAGAGAAGCTTTCCTTGGGTTTGGATTCCGAATCCTTCTGACTGCCTTGCACCGCCTCCGGCATTTGCCAAGGTTCATCAATGGTTTTAATTGCTATCGTATCTTCGGCATCATTAACCGCCGGCTCAAATGCCGCTTCAGCCGCCGCATCCGGCTCGGCCGTTTTTGAACTTGAATTTTTCTCGTTTACAGCCTCCATTGATTCCAATTCATCATAAGGTATATATCCGTAATCTTTATCTCTTTTTTTTCTATACTGATGATACAGCTCGGCTTCGTTGATTTCTCCATCTTCATCAAACGCTATATCCGGAATATCCGACAAATCATCGTCCGAATCCAAAAAACCTTCATCATTCCAGTTATCATCAAGATCCTCGACTCCTTGCCAAGTGAATTCATTTTCCGTTATCAAGTCCTCATATGAATCCAAAGGCAAAATAACCTGTGCTTTTTTACCATCATCATTGGTAATAATTATTGGCGCTTTGACCTTACGGGCCAAGTTGAATATTCTTTTCCACGACATATTGCACATAGTTCACCACGGATGAAGACATTCGACAAGGGTAAAGTTTATCAAGAGCGGCTCATGCTTCTCTTGATAAACTTTAAACTTTAAACTTGATAAACTTTGATAGTGATATATCAAAAAAACGCCCCAAAAATTGGAAGCGTTTTTCATATTATCATGATTCAATTACTGCGTTACTTCTTGCTTTTTCCTTCAATCAACTCAGTTTGTACCGAAGAAGGTACCGGGGCATAGTGATCAAATTCCATTGAATACACACCGCGGCCCTGTGTCATGGAGCGTAGATTGGTGGCATAACCGAACATTTCAGCCAATGGAACCAAAGCGGTAATAACTTTCATTTCAAAACGGTCTTCCATGGATTGAATCTGTCCGCGCTTGGAATTCAAATCTCCCATAACATCACCCATATATTCCTCAGGCACAACGACTTCGACCTTTTCCATGGGCTCCAAAATACTGACACCGGCTTTTTCGCAAGCGGCTTTAAAAGCCATGGAAGCGGCGATTTTGAACGCTGCTTCGGAAGAGTCAACTTCGTGGTACGAACCGTCGTAAACGGCAGCCTTGAAATCCAATATGGGATAACCGGCGGCAACTCCGCGTTTGGCGGCTTCTTGGATGCCTTTATTTATCGGTTGAATGTATTCGCGGGGAATAACGCCTCCAACAATTTCGCTGACAAATTCATAACCCTTGCCTCGTTCGTTCGGCTCGATTCTGATCCAGCAATGACCATATTGTCCGCGTCCTCCGGATTGACGCACGAATTTACCTTCACCTTCGGCAACTCCTTTAATGGCTTCTTTGTAAGCGACTTGAGGCTTGCCTACATTGGCCTCCACACCGAATTCTCTCTTCATGCGGTCAACGATGATTTCAAGATGCAATTCTCCCATACCGGAAATGATTGTTTGCAAAGTCTCTTCGTCGCTCCTGACTCTGAAAGAAGGATCTTCTTCGGCCAATTTTTGCAAAGCCACGCCCATTTTTTCTTGGTCGGCCTTGGTTTTGGGTTCAATGGCAATATCAATAACCGGTTCCGGAATAACAATCGTTTCCAATACAATGGGATGATCTTCATCGCACAATGTGTGACCCGTAAAAGTTTCTTTCAAGCCCACGGCCGCGGCTATTTCTCCGGCATAAACCTTATCCACTTCTTCACGGCTGTTGGCATGCATGCGCACGATACGGCCGACTCTTTCTTTTTTACCGTTTGTAGCGTTATAAACATATGAACCCGATTCCATTGTTCCGGAATATACGCGGAAAAAAATCAATTTTCCCACATAAGGATCAGACATGATTTTAAATGCCAAAGCGGCAAACGGTTCATCATCATCCGCTTTTCGAGTAACGATATTTTCTTCATTTTCCGGATCCTTGCCTTGAACCGGCGGAATATCCAAAGGCGAAGGCAAATAATCAACGACCGCGTCCAACATCATTTGTACGCCTTTATTTTTCAAAGCCGACCCGCACATGACCGGAAAAATATCCATATTGATCACAGCTTTACGTAAAGCGGCTTTTATTTCCGGTACGGTTAACTCTTCTCCGGCTAAATATTTATTCATCAAAGCTTCATCAGTCTCCGCCAAAGCTTCCAAAAATTCACCGCGCAGCTTTTTAGCTTTTTCCGCCAAATCCGCCGGTATCTCGGTTTCTTCTATATCGCGACCCAATTCATCTTTGTAAATAAACGCCTTTTGCTCAATCAAATCCACAATGCCTTTAAAATTCGACTCGGCACCTATCGGCATTTGAATCGGATATGCTCTTTTAGCCAAACGTCTGCGAATCGATTCAACATCTTTATCAAAATCGGCACCGGTACGATCCAATTTATTTACAAAGCACATGCGAGGCACTTTATTTTTATCAGCTTGGCGCCATACCGTTTCGGATTGAGGTTCAACGCCGGCCACACCGTCAAAAACGGTAACAGCGCCATCCAAAACACGCAAAGAACGCTGTACTTCAACGGTAAAATCAATATGTCCCGGAGTATCAATCAAATTCATGCGATGGCCTTTCCAAAAACAAGTTGTAGCCGCGGAAGTAATGGTAATACCGCGCTCCTGTTCTTGTTCCATCCAATCCATGGTTGCTTCACCTTCGTGGACTTCACCGATTTTATGTTTGCGGCCCGTATAAAAAAGCACACGTTCGGAAACCGTTGTTTTGCCCGCGTCAATGTGGGCTATAATCCCGAAATTTCGGGTATCTTTTAATGGATATTCTCTGGACATAGTATTTTATTTACAATAGACAAAAAAGAGGCGGACGCTATCCTGCCTCTCATTATTGTTTTAATCTTATAATTCTGCCATCGCCATCATCCATAACTAGTATGCAAAATGGGCAAATGCGCGGTTGGCCTCGGCCATACGTTGCACGTCCTGCTTTTTCTTGACGGCATCACCCTGATTACCCATTGCCGCAAACAGTTCATCGGCTAAACGAATAGCCATGGGCTTGCCTTTTTTGGCGCGAGCCGCGGTTATGATCCAACGAAAAGCCAACTGCTGGCGTCTGTCGGCTCTGACTTGCAGTGGAATTTGATAGTTGGCGCCGCCGACACGGCGTGACTTAACCTCAAGCAAAGGCGAAACGTTTTTCAAAGCTTCTTCAAAAGCCTCCAAGGCCGGCTTCTCGGATTTCTTTTCCAACGCTTCCAGCGCTTGATATACAATGCGCTGTGAAGTTGATTTTTTGCCTTCCTCCATGACGTAGTTTATGAACTTCGCCAAAGAAACCGAACCATATTTCGGATCCGGTGTTATTGAGCGCTTTGGAGCTTTTTTACCTCTCATAATTTATTTATTGATAATTTCCCATCTCACCTATAAAACCCTTAATACTTAATTGAAAATTTTGCCTATTTTCCGGCTTTTGGACGCTTGGCGCCGTAAACAGAACGTCCGCGTCTGCGGCCTTCAACACCTTGGGTGTCATAAACACCGCGAACTATATGATAACGCACACCGGGCAAATCTTTAACGCGTCCGCCGCGAATCATAACGATCGAGTGCTCCTGTAAATTATGGCCCTCACCCGGAATATAAGCCGTAACCTCTTGTCCATTCGACAAACGAACACGCGCGATTTTACGCATGGCCGAGTTTGGCTTTTTTGGTGTGGTTGTTGTTACTTTTGTGCAAACTCCGCGTTTATACGGTGAACCCTTGCGCAGTTCCGTGCGTTTGCGATGCAGCGTATCGCGCGTAAATTGCAAAGCCGGGCTTTTTGATTTAGCCTTGGCGCTGCGGCGCGGACGCCGAATGAGTTGATTTGTAGTAGGCATGTTGTGCCGCTGAATATACCAAAGCGCTGAAAACGCGTCAAGTAGATTTATGGCTGAATTTATCGCTTTATTATCAATTATTTTTCCGGCAACAAAAACAGTGGATTATTTTTTACCGGAAAAACATCAAAAAATTACATGGGAATCAGCTCCGGTCGAGCCAGCCTTGGCAGCCAAATCACCAAAAGCAAGACAGCTAAAGCCGTTCCCCAAACGATAGTCGGCAAAATCCTCTTATCCAATACGGCTTTTTGCCAAAATAACCACAAAACAACGCCGGCAAGCAACATGATGGCGGCCGGCGCAAATACCCCTGCCAGCACCCAAAGCAACAACGAGCCGGCAAACCAAACCGCAATCACTTTTAATCTTGACCAACGCAGGCTCGCACCCGTCATTATCAAACCATAAAGCCATGCAAAAACAATAGCTGCGCCTAAAATTTTCAAAGCTTCCGGCTCAAGCGACAATCCTTTTCGTGCAAATAAAGCGGTTAATAAAGCAAAAATCGGCAAAACCATCATCATAACAACTTCAGATCTCATGCTTATTTGCACCGCTTTGCTGATTTCACCGAACAAATAACCCGCCAAGAGAACGCCAACATAAGCCAACAATACCGGCCAACCCAACAACATGGCTCCCAAAAATCCAAAAACCGACAAAAATGTTTCTTTGACATCAAAACCGGTTACCATCATTAACAGCTTTAACCAAGAAATTAACAAAACACAGACAAGTACCAACCATGCCGCCCAATCAATATCAATCCACCCTTGTCTGCCCAAACCGGCCTGATACCCATACAAAACCATGAATAATAAAGGGATAAACGCATAGAAACCGCTTCCTTGAAGAATTTTCCAATACACTGATCGATTGCGCATTAATCCAAAAAAGACTCCCCAAATATAAATAATACTGCCCGTATACAACAACAAAGCATTAACCGTTTGATTGCCAAAACCCGTAAACCATCTTAACAACTGCCCATCCGCCCAATAAGAGAATAAATTAATTCTGGCAAACTCTCCGACCAGATCCGCATTCGACCAAGCCACGAACAATCCTTTCGCGGTAAAAGTAATAATCAAGATTAAAGACGGTAAAATCAAAATAAATGACATTCCCAGCCAAACCGATACTGCAATCAGCAAAATATCAAAAATGCTTTGTTTTTCTTTATATAACAACCATGCGATAATCACAGCCGCGCCCCAAGCCAATCCCCGTAAAAATGCATCCGGACCGGCGGAAAACGGATAAATTCCCAAAGTTAAAAAATAACCGCCGATTTGAAACAAAGTCAGAGGCATTCCCGCAGCTTCACTTCCCCAAAAAGGCAATAATGAACAAAATAAACCGAAAATTATTGATAAAATCATGGCAAGATAGACCTTCATTTCGTATTTTACCGGCCAATCCCGCTTGATAAAGCTGATCAAGTGCAATGCCGCTAAAAAACCGCTTAACGCCATAAGCGGATACCAAATCACAACTTCCAAAGGCGATGCATATGCTTGACCGGTAATCAAAGATTTACCGAAAGCCGCACATAAAACCAATGAATAAACAAAAAACCAATTTATTCCTCCGCTTGTCTCATCGGATAAAACTTTGGACTTAATCATAATTGTTTTCAAATCAACCCGCTGAAACCAAACAGCGCCATAATCCATTCCAACGGAGCAAGAAGTAAATTTTTAATGATGCCGATTCCCAGCAAGATATCCGTAAAAATAATTGCCATCAAAATAAAAGGACCGTATTGTTCGATTTTATAACGCAAATCATGCCATTTATTTTGATGTAATATCGCAAACAAAAATTTGGATCCATCCAAAGGAGGCACGGGAATCAAATTAAACAACATCAAAGCCGCATTGATAAAAAACAAAAAAATCAAAAAAACAACCAATAAATTACCGGTTCCCAAAATGGGCAACAAAATTTTTAAAATAATTCCAAAAACAACAAGCATTACTAAATTACTGAAAGGACCTGCCGCGGCCACCAAAAACTCTCCCCAATGCTTATGTTTAAGATGCAAAGGATTGTAGGGCACGGGTTTGCCCCAGCCAAAATGCACAAAAACCAGTGCCAACAAGCCGAATAAATCAACATGGGCCCAAGGATTCAAAGTTAATCTGCCCATCTTTTTTGCCGTATTATCACCCAATAAATTCGCTGCCAAAGCATGAGAAAACTCATGAATCGAAAGAGCGGTCAATATTGCCGCAAACCACAGAATAAAAATCGCCGGATTTGTAAATAAAGTTGATAAAGACATAAATCATAAAAACATCAATAATCAAATTTTGTTCTCAATTGGATATTTTTCTGCCGGTACTTGCCAATCATACCGCATTTGGCTATACTTACGCCAATCAATATGTCACGAATCTGCTCAATCTCCGGAAAACGGGCTAACAAAGCCAATAATCGGAGCCATTCCAATGTTGCCACCAAAAAATTGCAAGGCGTAAATCTGCAAACACGTCGTTTTAATGGTGTAAAAATCCGTTTATCGACACGCGCCTTAAAAGCTCTCAAAAAACTTGAGGCTGTGCATAAAGGCGAAATGCCGACCAAGCGCCAAAAAAAACGCATCAAGACGGCCGCGCGTAAAACAGCGGCAAAATAAAACCGGCATATGCCGGTTTTATTTATAATCCTTCAATAACACCTATAAATCTCTTTCCGAAGTTTTTTGAATTACTTTAAATGCCTGCTCCGGAGTATCAACTATTTGCATCAAGTCCAAATCTTCTTTATTAATATATCCCGATTTATACAAATTATCATTGACCCATTTTTTAAACGGCTGCCAATGCGCTTTACCCACAAAAATACAAGGAACGGCTTTGGGAATCTTGCCTGTTTGCACTAAAGTCAGCATCTCCAAAGCCTCATCCATAGTGCCAAAACCTCCCGGAAAAAATACATAAGCCTGAGCCGAAGCCGAAAGCATGACTTTACGCGTAAAAAAATAATGAAAACCTATGGCGCGAGTCACAAAGTCATTGCGTCTTTGCTCCATCGGCAATTCAATATCCAAACCAACCGATTCTCCTCCGGCTTCAAAAGCACCTTTATTGCCGGCTTCCATAATCCCCGGCCCGCCTCCGGTAATAACGGTATAACCCGCTTGTGCGCACAATTTTCCGAGTTGAACCGCTTGTTTGTATGCTTTTGCATTCGGATTGGTGCGTGCACTGCCAAAAAATGTTACCTCTTTGTGCATTTTGGATAAAAATTCAAAACCTTCAATAAACTCGGCCATAATCCTGAAAATCTTCCAATGCATATGCTCCGTAAAATCTTTAGCTTCATTCAATTGTTCGCAATCGCCATCCGGAGAACAAACCCAATGCACAAATCTTTTCTCATTGCCAAGCCTGGCCGGACTCTTTGATTTGTAAGAGGTGCCTTTATAAAAAGGTCTGATTGCGGTTTTTTTATCAACCGCATCGGATTTTGAGTTTCGAGATGTTTTTGCGTTTTTTTTCTTTGGCATAAAAAGTAAAAATTAATATTTTATTCTTGATTGATTGTTTCTTGCTCCAAATTGTCCAGAGCATTATTCAAAGCCGAACAAAAAGCCGCCAAATCTTTATTATCCCAGCACGGACTTAACCAAATCTCCTCGGGTTTTCTTTTTTGGGAATGCGCCACTTCCAATAAATACATATTGCCATCCAAACGAATTCCGAAATCGGTTAATTTATATGAAATAATATCATGCAAAGGAATTCTTATTGTTTTACCGATAAGCGAAGTAAACAATAATTCGGTTTCATTGAGTTTTAAACGCTCGCTTACGCAATTTAAATAAAACCCCCAGCCGATAACAAACAATGACGCAATGATGATAAACTGCATTCCATTGCCTCTGGGAAATAAAAAATTTAAAACAAAAATTAAAGTCACTATAATAACGATCGCCAATATCAAAGCTCCCCCAAGAGTCATTATTCCGGCTTTTACGTCATTAACCGCTTCAAACGGAGACGGCTTGCGTTTTTTAAAAGATTTTCCCGCGATTATACGCTCCATCCCATAATTATATCTTAATTCGGCAAAAGAAAAAAGCTCCGTCATCGAAGCTTAACGATAGGCATCACTTGAGCGGAACCGGCGTAAGCCGATTCCTTATGATGCTTTTTTTTCAGAAATCTCGGGTACCGCTGTTCGTGCCAACTTCGGCGCCGCTTCCGGATCCAGTATAAACCGAAAGCGATGATCCGAATTTTTGCGATTGCCGTTTTTTTTGCGGTTCGAATCTCGCTGGTACTCTTCTATTCCCAATACTTTGCAAGCACCGGTTATTACTTGTTGGTCGACAGTATCCTTAAAACGCAATCTGCGTCCGGCTACTTCGAATTGAGGGGGAATGCGGTAAGGCTCTCCGTCAAGATGCAAATAGCCGTCGACTTCTTTGTAAAAAGTCATGCCCGCATGCGGCGGAAACGGCGGGCCCTCGGCTTTGAGCATCATATTCAAATCGTGGTTGGAGAAACCCTCGATTGATTGCCTCAATTGCAAAATGAATATGCTGTGCGACACAATGACGGCTATGGCGCCGTCGCCGACACTTTCAAGCTCCGGAATAAACTCATCCCAAAAATCTTGTGCGCGAATTCGCAAATCATCAAAGCTTTCGCCGGTTGGCGTTTTACGCCTTTGATGAGGCGGTAATTGCTCTTGTTCGAAAAACCACTCCGTAAAATCCTTGGCGATTCGGCTTCCGAAATCACGGAGCGCTTGGCCCGCCGCCTCTTTACGAATTTGCGCATGCAGCTGCGGTGTGACTTCCGCGTGCCTGTCTCTGGCGTTTCGATAAAAAAACTCCAGAGAATCACGATAACTTGTCAGCAAAAAAGCCGTTGCCAGATGCATATCCGCATTGCTCATAAGCACGCGCGACAGCATCGGCTGATGCCGTATAAGCTCGCGCATATCGGCCATATCAGTGCTGATCACACCCGGTAACGGCGTTGATTCGGCACTTTTTGTGCGCAAGCATTCGGGTACTTCGCAATAATCCGGGTTTTCCGCATCTTCCGGACTTTGGATAAAAGTGTAGCGGGCATGAGCTCTTTCGGCCAACAAGTCGCTTTGAAAGCGTCTCGTCGTTTCCAGATTGCCCGCTTCGGCCAGTATTCGAGCCGTTTCCTTGGCTCTCATGTGCAATGAACGAGCCAAGATACCGCGTCTTTTAAAGACATTTGGCGATATCTGCGACTGCAAATACCTGCCGGCAAAGTAAGCCTGCAAATGCCCCATTGGCGACAAAGGAGCATTACGTTTGCCGGGCAATCTTGACGGCTTCAGCTCTCCGGCTGCCAATGCCTTAATGGTTTCTTCGTTCCAATCCGAAATCGCGTGGCGAAGAATCACCACGCGCGCGCCCCTGGGAACAGGGATTGAACGCATGATGACCTCCTGCTCGATTTCCGTTTGTTAATGTGCGTTTATTGTGGATTTTCTATTTTGTATCCTGTTCTTTTCCACCCAGAGAGTAACAAAAATGACCCAAAAAGTCAATCAAACCATAATAAAAGAGCCGACGAGGTATTTCGGCTAAAATCCAATCGAGCGATGCTCTGCGTAAGCTGTGCGCATGATTTTGGACGCTTGCAGAATTTCCGCAAAATGCCAAATAAACGCCATTACGCCGCAAAGGCCTGATTTCAATTGCCACGGCAACTGAAACGCCGGCCTCTTATACCGAAATTTGTCCCGAAACCTCAATCGGCTCTTTAAAACATTTTTCACTGAATGTAGAGCAAAGTCAACAAAATACACGATTGACATCAACCGATTTTTTACTTATCATTGGCTTTCGCACTTTAACAAAGGAGAATGCCACGGTGTTCGACAAAGCCGATTGTTCATGCAAAGCTCCGCTGGCTCCACAACCATTCTTCGCCGCTTTTGGGCAAGTGCAAGTTATCCAAGATATTGCCGCGACGCTTTCTTCCATGCCGGAAAGCATCGAGCGCGACACACTGCTCGCGATTCTGGCGGAAAAAGCCGACGAATATGCGGTCAAAGCCCGTAAACGTCATGAAGCTGCGGTTCTACAGACTTTTCCCAACCTCATCACCTTCCCCGATAAAATGTCCCGCCGGCAAATCTTGCTCGAAATTCGCCGCAGTTCCGTTTTGTCGGGCGAAATAATGCGCTTCCGGAATCTGCGTTCCAAGTTGCTGACTGCCAAAAAATCAATTCCGGCCAACCTATCCAAACATGAATACCGGGAAAAAATCGCCGAAGCGCAAGATCGTGTCTTGTATGATCATTTTGCTGAAAAATACGGTCTTGACCGCTTGGGATTCGAAGAATCTCGAACCTTGATGCAAACCGCCATTGCCAATGTCCGTAATGCGATCGATGATATTTTGCGTGAATTTTTTCCCATTAATCGCCGCAAACAATTGGAATTCGCAGCCGAAGTATTGGCCGCACATAACATGCCTCAACTGATCGATCTAATGGTCAGAGAGCGAAAACGCGGCGTCATCTCGAATCGCATTCCTTTTGAAGCTCGGCTTATGGCCGTATTGGCGCAGCTGGAATTCGAAAATCTTATCGGAACCCACAACCCCGACATACTCGATCAAATCCGCAAAGATCTGATTCATCAGCTGGAAACGCAAGTTTTTCGCGGATCCGAAAGCGCGCGAGTCATCGTTGTGGCCGAACTGGATCCACAGAACAAATATCGAGTCAAACGCAAACCTGATGGTAATTATGCGATCACTTGGTATTACGAACATGACCCCGAAGCCAAAAAACAAACTTCCGAAACTTGTTTCGTGCTCTATCTTGATGTCCGCATCATCAAAAAAAACGGCACCGAGATACTCATCTATTTCGATTCACGCCGTAAAGAACGAATTTTCGCCAAGCAATTGCGTAAACCTCAGCGCAAACCCGAACAAATCACCGATCTTTCGGGCATTGCCATGGTCTTGCTGAATAACAGCCTGCCCGACGAAGAGTATTTGGCCAATCGCCTGCGCGAAACACTGATCAATTGCCCGGGACTGGTATCCGCTCAACAATCCAACGCCTCCAGAGCCGGCGCAATTGACCCGAGCAACCCGCACTCATCCCCCAATAGACGCGGTGAAAAATACGAATTTCTTTGGCAGGTTTGGCACGAATTGCAAATCTTAGCGCTTCCGGACTACATCAATTCGTTGGTGGCGCACGCCGGAGACGGCCATCCGTTTTACAAACTCGCCACATACTTGGACACTCTTTTTCCTTGGATTTGGCCAACACATATATACGGATTGGATTGGTACGACCAATCCATCCGCGACATTCTCTGGAGCCATCAGTGCCGAATGTTGCAATCAGCCTGAAAACTCACTCCCGCCTCACGGGAGTTTTTCTTTATATCAGCGTTTGACACAACTCGCTTGATTCAGTAAAATCCGCCTTAACTAACTAACGCCATCAGTTGTAACGTTCATAACGAATGCGGTAGTTAATTAAATAAGAAATCACAAATAATAAATAACAAAGCGGGTGGAGGGATTGGTCTTTATTATTTATTATTTGATGCTTTATTATTTTGCGAAGCGCAACGAAGCAAGGGGGTATTGATTTTTATTATTTGTTATTTATTATTTGTTATTTATTATTTGTTATTTATTAATTATATTTATCTATATGCAACATCCCAGCGAAACAATTCAAAGGTCATTGGTCTTATTAAAACCCGATGCCCTAAACCGCGGAGTTATCGGCGAAATCATTCATCGCTTTGAACGTGTCGGTTTAAAAATTGTCGGTCTTAAAATGGTCGTTTCCAGCGAAGAAACCGCCAAAAAACATTATACCGAAGACTTGGCCGCCCGTCGCGGAGAACATGTCCGCCAACTTATGGTTGATATGCTTATGTCCGGCCCCATCATAGCCATAGCCTTGGAAGGAGTCGAAGCGGTTTACGTTGTACGTAAATTGGTCGGAGAGACAGAACCCAAATCCGCAGCTCCCGGCACGATCCGCGGTGACTTCGCTCATGTCTCTTTTAAGCACGCTGATGCCAAAAACGCGGGAGTCTTTAACCTGATTCACGCTTCCGGCAACCCCGAAGAAGCCGAAACCGAAATCGATGTTTGGTTTGATGAAAACGAAATCCATTCCTTTGAGCCCGAATACATCAAAAGAACCATAATCTAGCCAAAAACCGGCGCAATGCCGGTTTTTAAAACCGAAAATTTCAAAAAACCTTTCAAATGCTTGCATTTTCTGATTTTCTTTGCTAAACTGACCGCGTTATACAATAAATCTTGAAAAATAATAATTTTAACTTTTTACTGAATTTTTATGTCATTACCCGGACATCGGAGGACTAGCAGCGATAAACGACGCCGTGCATCGCATTTCGCTTTAAAAAAGCAAACCATTGCCACAGATACCAAAACCGGACAAACTCATCGTCCGCACCGCGCCGCTCCCGGAGCAACCGAATACCGCGGTCATGAAATCCACGTTAAAGGCAAGGATAAAAAGCTCGAACGCTTGCTGAAAAAATCCAAGCAGCCTGAAACTGTTGAGGCAAAAGCCAAAAAATAATCATCACCATTGTAAATATAATTTACCTGTACCTTTTTGCACCTTATGTCCAATCGCCATTTAGCCAGAACCATTGTTCTGCAATCCCTTTACGAATGGGATTTCCACAAAAGAACGCCCCAAGAAGCGGCTCAGATTACGGAACGTAATTTGGATGAATTCGCTCCTGATTTTGATGAGCGCTCTTTTACGTTGGCTTTAATCAAAGGCGTAATGGATCATGAAAAACAAATTTCCGAAGCTATTGCCAAATTCGCACCCGACTGGCCAATTGAACGAATTACAACCGTAGATCGTAATGTTTTAAGGCTGGGTATCTACGAGCTCATGTTCGACGATCAAATTCCTTCAAAAGTCGCCATCAACGAAGCCATTGAGCTTGCCAAGACTTTCGGCGGCGAATCCAGCGGTAAATTCGTTAACGGGGTTTTAGGCGCCGTCTTCCGCGATCAAACGACTAATGGAAAAGTTAAAGAAGCCGACAAACCCAAACAAGAAAAACCGGAGGAAGAGGTTAAACCAATTTAATGCAAAATGCAAAATGCATAATGCAAAACGATTGAATCGCTATCGCTCTGTATAAATTATAAATAATCAGGTTCCAAAATTATGCATCATGCATTATGCATTTTGCATTAATTCATAATCAAATTCTTACATTTAGACTTTTACAATTTTAAAAAGAACGTTTCTGACGAAGCGCACGGAGCCATCCGTCATCTTCGTGAGAATCGTTCGCCGTAAACGCGAACTTATGACAACTTTCGAAACCATCGATTACAATCCGCTTGAACAACGGCTTGGTTATGTTTTTACCGATAAAATCCTGATTCTTCAGGCAATTACTCATCGTTCTTATTTAAACGAACACTCGGATTTTCCTTACGATCATAACGAACGTTTGGAATTTTTGGGCGACGCGGTTTTGGAATTGGTTGTGACGGAAAATCTTTATCTAAACTACCCCAATCCGGAAGGCGAACTTACCAACTGGCGCGCGGCCTTGGTCAACGCCAAAACCCTCGCCGGCATAGCCACCAAATTGCAATTCGAAGAATACTTGCTTCTTTCCAAGGGCGAGGCTAAAGACAAAAATTCGAAAGCTCGCATGTATATTTTAGCCAATGCGATTGAAGCCATCATCGGTGCAATTTACTTGGACGGAGGCTGGGACGGCGCCAAAAAATTCATCGACGCACACATCCTCTCTATTTTGCCAAACATCCTGGAAAACAAATTATACATTGATCCCAAAAGCCGTTTCCAAGAAACATCTCAAGAACTGATGGGCATCACTCCAACATATAAAGTTCTCAAAGAAATCGGTCCCGATCACAACAAAGAATTCACGGTCGGCGTCTTCCTCGACAAAGAACTTATCGCCGTAGGCAGTGGTACCAGCAAACAAGAAGCCCAAATCTCAGCCGCCGAAGCCGGCCTGGAGGCAAAACATTGGGATATAAAATAATTCGACTATCGTTCATTTAAAGAAAATTAAAGAAGCCCCTAAAGGGGCTTTTTGCATCAAAGAGGATCGTTGTCGACATGTCGTTCGTGATCCAACTCACGAACTTTCAAGACAAACCGGCCAAAGGTGCAAATAATCTTTTCCAGATCACTACCGGAAAAAGTTTGTACTTCGCCATCAAGCAAACCAAGCTCATCCAATAATGGAAGAAGCAGCGTCGGTTGATTTTTTTTGCAATGCGCGTGCAACACCCATTTATCTTGATCATCATTGATATTAATAGTGGCTTCGTGCGCACCATCACTATCAATGATACCAAAATTCAATTGGGCGATACCTTCCGGTAACTCCAAAGAGATGTAACATGGTAAATCCCAAATTTTCGTATCAATATGAACCATGTATACGTCATCATCAATGAATTCTGAATCCGAAGTATCGACACCGGCGTTATCGAAAAGTCTGCAGATCATTTCAAAATTATTGACGCATCGAATCAAGTTACCCAGCTTTTCCGTACTGTCAATATTCGCTAATGCGAAGTGACGCTCTATTTCTTGCTTAAACGGATCTTCACCGGCTTTACTCAAAAACTCACATAGTCTTGCGAATTTTGTCAGAGATTTTTTCAAAGCTTCAAATTCTTCATCTTGCATTTGATACTCCTTTATTATGGAACCGTTAACTGAATACCATAATTTTCAGTTTATGTCAATAATAGAAGCCCGATTTCAGCCCTTACAAAAAACTCGCTAAAGCGAGTTTTCATGGTGCACCCTGAGGGAATCGAACCCCCATCGCCGGTTTCGAAGACCGGAGCTTTATCCGTTAAGCTAAGAGTGCCGAATCAAGTAACCCGATATTAGCTTATTTTATCTATTTTGGCAAAACACAACCTCCGAATTTGACGACGGACTTTGTTTGATATAGTTTTACTTCAGTCCTTTATAAAAAAGGGGGTGACATGTTTCGTGCAGTCGGCAATCGTTGCGCTGTAAATTTAGCCGAACTTAATCTGCCGGTTTCCGTTGACTTAGCCGTAACAATCCTCAAAAATCGTGGTTTTAAAATCTTAAACGTCAACTTGATTGAAATCGCCAGATCTTGCATTGGCAAAGCCGAATATAAACTCGGCGCCACACAAGAACAGGCTCCTCATATTTTTGACTGCAGCAGTTTTACCAAATGGATCTATGGCCATGCGGGAATCAATCTTCATCGCCGGACAATCCAGCAATATGAACAATCCCTATCAATATGCACACGGAACATTCGTGCGGGAGATCTTGTGTTCAAATCCGGGCAACGTCACAACTGGTATCGCGATGATCCAAAATTAAACATGGGCCATATCGGAATCGCAACCGGAGACCGCACGATAATTCATGCCGCCAATCACGGTCGAGGAGTAACCGAATCACCTCTGGAAGAATTTCTAAACCCCAAAGAATTCCGAGGTATCGGCCGTATAATCGCCGATCCGCAAAAAACACTCACCTTTGAAACTCCACCTCATCGAGAAATCGAAGCATCGGACGATTTCTTCTGGGTAATAGTACAAACCCTGCCCAAAACCTAAAATCTGCCACTCGGCAGATTTTTTTCAACACCAAACCAAGATGCACCGGGATTAAAAATAATTTTACAGAATTATCTCATAAATCCTTAATTCATAATTCATAATTTTTTCATATCATAAATCAAGTACCAGCATTTTTAATTATTTATTACAGTCATAAACCATATCTTCCGGAAAATCATACGGATCCGTAAACTCGCATTGATACGAACCGTTGCCGTCAAAAACCAAATCCCATTCACCTTTTTCTTTTACAGCCAAAAACAAACCTCCGCCCGGCTCATCGGCAAACTGTACCGTACCGCGCGCGTGCATTGCCGTATATTTATCAACTTTGATGGTAATACCCTCAATATTCTTTTGGTATTTATCCGCAAAAGCTCTTTGAATTCCTTGCGCGTCCGCAATGGTAAACTCAACGACAGGTTCTTTGCACCCTACGATCATCTCTTCCTTAAATTCATAATTACGCAACAACTCGCAATCATATTCACCCGGTTCATCTTTATAGATAACGCTCCAATCCCCGCTCAACTTAACCGCATAAAACTTTTTGGATGCCGAATTATTCAAAACCACATTTCCCTTCACACGCTCTCCATCGGTTTCAACTATCTCAACTCTGACATTCTCTCCGGCCTCCGGATAATTATCCATAAATACTTCTTGAATCAAAGCTTCATCCGGATTTACCGCTTTTAAATTTTCATCTTGAACTTCGGGACTGCACCCTGCGCCCAATGCACTTAAAATCACAAAACCAACGACAATCGAAACTGCTTGAGACGTCTTTAAAAGATTTATTTTTTTCATATAACCACATTTTTACCTTAGAACGGCTATTAGTCAAATGACATCAGCTGCCAGCTACTAGCTGCCAGCTTCTAGCCTCTAGCTATCAGCCAAAATAACCCTTATGTCATTTCTGCTCCTAAGACGCATCCGCCTCAGGCGGAGAACGCAGGTGAGAAATATTCGCTTGTAAAACTTAAGTTGGTGATAACGGTGGAGATTTCTCACATCCGATTCGAAATGACAAAATGTTAC
>CALFEO010000027.1 GCA_937949995.1 uncultured bacterium
GAAGGAGAAGGAGAAGGAGAAGGAGAAGGAGAAGGAGAAGGAGAAGGAGAAGGAGCTCCAAGTCCCGGGAGCCCTGGTAAAAACAAGCCCGGTAAAGGTATTCCGGGAACTGGCGACCCTTGGAATATCCACAATCCCGACGGAAGCGAGCCGATAGATCTTGATACCATTAAAGATTATATCAAACAAAAACAAGAAAAAGAGGCTCGTGACAAGAAAAAGCAAAAAGAGGCGCAAAAAAGCGCCGAGCAAAAACAAAAAGAGGCCGAGCAAAAGCAAGACGCGGAAATCTGCCAAAAAAATGGCATAGATCAGGCTAATGCGCGCGAATATCGTAGAATCGAAAAACGTGTCGAAGGGTATAAATCCGAATTGGCGCAAGTGTTTGAGCAGGTGATGAATAATATCGAAATCAGCATCAAAAACGAAATTTACGAAGGTTTTAAATCCGGCAAGCTGAACATCGACCGCTTGATAAACAAATACGGAATCGATTTGGCCTCGGGTGATTTACGTTCTTTGCCTTGGAATGAACTGGATGTATTCGATCAAAAAATTGCCGGTTATCGCTTTGCATTGTATCCCAACCGTATTCGCGTCAGGTTGGTTTTGGACGGTTCCGGCTCCATGGATCCTGATAAAATTCAGGCCGTAAAAGAAGTTAGCGTGCTATTTTTGGAAGCTTTAAATTCATTTCAAGACACGGTAAATCTGCGTTTTCGTTTGCAAAAACCCTTCGTTGTTGATACGGAAATCCACATGTTTGGTTCCGATTCGGAAGTCGTCAAGCATTTTTCTTCCGATAAAGACAGTATTGAATCCGAACAAGCCGAGCGTTTTAATGCTTTTGGCAAAATCAACAATGATTGGGGTGGAACAAAGGATGCCATTCCTTTAGCGGTCATAGATAAAGAAATCGACGAATCTCAATCCGTTTTGTTATTGGAGGGTCGGACTATGGAATTTATTTTTGAAATCACGGACGGTGGAACGCAAACCGGTGATGCCAGTCAAGAATTAATTGAATCGTTAACAAACAAAGGGGCTATCGCTCGTGGCTTGCAGATAGGCAAGCCTGATCCCCGCGACGTTGCTATTTTTAGTCAGGTTTGGGGCGATAAAGGCGAAAAAGTCAAGCAACTGGAAGAATTGGCACCCGCGGTGGCCAAAATGCTGGCCGGAAAAATCCAAGAAATGCAATTCAAAGTCCAACTATATTCCGACGATGAGGATTGAGGCATCGCCTTTGACTCCTTTCAACTCTCATCGTACGCTATAACCGTCGAGCAATAAATCACAAATAATAAATAACAAATAATAAAGATAACCCCGCGCTTCGCGCGAAATAATAAATTACAAATAATAAGGCTCTAGACTAGCAAACTCTATGCTAAAATAGAGATATGCTCGTCAA
>CALFEO010000028.1 GCA_937949995.1 uncultured bacterium
AAGGAGGTTGGGAGGATCCGCCGTAACTGAAATGCGAACCTCGAACTACGAACCTAGAACCTCGAACTAGGAACTAGGAACTAGGAACTGGGAACTGGGAACTGGGAACTGGGAACTGGGAACTGGGATAGCTTACACGGAGCACCTCCTTAGTAAGGAGGTTGGGAGGATCCGCCGTAACTGAAATGCGAACCTCGAACTACGAACCTAGAACCTCGAACTAGGAACTAGGAACTAGGAACTGGGAACTGGGAACTGGGAACTGGGAACTGGGAACTGGGATAGCTTACACGGAGCACCTCCTTAGTAAGGAGGTTGGGAGGATCCGCCGTAACTGAAATGCGAACCTCGAACTACGAACCTCGAACCTCGAACTACGAACTAGGAACTAGGAACCAAGAACAGGGAATTACCAGATGAACCAACTATGGTTTGTCATTTCTGCTCCTTAGGCTCATCGGATGTGAGAAATCTCCAACGGCATTACCGGCTCCGTGGATTCCCGCTTAACAAACCGCGGGAATGACGACGAGGGATGACCGGCTCCGTGGATTCCCGCTTAACAAACCGCGGGAATGACGATGAGGGATGACCGGCTACGTGGATTCCCGCTTAACAAACCGCGGGAATGACGATGAGGGATGACCGGCTACGTGGATTCCCGCTTAACAAACCGCGGGAATGACGACGAGGGATGACCGGCTACGTGGATTCCCGCTTAACAAACCGCGGGAATGACGACGAGGGATGACCGGCTACGTGGATTCCCGCCTTCGCGGGAATGACGACGAGGGATGAACGGGGCTCCGTGGATTCCCTCCTTCGAGGGAATGACGAATTAGTAAACCTTGCTGTCATTCGAACCCGCAAGGCGAAAATGCGGTGTTTATTTGTGCTAAGACAGTGATTTGTTAGTACAGCACGGATAATCATAACCATTCGTATAACTTCGGGTTACAGGCTAGGATTATCCCTACGGGAATCGGGGACACCACCTCCCCTCGCTATGCGCTCGCTACTCCTCCCACTGCACCACCTCCCCTCGCTATGCGCTCGTTACTCCTCCTTAAAAAGGAGGAGAATTTGGTAAAAACCGGTTTAACAGTCCGGCTGTCCTCCTTTTTAAGGAGGACCGATTTTGGCGATCAGCCGAAATCAGGTGGTTGCAGTCATGTCCTCCTTTTTAAGGAGGACCGATTTTGACCGAAGGTTGAAATCTGGTGGTTGTATGTTGATGACTTATTATCAACAGTACTATGCACAGTCGGTTATTTAAATTAATTGCTTATGTTGCGTGATTTTTTTGAATCTTGTTGTTTGTGTTACAATATTAATGTAATAAAAAATAAAAATTAAAAAAACAAAAAATAATTTATGAAATCAAACCAAGCGGCTTTTTGAGGCCGCTTTTAGTTGTACACATACATCATTTAAATGTTTTTGTGCTATACTTGTTTGCATATGATAAAGTCAAAAAAATCAACCAAAGCTTCAAAAGCAAGTTCGGATAAATCCAAAGAATTTTCAGAAGTTTCTTTGGAACCGCATAAACAAGCGCCAAAATCTTTTTTTCTGCTGACAGTTATAGCTATTATAGTGATTGTGGCGATTGTGGTTTTAGCGAAAACATTTATTGATAACAAGCAACCGCAGCAAAATCAACAAAATCAACAGGTGCAACAACAAGAACAAGATAATCTACCTGTCTATTCCGAAGAAGATTTGCAGAAATTGGTTGAAAGAGTCGGTCAACTTATTGAAATTAACAGATCAGAGCAACCAACTATAGCTACTGTTAAAGATGCTGAATTGCTTAAAAGCAGTCAACCTGATTTTTATAAAGAAGCGGAAGTCGGCGATAGATTACTGGTTTGGTCTGATAAAGCAGTGCTCTACAGTACATCCAAAGACAAGTTGATCTCGGTAATGTTGATCTCGAATCAAGATGGAGTTATGCAAACTCAAGTTACAGATCCTTCAAATCCGGCTACATCAACACAAGAAACGGTTTCCGACAGTACAGTTGAATCAGAAAAAGCGGTTATTACCGTCTTAAACGGTACGCAAACAGCCGGTTTGGCAGGTAAAATGCGAACCAAGTTAACGGATACGGGTCTTACGGTGGTCAGCATAGGCGATGCACAGACTAAAGGATATGCGAAAACAATTATAGTAGTTTTGGCGGATAAGCCAATGCCGGCTACTTTGGACGCTTTAAGAAAGGCAACCGGTGCGGAGGTAAGTCAAGAAAAACCTGATGACGCGAATTTAAAAGGTGATTTTGTGGTGATAGTAGGAGCGGATTTTTCGCAATAATCAAGTAAGTAACCATAAAAGACCGAACACCGGTCTTTTTTGATTTCAACACTTTATTAACAGTGCCATCTTGATATGGGTTTAATTATTTTAGCTTTGTTTACATTAATTATGATTATCAATTGAATTTTGATATTTAGTATATACTTTAAATAACGTTAAGTTATTGCTTAACGAGTACGCGGGAAACCGTGAAAATACAATAAAAGAACAATATTGCCAAAATAGTAATGCTGTTCACATAAAATCGGATAAACAAAATCAGACATACACCAATGTGAACTGCTTGCGATTATGGCGATCGTTTGCAGTTTTTTATAAGCCCTCGTTTGAGCCGTTTAACGGGTTAAGAGATGCCGCTACATCTTTTATCGGTACATTCCTTTAAAACAAATATTTTTTTCTCGACCTGATTTTTGCGGATGTCAGTGGGAAAACACTTTTGTGTCAAAACAAAAAGACCGCCATCTTTTTAGACAAAAATCCAAACAAAAATCCTTTATCAAGGGAGGCTTTTTGTTTGTCTTTTTGATTACAGCAGCGGCTTATGCTTTGGGAATGGCGGTTCCCAAAGCAGAAGCCGCTTTTGGCATTAACAAGCAAATCAATTATCAAGGCAAGCTTATGGATGGCAGTGGGCAGCCTGTTGGTGATGGAATCTACCAAATGCAGTTTAAACTGTACAATCAAGCGAGTGGCGGCTCGCATATTTGGTCTGCTTCCACTACCAACGGTCTGCCGACAGGTACTCCGGCTGATGTTGCGGTAAATGTACAAAACGGTTTGTTTACCGTTTTACTGGGAGATACGGGGGCAGGACAAGTGCCTTTGGATATTGATTGGAATAATGACACCATCTTTTTGGGAGTTAAAATTGCTACGGATACGGAGATGGTGCCCAGAAAGAGGCTGACAGCCGTTCCTTATGCATTAAACGCCATGATGCTTCAGGGTCAGTATGCCTCGAATACGGTTGATATCGCAGGAGGTGTGTTATTTTCTCTCAACCAAACGGCGAGTGATTCAGCAGTTGCCACCAGAACCGCACTGTTCATCGAAAGCTTGGGAACATCCAATCAATTTGATTACTTGGTGAGAATGTCCAATGGATCGAGCGATGTGTTTACAGTCAATCGTTTGGGCAATGCCACGACAACAGGTTCTTTTGCGCTCGGAGGTAATTTATCCATTCAAGGCATAAGATTGGATTCCGTGGGTTCCAATCCTTTAACATCAGGTGCTTATTTGGTTGGTGTTTATGATGAATTTACATTTTCGTCCGCTACGACGGTTCAAGCGGCGTTGAAGGATTTGGACACGGCAATAGGCAACGTCTCATCTTCGGCCATGGGATTGACTTTGCAGGATGTGACAAATAATGGCAATACGACAACCAATCCATTGATATTCGCGGGTGGAACATCGACGGCCAGTTTATATCCATCCGCTCACTTAACTTACAATTTGGGCGGGCAGGGACGGCGTTGGTATGAAGTTTGGACACGTTTTGTGCGTTTAGGAGCTTCGTCTTGGACTTTAGGAGAAGAAGCCGGAGGAGATTTTTACATTGCCGATGATTTGAATGGAGAAAGGTTTAAAATTGATGGCTTGGGTAACGTGGGTATCGGAACATCCACTCCTTCCGCCAAATTGGAAGTTGAGGGTGATAGTATTATTAATGGAACACTGCAGTTTGAAGGAGGAACTTCAACCGGTAATTTAATGCCCGGAGCGCATTTGACTTATGATTTGGGCGGTCCCGGCCGCAGATGGGATGAGATTTGGATTCGCAGAACACGTATTGGTACCGATTCATGGACAATCGAAACAGATTTCAACAATACTTTTTTGATTTCGGAAGATTCTTTTGGTAATTATTTTGCAATTACCGAAGATGGCAGAGTGGGAATAGGAACCTCTACGCCATCATTATTTGATCTTGAGGTTAATGGAACAATCGGTCCGTCACAGCATAATTTATATGATTTAGGGTCTTTGACTTCCTCATGGCGCAATATTTTAGCATCGGGAACAGTCAGCTCGACTGATGCGATTTTCGGATCAGCTGATATTGGGTCGCTTTCCGTCACCACTCTAACGGTTGGCAGTCAATTGGATTTGTCAGAATTGATATGGACGAATGCCACAGGTACAAATTCGATTTTGGGAAATTTGACAGTTACCAGTACATTGAGTTTGCCAAATAACAGTGTCACGGATGCGATGGCTTCGGATACATTGACCATCGGGGCATTGGGTAATGTGAGCGCCACTTCGATCAATTCAGGGGTTTTGGGTAATGCCAATGTGGTGTTGAGTCTGGATTCTTTCGGTTCCATTACAGGCAGTTTACCGGCTTCACAAATTTCGTTGGCGAGCATTAATACGCCTAATAATTTAGATTTGCAATCGTATCTCAACATGTTGGTAGCCAATGGCAGAGCTTATGGAGGTGAAACAATTCAAACGGCCAGCGGTACAGTAATGGTGACGGCCGGTCAAGGCTTGATTGCTTCTGATCCAACAAATCCCGGTGCTAATGTTTATTATACCGCTTGGGCTACATCATCGGGTATCAGCGTTCCATTTTTTGAATGGTTTAATATTTACCTTCATTATAATGCAGGCAATCCCAGCATAGTAGCCACAACAACCGATTACTCCGGTGATTGGACTTATTATAAATTGGCTAAAGTTTATAACGAAGGTGATGGATACTTGCATATTCATGATGAAAGATCGATTGAAACACGGCCAATTAACCGTATTGTAGATTTTCTTGAAAATGGCGTAGGACAAATTGTTACGGATGGATGTATAATCAGTGATGTAGGAACCAGAAATATTGCAGTCAGTCAATGTACCAATTGGTACGCGGCCTTTGAAAGAATAATTCCGGCTTTTGATTCATCGGGTGCAGATTCATTTGATGTATATTATCGCAATGGCAGCGGGGGTTTTGTTCATGCACATGGTTTTACACAATGGAATAATTTGAATTATGATAATAACAGCGGTGTTTTACAAGCGCTTGCCGGAGATGAGTATGGCGTGCATTGGGTATATATTCATGAACATGGATCTGTCAGCTTGTTGTATGGACAAGCCGCATACACGGATTTGGCCAATGCTCAATCCGCAAGACCGCCTGATATTTTACCGGAAGATTTTTTAAACAGTGAACATGCGTTTTTAATTGGAGCCATTATATTTAAACAAGGACAAGATTCGGTTGAGGCTATAAGAGATTTGCGACCAGTAATTATTGATAGAGATGGAAACGGGGCTGGATCAGGCATAGTGAATCATAATGATTTATCAGGTCTTCAGGGCGGACAAGCGGATGAGTATTATCATTTAACAGCCAGCGGATTTAATGCGGAAAACAGTTTGAATTTTAGTTCCAATAATGGAGGTGCATTTACTTTATTGGCCAATGCTACGACAAACACCAAGATTACTATCCATAATACTTTTGCGGGAACGGCCAGTTTGGATATTATTGATGGTGATTTGCTTTTAGCCTCAACCACCAGAATAACCAACACCGGTGCGGGCTTTTTAACCAACCTCAATTTGTCATCCAATTTATATGTCAGCGGTACCTCCTTGCTGACCACGCTGACGGTTGGCGATGTTACTTCCACCAATCTGTTCGCTTCGAGCGCGAATTTTACCAATGCTTCCGCAGGATTGTTAAATGCCACTGATTTATTTTGGACAAATGCCACCGGAACCAATGCTTTCATGACAAAATTGACGGGTGATCAAGCCTCGTTTACAGATTTGACTGCTACAAACGCAACCTTTACTCAATTGGTTGTCATGGATAATACCACGATACAAAATTTAACTTTCAGTAATGCCACGGGAGGAAATTTGGTAACATACGGTACTGTGTCCTCGACGTATATATATGTAGCCAATTCCGAATTGGGTTATGCCACGGCACACAATATGGTAGTGGATCAGTCTTTACGTGTAGGCGTGGGAGATTTTCCGATTGTCGGTGATTCGGTGGCGCAATTCGGAGGAACCGTAGATTCGTATTTACAGGTTAATTTGCAAAACCATTCATCCGGAACCAATGCATCAGGTGATTATATAGTGACAGCCGATATTGGCGATGACTCCAATTATTATGTTGATTTGGGTATTAACAGTTCCAATTACAGCAACCCTGATTTTTCCATCACCGGTCCGTTGGACGCGTACCTGTATGCCAATTCAGCTAATTTGACGATAGGAACCGCTACCGCTTCGTCAGCCATTTTGTTCCATGCCGGAGGCACGGAATTGACTGATGAAGTTATGCGTATTACGGCTGATCATTATGTCGGAATCGGAACTTCCACACCATCACATACTCTTGATGTTGATGGAGACGGCAGATTTACGGGTTTGTTGACTTTGAGTTCGGCTACAACGTCCGAAATATTTTGGGGAGATGCCACCGGTACCAGCCTCTATGTGACCGGTTTAGCCCGTCTGCCTGCCAACACCATGATTGGCGGAATCAGCGTTTGTCTTTTGGATGGCACCAACTGCCCGTCATCAACTTCGCCTGATTTGCAAACAGTTACAAATACGGGCAATACAACTACAAATTGGATTCAATTTGCCGGAGGTACATCGACCGCTGATTTTTGGATGCAACAAGGTTTGACGGTAGATGGTTATGGTGATTTTAACGATTTTGAGTTTGTAAATGCTTCGGGAACGAATTTGGTTATTACAGGATTTGCTACAACCAGTTATCTTCATTCGGATTATGCGACATTGGGTTACGCAACAGCCAGTAATTTATGGGTTGATCAAACATTGAGGGTCGGTATCGGCAATATCCCGATTATCGGTGATGCGGTGGCGCAATTTGGCGGAAATATTGACAGCTATCTGCAAGTGAATATTCAGAATCAATCTTCGGGTACGGGCGCGTCTTCTGATTTTGTGGCTACCGCAGACATTGGTGATGATGAAAATTATTATATAGATCTTGGTATAAACAGTTCAAACTACAGTGATCCGGATTTTTCAATTATGGGGCCTTTGGATGGATATTTGTATGCTAATTCAGCGAATTTGACCATTGGTACGGCTACGTCCGGATCAATGATTAAATTTCATGCCGGAGGTACGGAATTTACTGATGAAGTTATGCGTATCACGGCTGATCATTACGTTGGCATCGGTACCACCACACCCTCACACACTCTTGATGTTGATGGGGACGGCCGGTTTACGGGTTTGTTGACGTTGACTACGGCAACAACTTCGGAATTGTTTTGGGGTAATGCCACGGGTACAGATCTGACTGTTACTTCAATTGCTCGTTTGCCGGCCAATACCACTATCGGTTCAAAAAGTGTTTGTTTGTTGGATGGTACCAATTGTCCGTCCGGTACAACGCCTGATTTCCAAACGGTTACCAATACCGGTAACACCACCACACACGACATTCAATTCGCCGGAGGTACATCCACTGCTGACTTCAGATTTCAGCAAGATGTTTGGATTGATGGCAATGTCAGCTCTACTTCGGCTTTGTTTATCAATGCTACCGGTACATATGTTGATTTCATGACCACCGGTGACAAACCCGCTTATTTTGAAGGCAGATTGTTTTATGATAAGAGTCAAACCGCTTTATCATACTATAATGAAGTTTCCGAAATGACAGTCAATCTGGCGGAAGAAAGTATTATTAAAGTTTATAATGATACGGGATCCGTGATTACCAATGGACAAGTCGTATATATTACAGGCGCTGATAATGATGGACATCCAACCATAGAGCTGGCTTCCGCGGCCAGCAGTTCCACCGCGCGCATTATGGGAATGGCTACACATGACATCGGTATTGGTGATCATGGTTACATTACGCGTTTTGGAAAAGTGCATTTTCTTGATACTTCAAGTTTTGCTTCGGGTACCAGCCTGTATCTTTCAGCGGTCACGCCCGGTTACTATACGGCCACCAGGCCGGAATCACCCGGTATAACCGTTGAGATTGGAGTTGTTGTACAGTCGCACGCCACAGAAGGTATTATATTGGTTTCTTTGGGATCACCCCGCAACGGAAGGATCTCGGAAGGCGGGGTAGTTTTTGGGACGTCTAATGATTTCATGACAGATGATGCCGATAATTTTTATTGGAACAATACGAGCAATCGTTTGGGTTTGGGTACCGATAATCCTTCCAGTACTTTACATGTGGTAGGTACAACTCAAGTGCAAGGAATACAATTTACGCACGCAACAGGTAATTCGATGAATATTTCAGGCTTGATTGTTTCTGACACTTTAACAGTGAATACCGCTACGTCGAGTAATTTGATTTGGACTAATGCCACGGGTACAAGCTTGCGTGTTACCGGCCCAACCAGATTATCATCCGATACTCGAATTAACGGCATTTTGCCCTGTTTGGCTGATGGCACCAATTGTCCATCCGCGGCGGCCGCAAATTTACAAACAGTTACCAATGCAGGTAATACAACAACGCATGATATTCAATTTGCCGGAGGAACATCGACAGCGGATTTTAGATTCCAATCCGATGTTTGGATCGATGGCAATGTGAGTTCGACTTCGGCGTTATTTATCAATGCCACGGGAACCAACTTAGCGCTTTTGGGTTACATCAATTCCAATTTGTCACCGGCTATTACGGATGCTTACACTCTTGGCGACGCCACTCATCGCTGGCAGGGATTAGTCGTCAACTACGTTACTTCGACCAATATTTTGGCAACGGGCTACGTTTCGTCTTCGGCTATGTATATCAATGGTCTTGCAGTAACGACTTCGGTGCCGACTCTAAATCAGGTGACCACGCAAGGGAATGTGACTGCCAATGCCATTCAGTTTGGAGAGGGGACTTCTACGGGATCGATTTTGCCGGGCACAACAGATTTATATAATCTGGGATCCGCGAATTTAAGATGGAATAATATTTATGGTAATACGCTTTTCGTGGGCACTTCAACACCTTGGAGTATTACGGAAGGAATCGATAATGCATTTTCCATTAGTAACAATGGCTCCGAAAAAGCACGTTTTACTTCGGAAGGTAGTTTATTTGTAGGCACCACTGCTTATACAGGGGGTTTGGGAGCAACGTTTATTCCGAATGGCAACGAAATATTGGCTAATGGAGATATTGGTGCCATGGGCAGTGTTTATGCGGGAACTTCTTTTAGAGCCGGAACAACCAGCACGGTTTACAGTAAATCCAGTTTGTATAAACAGGATGGCGGGGATTATTTGTTTCAGTTCGCCAATGTGGCCGCCACTCCGGAATTGATCAGCAGTTTTGAATTATCTTTTCCGCCGGCGGATTGGTCTACCGGAGGAAATGCTAACTGGATTCAGGATGCCTCCACTTCAACTCAAGGCACATATTCGGCTACCAATGGAGATGTCAGTGACAATCAAATATCTTGGATTGAGACTAATTACACTTTTAGTTCGGATGGACTATTGGAATTTGATTGGAGAGTCAGTTCAGAAGCCACTTATGATTATTTAATGGTTTGTATCGACAGTGCAGCCTCTTGCTCTAACGGCGGTGGAGGCTATTATACAAGAATATCAGGCGAAACCAATTGGGCGACTGTCAGCATTCCGATTACCGCGGGAACACATAATTTGCGTTGGGCGTATGATAAGGATGTTAGTATATCCAACGGATCTGACGCGGGTTGGGTTGACAATGTACGTTTTTCGCCTTATTCAGGGCAAAATTGGAGATTTTATACGGCTAATACCGAGCGATTAACTGTTGCTTACAGCGGAAATGTGGGTATTGGAATAGGCTCTCCGACAGCTAAACTTGATATCAATGGAGATACTAAAGCCAGGGGCAATATAACCGTCACTCCTGCGCCTTCTAAAACCGAAGTCGCCTGGACAACAACCAATAAAACAACAACAGGCATAGAATCGGTCAGATCTTTGATTAATTTTAACGGTTATCTTTATGCCGGCCAAGGCGATGGAGCGGGTGATGGTGATATTCAAGTTTGTAATCCGGCCGGAGGAGGTGATACGACTTTGTGCGATAATGTAGCTGACTGGAGTGCTTCCTATTCAACAGCCGCATATTCTCAAGTTTTAACCATGATTGTATATAAAGGCAGACTGTACGCCGGCCTGGGTAATGGCGCGGGTTTGGGTGATGTCTTAGTCTGCGATCCAACAATTACCGGAGATGTTAATGTTTGCGATGCCGGCGATTGGAGTGATGCGGCTTTTCCGGCTGGTCCCAATAGAATCAATCAATTTATTGTTCATAATGGTTATTTATACGCGGCTAATGATACGGGTGTTTCGGGCAGTGCTTCGGTGGCCATGTGTAATCCGGCCGGAGGCGGCACGGCTACGGCTTGTGATAATTCTGCGGATTGGACCAATGTTACTTTGCCCATTGCTTACGAAGAAGCTAATACTTTGGTTAGTTATTTAAATACCATGTATGTGTTTGTAGGAAATTCGCTGGATGATAGTGATTTTTTCTATTGTAATGCAAGTTTGGCCGGCAACGCAGATATGTGCGATGCTGCGGGTGACTGGGTCAGACCTTTTGATAATACGGCGGGTACTTATGAAGGCAGTTATTCGGCAAACGTGTATAATGGTTATCTTTACGTAGGGCGTGGTTCAAGCAATGGCGATGGTGATTTGTTGCGTTGCGAACCTCAAGCGGCCGGCGATGATACTTTGTGTGATAATGCCGCTGATTTTACCACGGCAATTGATAATCCCAATGGATTTACCAGGATTGCAGTTTTGACTAATTACGACGGTTCAATGTTTATTGGCAATGAAGGCAGTACTAATAATGGAGATATTTATGAGTTTACAGGTTCAAATTATAAAATCAGCGATGTGGCCACCGGTCTTGAAGCAACTTATGCATTTGCGGAATTAAATGGTGTTTTGTACGCAGGCCGCGGTAACTCTAACGGAGATGGTCAGGTTTATTATTATCAGAAAGCCCGTGAATCTTCTTACGCTTTAAAGATGGAAGCCGGTTCTTCTACGGGCTCAATGTGGTTCTCGAGTGAATCATTTAACTATCAAGGCGCGGGCACGGCCTATGAAGCACAGACCGGCGCCTTTAAGTTTTCACACGGTTTGATTACTGAAGCCGGAGCCTATGACTTGGCGGAAATGTATCCTACCTTGGATGCCAGCATCGGAGCCGGTGATGTTGTTGTATTGGATGCTGAAAACGAAGGCTATGTTAAAAGAAGCGAATCGATTTATGAAAACAGCTTATTGGGAGTTGTTTCCGCTAAGCCGGGCTTCTTATTGTCAGGCAAGGAAAAAGGCAAAGATTTAAGAGCTATCGCTTTGGTTGGTCGTGTACCGGTTAAAGTCAGTTTGGAAAACGGTGAGATTGCGGTCGGTGATCCATTGACATCAGCTTCGATCCCGGGTTATGCCATGAAAGCCACTAAGCCGGGCATGATTATCGGCAGGGCTATGGAAGCTTTCACTTCTTCAACGTGGGACGTGCGACGTGTGACGAACGACGTTCAAACAGACATGGTAATGATGGTTGTTCAATCCGGTTATTATTTCGGCTCTGAAGAAACGTCATTGGGTCAAATCGCCGGTTTCTTGGGTGAAACTACCTCCACTCAAATCATTCAACAAGCTTTTGACGGAGATGAATATGCTATCGAGCAAGTAGCGGGCGGAATTGTTAATCCGCAATATGCCGATGGATCCGCATTGAATGATGTCGCGTTGGCTCAATTGGATGTATTGATCGTTAAAACCGCGGCTTTGGTGGCAGGGGATTTGACAGTGGGTGGAAATACCAAATTGGCAGGCAGAGTGATTGTATCCAACGATACTGCCGGAGTTGTTGATTTGCCAGCAGGAGATGATTTTGTGGAAATTAAGTTTGCCAATCCGTTTGAAACCGTGCCCGTAGTTGTTGTAACTCCGGAATCCGACGCACAAGAGTATTTTTCACCTTGGATGGGCAAGTTTAGAATCGCTAAAAAGACGATCAACGGGTTTAGAATTGAAGTTGATGAAGGTGCTTGTCAGGATCCAAACAATTGCGGACGTACGATGAAGTTTAATTGGATTGCCGTAGGAGTTTTGAATCAAAAGTCTGCGGATTCGACTTCAACATCCCTGACGACTTCAACCTCGGAGCAAGTTTTGATTCCTGATGATGTTGTAACTGAAAATGACGATCAGCCCGCGGAAGAATATTTGAGCGGTACTGATGCGCCGGATGAAGAGATTGTTCTTGAAGGCGGGCAAGCCGATCAAGGCCTGCCGACGGATACAGCCGATGAGTCTGGTGAGGTGAATCAAAACGATGAAGTGCAAGAAGTTACGAAAATAGATGAGGCGGAACAAGTCACGGAGGAATTGGTTATCGAAGTCATCGATAATGAGCAAATCGGAGAGGTTGTTATTTTAACCGAAGAGAACAATACTAATAATTAATTTTTTACACTATTCTTTATTATTTGATCTCTTTATTATTTGTTATTTTGAGTAAAGTGTGTGTTATTTGGTGTCGGGGGCGGCTTCTATGTCTTTGCATGGCGGTGCAAGAGATAGGAGCGGCCCGCGGTACTAAAAAAATCGGCTCTATAGGCGGCTTCCGTATTTTGCATGGCGGTGCAAGAGACGGGAGCGGCCACGGGAGCCGATTTATTGATTTATGTTATTATATCTCTTTTTTTGAATATTGTCTGTAATCGGTTATTCAGCTAAGCTGTATTTTATCATATTATGAGGATTATAGCAGATTTACACTTGCATTCGCGTTTTTCACGTTCTTGCTCCAAAGATTTAACTTTGCCGAATATCGCCAAAGCCTGTGAGCTAAAGGGGATAGATATGGTGGGGACCGCTGATGTTTTGCATCCGGGTTGGAGAAAAGAAATTGGAGAAGAGCTGGAAATTGATGATGGCGCGTATTATTTGAAATCAGGGTCTTCAAAAACCGCGTTTATTTTGTCGACCGAAGTTGCTTGTATTTATAAAAAAAATGATAAATGCCGAAGGTTGCATCATGTTTTGTATTTTCCGGATTTGTCTGCGGTTGATAAAACCATCAAAGAACTGTCCGATAGGGGATATAACTTAAAAAGTGATGGAAGACCGATAATGGGAATTGATTCTGAAGAGTTGTTAAAGCTGTTGTTGGATATTGATGAGAGGATCTTGTTGGTGCCGGCGCATGCTTGGACGCCGTGGTTTGCAATTTTCGGTTCCAAATCGGGCTTTGATTCCATTGAAGAGTGTTTTGGCGATTATGCAAAATATATTTACGCGATAGAAACAGGTTTATCATCAGACCCGGTCATGAACTGGAGGATCAGCGCATTGGATAATATTTTTTTGATGAGCAATTCGGATGCGCATTCCTGCAATAATCTGGGTCGTGAGGCTAATGTTTTTGAGATGGAAAAGCCGTCTTATGACGAATTTCGTAGAATCTTAGTTGAACATGATTTATCAAAGTTTACAGAGACGATAGAGTTTTTTCCGGAGGAGGGGAAGTATCATGCGGATGGGCACGCGGATTGTAAATTTTGGTGCGAGCCGGAAAAATCCAAGAAAATGGGAGGAAGATGTCCGCAGTGCGGAAAATTGTTGACGATTGGAGTTCTTTCGCGCGTATCTGATTTGGCGGATAGAGAACCGAATCCTGCAAAGCCGACCTCATCTGTACCTTTCAGACACGTTGTACCGCTAAAGGAATTGATTGCCGATGCTTTTGGCAAGCGTCCGCAAGCCAAGGCAGTGATATTGGAATATGAAAAAATGATTAAATCGGCAAGCGAATTTGCGATTTTATTGGATTTAACAGAAAATAAATTGCTAGAATTCGCTTCACCGGAAATTACGTCGGGTATCTTGAGAATGCGGGCCGGCAATGTCAGTGTCAGGCCCGGTTACGACGGAGTCTACGGCGAAATCCATGTTTACGCCGATGGAGATCATCCGAAGCAGGTTGGATTGTTTTGATGGATTATTGCTAGTGGCTGGTAGCTGGAAGCTTGTAGCTTTTAAGCTACCAAAAACTCCGCCCTGACTAGAGAGCGGAGTTCCTCCTATAGGAAGAAGCTTATGAAAAATTACTTCTTCTTTTTGGCTACCTTTTTCTTAGCCGGCTTTTTAGCCGCCTTTTTCTTAGGAGCTGCTTTTTTGGCTACCTTTTTCTTAGCCACCTTTTTCTTGGCTGGTTTTTTAGCCACCTTTTTCTTAGCTGCTTTTTTCTTCATTGGCATGTATAATCACCTCCCTTTCATTGTTAATTTTCCAATCGATGTTGGAAGTCGAGCTCATTAAAATGTTTTCGACTGTAATTTAATTATAACATAAATTTTACATTGCAAGAATATTTTAAAGCCGCAAATATTACATAATTGTATTTTAGATTATAAAAAAATATTTTACGCATCCATTGCAATTTAATTTTGTTTACTGAAAAATTATTAAAAAAAGCCAATAAAAATGGCAAAATTTTCAGTATCAAAAATTTTTCAAAAATATTTTTTGTAAAGTGAATTTATTTTATGTTGTTTTGATTATTGTTATAAAATATTTTATCCACAATCAGAAAAATATTTATTAAAAAAATATTTATTTTGTAAATATTTTTTATCAGTAAAAAAATAATTGTTTACTGTTTTTTAAATTTGAAAGTAGATAAAATTTGTTTTTGTGATACACGAATTGTGTTTCCGCGGTTTTTATTTTTGTAAGCCGGCGGATCCAGCATCCAGATAAGATGAGTGCTTGTTCCGTTGTTGTAAACTATGTAAACCGAAGCGGTCTGTTCATTTGTTGAATTATTGAGAGATCCTGTTTTTCCGGCTATCAATCTTCCATCAACAAAGTATGCGGAATCCGTTGTTGAAGATATGCGGGATTGCAAATCTTTGGCAAATTTTTCTTGATAAGAGGTTATCTCCAACCAATTTTGCGTGCCGTTCGCGTTATCAGTATTGCCGACGCTTATTAAATCTCCATTGTCATCGGTTGTGGTTGAGTTTGGCGGAATCATAAACGAAAGCGCCAATTGAGAGCTGATGACATTTTTCCAGTTTTCGATTTCCGATTGATTTATAAACAAAGGCTCGGCTATCGCCAATAAAGATCTTTCATACATTAGAGATTGCAGAGCCGATTGAGCCTTTTCCACCTCTTGATTGGCCTGCAGAAGTTTATTATTGGCTTCTTCGATTGCCAGCTGGCTGTTTTGCATGGCTGTTTGCGCCTCCAGTCTGGCTTTATTGGCTTCTTCGGCCAAGGTTTGCCTGTCTTGATTGGCAAGATATAAAAAATAACCCGTACCGATGCCAACGATGATTGCGCCCAATAGTATGTAAAGCAATACAGACCAGATTTTTTTCATATTGCAACGATTATAATAAGCCGTCATCTTAATGTCGAGCTGACTAAAGTTTTTGCACGATATTGACTTATTTTGTTAAAAAGGATAATCTCTACTTTGCAAAATAGTTCATCAAGTTAAAAGTAACAAGTTCGTCAGGAGTTCATCAAGTTAAAAGTAACAAGTTCATCAAGATTACTTTTGTCTATCTTGAAAAACTTTAATCTTTTGTCTTGATGAACTCATCCCGGGGCCTTTAGCTCAGCTGGCTAGAGCACCGCGTTTGCAACGCGGGGGTCGAGGGTTCGAATCCCTCAAGGTCCACCAAAAAATCCCTACCGGGATTTTTTTAATTACCGATTATCAATTATCAATTACCAATTTACGTGTCCCTACGGGAATTTTGTATATAATAAAGCCGCAGAGCGATACAATCATTGTTAATTGATAATTGATTGCACCACCTCCCCCTCGCCTTCGCTCGGGTACTCCTCCTTAATAAGGAGGAGAGTTTGGTAAAAACAGGTTTTTGTCATTTCGAACGCATGTGAGAAATCTCCACTGTTATTACCAACCAAATGACAAAGTGAGGGATCTTTGTGGAAATGAGATAATAATGTTTCCACAGTGCATGACTTGCATTTGTCTGATAGGCATTGTATAACATACCTATACCCTAGGTATTGATTAAAGTATCCAGCAACCATAAGAAAATTATTTTTATGAAAAAAGGAACGCATATTTGCCATAGTGAGAAAACTTTGATTAATTTGAAAAAAGCGCGCAGTCATTTGGATAAAGTAATAAAAATGAAAGAAAGAGGGGAGTATTGTATTGATGTTATTCAACAAAATCTTGCGGTTATTGGTTTATTGAAGTCTGCAAATCAAGCATTAATGGAGGGTCATTTGAATACATGTTTTTCGGATGCAGTTAAATCGAAAAATACCGTAAAACAAAAAGATATGATAGCTGAAATATTAAAAGTATCCACTTTGTCATCCAAATAATATGCTGAAAGATAATAAATCGGAAACCGAAAGAGAACAATGTAAAATATTGCGGATAAAGGGCATGAAATGTGTCTCATGTGAGGCGATTATTGAAGATGAGCTGAATGGTTTGGATGGAATAAATGTACATAAAGTTGACTCCAAGACGCAAACCGCCATATTAAGCTCTGACAAGGGAATTGATTTGAAAATTGTACAAAGTAAGTTGAATAAACTTGGTTATCAGGCTTCTTTTGATGACTCCATTAATGAAATTAAACAAAAAGCCACATTTGAGCAATGGTTTTGGTCTTTTGCTATAGTCGGTTTGTTATATTTGGTTTACAAACTTGTGAGTTTTGTGGATTTGGGCTTTGATGCTTTTGATATGTCCAATGTTACTTTGGGTGTGGCTTTGGCGATCGGAATAGTCGCCTCCATGTCCACTTGTCTGGCGGTTGTCGGAGCCGTGGTTGTGTCTTTCGCGGCCAAGTATGAAACGCGAGGATCTTTTTTTCAATCCAATATTAAACCGCATTTTTTGTTTCATGCGGGAAGATTGGCCGCTTTTGCGGTTTTTGGCGGAATATTGGGCTTGGTGGGGAGCTGGTTCAGCCCTTCGATTTCGTTTACGGCGGTTTTTACAATTGTCATCGCCTTGATTTTAGCTTGGCTGGGTTTGCAAATTATGGGTTTGATGCCTTCGCTTTCATCGGCAGGTTTTCATTTACCAAAAGGTATAATGAAATATTGGAATAAAATAAAAAATTCGGATCACCCTTTGACTCCGGTTTTATTGGGAGGGATGACGTTTTTTTTACCGTGCGGATTTACTCAAAGCATGCAATTGTTCGCTGTAGCTTCCGGCAGTATTACAACGGGAGCTTTGACGATGTTGTTTTTTGCTCTGGGTACCACGCCGATTTTATTGGGCATCGGTATCGCTACCACAAGATTTAAGAATTACAAATCTTTGATTATCAATAATGCAATCGGCATAATTGTTATTGTTTTTGCGTTTTTTACCTTATCTTCCGGTTTGGCTATGGCGGGAATCAGTTTGAACTTGTCCAATGTTTCCGGTGCTCAAACGTCAATTGCGAAAAATAATCTTCAAGAAATTCGCATGACGGTCGATTTTGACGGTTTTACTCCCAATCAATTTGTTTTGCAAAAAGGTGTTCCGGTGCGCTGGATTATCGACGGTAAAAGAGTCAGCGGATGTACGAATGAAATCATTGTTCCGGATTTGAACATCAGAAAAAAGATTATTTCCGGTGAAAATATTGTCGAGTTTACTCCGCAAACAGAAGGCACCATCTCTTTCAGTTGCTGGATGGGGATGGTGAAGGGGAAGTTTATCGTCAAATAAGCCACTAGCTACTAGCTACTAGCTACTAGCTACTAGCTACTAGCTACTAGCTACTAGCTACTAGCTCTCTGAAGCTAAAAGTTTATCAAACCAAGTAACAAGTTCATCCCACTACGCAATAAGCTACGCGGGACAGGTCAAGTCTAAAGTTTATCTCACCAAGTAACAAGTTCATCAAGTCTAAAGTTCTTCAAGAGTTACTTAAGCCTCTCTTTATGAACTTTAGACTTTCAACTTGATGAACTCCTGATGAACTTGTTACTTTTAACTTGATGAACTCCTGATGAACTTGTTACTTTTAACTTGATAAACTACCTTATTATGATGAAAAAGATTATAAAAATATCGGGGATGGATTGTGCTTCTTGCGCAGTTAGTATCCAAAATAGTTTGCAAAAGCTTGATGGAATCAATGAAGCGAGTGTTAATTTTGCGCTGGGCAAAGCCAAAGTTGTTTATGATGATACAAAAATTAACGATGTACAAATAGCGGAAGCCGTTAAACAAGCCGGGAATTATCGAGTGGTTGATGCGGGTATAGACAAAGACGGTGATAGCACGAATACGGATGCGCGCAAAGCTAAAATTACTTTTATTAATGCTCTGATATTGGCCATACCGGTTGCGTTAACAATGTTTTTAGAGCCTGTTTTTGGAATTAAGATGATAAATGTTGATTTGGGAATGTGGCTGACGGCAACATTCACTTTTGTGATTGTGTATATTTTCGGTTATCAATTTCATAAAGGAATGTTTGTCAGACTCAAAACTTTTTCCGCCGGAATGGATACTTTGGTTTCGATCGGTACAAGCTCCGCGTTTGTTTATAGTGTTTACGCGATGTTTACAATGCAGCATGTATATTTTGAAACTGCGGCGATTATCATCACTTTTATTTTGCTGGGTAAATATCTCGAAGTGAAAAGCAAGGGAAAGGCTTCAAATGCGATTCAAAAATTATTATCTTTGGGAGTAAAAACGGCGCACTTGGAAACGGAGACGGGTGAAAAAGAAGTTATGATTGAAGATGTAAAAATCGGTGATATTTTGTTGGTGAAACCCGGTGAAAAAATTCCTTTGGATGGCAAGATAGTATCCGGGTTGAGTTATGTTGATGAGTCGATGTTGACGGGTGAGAGTTTACCGGTAGAAAAGAGAGAGGGGAGCGAGGTTTTTGGATCAACCGTTAATCAGATGGGGGCAATCAGGATTAAAGTCACGAGTATCGGCGAAGACACTGTCTTGGCGCGTATTATCGCATTGGTTGAAAATGCACAAATGCAAAAAGCTCCGATTCAATTATTGGTCGATAAGGTTGCGGGAGTGTTTGCCCCGGCGGTGATTGTTGTCGCCGTAATTTCTTTTAGCGGTTGGATGCTTGCCGGAGCGGGCTTGGAATTTGCCCTTATTTCAGCGGTGGCGGTTTTGATTATAGCTTGCCCTTGCGCATTGGGATTGGCTACTCCAACCGCAATAATGGTGGGGAGCGGAAAGGCGGCAGAGAGGGGCGTATTTATAAAAAAATCGCAAAGTTTGGAAATGGCACATAAAATCAATACCATTGTTTTTGATAAAACCGGAACGCTGACAAAAGGAGTGCCGGAAATTACGAGTGTATTTGTTTATGATGATTTTATAAAAACTGATTTAATGCGTTTGGCCGCGGCCGTGGAAAGAGAGAGCGAGCATGCTTTGGCAAAAGCTTTTTTAACTTATATTGAAACTCATGGCTTGGATTTACCGCGAGCGGATAATGTTTCAGCTGTGAAGGGAAAAGGAGTTAAGGGTGTTATTGGTAATGATGTTGTTATCGCAGGAAACACGGCGATGGTATTGGATTTGGGATTAGAGTTGAACCAACGCATGATTATCGATTTGGAGCAGTTAACGGGCGCAGGAAATACTCCGATATTCATAATTATCAATGATAAAATTGCCGGTTTGGTGGGTGCGGCCGATCAAATAAGAGAAACCAGCAAAGAGGCCATTGCAGAGCTTCAAAAGCGCGGTATGGAGGTTTATATGATTACCGGTGATAATCATAAGACGGCAGTTTCGATTGCCAATCAATTAAAAATTCAAAATGTGATCGCGGAAGTGTTACCGGAACAAAAAGCCGAAGAAGTGAAAAAGCTGCAATCTCAAGGCAGACTTGTGGCTTTTGCAGGGGATGGAATAAATGATGCGCCGGCTTTGGCCCAAGCGGATTTGGGAATGGCTGTTGGTACGGGTACGGATATTGCGATAGAAACAGGGGATGTGGTTTTGATGACCGGAGATCCGCGTAAGGCTTTGGAAGCGATTGATATTTCAGCCGATACTTACAAGGCTATTAAACAAAATTTATTTTTTGCTTTTATGTACAATGTTGCGGCTATTCCGCTCGCGGGTTTGGGATTGCTAAATCCCATGATAGCGGCCGCGGCTATGAGCTTAAGCTCGGTTTCGGTTGTAGTGAACAGTTTGAGGATTAACCGCAAATGAAAAACCAACCTTTGTGAGGTTGGAAGATGTTCAGCGAAGTCCGATTACGGCCAGCATGCGACGCGGGTCTTTGCCGTTGCTGGCATGATTGGAGAAAAAATCATCGGAAACCGCTGTGCAGGCGGTGTTGAATTCGATGTTTGTTTCGGCGGCGCCCGCAGTCAACAGATCCTCGAGGATTTTTTCTTTGATATCGAACGATTCGGCTTGTTCGGGAGTGATCAGCGTATGCAGATACCTTTTGTAAAGCCCGCTTTTGCGCAAATCGTATTGATCTTTGCCGATACAGGGACCGATGAAGAACAATGTTTCGCCGACCATTGAATTGAAACATTCAGACATGTTTTGCAAGGTGCGGGCGATAATGCCGGAAAATAGAGTGGCCGTGCTGGCGTGAATCAGTCCGAAGATTCTTTGGTACGGGTTGTAGACGAAAATCGCTCCGCAATCAGCCGGTCTGATTGTAATAAGACACCCGCGATGCTTGCTGAAGCAGGCATCGATGCCGCGAAAAGCATCGGAAGCTGAAGAGAAAATCAACGAGCCTTTGAAAAATTTTCTGGTTTCGTTGGAGTATTTGTCTATTTCCGTGTAACCTCTTCGCGCGATTCTTGGCGCGACCAAAGCGACGTTGCCGGTGTGGCGCAATTCGGGATTGAGGATTTCGTAACCATCAGGATCAACGTTCAGTTTTGCGTAAAATGCCCGATTGTTTTTTTCGGCTTCGGAATCATATTTTTTGTACGACATGTTGCCGTCAACGGCCGTGGAAAAACCAACGATCAACTCGGGAAATTGTGAGAGAGCTTGGGATTGAATCAACATCAATACCCCCTTTCGCAGGGTTTTATTATCAAAAATCGCTTATTTTGTCAAGAATCGGATGTGATTGCCGGGTTTATTTAAGCATCCAATTCACCTTTGGATGAGAGCAATATGGCTATAGGGCGGGTTGAATCGAATTTGCCCAATATAATGTTTAAAATAACCATAATCGGCACACAAAGAAACATGCCCACTATGCCCCAAATCGAGCCCCAAAGCACCAGAGATGTAATAATGACAAGAGGGCTCAAGTTAAGTGATTTGCCCATCAGGCGGGGTTCGATGAAATTGCCCAATGTCATTTGGATAAAAGTCAGTAAAACGATTAATAACAGAGCATGAGTCAGATCATGCTGCATGATGGTGAATAATGCCGGTAATAAAACAGCGAAAAGCGAACCGATATTGGGTATGTAATTTAAAATCAAAACCAATACAGCCCAAAAACCGGCGAATTGAATGCCCATAATCATTAAAACAAGATAACAGCATAAAGCGGTGGCTATGCTGATCAATGTTTTGATTTTTAGATAAGTATTGATATCTTTTATGATTTTTTTAATCAATTCTTCGGTGGATTGCCGGTTTTTGGCGTTGGGGAACAATTCTTTGATTTTATAATCGAATGTGCGGTATTCCAAAAATAGAAAAATAACATAAATAACAATCATGGTTGTAAAACCGGCTATGGTGGTGATTATTCCCGCAACTTCGGCGGCCAAATTGGATATGTTGATATAGTCAAAAATTCCATCATAAGAAATTATTTCGGTCAGATTGAATTTGGAATTGATGTCGTTAATGAATATTTGAAATTTAGCTTGATATTTTGGAGCTACAGCGATAACTTCGTTAACGCTGTTGTTTAAGAACCCAATAAAAATCCAAGCGGTTAATGCAAAAGTGGCCAAAGAAAGGATCATGGCCGCGAAGTGAGGAATGTGATATTTGCCGAGTTTAATATTTTCGTAACCGGACGCTAAAGCGATGATAATGTACCAGATGATGATGGCGATTACGAGCGGAATGAAAATCGATTTGCCTATATAGAGGATATAAAATGCCAAGGCCAGGCCGATGAAACTCAAAATGATGGTTATCGCTTTCATATTATTGATGTGCATAAGCGAATCATAGCAAATTAAAGGCTTTTTGAATATGAATAAGCTCATCAACAGGATGCATTTTTATTTTTAGGGTTTTTGGAGTAATATACTCGGCAAGTAATATGAAACTTGAATATCCCGCTTTGAATCCGGAACGAGAAGCCGAGCTTGCCAAATACAGAGAAATGGCTGATAAAGAAAGGCAATTGGCCAGAGAGCTTAAAACTCCGTCCGGACGCTTAATCGGTTTGGCGGCCGCAAAACTTTCGGAGGCTGCGATAAAAGAATGATATGCGCAGAGAGCTGATATTTTTAGCTGTTAAGGCTCCGGATCCGGTTTTTGTATCCGAAATGCTGCAAATGCCGGACCCTAAACCCGAGGATGAAGAGAGGGTTGTGCAGGCTTTGGGGAAATTGCATGAATTTTTTTTAAAGAAAAAAGAAGCCTATCAACAAAGAAATGCGATAAGTTTTCAAAAAATATTGGATGAAGAGATCAGATTTTTACAGGATTTTGACAGCATGTCTTTAAGATACTGACGTATTGACAGAATCCGTTTTTTTTAGTTACATAAAGCCAAGGAGGCAAATAATGCAAAACGCCGAGACCAAGCGTTTGTTGTTCGAGTGGCTGTATGGCGTGCAATTGTACCTTGAAAGCGGTTCGATCAAATCCAAAACGGCTTCATGGCCTGATGTTGAAAGAAAAACCCATGCATTGTTGTTGGAGTGGGCAATACCGGTGCAAGTCGATATGGCCGAAAAAATTTCCACGGAATTGCATGTTTGGAAAAACCAGCATCATGCGGAAGCTTGGAATGTTTTTTTAACCGGCAGATTTTTGCGCGAAGATACTTGGGATCAGCAACTTTGGGAAAATCAATTCAATGATTTGCGTGAAATGGCCAGAGCGGCCAGACCGGAAATTTGGAATTTGATTCAACCCGAAGAAGAAGATCCGGATGCCGGACGTTTAACGCCGATTATACCGGTTTCGGATGAGGATTTGGAAAGGTGTTTACCGAGTCAGCGAATCACTTTACGCTGTCAGGATGATCCGGAGGCAATGGCCAAGGTTCAGCATTATCTTGCCATGATTACCATCGGAGACGAGGTTGATGCCAAAACCGCTTCGCAAAATCGAATATCCTTGAGAGCGATTCAACCGCCGACTTTGCACCCTACGAATCCCGAGATGCGGGCAGTGCAAGTTTCGGAATCAGATGACGCAACCGTGGGTTCGTCCGAGAGCTTTGAAATTTGCGGCAAGCAAGATACGGATGAAAATCCGTTAATCACCATAGCCGCTGAAAAAGACGAATAACCCTCCTTGTCGGGAGGGTATTTTATTTCAATATTTATATTGGGATTTATATTCGGATTCTTTGCCGGCGGTTGTTACGCCTTTATAATAACCGGGAACGTAGCTGATGAGGCTCATTTCGTATCCGACCAAGGCGATGGCCACGGGATTGTTGCCAAGTATCCTGCGGATGATTTTATAATAATCTTTTTCGCGTTTTTCGGATGGAACATGACCGCGGCGCATCATCATCAGCTCCATAAATAAAAGGGATGTACTGCCGTTTCTGTCTAAAAAAGGGTGAATATCCAAGATTTGATTATGTAATTGCGCGACAGCGATTTCATAACGCGTATTGGTCCATTTTTCGGTTTTAGCACGTTTGATTGTGTCGTTGACGCGCGTCCGCCAAGCTTTCATTTCCTCGGCAACATCTTCGGGCAAGATGCCGAATCGTTTGCCAAAGGTTTCCAGTTCATCCCCGGTGCGTAATCTGGAAAAAGGGGAGGGAGTTATGCCTCTGTTGTTGGCGCGGTGCAGTTCGATAATATCTTCAAGATCAAAAGTTTCTTTTGATTGTAATTCATGAAGTTTGGCAACAGCGTTTTTGCGATTGTTTTTCTTTATCTCCTCCATCTCTTGTGAAGATCTGCCGTAGGTAAGTTGCATTACGGATTCGACATCATACGGTAATTTGTTTGCCAAAGAATAGTTGTAGGCTTTTATTGCGAATTCATTGTCAATAAAATCACTGAATTCTTGAAAGATTTCGCTGAAAATGGCGCTTGATTTGGCATCGGTAAGTTTGATGTTTATCAAATGTTTGTATTTATCGTACATCTGATTCCAGAGTTCGTGATCCGAGTCTTGGGGGATATTTTTGGATAATCTTCCCAAAGTTTCCATGGTTTGGCGCAATAAGTTTTTTAATAAATCGTCATTCTCCAAATTCGCTTCAATATTCGCCGAAAGTTCGTCGATTTTTTGCAGAGCGTTTTGAGCCAAAGCTTCGTGCAAGCGGGATTGCAAGGCGGATTTTATCTCGGCTTGATGTTTGGTTTGTTTGGTTTGGTTAAGTTCGGAGTACAAAGAGGCTAAGCCAAGCAGTTTATCTTGCGGAATATCTGTCAGATCTATACCGTAAGACTCGGCCAGATTTGGCAGTGAACGCATTGCGGTTTCGGGTTCTGAATTGGCTACCAAGGTTAAGGCTGTTTCGTCGGAAATATCCTCATCAAAGATGATTTCTATAAAATAATCTTGTTCCGCTTTGTCTGATTCGGATTCGGGAGATTCGATTTGAGGCTGTAGAATTTCGGGTGTCGGATTACGGCGGATTTTCTCTTGGCCGGGTTGCTCGTTATTCATATTATGAATGAGATGATTTTGAAGATTCAATCATTTGTTTCAGCTGCAATAAAGCTTCGGCTTCGGCTTGTGCGGTTTCTTGTTTTTTTTGATCCAAAAGATTGCGCGATAACTCGGGGTGATCGGAGATTAAGTTATTGATTGCCGATTCAGGAATTTTATCACCGTATTTTTCACTTAAGCCGATTACTTGTTTGGCGTATAGCTTGATTTTTTCTTGTTGGATTTTATCATTTTTCAAATGAGTTTTGATGGAATCTCTGGCCATGGCCAATAAAAATTCGGTTTTCATATTATTTGTATTAAAACCGATTATAACAAAAAAAGCAACCGGATAAGTTGCTATGATTTTATCGCGATGCGGCGAATGTGTTTGCCGTTCATCTCGATAAGCTCTTTGTCGGAGTAATTTCCTCCGACGCAAGTGAATGTTTGCCCTTTGATAGAAGCGCTCCGCGACATGTGCGCATGTCCGCAGAAAACATTCGTCAGGTGTTCGTGGTTGGTGAAGATGCCGGCGTAGATTTCGCTTCCCAAAAAAGCATTGGTGAAACGGTAGGATTTTGGAACCAGCCAACGCGGATGAAACAAGAGTTTCTTGGTGGGCAAGTGATGCATGATGGCAATGACTTGCCTGCCTCGAGTTTCGGCCAGATGTTTATCCAGTTTATCCGCGAAATATTCGGCGGCTTCGGTATCCGAGTAATTCCATTTTACGTAAAGCGCGTCATTCCAAATCAGCTGTTTTGTGTACGGGTCGATTTTGTCGGCATAGAACGATCGGTTTATGCCTAGGTTTTCGTCTTTGAACGAATAATCATACCAGCCCATACTGCCGACGATGGCAAAGTCATCCAAATAAAGAGGGCTTTCATCCAAAGGATGAAAGTTTTGATCCTTCATGATTTTGTGTCCGCGATCGAATTGTGCCAAAGAATCGGATTCGTCAAATACCCAAATATCGTGGTTGCCCAACACCGCGCATTTTGTTCCGCGAAAATCGCGGAACAATTCCAGCGCTTCGTTGAGTGATTCTTCGCCGGATCCGATGTCTCCACACAAACAAAGTACGTCTGCGACGGTTGATTTGCCGCAGGTATATTCAGCCAATTTACGCACGGCTTGATCGCCGTAAACATTGTGTCCAAAGTGCAAGTCGCCGGTAATGAAAAGCATTTTATCTCCTTTCCGGTAACGTGTAATTTAAGCACTTTTTGACTTTTTTGTCAACTGTTTTGCATGTCAAAATAACATTATTTTGCAGGTGTTAGCGGTTTTTTACCTTTAAGGACAGCGATTATGTTTTTGGCGGCTATTTCCGACATGTCACGGCGGGCTGATTCGGTGGCGCTGGCTATGTGGGGAGTGAGTATGACGTTGTTGTATGATTTTAGCTCCATGTTATCGCGAAGGTCGCAATCGATGGCGGGTTCGCATTCAAAAACATCGAGTCCGGCACCGGCGATGCGTTTAGCTTTAAGGGCTTTAAGTAATGCTTTTTCGTGAACAATGGGACCGCGGGCGGTATTGATTAAAAATGCCGTAGGCTTCATCAGCGCAAATTCTTTGTCGGAAATCAGGTGAGTTGTGGAAGGTAAAAGAGGCACATGGAGCGAGATGAAGTCGGCTTTTTTGAGGAGTTCGGTTTGGGAAACTTTTTTGGCTCCCAACTCTTTTTCGAGGATTGGATTACGGCTTGGGTTTGTGTAAAGGAGTTTCATGCCAAAGCCCAGAACTCCGCGGCGGGCAGTCATGCCGCCGATTCGGCCGGCGCCGATAATGCCTAAAGTTTTGTTGTAGACATCGGAGCCGGTCAGTAAAGTCGGGGACCAGCCTTTGTATTGACCGCGTTTGGCAAAATGATCGGCTTCGGGAATACGGCGAGCCAAAGCCAGCATAAGAGCAAATGTGTGCTCGGCGACAGATTCGTTGACTTTGTCGCTGGGAGTGTTGGTTGCAATGATGTTGTGTTTTTTGGCCGCTTCCAGATCTATATTATCGAAACCAACCGCAAAATTGGCTACGATTTTCAGATTTTTGCCGGCGGCTTGGAATACTTCTTCGTTAATCCTGTCTGTCAACAAAGATAATACGGCATCACAGCCTTTAACGCTTTTCAGCAATTTTATACGAGGAATGATTTTATCTTTGGGATAAATTGTAACGGTGTGGCCGGCTTTTTTTAGCATGTTGATGCCGGATTCGTGGATTTTACGAGTGACGAAAATTTTCATAATGAGTTTTTAATCAAAATTAATTTTAATTAGCGTTTAATGCGTTTGCGGGTTTTGATTTTCAGTTGTTTGTTGTCGAGCATTACGGCATGGGCGGCTATCCAGCGAAAAGGAGGAAGCAAAAAGTTGATTACCAAGAGTAAAATTACCAGCTGAGTCATTAGTTTGGCATCCGGAAAAAATTTGTTGGCTATATAAAGTGAAAGAGTGTTGTTAAGGTAAACGATGCAAAGAGCGATGGTGGCTTTTTCGGCATGAGAACGCCAATAGCTCATAAAATAAGTTACGGCAACCAATGCGGACATGTAGATGAGCATCACTATAACCAAGCCCGCGTCGCGGAAGCTTAAAGTGATCATGCCTTCGGATCCCACGGTGTCGGCGACTATGGTGGCTATTAAAATGCCGAAAGCGATAATGGATATTTCGCGCCACCAGAAATCGTATTTGATAACAAATTTGGGTCGTTTTTGTTTGACATAAGTTGCGACGATAAACGGGAGGACTATGGTGATGAACAAATTTGTGAATAAAGAAACGACGGGAACCGGAACAACTCGGCCGATAGCGATCCAAAAGACAAATGGGATTGTAAGAGGCGCTAAAAGAGAAGTGGTGGCAGTGATAACCAGGGCCAGGGTTGTTTTACCGCCGAATAAATCAGCGATTAAAGCTATTGTCATGCCGGTCGGCATGGCCCCAAGAATTAAAAATGCCATGGCCCAATCCGGAGCGAAAAGCACCAAAGGCAGCCACATCAATAACGGCAAGAATATCAACATTGAACTGTTAACCAGAGCAAGCATTTTCCAGTCTTTGGCATAAGCGATGATCTCTTTAAGCTCTAAGCGCAAACTTGAGCAAAAAAAGATCAAAATCAACATTTGGGTTGTGTAAGGTGAAAGGGGAGCGAAGAATTCGGGAAAGATTAAACCCAGAACAATACCAAAAAGAACAACCATTATTTGGTTTTCGGAAAACAATTGTTTTAATTTTGCGAACAATTTCATAGGCTGATTTTTTTGATTTTGCAGCGCTTGATTTGTTTGGCCAAAGGAAATGACTTGAGAATGCCGTTTTTGGCGCCCATGGTTGTGATGACTCCGATGCTGTTAAGCGAACCGGTGCAGAGAGCCGTGTTGATATCCGAATTTTTTATGAATGATGCGGTAAAGCCGCTGCCAAAAGCATCACCGGCGCCGGTGGTGTTGATGCGTTTGCCGGGAATGGCGGCAATATGCAAAGCGGATTCGGTATTGCGATCGTAAGCACAGGCGCCGTTGGGGCCGTCTGTTATGATCAAAGCCTGCTTGGGAAGTTTGCCCAGAGTTTTGATTATATCTTCAAGGTGACGCGGAGGTTTTTGGGTCAGAAGAGCGGCTTCTTCGCGATTGACAAAAAGAAGATCCACGGACTCGATAAAAGATTTGAGTTTTTTTACTCCCAGACGCAATTCGTTATTGCCGGGATTCCAGGCGATTTTTATGGATTGATTTTTTGCGGCCTTGAAAATGCTTTGCAATTGTTTGATATCTCCGCCAAGAGAAGTGAGATAAATCCAAGCAGGATTAAGTTTGCTCCAATTAATTTGACGTGTATCGATGTGGTTGGATGCTCCGCGATAAACCAGGATACTGCGATGTCCGGAGCCGGAAAGGATAATTACGGAATAACTTGTTTGGCGCTTGAAATCGGTTTGAATGTGCTTAATGGATATGCCGCCTTTTTGTAAGGCTTGTTTGACCGCTTCGCCGTTGGCATCGTTGCCGACACGGCAAAGGCAAGCCGTTTTATAACCCAATTGACTAAAAGTGACAGCGGCATTTGTGGCACCTCCGCCGGTTTCCAGATAAATATCGTCGATTGGAATTTTTGCGCCCATGGGAAAGCAAGCGTCAAAACCCGCCGGAGCATCGGCATCGGTTTTGCGTTCGAAGTGTTTGCTTTTTATAAAGACGTCCCGTGTTCCGGCACCAATGGTTAAGACGTCCAATCCTCCAAAGAAGAACATGGAACTATTATAACACATCGAACCACGAACTTCGAACCACGAATGTCGAACGTCGAATGTCGAACGCCTGCGCTCCGAAGCTTCAGCGAAGGAGTGTTGAATCACGAATTACGAACCAAGAACTAGAAACTAGGATTTAGGAACCGGGATAAACTTATACGAAGCACCTCCTTAGTAAGGAGGTTGGGAGGATCCGCTGTAGCCACTGAACTCGTTATGAACGTTATAAACGTCAAAAAAAGTACGAGGTACGATGTACTAGGTATTAGGTAAGATCTTTTCGCATGTAAATACAAAAGCGGGCGGGATGTTGAATGGGGTGAAATTGGTTTTTATGTTGCCAAAGATTTCGATCAATTCTTGGCGGGTGTAGATTGAATATTGAAACATGATAAATTTTCCGTTCGGTTTTAATCGTTGCTTGATTAGCTTGAAGATTTGTTTGCGACGGATTGGATCCATGGCAGCAAATGGTATACCGGAAACAATAAAGTCGTATGAATTTTCTTGTTCGAGAACTGATCGAATGTCTTCTGTGATAATGCGGATGCCGGGAAATTTGTTTTGGCAGATTTGAGCCAGCTCTTCATCCAATTCGATGCATGTGAGCTGTGCGTGATCGATAAGTTTTGGGATGATGTGAGATGTTAATGCTCCGGAGCCTGAACCCAATTCCAAGACTCGCGAATCGGGATTGATATCACGTGCCATGAGCCTACCTAAACTGTTAGAGCTGGGAGCGACCGAGCCGATTTGGCGGGGAGCTCGGAAAAATTTAATAAGCCAATTCATGCGCAGATAATACAGGGGGATGGGGAAAGGAGCAAGGGATCTCAAGAGCGAAGATCGAACCACGAATTACGAACCACGAATTACGAACCTCGAACTACGAACCACGAACCTTGAACTACGAATTTGCCTCAGGCGAAGAATTACGAATAACTCATTCGAAGCACCTCCTTAATAAGGAGGTTGGGAGGATCCGTCGTAACCAATCTCGAACCACGAACTTGAAACTGATTATTTGTACGATGTACGAAGTACTATTTTTCCCCGCGTTATGACGTTACGACTTTACGACCGATAGTTTTTTTTGCCGCTTGAGCTTGTTTAGAGGGTGGTTTATACTGGTTTTATATGAAAAAGAGATATCTCGGATTAATGATATTAACCGTCGGACTGCTGTTTGGAGTCAGGCAAGGATTGGCTCAAGATACGGTATCTGAAGATTTGAAGCACGGTGATCAAAAAATATCGGCGTTTGATGTTACGGCAACCTTAACCGCGGATAGAAGGTTAATTATCAAAGAAGTTATTAAATATGATTTTTCGGATTTGGTGAAACATGGGATATTCCGTTATATTCCCGAATCATATACCCGCGACGGAATGCGCTATAAGTTGAATTATAAATTGCGAAAAATAACGCGTAACGGACAAGAGGAGCCGTATCAACAAAATCGTGACGGTAATTCGTGGATATTAAAAATCGGCGATCCCAACATTGAGATTACGGGAGAACAGGTTTATGAAATTGAGTATGAGACCAATAAAGCGATTAATTTTTTTGACGGGCACACGGAATTGTATTGGAATGTTACCGGCAACGAATGGCCGATAACAATTGAAACGGCTTCGTTTAAGCTGATTTCCCCGATGGGAAGCGATATGGAGAAATTGGGTTTCGCTTGTTATACGGGAATTCCCGGTTCCATTGAAGAATCTTGCGAGTTGATGCCGGCGGACGATGCGGTTTTTGCGGCTTCCGCAAGAGCATTAAATGCCCGCGAAGGCTTGAGCGTGATATTCGCTTTTCCCTTTGGAGTCATTAAACAACCTACAAGAAGCGAATTGTTTTTTGAGGCTTTGCGGGATAATTGGATCATGCTGGCTCCGATATTGGCATTGATTATCATGTTTTATTTTTGGCGGACCCGCGGAAAAGATCCTGATCCGGAAACGGTGATTCCGCAATATGAAGTGCCTTCGGAAATGTCGCCGATAGTTTTATCCGGATCACTCGGTTCCGGCGCCGTACCGCAACGCGGAATAACCGCCTCAATTATCGAAATGGCACGCAGAGGTTATTTGCATATTGAATATGGAACCGAAAAAAAATTATTCGGTGAAAAACAAACTTATACTTTTATTAAAAAAGAAAAACCATCAGCATCAAAAGATAAATGGAATGAAATATTATGGAACGGATTGTTTAAAGAGGGGGCAAGAGAAAGAACGACTTTTGATGATTTGCAAAAGGATCAGTTTTATAAAGATGTAACCAAAGCCACAACGGCCGCACAAAAAGAGTTGAAGAATTTGGAAATCTTTGATGCCAATCCTTACAATATCAGAATACTTTACATCGTCGCGGCTTTTGTTTTGGCATTTATTGTGGGTATGATCGGTATGAATGCTCCAATCGGGGCCGCCTCGGGATTTGCGACTTTTGTGATTGTTGCCGTATTTGGCTGGTTTATGCCGAGGCGCACAAAAAAGGGGACGTCTTTGGTTGCGCAAGTCAAAGGATTCAAATGGTTTTTGAGCGTAACCGAAGAAGAGAGATTGAAGTTTCATAATGCACCGGCAAGAACTCCACAGCAATTTATGGAATTTTTGCCTGCCGCGATCGCTTTGGGGGTTGAAAAAGCGTGGGCGGAACAGTTTAAGGATTTGCACATTGAACCGCCCGAATGGGCGGAAGGAAATGTCCGCAATTTTACGCCGATTATATTGGCTGATTCCATATCACAACTTAATACGGCTTCCGCGGCATCGGTTTACTCTCCGCCGTCGCAAGCCGGCAGCGGGGGTTCGGGCTTTTCATCCGGCGGAGGATATTCGGGAGGAGGCTTTGGAGGCGGAGGAGGAGGGAGTTGGTAAATAAAAAGCCCCGAAGAAGAATCGGGGTTTTAGGTTTTTACAGCCTTGTGTTGGCCCGAAGAGTTGACGCGCTGCTGTTCGAGGTTGTCAGCCAAATCGAATTTGCGGCGTTTTTTGAACTCGGCGATCAGTGCGCGTTGCAATGAATCGCTTTTGCGTTTCATTACCAAAGCGTCACCGGGCGAGTAGTTTTTCGGATCCAGATTGCAGAGGATCAGAAGCAATACTTTATGCAACAAATCCTCGTTTGCGATTTGTTCGTTGCGAACGAACAGGGCTTCCGCGGCTTCGAGGATATCGATATGAACTTTGTCGACCCGAAGCCAGTGTGTAATTCCGAGCCGCTTTTGCAACGCCTCGATAACTACGCGGCGCTTTTCGTTCATTGAAGGACTGCTGGGCTCTTTTTCGGTCAAAGAACCATTGCTTGCCTCGTTGAATGCATCGAAGACCGCATTCGGTATATAGGGAGCCGGGCGTTCACCGATAATCATGCCTTCATCCGTTGTTTCGGATGGTTCGTAAGCGGTGATGCGGTCCAAGACTTCTTTGATCTCCGGATCGTTTTCTTCGATCTCGACGGATTGACCTTCGATTTCGATGCTGGGGCCCGAGCGCTGTCTTGTGATGTCCGGTTCGTGCTCGAGTTGGGCGGCGCCGAAAACATCGGATTCAGTCGATGCCGGCGCCTTTACTCTTTTTTTGATTCGGCCTCTTCGAGAGCGGCCGGCGCCAGAGTTTCGATTCCCGCACCTTCTTCGGAACCATCATGATCCAGTTCTTCCAGTTCATCGTCGCCGAAGAGGATATCCGGATTGGATTCGGATTCGAGTTTTTGAAAGCCCATGGCTTGGCCGGCGGCTTGCAAAATAGGAACCATGTCGGTCAGATCCAAACAATCTACCAACACGGCAAGGGTAACGATTTCCATCTCCTGCTTGGCCGTGAAAGGCCGGCTGGCGGATTTACGCTCTTGTTCGAGACGAGCTTTGTCGACTGCGACTCGGCGTTCGAGCGGGATACGCTGTTGCCAGGTTTCGCCGTCTATGGCCATGCGGATATCCAGGTGCGTGAGAATCGGTTTCAGGTTGGGCCGATTCTGCAAAAACACATCCAGCAAGAATGCGACGAAATCTTTTTCGCGGGGTGTGTTTTCCTCGATGATGCGACTCAAGGAAACTTGCATGAAATGTTTCCAAAAAGCGGAAGCATCCATGTATACAACGAGTTCTTCGGGATTAAAGGCGGATTCGAATTCTTTCAATTCGATATCGCCGTCATCAATCGCCGAGTCGATTAGCGAAGCTTGGAAGTTCGGATCCTTGCCACGAGCGGCTTTGGGGCGCAAACCCGTGAGTTCGGTCGTGATTCGTTGTCTCACGTCCGGTCGGGGTGCGAGTGCTTGCATGCGGGTGGTTGCGGAAAATGTTTCACGCAGTTCCGCGAGAGTCAGCCAACCCAATTCGCGAGTTGCATTCTCTGTTGCCGCTTGCAACAAGATTTCGCGTTGCTTGGCGAGTATTTGCGCCATGGCTTGCAAGGGTGCGGATTTGGCCAAATAGTCGACCGCCTCCTTTGCCAAGATCTCATCATTTGCGTTGACAGTGTGAATGAGCGAATTTGTCATTTACTTCTCCTTTTGTTTGTTTTTCGAGTAGCTGAACCTTGGCAGAAAATATGATTATTGTCAAGAGTAAAAATATGAAAAATTGCTTAATTCAGCAAAAAGAAAAACCCCATACAAGGACTGTATGGGGCGCTCAAGAATAGAGCTAGTTGGTAAGGATCCAGACATGGTCGAGGTTTTCGACCAGGTGTCCGGTGGTCCAATCGTAGGACGAGGTGCTATGAGGCACTTCGCTAAGATCGGACCAGAGGAATGTGCCGACACCGTAACCACCGCCCGGTTCTTGGACGTGCCAGAGATCCGGACCGGCGACTTCGGGAGGTATGAGACCGACGTTATTTACCAACCCTCCGGTGATGTTTCCGGAGCCGGGGTTGATAAATTTGGTTGTGACATGATGGCCGCTTCCATTGAAAGAAAGGGTGGCTCGCAAGCTGTAAACGTTTCCGTTATTACTTACGAATTCCTCTCCGACAAAGGCGACCGTGGGGTAGGTGCCTTGCGATCCGCCCACCGTAGTGGTTTTCAGATCCGCGCCGGTGGACATATCTACGATGGAATATGCATTCAACGACATTGGAACTGAACCACGGTAGAGCCGGAAGTTGCCGAGGAACATCCCATCGGTGCACTCCGTGCGAAACGGGAACTGCTTGATGGCGATAGAGCCGGCGTTGTTCGCACCAGCTTGCCAGCTCGCCAATAGGCGTTCACCCGCCGTGATCACGCTGGTGGGGAGTTGCTGGGGCGTGATTACGGGCTTGGACTTGCGGACCACCATTTTATTTGGCAGTCCGATGTTCCCTTCCGTAAAAGCAATCAACTCATCACCGTGAAAGACGGAGAAAAGTTGCAAGTACAAACTATCACCACTCCGAGGCAAGTCCGAACCTTGAATTGATTGCGGCATCAGACCTTGCAAGCAAGCACTGATGCGGACATCGGCCGATTCTCCCGGTTGAAGCGTGACCGATTCTCCGCTTACCAGCGGAGGAATTTGCGTTGCGCCGATAGGATCCAGAACGCTTGTGCTCATCTTGAAGCCTTTAACTTCAGCGACGAGGCAGGAGACGTTTTTCTTGCAACTGAATCCACCAGTGCAAATCTCTTGCACTCCAACTCGATCGAACGTAACCGGATGATTTGTTCCGTTCGAGAGCGAGTAGATGGAAAAGAGCTTGTCTGCGCCAACACCCGCGTTCAAGATGGTTGATTGCGGGGTTGCCGGCGAGAGTTGGATCAACAGTTGACTTGCCGGTTGTATCGGTTCGTTCACGTTGGTCCAAGCGCCCACCATCGTGTCGGGATGGTTGATTTGGGCGAGAGGAACCTCGATTTCGGTACCATGATGATACACGTCACCTTGGTTGAATTCGAGTTCCGCTGTGAAACTACCGCCGTAAAGGTCGCCCGGGTCAACTTCGTAATCAGCAAAGTCAACGATGATGGCGATTCGGCGCGTTTCACCGTTCCACATCACGAAGGCGTCGTTAAATTCAACAACACAATCGTTGACGCAGGCGGAGTTTTCTCCATTGGGTCCGATCATGGAGGGCAGTTCACGCGGACCCATGAGAGTGTTACCGTTGGTTACTTCGACTACCCGCAGGTTTTGCAGGTAGGTGGTACCGCTATTGAACAGCTTGGCGCCATTCGCGGTCCGGAAGTAAACGGGCATGCGCCTGATTTCGAGTGATGCGTAAGCACGCATTTCGAACTCCAGCAGAATCCTGTTGTCAGCACCGGGTTCGATGTATTGCATCTCCATTGGACCAATGAAGCTGTAGCTCAACAACATTGGCTCTGTAGCATCCACTCCGGCATCCGTTTCCGCATCAGGTGTAATCTGAGCGTCAGCGTTAGCTTCCGCATCCGGTTTGGTTGCCGAATCTTCCGCAGAAGCCTCGGGCACGGTTCCGGCGTCGGTGGTGACTTCGGGGCACTGGCAGTGGCCGTAGGCCATGCCATCTTCGCGGCAGACTTGGTAGCCTGTCGCTCCGCTTTCGCACCAGCAAGCTTCGTGATGGCCGGCGATGCATTGCTCGGCCGGCATATCCAGCTCGACTGTGATTTGGTCTGTACCGCCGCAGCCGGTGAGGAACAAAGACCCAACAGCGACGATTGAGAACAATGCAATCGAGAACAATCCGAACAAAATCGACTTCAACATCTTTTGTCCTTTCTGAATTCAGCGCCAATTTTTCATGGCACCTTCGGGGGTGACTTCTACATCCGAATCAGCGTTTTTGCACCGGTCCGGGTTGTTTTTGCAAATAGACTCGACAACGGCACGAAGTTTTTTGAGCTCGTGCTGGAGGTTGAGAATATCTGCATGACGATCGTTGATGGCTCTTTCGAGCCGACGATCGGCGTCGTCTCGGTCTTGCTGCTCGTAGCGCAAATCTTGCCGATTTTGCTTGGCGAGATTCAACGCTTGGCTTGAGCCTGCACAGCCGGTGAGGCTAGCGAGGATCGGTGCAAGCGCGATTACGCATGTGACAGTCAGCCTCGTGTTAACGATATGCTTTATCATCTGTTCCTTTCAGAGCCTTGTCGGCTCTTTTGCTGACGTCATTGGAACCACCAGTGCTTTTTTTTCACAAAGGCTGGTTGGAATTACGGGGCAGGGTTCGAATTCACCGATTAAAATGGTTTCGCCTTGCCTGACATTCAGAAAGCGGCGCGCTTTTGGCGGATCGCCTTCGTAGCTGAACAAACGCAAAGCTGCCAGATAGACAAGCGGAGCGATTGTCAGCAGGAAGATAAGAAAAATCGTGAGATTCTTCCAATCTTGTTTTTTCACTTATTCTTTTTCCTTTCTTTGGTTGTCGAAAGTGGAGGGATGATTCCCTTCTTACGGTACGAATTACGAATTTGTGCGAATTACGAATTTGTAATTTAGCTGTCATTTTATCCCTTGGGATAAAATGTAAACCATTCGTAATTAGCGCAGATTCGTAATTCGTAAGGTTGGAAGGGAAGCCAATTTAAACTCGTATATTTGAGTTTTTATTGGCAAGTGGCGGGGAGCCGCATTTTGGGTTTGGGCCAACCCATGCGCGGCATGACGAAGCTCATGATGTTGTGTTGAGCTTCATTGAAAGGTCGTTGAAAATCGCAGTCGATTTTTGCGCCCGTTTCCGTTTGGCGCAAATTGTGCAAACCGACTACGGTCATTGCGGACATCACGCTGGTGATGATGATCGAAAAAAATATCATTTTTTGTTTTTCAAAATTCTCTCCTTTGTTTTTGAACCGCTTAATATAGCATAAAATAGGGATTTTGTCAAGGGTATTGAGTTAGTAATTTGGCTAAAATAAGCTAAAATACTAAAAGTTTTTCGAGTGGATCTTCCTTTAAATCAAGTATTTGTTCAATGAAAAACCCCAAAGAGTGGTTTTTGGGGTTATTTGGAGCCGTTTGGCGGGGGAGGGGGAATGGATTTCCAGCGCGGGGGTTTGCGGCCCGGATGCCGGCGTTTGAACTCCGCAATCAGCTTGCGAAAATCTTTGGCACCCATAGAGCCAAAACGGCCGGGAAAACGGGAGCGGTTTTCGGCGCCGTTGAGGCAACGGCGCAGTTCCGTATCTGTTAAGTCCCTCAATTGCTCTGATGTGAGCTCGGATATATTGATTTGTCCGGCTGTACGATCTTTCGTTTCATCAGATTCCAGAGATTCCATTGAAATTTTTTCTGGGCCGCTGAGGTCGTCCATCTGTCCTCCTTTGAAAGGTACGTTTGCGAGTTGAATTTAATCAAAGAAAATGAATTTGGTCAAGATAAATGCATTGACAAAAGTTGATATTTATTGTAAAACAATCGCGTTTCTCAATTCAAAGAGGAGAAAAGATGGAAACGCAAAAAGTTTCGCACCTTGAAAATAAATGGGAGTTGACCGAATTGCCCAATGGAGCTTGTGTTGTTTCGAGTCATGCTTTGCGCCGAGGTATGGGTTTTGCGAGAAATTACGAAATCTTGATCGCCGGAGGCAAGCTGGCCGATGTGGAGTCTCCGGGAGCGGCTTTGGCTTTTGCCAATGCTTTGCCGGTTTTTTTGGAGCAAGAGTACGGCAGTCGAGTGAATGCGGGAGCATTTTCCTGCACCGTGCATCATTCGTATTTTTGTTTGAATTATTTGCATCACGGACGCGACAGGCATGACGCGAAATGCGTTGAATTGATTTTGAACGCAATCATGCATGATTTTCCTTCGCCAAAAACTTTTACCGATGCACCTCAAGCGGAGATACGCGGACGCAGATGTGATACGGAAGCTTTCTGGTGTTGGTTTTATTCAAAAACCATTCCCGAACAACAAAGATTGTGTATACCTTCGTGGACGGAGGCTATGTTGTCTTGGGAATCGGCGCCGGATGCTTGTGAATCGTTAAAAAACAAATTGGTGAATCCGGCCAATATCATGGTTCGTTCGCCGGAACCTTGTTTGCACGAGGATTTGGCCGAAAGAATTTCCGAATTGAATTCCGCAAATCAGAATGCGGAAAAGTTCGCTTGTCCGGAATCGCCGGTTTATCCGGTTTATGACGAATATCCGATGGCCAGAAGCGCGGGAAGCAAACAAGATATGCTTTTGTTTTTTCCTTTGCCGAGGCATCGCGGAACTTTTTACAAGGCCGTGCTTTCGTTGTACGCCTTGTACGGAAATAAGGGTTACATCAAGGAGTTCAGTCGAACTGAAAAGCTTGAGCTGAATCCTGAAATCCATGCTTGTTTTTGGCCTTATCCTTTTGCCTTTATCAGATTGCGAACAACCAAAAGCAATGCCGCGAAAGCTTTGGCCTTGATCAGTTTGGCTTTGGTTAAGTTCAGTGAATTGCCGGCGCCGAAAAAGATTTGGTATTACAAAGAAATAGTTGAAGAAATTGCGCGAAAGTATGCCGAAGCCGGTGAATTTTTGCGCGACGAGTGGCTGAGCGGTCAAACGGAACTGACCGGATTGCATAAACTCGAAGTGACTTTGGAGAATTTGGAATACATTCAAAGAGTGTATCTCTCCGAAGCCAGAATGGGTTTGATGCATGGCCTGCCTCCGATTCCCAGAGGTGAATCCGTGTTTGACGCGATTTAATCTTAACTCCGCATATAGCGGGGTTTTTTATATTTTTACGGGTTTATTGGTGAATTTGTTTAATATCGTTTCAAGCTCTTTTTTGCGGGGTAATCCTTTTTGCGGACCTATTTCGCGGATAACCGACCAGGAATTGGCAGTGCCCCAGCGCAATGCTTCGGCAATCGATTTATTTTGCATGACGGCGCAGGTAAAAGCGGAGGCGAACGCGTCGCCTGCGCCCGTACTTTCCACGGCATCGCCTTTGAAAATGGGCATGTGCCAAAAATCCTGGCCATCATAAGCGTAGGCACCGTTTTTGCTATCCGTTATAACCGTAATTTTCGCACCTAATTTCGCGAAATCTTCGAGCAGGTTTTTAACGGGGCGGATTTGGCCGTTTAATAAATGTTGAGCCTCTTCTTTGTTTAAGATGAAGATGTTGCTTAATTTGATCAGCGGTTTGAGCTGTTTTAATCCGGCGCGAATGTGAGTTGTGCCCGGCTGGAAAGCGAAGTTGATTTTTGAATATTGCTTGAGGTGCTTTGCCAGTTGCTTGTCAAAAGCGGAAAAGTTGTTGCCCATGGCACTGTAATAAATCCAGTTGGTTTTTTGTAATTTGGGAAATTTGTATTTACGGGGTTTGAAAAAGAGTAATTGAGTTCGTTCGCCTTTGTAGCTTAATAAAGTGGCTTCGCTGGTTTGTTCTTTTGTGCATTTGCACATAAGGGATACATCGACTTTTTCACCGCGTAAAGTTTCTTTAAGTTGATCGCCGGCAAAATCTTTGCCCACCCAGCTAACCAAAGCGCTTTTAAAGCCCAAACGGCTGGCACTGACTGCGGCATTGGCCGAATTGCCGGCGGCAGGGACTTTAACAACGTCGCGTACCGGAATTTTTTCCGCGTACTCGAGGCAGAGCAAACATCTGTCTTTCTCCAAACTGCAACTAACCGTTGCTTCATCGATGATATAAAAAACATCGCGCAAACTTTCACCGATGCAGATAATGTCGAATTGTTTCATACCAGCCAATTATACTATAAATAACAAATTGTCTGAACCATGAACCGAGATTTACCAAAATTTTCAAGGATTGACATGATTACTACATGAGTTTATCAAGTTAAAAGTAACAAGTTTATCAAGAGTTACTTTTGCTTCTCTTGATGAACTTTAGACTTGATGAACTTGTTACTAATTCGGACTGATCAAGGTTCAGACAATAAGTTAATCATGATAAAAAAAACCGCCTTTGCAAAATGCTGGGGCGGTTGACGATTCGATTTTGGCCCAACGACGTGGGACTAATCCCGAGCGTCATCGGCCGCTGTAAGCTTTTTAAGATCTCCTCTTTTTATTCAAGCGGTGAGCTTGTATTTTTGCCAAACGATGTTTGGCGGTTTTCCTCCTAACGGATACCGCATCGTTAACCGATTGCGGAAAATTCTCTCCTCGCCTCATGCGATTGCCGATTCGACTTGCGAGATCGGCGGGGTTTTACGAAAGCGCGCCTTGCTTTCGATTTTTTTTAGCCTGCCTAACAGCGTGTTCTCTCAAGTTTACAGCCTCGAAGATTTGTGAAGAGGCTTGGTATTTTCGAGAGTTCCCGAGGCCGGCCAAGGCCTCGAGACGTTGTGTATTATCATAATCAGGCAAATCTGTCAATATCTCACCTGTTATCCCGCATTCTATACTCAATGCACCACTCTTTGATAAATGGCTCGGTTCTGCATATTCTTGCCCAATAAGTCAAATTTATGCAGGATTAGAGCCTATGAGAGGCCAAGAAATAACCCTATTTGAGAGACAAAGAATAGAGCACTATTTAAGAGGAAGGGTAAAGAAACGACAGATAGCCAAATACTTGGCAAGAGACCATTCCGTGATAATCAGAGAAATACAGCGCAATATAGATCCGGATGGAATATACAGATCGAATACAGCGCAAAGAAAAGCTGATTTTAGAAAAAGTAGAGAGAAGAAGAAAAAGCTCGAAAAAGACGATATGTTGAGGAATTATACGATAGAAAAGCTAATGGAAGGCTGGAGCCCCGATGTAATTAGTGGAGTATTAAAAAACCGGCTAGAACCAAAAATGATAGATAGGTACGTTAGCCACGAAACCATTTATCAATTCATTTATACGGGTCAAGGCCGGTTTATGGGACTATACCAATATTTAACGAGAAAGCACAAGAAGAGAAAGAAGCATAAATCAAGAAAATATAGAAAAAACAACCAAATTAAGCATAGAACACCAATTGAACTCAGACCTCAAATAATCAACGCAAGACAAAGAGTGAATGATTGGGAAAGTGATACCATGGAGTGCAAATTCAATCATTTATCCGTACAAACAGAGAGAGTGACCAGGTTATTGAGAATAAACAGAGTCAAAAACAAAACGGCTGATGAAACATTAAAAGCTCTCATACTAACTATTGAAACATTGCCAAGAAACGCAATTCAATCTATCACGTTTGATAATGGAAAAGAGGGTGCGCATCACTGGAAGTTAAAACAAGCATACGGTCTGGAAACATATTTCTGTGATTCATATTGTTCTTGGCAAAAAGGAAGCGTTGAACACGCGAACGGACTACTCAGAAAATACTTTCCAAAGAAAATTAATTTAAGCGAAGTAACCGATTATGAAATCAAAGCCATCCAAGAAAAGATTAATAACACCCCGAGAAAGATTCTTAATTATAAAACCCCCAATAAACTCTATATCGAACTTACTGAGGGAAAAGCGGTGCATTGAAAAGTTGACTAGGCAATGTTAGAATTTTAGAGATATGAAAATAATACAAATTCTATTTTTTAGCGCAATTTTAGCGTTTTTTGCCGGAGCCGGGTGCAATGAGACATACAATCAGCCCGGCGGACAAGATAATTTGGGCGCCAAGGCAAAGGGTTTGGACCCTTGCGGTTTAATTGATAAAGCCGAGATTGATGCTTTATATGATGTGCCGGCGGATATTATTCAGCATGATTTGGAGCCGATTAATCCGGTGGGGCAAAAAATGTGCGTGTACGATATACCGAGCGGCGAAGCATTGACCATGGTTGTTGTAAGCGTACATGAAACGGATGAAATATCGAGCGGGATTACGGCCGAGCAATTGTTTCAAAGTCAAAAAGATGTTTTGGAAAATGTTGTTGATGTAAAAGGCGTGGGCGCGGGAGCTTTTCAAACTCAAATGGATTTTGCGGGCGGAGGCTCGATTTATTTTTTGTCCAATGATAAAAAGACATTGGTTTCGGTTGATGTTTCCTTGGGCAAATTGGATCATGAGGCCAATCAAGCGGCTGAGCAAAAATTCGCCAAGCAGATATTGGAAAAGTTGAAATAACAAGCAGAGCTGTCCCTGATAAAAAATGACGGATTGGCCGTCATTTTCTTTTTATGGCTTTTAGTGCGGATTTGATGATATCTTTGGAACGCATTTTGTATTTATCCAGTAATTCCTCAGGAGCGCCGGATTCGCCGAAAGTGTTTTGCATGCCGATGGCTTCGATGGGAACCGGAATATTTTGCGAGCAGAATTCGGCAACCGCTCCGTGCAGACCGCCGGTGATTTGATGTTCTTCGACGGTAACGGCGCAGGCGGTTTTGTTTAACGATGTTTTTATGGTTTTGCCGTCCAGAGGTTTGATTGTATGACTGTTGATTACTTCGGCTTCGATGTGCAGTTTGGCGAGTTCTTCGGCGGCAAGCAGAGCTTCATGAAGCAATGGTCCGCAAGCGATCAGAGTTACATCGTAGCCTTCACGGCAAATATAGGCTTTGCCAAATTCGAAAGGTGTTTTTTTTGTGGTAATGACCGGAGTTTTTTCGCGGGCGAATCTGAAGTAAACCGGGCCGTTGTATTTTGCGGCCGCGAGCGTGCATTTGCGGGTTTCTTCGGCGTCGCAGGGAGCGCAAACTATGATATCGGGCAAAACTCTTGTTATAGCCAGATCTTCCAAGGCCTGATGAGTGGCACCGTCGGGCCCAACGGAAACGCCCGTGTGCGCTCCGGCGATTTTTACATTGGCTTTGGTGTAGCAAACCGAGACACGCAGTTGATCCCAACTGCGGCCCGGAGAAAAAACGGCATAGGAAGAGACGAAAGGTATTTTACCGGAAAGAGCGAGCCCGGCGGCTATACCCATCATGTTTTGTTCGGCGACGCCGCATTCGATAAATCTTTCCGGGTGAGCTTCGCCGAATTTTAGCGCGCGGGTAGATTCCGCAAGATCGGCGGTTAAAACCACAACATCGGGATTGGTTTCGCCAAGTTCAATCAAAGCTTCACCGTAGCCGTTGCGAGTGGGGATTTTTTCGACGGTTTTGTATAAAACGTAGGGGTTGAGATTTGGAAGTTTCATAGTGAGGGGACAGGGGGCGATAGATTTAGAGATGAAGAGTTTTTTTGGACAGTGATCAGGGAACAGGGAACAGAGAGTAGTGAACAGTGAAAAGTGAGTAGTGAATGAAGATGGGTGGTGATTAGGTACGGCTGTTGAGTTTTGCTTCCAGAGATTGAATTATTTTATGTAGCATTTTGCCGATTTCTTCCGCTAACTCATGAGCTTTGTTGAATTGTTCAATATTAAAATATTTATATTCCAGACCAAGGTAAAGCATACTTTTAACTTCACTGCATGATCCTTTGGAAATATGTAAGAATTGTTTGTACTCTTTGGTGGTTTGTCGATCGAAGCCTTCCGCTATATTATTCATTATCGAAATTGATGCACGCTCTATTTGGTTTTTGTATCCAAAATCGTTAACATTTATCATGCAGTTGTGGATTAAGATATTAAGTTCTTTAGATTTTTGCCAAACAATTAAATCTTCAAATTTGTTAATATACATAATCACTTAAATAACACTTAGCTGTTCACTATCCACTGCGCACTGATCACTGAACTATTTGACCTTGAACAGTTGCAGTGTCGTCATGTCTTTATTGATGTTCACTTGTAATTTTGCCGTTTAGTGTACGAAGTTCTTGTAATGCGCTTTTAGCTTCGTCTTTGTTTGGGGGCAGGCCGTGCCATTCAAATTTATTTTCCATAAAGCCGACTCCTTTGCCGGGGATTGTGTGGCAGATGATGGCGGTTGGATTGGCAGCCATGGCTTTGGCTTTTTTCATGGCGTCGATGATTTCTTGGATGTTGTGTCCATCCACATCAATCACAAACCAGTTGAAAGCTTTGAGTTTATCGGAAAAATTTTCCAAAGGCATAACATCCTCGGTGTTGCCGTCGATTTGGATATTGTTGCGGTCGATGATTGCGGTAACCTCGCGTAAATCGTATTTTCCCGCCAGCATTACAGCTTCCCAGGTTTGACCTTCGTCGAATTCACCATCGCTCATCAGGCACCAGGTGTGATAATTCGAATTTCGAATTTCGTATTTCGAATTACGATTTTTTTGCGTTTTTCGTGGTTCGTCATTCGTGGTTCGATTTATTCTTGAGGCTAGAGCCATGCCGATTGCTTGGGAGAGGCCTTGGCCCAAGGGGCCGCCGCAGGTTTCGATGCCGTTGTTGAAGTGATTGTTGGAATGTCCTTGCAATGGCGAACCCAGTTTGCGAAGAGTTTTAAGTTGTTTGTGCGGGATGAATCCGGCATGCGCGAGAGTTGCGTAAAGAACCGGGCAAATGTGGGCATTGGATAAAACTACGCGATCGCGTGAGGGATCGTTTTTCTTTTTGGGATCCAATTTAGCGACTCCGCCCATGTAAAGCGCTGTAAAAACATCGGCCATGCCCAGAGGGCCGGCTGAATGTCCGGAACCGGCTTTTACCAGCATGTTGATTATATCTTGGCGGATTTGATTGGCTGTTGTTTCCAGCTTTTTTATGGATTGCATATGATTGGTTTAATCCAGTTTAACATAAAATAGCGTAAATAAAAAAAAGACGCCTTGCCGGCGCTTTTTTTACCAAATGTTTTTGGCTTGCAATGCGTAGATTATACAGATGATTCCGAGACATAAATTGGCAATCGGTAAAATCCAGCTTAATGTCTCATTTGTATAATGGTACAGAGCACTTTCATTGTTTTGCATAGCTTGCCGTTTTTTCAAGAATCAACTCCTCCTTAAAACGGCGATTTTTCAAGTTAGCAAGATTTGGGATTTTTGTCAAACGGTATACGATCGGATCGATACAGTCCGTTTTTTAAATCAAAGACGCTCGAATTGAGCGTCTTAATGGTTTTTTTGCTGTTTTGTTTACGGGTTTATTACCGTGATGATGGTGAATTGTTCGTCCGCGGCATCCAATGAATCGGAAGCTCGGCCGTAGAAGGTATACGAGCCGGTTTGTTGCCATGGTCCGACGTTGTAAGTGCAAGGCACGGCGCCTTCGCAGTGTTTGATGATTTGGCGAGAGCTGTCCAAGATTTCGATATATTTGATGCCGTCTTGATCGGATGCGGCGACCGTAACATTTACTTTTTCGCCGGTATAGATTGTATTCTTGTCGGCTTGAACCGTAATCAAGGGAGAATCGTTGGCGGAAACGGTTATGATCAGATCTTTACTGCGATAAGTACGGCCAACGTTATCTGTTACAAGTCCATGAACCGTCACTGAGGTTCCAACTCCACCTTCCGGGGAAAGTGAGTAACGGCAGGTGCGGATTCCGGATTCACAAACGGTTTTACCGGATCCGTTAACAAACACTTCGATGCGTTTGACGGCAATATTAGGAGCATCAACAACGATTCCGGTGGATTGTCCGACTTTTACGTTGGTTCTGTCCGCGGAAATATAAACTCCGTTTGCAGTTGTGTCTTCAGCTACTGTTATTGTCAATTCTTGGCTCTGTTTTGTTTGATCCAAATATGTGATTTCGGCACGGGCTGTTAGTGTTGATTTATCGGTGATAAAAGGTATTTGATGGTTGGTTGTGCAAATTGAAGTGTTATTGCAAGTTGCGATTAACACGCCATCCATCAAAATTTGTAATTTTTGAGCTTGTTCGTTGTCTTTGGTTGAAGCGGAAAAAGTAATTACATCACCCGGGCGGGGAGCGGCATCGTTGACCGTAAAGTTTATTGTTTTAATTACTTCGGGTTCATCTATCGGGTTTTCGGTTTCGTCTGCAGGAGGAACTGTTGTGAGTTTTTTATCCAAGTTGATGGATATGGCCGATGAGGTGATGGTTGAAACGTTGAAATCGGCCATGGATAGAATGGCGGAACCAAGTGTGTAATTGATAAAGAAGGGGTCCGGGATATCATCGATTTTCGTGTTCCAGTTGTCGCCGTAAAGAGCTTTGGCTACTTCTTCCGATGCTACATGGCGTAAAGTTCCATAAGCGTCGACCGCGTAGGTTTTGGGATCAGTGGTGATTTTGAGCATGCGGACCCCGGGGCGATAGGTAACATTGCCGCCGATGGCGATGGCCGCCAATTCGGTATCGGAAATTATCTTTACCGAACTAAAATCCGCATACCAGCTTAAAAAAGTTTTTTCGGTGGGAAAGACGTAGCGTTTGCCGTTGGCGCCATAGTAATAAACGGCGGGTCCGGAGGCTTTGATAAGATCGCCGGAATTGATTTGAGTTGCGGCAAAAGCAGTTTGCGCCGGCAACAATGCACACGCAATTAATGCGAGCATGGCGATAAAAGAAGTGATGGATTTCATATGATTGGAATTATAACATAACTGAAGAATAGTCGTAATATATAAGTTCATCAAGTTTAAAGTCTAAAGTTTATCAAGAGTTACTTAGGATTTTCTTGAGGAACTTTAGACTTGATAAACTTTTAACTTAAAAAAGACCCGAAGGTCTTTTTTAGTTGTCGCAAGGGCAAGTTCAGTTTGTGGGTTCGGGGAGGCCTTTGTCCTTCCAGATTGAGGAAGCTTCGGATTTTTCACCGCTGGGGTTGAAATCGGATTTCATGGTGATATGTGAGCCTTGGCGATAGTTGATGTAGAAAGGATCCGGTAAATCATCAACATTTTTGGCCCAATCGGCTCCGTAGAGTTCGATAGCCAAAGCTTCGGTTTCGATCCAGCGCAATGTTCCGCCGGCTCCCACCGCATAAACTTTGGGATCTGTGGTGATTTTAATCATTTTGACTCCGGGGCGATAAGTTACATTACCGCCAAGAGGAATGGTCATGAGTTCGGCATCAGGAATGGTAACCACTCCGGACCAATCATCGCCATACCATGATTTGTAAGTTTTTTCGGTTGGGAAAACGTAGCGTTTTTCATCGGTACCGTAGTAATAAACGGTATCCAGTGAACCTTTAATTAATTGACCGGGTTTGGCCGAGGCGATGGAAGCGTTAGCCGGCAAAGAAGCGGCGAACAAGCTAAGCATCATGAGAAATGCAATGTAGCGCATAATATACTAAAAATTATGAATTAAGAATTAAGAATTAAGAATTATGAATTATGAATGAACTTTTTTAAATAATAAATAATAAAGATCGAACCACGAACTACGAACCACGAACCAGGAACGAGGAAGAAACTGAGAAGCTGAGAATTTGAGCTGTTGATGAGTTTTTCAAGAGTTACTTAGGCTCCTCTTGATGAACTTTTTACTTTTATCTTGATGAACTTTTGTTTTGTTACTTCGAGAGTTTATTGTATGCTTTTTTGGGATTGTCCGCAAGGAAGATTGCGCCGGCTGCGCAAAGGCGGGTTGCGCCTGATTTTATCAGGTCTTTTTTGGTTTCAAGATTAACTCCGCCATCCACAGCAATGGGAAGATGGGGATATTTTTTGCGGAGTTTGGAGATGTGTTCAAGAGCAATGGGGAGAAAAGGCTGGCCGGAAAAACCGGGATTGACTCCCATAACCAGAATTCCATCCGCGAAATATTGTTTCGCCGAATTGTTACTGCGTCCTTTTTGGAGGTAGGGATAAACTCGATTTAAATCCGTGTCCGGATTGATTGCCAAGCAAGCCTCCAATCCAAGATCATGAACGGCTTTGATTATCTCTTCATGACGCAAAGGGATTTCTTCGTGCCAGATAATACGCTTTAAGCCGGGAATTTCTTTCCATGCTTCTACATACTCCCAAGGGTTTAAAACCATGAGGTGCAATTCGATTGCAAACGGGGGATTGTTCCTGACTGCAAGATAATCGGTATACCAAGTGCCGTCGTTTAATTTTTTGGGAGTTTCATTATCCACAAAAGCACCATCCATGATATCGATCTGCACGGTTTTGGCGAATTTACGCGCAACGTCCAATCGGTCGTTAAACTCTTGGAGTTTTTTTGTAAGAATGGCGGGGATTACTTCCATATTGTCTGAACCTTGATTAACTTGATTACTTACTGTCTGAACCTTGATTAACTTGATTCACGCTCATATTAACTTGATTACTTACTGTCTGAACCTTGATTCACTTGATTCACGCTCATATTAACTTGATTACTATCTTATCGTCTGAACCTTGATTAACTTGATTCACGCTCATATTAACTTGATTACTAGATGAGTTCATCAAGTTAAAATTAGCAAGTTCATCAAGAGTTACTTTTGCTTCTCTTTATGAACTTTAGACTTTATGAACTTTCCACCAGTTCTGTGTAATCAAGTTAATTAGGTTGGTAATCGGTTTTTAAATCAAGGTTCAGACAATAAGTGAATAAAGGTTCAAGACAATTGCTTTATCCGTCTCTTATGTCGAATGGCTTTGGATGTTGGAGTTTTGAGGAAGACGTCGATTAATGCAAGAGCTTCTTTTGGTTTTGTGTTCCAGCCGGAGAGAGTGAGGACATTGATATCGTTATGCTCGCGGGCGAGTTGGATTTCTTTTTTGTCGTAGCCTTGGGCGGCGCGAATGCCTTTGTATCTGTTTGCGGCGATAGCTGCGCCGACGCCGGAGCCACAGATGAAAACTGACATCGTCGCACGTCCCACGCCGCACGTCCCGCGTCGAAGATGTTTAACGAGTTTTTTGGCGACTAAGGGGTAGTCGTCGTCTTTATTAAAGACGGGAGTTACGTCGATGATGTTGTGTGTTTTGCCGAGTTCTTTTTTGATGGCTTCTTTGAGTTTAAAACCGGCATGGTCGGATGCGAGAAAGAGTTGCATATACAATTAGTATAAAGTAAAAAGTGAAAAGTATAAAGAGTAACAAAAAACTCCCGCATGTAACTTGTAACATGTAGCACAAGATTCACTCGAGTGTTATTACATGTTACAAGATACAGGTTACATGAGTTGAGTTGACCAATCCCGAATTTTCCGCCAATATAAGAGCCATATGTCCAACCCACAACCAATACCATCCAATCGGCCGGATTTTCCGAAAATGGAAGAAGAAATCCAAGAATTTTGGGTAAAAAAGAATATTTTTGAGCGGTCGATTGCAGAAAAATCCGAGAATAAAGTTTTTACTTTTTACGATGGTCCGCCGTTTGCAACCGGATTGCCTCATCCCGGCCATCTTTTGCAGAGTACGATTAAAGATGCCATCCCCAGATATTGGACAATGAAAGGTTACAGAGTCGAAAGAGTTTGGGGTTGGGATTGTCATGGATTGCCGGTCGAGAATTTGATTGAAAAAGATTTGGAATTAAAATCCCGCAAAGATATTTTGGAATATGGAATTGATAAATTCAATGATGCTTGCAGAGCTTCGGTTTTGAAATACGATCAAGATTGGCGTAAATACATTAGCAGAATAGGGCGTTGGGTGGACATGGATAATTCGTACATGACCATGAACGATGATTATATCGAATCGGTTTGGTGGGCATTTGCGGAATTGTACAAAAAAGATTTGGTATATAAAGATTTTCGCGTGTCTTTGTATTGTCCGCGCTGTGCGACGCCTTTATCCAATCATGAGATAACCATGGGGCATTCGTATCGCGATGCGGAAGATCCTTCGATTACCATCAAATTTAAAATCAAAGGTAAAGATAATGAATATTTATTGGCTTGGACAACGACCCCTTGGACATTGCCGGCCAATACGGCCATCGCCGTGAATCCGGAAATGTGGTATTTGATTTTTAAGATGCAAAATAACGGTGAGACTTGGATTTTGGCGGAAGATCGTATTAAAGAAGTTTTGGGAGATGATTTATTGAATGCGAAAATCGAGAAACGTGTATTGGGAACCGAACTGGAAGGTTTGGAGTATGAGCCTTTATTTGATTTTGTACCCGTACCGGAAGGAAAGATTGCGTATAAGGTTGTTGCCATGCCTTATGTGAGCGCGGAAGACGGAACGGGTTTGGTGCATACGGCGCCGGCTTTTGGTGAAGAAGATTTTCAAGCGGCCAAGACTCATAATTTGGCAGTATTGCTGACGGTTGATGCGGACGGTAAAATGATGCCCGAATTGGGCGAGTTTGCAGGCATGGGAATCAAAGATGCGGATCCGTTGGTGATGGATAATTTGGAAAAACGCGGTTTGTTGTTGAAACGCGAAACCATCACTCACTCCGTACCCGAATGCTGGAGATGCAATACTTTGCTTATGTACCGGGCGCAAGACGCTTGGTTTGTGGACGTGCAAAAATTGAAGACCAAGCTCATTGAAGCCAATAAAAAAATTCATTGGGTACCCGAGCATATTAAAGAAGGCCGTTTTGGCAAGGGTTTGGAAATGGCTCCCGATTGGAATATCTCGCGCACTCGTTATTGGGGAGCGCCGATGCCGGTTTGGATTTGCGATGAGTGCCAAGAGAGGCGTGTATTCGGTTCAATGTCCGAGCTTAAAGAGGCGGCCGGCGGAGAATTTCCGGAAGGTTTTGATATGCATCGCCCGGGTATCGATAAAGTGGAAGTTTCGTGTGCTTGCGGAGGAAAAATGAAGCGCGTGGAATATGTTTTTGACTGTTGGTTTGAATCGGGCGCCATGCCTTATGCATCCGTTCATTATCCATTCAAAAATGCGGAAAAATTCGTGAATCGTTTTCCGGCGGATTTTATCGGTGAAGCGCAAGATCAAACACGCGGTTGGTTTTATACCATGCATGTTTTGGCGGTTGGCTTGATGAATAAGCCGGCGGCAAAAAATATTGTGGTTACGGGCATGATGCTGGCCGAGGATGGCAAGAAAATGTCCAAATCGAAAAAGAATTATACGGATCCGTATGAATTGATGGAGACTATCGGCGCGGATTCGTTGCGGTTGTACATGCTTTCATCGCCAATTATGCAAGCCGAGGCTTTGAGTTTTAAGGATGAAGAATGCAGGCAAATTCAGAGATCCATTTTTGGCATATTATGGAATGTGCGACAGTTTTATCTGACATATTCCAAGGATGTTGAACTTTCGGGCGCGACTCCGCGCAGTTTGCATGTTTTGGACAGATGGATTTTTTCACGATTGGATGAGTTGACGTTGCATGTTACTCGCGAAATGGATGATTATCAGTTTGCCAATGCGCTTAGACCGATCAGGCTATTCGTAGACGATTTATCAACTTGGTGGTTGAGACGATCCCGCGAGCGTATGAAGCAGACCGAAGATCTTGATGACGCGGCCGATGCGGTGAGGACATTGCGCGAAGTGTTGTTGACCTTTTCCAAATTGCTGGCTCCGTTTGCGCCGTTTTTTGCGGAGAAATTGTATCAAGATTTGGAAGGCGAAAAGATGTCGGTGCATTTGGATAAATGGCCCAAAGCCGATGAAGGGGCTGTAGATCCGGGTTTATTGAGTGACATGCAATGGGTCAGGGATGTTGTGAACGCGGGTTTGGAGCAAAGAGTTGCTACCAAGTTACCGGTCAGACAAGCGTTAGCCTCTATCACTGTCTTGGTCCGTGATGAGAAGCTTTATGGCAGAGTGGCGGAGAAACAGGATTTGCATCGTTTGATAGCCGAAGAATTGAATGTTGAAAAAGTTGTCATCACTAAAGCCGATACGGCAACAGCGGAAGCTTGGGAGGCGAAGATCGATACGGAATTGACTCCGGAATTGAAACGCAAAGGCTTGGCCCGCGAAGTTGTGCGCCACATTATGCAATTGCGCAAGAAAAATGAATATACTCCGGAAGACAGAATTAAAGTTAATTTGGCCATTGATGATTTGAGTTTGATGGAAACGTTGAATGAAATGAAACAAGATTTGGCCAAAGAGGTTAAAGCTGATGAAGTTTATATTGGTTCGGAGTTGAATCAAGAGGCTGACGCAGAGTTGGTTTATGAGGGCAATAGCATTAAAATCGCAATCGCCAAATAAATTCAAATCGAAAAAAACTTAAAACGCGTCTATATGGCGCGTTTTTTGGTCTTTGTTAAGCCAAGATATTGACATTATCGCTAAAATGAGTTAGATTGATGTATTCGGATGAACCTGAACTTTGCGTAAATGGCGCAAAGTTTTGCTCTTTAAAAAGGAAGGTGAAAAAATGACACCGCTTCAAGACAAAAGTATTGTGAAGATCTTTCCAAGCGGTACCAAAATCGGCGAGGCCGGCAAATGTGCGTATGAGCTGGAAAAGCAGATCAATGCCGGCGGTGAAGCCGTGGTGTACAAGGCCAAATCATTGGGTGACGGCCATTTGGTTGCAATCAAGCTCCACTACGTGATCGAAGATCCTTTGGAGATGAAGAGGTTCCGCAGGGTCGAGCATATTCTTCGAACCGTTAAGGGACCGAATCTTTTGCCCCTCGAAGACGCGGGAATTTATATGGATGGCAATGACAGTTATCCGTATTTCGTTTTTCCGTTTATCTCGGGCGGCAGAACCTTGGAAAATATCATCAACGAATGCAGAAAGTTGATGCCGGTTGCGGCTTTGCACAGAGGAACGTGCATTCCGTTTGGTGACTTGCTGTATTACGCCATGTCCGCGGGAAGCGGATTGCGTGACGCGCATATGCGCGGAGTACAGCATAGAGATTTCAAGCCGGCCAATGTTTTGATCGCGGGCAACGGCAGAAATGCGGTGGTGCGCGTGATGGATTTTGGCATAGCTAGATTTTTCGATAAAGAACAGGATGCGAAACACTCCAAGCTTACCGTGCAAGGATTTTTCCGAGGGACTCCCGAATATTTGAGCCCGGAACAGGCGCGCGGAGGCGGGCCGGATGTGAAAGGCGATATTTGGGCTTTCGGTGTTGTCCTCTACGAGATGATCACCGGTGTTTCGCCGTTTGATTTTGAGGATGAGCACCGCATGAGCGTGCTTTCCAAGGTAACCTTCGGCGATGCAAGGCCCACCCCCATCGATACTTATTGTTTGGGAGTGGATCCGTTGCTGGATGCGTTGACCATGAGGTGCATGGAGCATGATCCGTCCAAGCGCCCCGAGAGCATGGATGAGATTTTGGAGGAATTGAACCGCATGGAATTGCGTTTACCGCATGTTTCCATGAGCGAGTTTCCTTTGACTTCTTTGCAAGCGGAGGAGATGCTGACGGATCCTGAGGCTGCGACGATGGCCGCGCCGTCCACTCCTCCCAAGCCGATGCCCGTGGACATGCCTCGTGTCAGCCACTTGAACATGGATCCTAAAATCATGTTCGAGAAGCCGACCGTCAAAAAGCAAGCCGTTGAAGCTGCTGATGAAAGAGGGAGAAACCGACGCTCATCGGCGAATTTCAGCATATTGCTGATCGCATCGCTTGTTGTCTTGATGGTTTCGGGAACCGCGATTTTTCACTTTCGCATTCGTGCGTTGTCGTTTTTCGACAACGCTCAAACCGAAAAAATGCCAATGGTTAAGACTGATCCCGTCAAGTCAGCGGGAATCAATGAGTCTCGACGATTGGTTACCGTATCCGCCTCGTCAAAGCCGTCCGCTTCACCGGAATTGTCCGCGGACGCGGGAGAGACTTTGGATGAGGAGGCTGTGAAGAAAGCGGCTGATTCAAAAGCGGTAAAAGCCGATGCGGGAAAGCAATCGAAGGCAAAACCGCGGTCTGCCAAAACCGGATATTCTTCTCAGCCCATCCCCGGGGTTGATTACATCCCCGGCGTTGATTAAGCCAAGACCGGAAAGAGCTTAGAAATAAACCCCAAAATGATTTGGGGTTTTTAATTTGCCAACTTGCCAGTCCGGTGCTTGGAGATTAATCTATAACTTATATGATTGGAATGTTAAGAGGCGAGGTTATTGAAAAAACAACAAGTTTTTTTATTTTGGATGTGCGCGGAGTCGGATATCTTGTAAAAGCACATTTGCGATTACTTGCCGATCTTTCAGTGGGAGATGAACCATCGATTTATATCCATGAGCATATTCGAGAAGATGTGCACGATCTGTATGGCTTTGCGAGCCGGGACGAGCTGGAAGTTTTTGAAATTTTAATCAGTATTAACGGCATCGGACCAAAAGCGGGTTTGGCAATTTGCGGTTCGGCAACTCCTTCAGAATTGCGCGCGAGGGTTATGAACAGCGATGCCGCTTGGTTTGCCACTTTGCCGGGAATCGGCAACAAAACCGCGCAGAAAATCATTCTTGAGCTTAAAGGCCAGCTTGTTGAAATAGATGCGGAATCGGAAAACGACGCAGAGCTGATTGATGCTCTTAAAGGGTTGGGTTATAAAGCCGCGCAAGCCAAGGAAGCGGCCAAGAATGTGCCGGCGGAGATCACTGATTCGTCGGAAAGAGTGAGGATTGCGTTGAAGTATCTTAGTCGATAATAACAGCCATTGTCTGAACCTTGATTTCCGCTCATATTCACGCTCATATTAACTTGATTAACTCTACTGTCTGAACCTTGATTTCCGCTCATATTCACGCTCATATTAACTTGATTACTATATGTATATGATTATCTTTACCTTTAGTAATCAAGTTAATTAGGTTGGTAATCGGTTTGATAATCAAGGTTCAGACAATTAGTAATCAAGTTAATTAGGTTGGCAATCGGTTATTAAATCAAGGTTCAGACAATTTCCGTTATAACGTTACGACTTTTTTATGTTATAATCGAGTCATGTTTATTAAAGAAATAACCGACAGAATGGATTGGGAGGCGTTTCAATCACAACAGGCTTGGATGCAGTTTCCGCAGTCTTGGGTTTGGGGGGAGTTTAGAAAGTCTTTGGGTTTTCCGGTGCAACGGTTTGCTTTGTTGGATAAAGAGAGCAGATGGATTATGGCGGTGCAAGGGGAGTATAGGCCGAAAAGATTCGGATTGGGATATTGGTTTACTCCGCGCGGACCGCAGTTTCATCCGCGGGTAACGGATGAGGAACGAAAAGAATATTTGGAAATTTTTCTCCGTGAATTGTACGGAAAAAATCAAATCCCCAAATCATTGTTTTGGCGTATGGAGCCGATTGTTTATCCCAAATCCACGTTTAGGGTTTTGCCTCCGCGCATGAATCGAACGCAAGCCATGAATCCGATTTGTACGGCTATACTGGATTTATCCAAAAGCGAAGCTGAATTATTGGCCAATATGCATCAAAAAACCCGTTACAATATTAAAGTGGCGGCAAAGCATAACGTAACAACCAGAATCACCAATCATCCCAAAGACGTGGATCAATTTATCAAATTGATGGATGAAACGGCGGGACGCGATGGATTTGTTCAGCATGATTCGGCATATTTATCCAAGACTTTATATACTTTGGCGGCCGCGCATATGGCGCGTTTAAGAGTTGCCGAAGTGAATGGGGCCATGTTGGCGGCCAATTTGGAAGTGAATTACGGCAATACGGTGACTTACTTATACGGTGCGTCCAGCTCCAAAATTCGCCAAGCCATGGCGCCTTATGCCTTGCAGTGGGAGGCGATAAAACAGGCCAAATCCGAAGGAGCGAAATGGTATGATTTTTGGGGATGCAATCCGGAAAGCAAGGCTACGCCGTTGTATAAGCCAAGCTGGGAGGGGATTACGAGGTTTAAAATCGGTTTTGGCGCGCAAAGAAAATGTTTGATCGGCACATGGGATTTGCCGATGAATTTACCTTTGTACAGATTGGTATTTTTCCGGAGATTGATGAAGCCCGTATAATTCGGTCGGGCGCATCTCATAACCAATATTAAATATGCAAGAAGCTATGTTTCAGCCGGTAAATCCTTTTCAACAGAGGAAACCCGAGAGTTTTGAATACGAAGAGCAAATTTTACCGCAAAAAAATGATCAATCCGATTTTGACGTATTAAAAATGTATGCAAATCGAGATTTGATGGAATTGGATTTAAAGACACGTGAAATTTTGTTAAAAAGTTTCAATTCAACCATGCAGACAATGGAAGCTCCGGAACGTATTGAATGGATGGAGAGGTTTTTAACCGCAAGATTGCCGGCGGATGAAGAGGCCATGGCACTGCTTGCGAGAATGAGCAAAGTTGAAAGGGCTAAAATCGGTTTATTTATCGCCAAGGTATTATTGGATGATAAATATGTCAGAGTGTTTCATTATTGCTACGCCGATATTTATGATTACAGTTTTGATATACAGCATGATTGGGAAAAATCGAGATTTCAATTTCCGGATTCGACCAAGGCTGAAAAACGATACGGCAAAATCAGATCCATTTTGGATGAATTAACTGATTATTTCATAAAAGAAGAGCCGGAGCATTTTCATTTTATCGCTCCCTTTGTTGACGGAACGAAGCTTTCGGTGCAACCGCGTTTAACAAAAACCGGTCAAATGACAGCCGGTACCAAACACGAATATCGATCGGTCAAAAAAGAAAACAGCGATTTGGATTTACCGCCTCATGAATTGAGAGAGCTTAAAGCCAAGTTTAATGATAAGAAAATGAAGCCGGAGGTTTTTTTGGCCAAATATTACGGTAATTTTGAAAAATCCAAATTTTTGTTTGAACTGCTTTTGGATGAAACAACGGCACAAACGGGAGATTTGCATGATGGCGCTCGTTTAATATATTTGCAGAAATATTATCAATGGTACTTAAAGAATCATGCGCATTTTTTATTGCCATACCTGCCGAGATTGATTGAGCTTAAAATCATTGATCCGGAAGAATTGCATGAGATTTTGGAAATGGTGCGGTTTTTTAACGCCGATGCATTCTACAGATCCGAAGAGGAATCCTGCGGTTACAAAAAATTGGAAGCCATTGCCAAGAGAAAAGATGAGAATAGCATGGATTCCATTTCTTACGTCTTAAGCGATATGCCAGATGCTTATGAAGAATATTTATCCATACAGGATTCTTCGCGCGCCAGAGCAACAGAGCATATAGTGCAAAATTTTTCGTTCATTCAACGTCATTTTGATTTGAAAATTCAAATTAAATTTTTAACGAATTTGATTGAAGTGGGTTTTCCCGTTTTTACATACCTGAATAATAAAGAATCGGGTGCTGATTTTGTGAGGCAATTATTGAAGAGATTAAATGAATTGAATGAGAGAGTTTTTTTGGCAAGTAATTTGTCAGATATGAAGGCTTTGATAGATGCGGGTTTTGAGCCTGAAGTGATGCAGATATTAATGACCGATATTGTTAGTTATAAAAACGAAGATCCGGTATTAAAGCGGATGACGGCAAATGCGAATGTTGTTTTTGATTGGTTTACGCCTGAAAATAAAGAAAAATTATTGAATTTGATAAAGTTTCAAGCGGCGAGTGTTTGGACCGATGACGCAAAACGCATCAATTATGCGGTTGACAATAATTTGTTTACGGTTGGAGAGTTGGCGGAAAAAGCAACCGAAAAAGAATATATTTTATTAACAAATTACGGTGTTATAACAAAAAAAGCCCAAGAAGCGGAGTCTGCCGGTTTGGATTCTCATTTTGATGCGAAAAAATATAAGGAAATGGTGCAAGGCATGATGTTATCCAATCCTTTGCAAATTTTATATTATTCAAAAACAGCCGACCTGGTGTTTGATTTGGCGGAACAAGAGCGGATTATTCGCGAGAGCCTGCATAACGGTCAAAATCCGGATTTAATAAACGCTTTAATGCGCCAAATGAATAAAAAACACAAGCCTGAAAAATACAGAAAAGAAATCCGACAAATTTTGGAGGCGGATAAACACGCCTTCGGTTTATTTGTTGAAAGAGATTTCAGCGGTTATTCGTTGATATATACAAAAGTTGAGTTTAAAGAATTGATTATTCAAAATGTTGACAGGCTGACGATGGATAATCAATGGGCAACGGAGAAGATAATATTATTATTTATTGAATCAGAGAAAGATTTGAATAAATTTTTATCAGCGATTGCCAAACGGGCATCGGATTCTTTATTGTTATTTATTTTATCGACCATAGAAACAATTCAGGACAAGAATAAAAACGCGGTTAAAAATAAATGGCACGATGATCAGTATCACAGGCAATATATTTTAAAAAAACATGAAGTAAAATTATTGGCTTTTGCCAACGGAGAATTGAGCGTTGCGGCCAGAAACAGATGCGCCGACAATCCCAAATTATTGGTATCTTCTCAAGGCCTTGGTGTAAAAGCTTTACAAAACGTACCTATTTTGGACGATGTGATTGATGATGCATTGGCGACAAATCCCGCAATTTTAAACGATTTGTTAAACAGATTCAGAGGCAGTGTAAAAATGCGCCATAATTCTTGGACCAAGGAGGGTTATAAAGATCAATTGGAAAAACATATAATAAAACATTTGCGAATTATAGCTTTTACACAAACAGGCAGAAACCGTTACAGATTTTTAAAAAGTGTCATGTCTGATGATTGCATAACGCAAATATATAAGATGAACCCAATGGCCGAAGCGCAAGATCGTTTAACTCTGGAAAAGGATTTTTACAGATATGTATTGGATTTGATGGAGGGCGGTTTGTTTTTTGAATTGTACCGAAAGCGATTAAACCAAATCGCCGATAAAGAAAATGAATTGAACGGACCAAGAATGGATGCCGGATATTCGGGCATGAATCATGAATTTGCAAAATTATGCATTGAATGTTCTTTGCTTGGCGCTTGTCCGCTTGTCAGGAAAAATCAATCGGCAATTTTGAATTTGGACGCACAACAAAGAAAAACAATGCTGCCTTTGTTGGCATTCATTTCCTACTATGAGTTGGATAAAGAGTTGGATTTCGATTTGGAGACGGATGATCCGGAGGAAGTTATGCAACGAATATCCATTTGTATTATGGATTATTTGAAAAAAGTATTCGAAATAGAGGATAAAGAATCGGATGAATTAAAAGTGAGCGAAAGTGAAAAATCCAAGAAAAACGGAGTTGCCTTACAACGAAACCGTCAGAGTTTTGACTCTAGAAATATTGTTTCGAACATGGAAGCCATACAAGCGATTATTGTTTATTTTACCGGACGCTGCAAGAAAGATGATGACATGGCGAAAGCGGTTACAAATTATGTGCATAGATTGCTTCAAGGAAATTTTGAAGAGTGGAGAAATTGGGATGGTTTGGCGCCGGAAAATGATACGGAAAAAGAAGAAAGAATCAAAAGTTTGCAAAAACAAGGATTGGTACCGGAAAACATGACTTTACCTCAATATGAAGTTTGGACAACGGATCAAGAAATAGAATTGAATGAAGTGTTGCAATACGATATGGATGATATTCGTTTGGGAGTTAAGGCGATTTTGCAGCAAGCTGTTGCGGACGCCCACGTAAAGAAAGAAGATGTGGAAAGGCCTTTTGACTCCGTGGTTTTAGATTATGAAAAAGCCATTCTGCCCATAACAACGCTTAATACAAGAATAAAAGAAATAGGAAGGAAAATGGAAAAGCAAAAGAAAGAAGTAAAAAATGATCCGAATGCGCGATTTGTTGCGGATGACGAGTTGCGGGAGTTTGAAGAATTGAGGGAAGATTTGAAAAATTACTTGGAAGAAAATCAAAGAAAAATTGATAAGATAAAGGCGTATATCTATCTGTATAGATTGAGAGATTTAACAGCCGAGGAATTGCAAAGCAAATCAATCATTTATAAAAAAACCAAAATACCATTTAAGCAAGTGTTTAAATTGTTGGAAGATGTGTACGGCAACGAGCATCCGGATTTTGGCGGAGATTTGCAAAGATTGAAAGAAACGGTTTTTGAAGGTTTCGAGAAAGTCTACGGTAAATCAAAAATCGCCAAAGCCGAATTAACCATTACCGATAAATTTGATGCAACCAGATATATCAGAATCGGCTCCGAGCCCGTGCCGTCATGTCAAAATTTTGATTCGGATTCGAGCTTGAATTACGGATTACTATCTTATTCCGTAGATCCCAATGTAAGGATGATTCAGATTTACGATGAGGCCGGAAAAATCATCTCACGCGCCGCGATGAGGTTGTTGGCTGATCCTCATGGAAAACCGCAATTGTTTTTGGAAAGAGTATATTCCACCAACGCGCATATTAAGATCAATGAAGCCATAATTAAATTTGCGAGTCAAAAGGCCAAGCAAATGGGGGTGGGTTTGTATTCGCATTCCCTGGAAGGAATGGAGGCGGTAGATAAAGGAATTAAAAATATGGATTTATTCAGCCGTAACAGCAGGGCTCCATATGTTTATACTGATGCCGGCGGAGGAAGAATCAGAGACGGTAAATATAAAATAATAAGTGCCGTAAAAATCGGTTAATTCGGTTATATTTACCGCAGTCATATCCGGTTGTTGACCAATCCCCAAAAATCGCGCATAGTTGTTTGCGCACGCACCCATAGCTCAGCCCGGATAGAGCGTTTCCCTCCGAAGGAAAAGGCCAGACGTTCGAATCGTCTTGGGTGCACCAGGTAAAATCGCTTTAGGGCGATTTTAAAATAATAAAGCAACAAATAATAAATAATCACCGCCTTTGGCCACCGCTTACTGCGGGGTAAACGGGATCCCGCATGCATTTGATATTTTAAATAATTGATGCGGGATAAATAATAAATAATAAAGCTTATCCACTTTGCCGATCAACTTTGCTAACCCACTTCGCAGAAGCTATGAGGCTTTGAGGGTTGGGAGATTTATGGAAGTTTCGTTTCACTTTTCCCTTTCAACCCCAACATATCTCTCGTCTCATTCGCACTTGCTATCTCGCGCCCAAGATTGATCGCTATCTTTTTTACTTTATCGACTTGCTCGGCATTATTTTTGGCGAGAACGCCTTTATCGAGGTAGAGATTGTCTTCGAGGCCGACCCGGACGTTGCCGCCGGATTTGAGGGAGAGTTCGGCGATCGGGAATTGGTGACGGCCTGCGCCTAAGACCGAGAAAAAGTAGTTATTGCCGAAGAGTTTGTCGGCGGTTTGTTTCATGATGGTGAACGCTTGTTCATCGGCGCCGATACCGCCCATGACACCGAAGATGAATTGGATGAAGAACGGGGGTTTGATGAGTCCGCGTTCGGCAAAGTGGGCGAGGTTGTAGAGGTGACCAATATCGTAGCATTCGTATTCAAATTTTGTGCCGTATTGGTTGACTGTATTGATGATGTACTCGATATCTTTAAAAGTATTGCGGAACACGATATCCTCGGATTGTTGCAGGAATTGTTTTTCCCAATCGTATTTCCAGTTTACATCCGCTTTTGCGGCGCGTGAGACGTTAAAGTTGATGGAACCCATGTTCAGCGAGCAGAGCTCGGGTTGGAATTCTGTGACGGCCGCCAAGCGTTCGTCAAGAGTCATGCCAAGGGCCACGCCCGTGGAGATGTTTAAGATTGCATCACTTGCGGAATTAATTTTTGATAAAAATTGACGGAAAATATCCGGATTATTGGTCGGTTTGCCGTCTTCGGGTTGTCTTGCGTGCAGATGGATAATGGCGGCGCCGGAGTTGGCCGCGCTTATGCTTTGCTCTGCGATCTCCGTCGGAGTCACCGGGAGGTAAGGAGAAAGGCTGGGTGTGTGGATGGCTCCGGTTATGGCACAGGAGATGATGGTTTTCATAATTTTTTTGATAATATCATTCTCAGAGGATTGTGGCCAATCTTGATTGCGGTCATGCTATAATGAATCGGCACATTACAGGGAGGCCCAAGCATGAGAATGGACGCTGCCGAAGATTGCACGCCCGTACAGATCACTTCCGAAGCATTTATTGCGAATTACGGTTTTAGATGGCAACAGGTGTATCAACCGTTTTTTGCGGAGTGGAACATACCTTACAGCATGCCCAAACCGGTTACGGTGCCAGAATCATTGGATTTGCTGACACAGATCAATGCCGGCAAAAGACGATTGGACTGGTGTCCAAAAACGGTTAATATCATGCATCATCTGTATCCGTTTTTTGTATCTCGGGGAATATTGTTCGATTGTCCGGATTTAACGGAAGATGTTTTGATGAAGATCAGGGTCGATAGGGATGCTTGGATTGTTTCAGCCGCAGAAAGGTGTTATGCGAACGAACAAGAGCATCGCGAACACGTTAAGCAAAGCGGTTTTTACCGCCAAGTGTTGACGGTGCCCAACTTGGTGCAAATTTTGTACCTTTTGGCCTTGGCCGAATATCGGGGATTGAAATACGCCAAGAACAATATACCCTTTGCGTCTCAATCCATGGAAAAGCTCATGTATGCGCGCACCAATACGCAAATTTCGGCTGATGATCAAAGTGATCGTGTGTTTGCGGTTGCTTATCTGCCCGGAAAAGCGGTTTTGGTCAGGGCCGTGGCCAATAATCAAGGCGAGAACATTTGTTCAATAGGGGCCTTCATACTTCGTTGACTCGAATCGATGTTGATTCGAGTTTTTAAATAGCTTGACTAAAAGACAATCTTTGCATAATATACCCACAAAATAATTCAAGCATCAGTAGCTCAATTGGTTAGAGCAGGGGCCTCTTAAGCCCAAGGTTCCGGGTTCGATTCCCGGCTGGTGCACCAGCCTCCTAGTATCAATAAGGAGGTTTTTTGTTATGCAAATCAAAAAGAAAAACGCCTTGAGTCAGGCGTGCGATATGGAATCATGAAGTAATCATGATTTAACCAGCGAACGGGCGATTTTGGTTATGTTCAGAGTGCCGTAATTTTTCTCCACATCAGCGATCAGTTCGGAGACGAGCTCGTTGTTTTTTTTGATTTTTTCGGGATCGGTTTCGAAAGCATCCAGCAAATTGCATGTTTTGTCGTACAATTTGAACAAGCGGATTTCGGGCGGAAGACTCCAGATGCGCACGTGCTCGACTCTGCTTTCGTAGAAAGTCATGCGCCTCACACCCTCTTTGACCTCGCGGGACAAATCATGAGGCAGTTCGCCATATGTGTCTTCCAAGATGTCGTGAAACAGCAATATCAGGAATCCACGCGCGCGTACTTCGGGAGGGAGTTTTTGCTCGAAGGCGATTGTGGCGGCGCACCACAGGGGATGAACTATGTAAGGGGTTTTTTTATCCCAAAATCTAGTGGCGTTGCGTGGTAATTTCGGGTTGAAAGAATGCATGAATCCGCTGATTTGAATATATTTCAACAAATCCGATGCCTTGACGGGCATGTTACTTCTCCCCGTATGAAATGAGCATGAATATGGTTTAACATTACAAGAATAAGATGTCAAATGTGTTTGCGGGATAAGAATTTTTGCAATTGTTTGACGGATTTTGTGTTTAAAATGTCGGATGTTTCAGCCCAGCCGCGGCGGGCGATTGATTCGCCGATGGGGAGGAGGTTGAAGTGATCCGGGGAGTGGGCGTCGGTGTTTATTACAAGTTTAACTTTGGCGCGGATTGCGGCGCGTACCCATCTATCGTTTAAGTCCATACGCTCGGGCATGCAATTGATTTCGAGGAGAACGTTAAATTTTTTGGCGGCCGAGATTATGGAGTCCATGTTGAGTTTAATGGCTTCGCGTTTGCCGATGAGTCTGCAGGTTGGGTGAAAGAGGCAGTGGACATGGGGGTTGCTCATGGCTTTGATTACGCGCGCGGTTTGATCTTTTTCAGAGAGGTTGAAATGAGAGTGGATCGAAATGCCGACAAAATCCAATTTTGATAAAGCCGTATCAGAGAGATCGAGTTTTCCGTCTTTCAGTATATCGCATTCGGTGCCTTTTAAGATTTTAAAACCGCGAAGTTTTTTATTTAATTTGTCGATTTCATGTCCTTGCCGCATCAGGCGTTTTTCGTCCAAGCCATTGGCGATTGTAAGCGATTTGGTGTGATCGGTTATGGCAATGTATTTTAAGCCGAGAGTTTTGGCTGATTTGGCGAGTTGTGCAATGGAAGTGTTGCCGTCGGACCAATCGGATTGTACTTGCAGATCACCTTGAACGGATCCGTAATCGATCAATTTGGGTAATTTATGTTTTTGCGCGGCTTCCATCTCGTCTCCGCCGACGCGAAGTTCGGGCGGGGGAGTTTGCATGCCGAGTTTGCTGTAGATTTGTTCTTCGGTCTTGCAGGCCACAGAATTAAGTCCCGCGTCGTTCGTCCTGCGTCGCTTGTCCCGCGTCGCTTGTCCCGCGTCACTTCGCTTAAGTTTGAATAAACCGTATTCGTTAAGAGTAAATCCTTTTTTTTGGGCATACTGACGAAGGAGGACGTTGTGGCGCTTGTCGCCGGTAAAATATTGCAAAGCCGCTCCGTAAACCCGATCTTTAACGACGCGAATATCAGCGTCAATGCCGATTTTGAGTCTGACAGAGGCTTTGGTTGCGCCTTGTTCGTGTACGGATTTGATTTGCGGGAGTGCGCAAAAAGCATTGATTATTTTTTTCGGGTTATCAGCAGTGGCGATAAGGTCGATATCTCCGCAGGTTTCTTGACGGCGGCGAATGGAGCCTGCGTATGAACAGCGTTTAACCCCTTTGATGCGCGAAATACAGGTTATGATTTCGTCGGCTATTGGCAGAATGTCTCCCAGAAGCATGCGATTGGATTCTTGCTCGTAGAGATTGAGACGACGAGAAATTTTTTGTTCGCTTTTCGCGCCCCAGCCCGGTAAATTTTTCAGTTTTCCGGATTGCAAAGCTTTTTTGAGGTTATTGATGTTTTTGATTTTTAAAAATTTCCAAAGTTCGGCAATGTGTTTTGGGCCAAGGCCTTCGATTTGCGAAAGCTCGTACATGTTGACCGGAATTTCTTTTTTTATCTTTTGATAAGCCTTGATTTTTCCGGTGTGGTAAAATTCATCAATTTTTTCGGCAATACTTTCGCCGATGCCCGGCAAAGCCGTTAAAGCTTTGATTCCACCGGTTTGCCAAGTTTGTTTTATATCATCTCCAAGGCCGGCAACCGATTCGGAGGCCAGTTCATAAGCGCGAGGCTTAAAAGCATCACCTTTGATAGAGTGATAAATGGAAAATTCCAACAGAATTTTCGATAATTCATTACTTGGTTTCATAAATTTTTAAGCCACCAGCTACGAGCTACCAGCCACCAGCCACCAGCCACTAGCCACTAGCCACTAGCCACTAGCTTAATCCCAATCCATCATCTTTCTACGTTGCATCTGCAGCTGACAGAGATGCACTTAAAATGACTCGTAGGGATAAACCTCGTGTTTATCCGTGCTTAAATTAACTTTTGTTGACTTTCGTGGATGAGAATTTTGCAAAATTTATTTAGTCGATAACCCTGAAGACCTCGCTTGGCTCGTTTTCGGATAGACAGTTTGGAAAGAATAAAGTTTAAAGTGATTATAGCCGGTTATTTTCCTTGTGCGCCGAGTTTGCTTACTTTATTGATTATTTTGTTCAGTTTTTTAACGGGAGTGTTTTTGCGGATGCCTCCGAACATTGTGGTGCGAACAGGGGAGATCCCGCAAAAAATCAGAGTCGGGTATTTTAAGGCGCGGACTCCGGGGGATCCGATGAGTTTGTATAAAAACGCTTTGCCCCCCATGGTGGTTATGATGCGGGAGGATTTGCCTTTGAGGGATCGTTTCCAAGTATTGGGACCTGTGTATTTAAAACCAAAGCCCGGTAAGATGGTTCGATCGATAAAGCCTTTTAACAATGCGGGTAAGGATCCCCACCAAGTTGGAAAAATCCAAACAATATGATCGGCCCAAAGAATATCTTTTTGCGCCTGAACGAGACAAGGCTCCAACGGTTGGATCCGGTTATAGCCTTTGTGGAGAATGGGGTCGAATTTGATGTCGCTGATATTGATGCGCCGGATTCTGTGTTTGGCTTTTTTGGCGCCTTTTTGATAAGCATCTGCCAAGCTTCCGCAAAAACTTTCAGAGTCCGGATGACCTTGAATGATAAGGATGTTTTTCATGTTAACGGTATTTTACCATTTATGCATTTTTAAAAAAAGAAAAACCCGCCGGGCGGCGGGGTGGTTTAACCGGTAACCCAAAGATTGGGTTCATCGGGATACATGTGCTGCAGAATCCATTTGTTACGGGAGACAAAGTAGGTGCGCTTGCTTTCGCCTCTGTCGATGTGGCAGAAGCAGGCGGTTTTGATACCCGGAAGATGTTCTTTGATTCTGACCTTGGCGGACAAGAGCAGGTTCAGCTCTTCTTCCAAGGTGAGGCCGGCCAAGGTGCCGGCTCCGCAAGGAGCATGGGTGTAGAGGGCTACCGTGTGAATGTTTTTCAACTCGCGCGCCACTTTGATGTGCTCGAGCAGGACTTCATCCTCGCGGTGAGCGGTTACCAAGGGAGAGTCTTCGGGAAGGAGCAGAGCACCGCCGTTTAAAGCAATGGTGTGAATCCGCGGAGAAGATCTTTGCCCGGCGAATGAGTGTGAGATGTTGCTGAAAATATCGGGCAGTTGATCTCCATCCGAACAGGCCACCAAGATGACACCGTCCGCGAGATTCAAACGGTGCGCGTCCACATCCAGCAAGATCTCTTGTTTGCGCAGACGGTTATAAGTTTCACGATCCTCGTCGCTTAGATGACCCCTTGTTCCTCCTTGGGTGATTGGCCGCATCATTAAAGCGGATTATGAGCAAAAAGTCAATGATTGTTCAGGTCTTTTTGGTATTTATCCGCGTTTTTGTGAAATGATTGGGTTTTTTGAGATGCTGACTTGCAAAAAAACAATAATCATTATAATATGGTGCAACATTTGAAGAACAAGGGCGAGTGGCGGAATTGGTAGACGCACAGGACTCAAAATCCTGCGATCGCAAGATCATGAGGGTTCAAGTCCCTCCTTGCCCACCATCCTTCGCTAAAGCTACGGATGGCACGCCATTCTTATCTAGTAGATACGGATGATGCGGTCATCAGTGGGTTTGGCGAGGGTTTTTCTTTTATGCGCTTAACGTAAAAGGATAAGAGAATACGGTTTGTTTTGATGATAAAAGGTTGTTTTCATTGTTAATTTCGTCTTGCTAAAAATGCATTAAGATGATACAAAATACTGATAAACAATATGAAATATTCCAATTTGATTTCCAAACCCAGCAAGAATGTTCCGCACGACGCGGATTCGGCCAATGCCAAGTATTTGGTGCAAGCCGGTTTTGTAAGGCAAGAGATGGCGGGCGTTTATTCGTGGCTGCCATTGGGGTTAACAGTGTTGCGAAAAGTTGAAAATATCATTCGTGAAGAAATGAATGCCATCGGAGCACAAGAGATTTTGATGCCCGCATTGCAATCCAAAGAAAATTGGGAGACGACGGGCAGATGGGATAAGGTTGATGTTTTGTTTAAATTAAAATCACAGACCGAGCGTGAATATGCTTTGGGCGCGACTCATGAGGAAGTTGTTACACCTCTGGTTGGATCTTATGTGAAATCATATAAAGATTTACCTGCCGCAGTATATCAAATTCAGACAAAATACAGAGATGAGCTTAGAGCCAAGTCAGGCATTTTGCGCGGACGCGAATTTGGTATGAAAGATTTGTATTCATTTCATGCAACTCAAGAAGATTTGGAAAAGTATTATGAATTGGTCAAACAGACTTATCTGAAGATTTTTAAGAGATGCGGTTTGGATGCCAAAGTAGTGGAATCATCGGGAGGGGATTTTACCAAAAAATTCAGTCATGAGTTTCAAGTTATTACGCCTGCGGGCGAGGATGATATTTTGGCTTGTCCGGCCTGCACTTTCGCACAGAATATTGAAATTGCTACGATGAAAGCCGGTGATGCTTGTCCTGTTTGCGGAGCCAAATTGGAAGCCGTCAAAGGAATCGAAATCGGTAATATTTTTGATTTGCATGAAAAGTTTACGTCCGCGTTCGGAGTAAAATATAATGATGAAAACGGCGGGCAAAAAACTCCGATTATGGGATGCTACGGGATTGGTACAACGCGTTTGGTTGGCGCGATCGTAGAGGCGCATCATGATGAAAAAGGCATGATTTGGCCGATCGAAGTCGCGCCGGCGGACGTACATTTGGTAACTTTGAATTCCAAGGAAGAGGCTGTTAATGAAAAAGTGCAGGTTGCGGCACAGGGATTGTATGAGGAATTGCAAAGAGCGGGTAAATCGGTTTTTTGGGATGACAGACAGGATGCTTCGGCCGGAGAAAAGTTGGGAGACGCGGATTTGATGGGTTTGCCTCTGCGAATTTTAGTATCACCAAAATCTTTGGATCAAAACGGAGTCGAGGTTAAAGCTCGAGCTGAAAATGAAGCGAAAATAATGGCTTTTGATGAAATTTCGCAATTATTCGCTTAATACCCTTGACAAAATTCAAAAAATACGTCATGTTGGAACAAGTACTTTGAGAGGGATTATGTCCAAGCAAGAGATGTCCAAGCAAGAGCAAGCTTTCGCCAAGTTTATGGAATATTTGCGAGAAGCCGATATCAGCCACATGGTTGGCATCATGCGTCTTTACGATGCGATGCTTCGGCTTCATAACAGAGATATTTGTTTCCATAGTCCGCTATCCATCAAAAAATTGAGTGATGAGGATGCGGAATTGGCGATTGCGGTTATCGACAAGCTCGAACGGACATCTTTATCCAAACGTTTGCAGGAAATGCTTGGTTCATGATTTGACGCGTCTTTTTTCCGCTCCCATGGGGCGGTTTTTTGTTTTTATTAAATACGGCGTGATATAATCGAATATATTATGATTCCGCAAGAAATGCGCCGGTTGAAAACCGAGCAATATATAAATGAAGCAGAGGCTAAAAGAAGAAAGGTTTTGGAAATACAAAATAAGTTATTTGCAGATGATGAAAAGCTATCATACGAAGAACGCGAGAGTTTGAGTTTGGATTTGGATATTGCCAAGCAAGAATTGGAATTTTTTATTTGGGAAAGAGATATCACAGGGGCAAAAAAAGGCCAGCGTTTCGGATTGGAATTAGGTGATTTGTTGGATGAAATGGGTCTTGGCAGAAATGAATCCGGTAAACCTTTTGTTGAAGATTCTGAAGGTCTGCACAAAAATCATTTGATTTTGGTAAATATGGGAGAATTGGACAGGCTTAATTCAATAGGTGAGCACAGGCTCGGAGATGTGGGTTTGGGCTTGGCCTATGATAAGATTCAACAGCAATTCGCAGGTAATATACGACGGCATTTACAGGATGAAAATCTTGAGGCAAAAATACCGCAAATGTTTGAGGTGTATCGAATGAACGGTAATGATTTTGCCGTGATAGTAAAAGATGTTGATAAGGAAATTGTTGACAAGATCGTTGAAAGTTTGAACGGACTTATACAAATTCGAGCCGATGAGAAAGCGGAAAGCGTCCCTTTGACGGCTCATGCCATCACATTTGATAATAGTTTCGAGTTATTGAAAGAATTGACTGATTTTGAGACTGCGGATAAAGAAATTGATGTTGAGAATGACCAATCAAGTAAAGATAAAAAGTTATTGATTACTTTGTTGCGCGAAAGGATGTTTGCTTTGGGAGAGTTTGCGAAAATAAAAACAAGGCTGGATAGAATTGTAAATGTAATAAATAGTCCGGATGAAATCAATCCGAACGAGTTATATGAAAAATATTTAAAAAAATCTTTGGGATTATTGTTTGCGGAAACGGGCAGAACGGAAGCTTTGGATTATGCGGAATTTGTAACAGCCTTGCAGCAAAGGGGTGCCGGTGTTTTGGGAGCGGATTATAATCAACTGCAATGGGATCAAGTAAAGTTTACGGTTTCGCGTGATGAAGCCATCAGAAATTTTCAAGATTCTCATGAGATGACGGTTAGGATGGAAATTGATTTGCAAAAAAAATTGATAGACGAATTGCACGAAAGAGGGGCGCGAGAAGGAATGATTATTAATGTTGAAGATTTAAGTAAAATGGATTCCAAATCTCGTAAAAAGGATTTGACAAAAGAAGATTTAAATAAAGTTGATGAATTTAAAAAGCGTTTAGACGCTTTGGGTCAGTCGCGGGGCGAATTATCGGCAAAAAAGTTGGAAGATGAGTTAGACTTGGCAAAAGAAGCGCAAGCTGTTGATCCTGAAAATCAAGTACTTCGCAAGAAAAAAGAATTGGCTGAATTGCGGCTGGAAGTGAATAAGCTCAAACAAGATACTTTAACCGGATTAAAAAATCGCGGAATGTTGTTTCAGGAAATGAATGAGCGTTTGAATAAACAAGAGCCTTTGTCGGTTGTTTCGATTGATATGGCGTTTTTGAAATATTTTGATAAAGAAGGCGGTAAAGAAACCGGAGATTCGGCCATAAAAGCGGCCGGCAGAATATTGGATAATATTGCTCGTAAATACGAAGATTTCGGTACTCAAGCCTATCGAGTGGGTGGAGATGAATTTGTTGTAACGGTTAATTCGGATGATCTGGAAACAGTTCATAGAATAATAAACGATATACGTTTTTCGGCATTAAACGATGTTGAAAGTATTCCTCCGCATTCCGGAGCCCGATCGAGATATAAAGATGAAGTTTTGCAATTTAATTTCGGATTAACTTCATACGGAAAAAATACGGATCCCGAAATGGCCGATCCGGATAAATTGCTTGATACCGCGGATGCATTGGTTGAAGGGGATAAAACAATTAATAGGTTCGTGCTTTTGTTTAATCGAGAGATTATGAAGAAAGGTGAGGGTGCGGATCGGGGTGCGGATTTGGAAGTTTTGTATTCGTACTCCTATAAAGCTATATTTGGATTGGAAGGGCGCAGATTGATCGAAGAATTGGCTAATGAGTATAAATCCAAAAATGTATCTTTGGCTGAAATAAACAGGCAAATGATGGAGTTTATAGCCAGAAAATTGAAAGATAAAGGCAAGGATAAATTAAAACAACAAGAGTTGGAGTTTATTTTGCTAAGAAATGATTTGGTTAAAGAGATGCAGGAAATGGAAATCGCCAGATTGATGGAAGATTTGCAAAAGGTTGAAGCTGAATCGGAAGGTAAGGAGCATGTTATTGTTTCATTAAAACAGAAATTGAAAGAAGCGCAACAGGATAGAGATAAGATTATGCATGCCAGAAAAGAATTCGTATAAATAAAACAGCGCTTAAGCGCTGTTTTACAATTCTTTGACCATGTAAGTATCTTGCTCGTGATAACCGAGATTTTTGTAATATTCGCGAACTCCTATTCCGGAGATGACAGCCATGTTTTTGTAACCTTCGTTTTGAGCAATTTCTTCCGCTCTTGCCATCAAAGCTCTGCCATAGCCTTTGTGCTGTGAAGCTTCTTGATTTTGTTGATTGATGTTTAGCGCAGTGCCGTAAGTGTGGAGTTCGCGGATTTGGGCGGAGGTTTTGAGGATGGGGAAAGCTTCGTAAATCCCCCAAATCGCACTTTGTGCAATTATCCCCCTTTGACGAGGGGGCGCTTCGATGGATGCTTTTTTGGCGGCCGCTTGTTTAATTTCGTTTAATCTTATTTGGATATGATGATCTAAATCTTTTTTTACATCTGGGAGGTTGTGAAGAATTTCTTCATTTGTGTAACGGATGATTTTTAGGCCCAAATCTTCTAAACAATATGTTCTAGATTCGTCGTATTCTTTTTGCTTTTCATGAATTTTACCATCAACCTCGATGATAAGCATGAGTTTTGAGCAGTAGAAATCCGCGATAAATGAATCAATAGGCTTCTGTCTTAAAAAACGAAATCCGGTTTGATTTTTCGACAAAACATCATACCAAAGTTTTTTTTCAGCCAAGGTTTGGTTGTTGCGAAGTTGTTGGGCGTTTTCTTTCAGTGAACCTTTATAAGGTATCAATTCACCATGTATGCGTAAATCCTCCATTTCATAAACAACCCCCTTGTCAAAGGGGGACATCTCGCCTTGGCGAGATTGGGGGATTTCCGGCAGTCTTAGCCTGCAAAAACCGAAAACCGCACTGCGATCTTGGTTTTCGATCGAGAGGAATACCTCGGTTCCGCCGGCGTTTTCGTAGCGTTCTTCGAAGAGTTGGGTTTTGTCGTTCGTATGATCGCCCGGAACATGGCCGACTTCACGGCAACGCAGGCATTTGCATTTGATGCCGCGCCCGTTCATCTCTGATTCGATTGATTCGCGCAAGTTGGTTTGTTTGTTGCCGTGAGAGATGTCGGCTGTGGGGAAATCGCGGATAAGGCGCGAGACCCGGCAATAATAGGGGATGATTGATTGCATCTCTATCAACAATTCGCGAAGATCTTCTCCTTCCAGCGGCTTGAAATCACCGCGTTTGGTAATTTCGTATAATTCGGAGTTGGGGAGTACGACGCAAGGGTAGAGTTTGATCATGTCGGGGCGAAAGCGGGGATCATCGAATAAAGTTTTGAAAGATTCCAAATCATCCTCGCGAGAAGCGCCGGGTTGGCCGGGGAGAATGTGTACGTCGACTTTGAAAGCGGCTGTTTTTAACAAAGCGATTGCACGTTCGGCGTCGGCGACGGTTGTTCCGCGTCCAGTGAGTTCTAAAACTCTATCGTTGATGATTTGCAGGCCGAGTTCGACGCGGGTAACTCCGAGTTTGCGGAGGTGGATGATTTCATCCGGAGTGATGTGGTCGGGACGAGTTTCGATGGTAAGGCCGATGATGCGGTAAGCGGAGGTTTCGTTGATGGATTGGGAATCTCCCAATCCCGCCAAGGCGGGATGTCCCTCTTTGACAAGAGGGTTTGAATTCCCATCTGACGAGGGGATGTTACCGAGGTCGTTGGCGGCTTGGAAGCAACGGGTTATGAACCACTCGCGGTAATCTTTGGGATAAGCGGACCAGGTGCCGCCTTTAACAATGAGTTCGATTTTGTTGGCTGTGTGGCCGTTACGCTCCAGAGCTTGGACTCTTTGTTTAACTTGCTCGTAAGGGTCAAAATCAAGGCTAAGAGCACGAGCGGCCGCCGGTTCGCTGGAGATGTAGCTTTTGGGCATGCGGTATTCGGTGGGGCAATAAACGCATTTTCCGGGGCAAGGATAGGGTTTGGTTAAAACGGTGATGGGTGCCACTCCGCTATCCGTACGCACATCTTTAACTTTTAAAACTTTTTCAATTTTTTCATTTTTGGCAAATCCTTGAGATTGCAATTCGCGATAAGCCTCCCAAAGTTGAATGGAAGTGGGAAAAGCATAGTTAGTATCTTTGATGGTTTTGCGAATTACCATCATCAAATCTTTGCGTGTCGGCAATTCAAAATCAGCCAGTGTCTTTATCACGGTCTTCGCAATTTCCAACGGAGGCTTAATTAACATAAATACTTAAGTACTGCGTCATAACGTATATAATTAGCTGAGATTAAAGTTCATCAAGTCTAAAGTTTATCAAGAGTAATTTTGGCTTCTCTTGATGAACTTGTTACTTTAAACTTGATGAACTCATGAGTTCGACGTTACGACTAGACGTGTATCATGACAGAAAAAGCGGGTTTGATCAAGGGGTGGATATTGCCCAAAGACGCGGGTTAAAGTAGGATGTGATTATGGAAAAAGACACGATCAATAAGATTAAAAATGAGGTTGCGGAGTTTTATGAATCCGAGGGTACCGCATTTGGTCACACAAGGCATCATGTGTGGGAGTTGATGTTGGATTTTATGGATCGTTTACAGCCCGGACAAACTTTGGTTGATGTGGGAGCCGGGAATGCGCGGTTGCTTGATGTTGTGCCTCAAGGAGTCGAGTATGTGGGGGTGGAGCCCAGTGCCTCGCTTAGAGAATTTGCCGAGCGTCGATTAGAGCAACACAATGGCGCGAAGATTGTAGATGGTGGATTTCCTAATTTGGATTTGCAGGATAGGATTGCCGATGCCGTTACCTGTATTGCCGTATTACATCACGTTCCATCTCATGAGGAACGTCTGAGATCGATTAAAGAATTGCATCGAATCCTAAAACCCGGAGGGATTATGATTTTGTCGGTGTGGAATTTGCGGGCTAAAAGGTTTTTATCATGGAACATGATAAAACATGCATGGCTTAGAATCCCCGGATTTATTGGAGGGGATAGAGGCGATTTGCATTACATCTGGAAAGCGGGCAAAACTCCAAAGAATCGTTATGTACATGCATTTACCTTACCGGAGTTTGTGTCACTTTTTGATAAACAAGATTGGGAAATCAAAAAAATAGGAGCTTATGACAGTAAAGGATGGACGGGCAGGTTTTGGGGGAGGAATTTGGTCGCGGTTGTGAGGAAAAAGTCTGAACCTTGATTCGCACGATTATTTGATTAACTTGATTATCAATATGATAAATATTTAATCATATAGAAAATCAGTTTGATATCGAATTAATCAAGTGAATCAAGGTTCAGACAATTTTAAAACAGCCTTGCGGCTGTTTTATGGTTACATTGATGGATAGGTTGGTGTTTCGGGTTGGCTGGGCATTTCGGGAGCCGGAGCGGGGGCTTGCATGGCCGGAGCTTGATGTTTGGGAGCCTTGAGGGCATCCTTTAAGCCTTTACCCGGTTTGAATTTGGCAACGCGAACCGGAGGAATTTGGATGTGTTCGGTTGGATTTTGCGGGTTAACACCTGTGCGTCCGGCACGAGTGCGGGCCGTAAATTGGCCGAATCCGGCGATGGTAACATCTCCATCGTTTACAAGCTCGGAGGTGACGATATCAACGAATGATTCGACCATGTCCTCGGCTTGTTTTTTGGTGACACCCACGCGATCGGATATCACATTGATGAGTTCTGCTTTGTTCATAGTAAAAGATTAATTATTTATACGCGAGCCCTGAAATGGGCTATTAGGTAATTATGCTCTAAGTATAGCACAATTTGGCTTAAATTGCAACTATTTCACGTATCTGTTGTATTTTTACGGCTTTACCAGCGTCAACATCCCAGCTGACAAATATGCCGTTGATGTCGACTTCGCCTGATTCGGGGATTTTATACGGAGCTGTAGATTCGGCTAAAAATCGCTTAATGGAGCTATTTTTTTCAAATCCGATAACAGAGTCATGGGCGCCGACCATGCCCACGTCTGTAATTTGTACTGTTCCATTGGGCAAGATTTTCAGGTCTGCGGTGGGCACATGAGTGTGGGTGCCAAAGACCAGGTTGGCTTTACCATCGACATAGTGAGCGAAGGCGTTTTTTTCGCTGGTTGTTTCGGCATGAAGATCCACGATTAAGACACGTTTTGATGATTCAGAGCATTGTTCTTTCCAAAATCGGTCGAAAGAGAGGAAGATAGAGGATGGCTCCTGAGGCATGAAAAGTTGACCTTGAAGATTCAGAATACTGACTAGCGTATTTTTGATGTTGAGATGGATCCAGCCTTTTCCGGGCAGGTTTGGACCGACGTTGGCCGGGCGGATCAATCGTTGTGACCAGATCGGATCATTTAATAAAGGCAAGCCTTGTTGGTTTTCAAAAACATGATGGCCGGATGTAAAAACATCGATGCCCGCATCGCTTATTTCTTGCAAAGTTTTTTTGGTGATACCGCGGCCGTGTGCCAGATTTTCGACATTGGCGATTGCGAGGTCGGTTTTGTATTTCAATTTTAATCCGGGGAGCGCAGCGGCAAGTGCTTGGCGTCCGATCTTGCCGACAATATCTCCAAAGATGAGGATGTTTAGTTTTGACATACGATTCTTGAAAGGACATTCGCATCTCCGTTCAAGAAGGGGCACAAGCCAAGAGATATGGCAAAGAAAGACTTGTGCGATAGAGAGTCAGATTGAGAGGGGCAGATTAGGGATTGTGCAGATTTGATTCTTTGGCTGATAGAGCTTCGGATAGTTCAAAGATTACACATCCGTTGGAATCCACGTAGTAGATTCGGCGCTTTACTTGCAAATGATTGTAAATCGCGGGTTTTACTTGATCTTTGGCGATTTCGGTTTTTTTGGATTCGGTTAATAAATTGTTCTCTGTCATGAATGTACTCCTTTTGGTAATGATAATGTGCGGTGCCATTTCTCTTGCTTTAATCTTAAATGCAGAGACGATTGCAGTCAATAAATGAAAAATCTCCCGGAAGGGAGATTGTGTTTAGAGTGTAACCATATAATTGGTATATGGTCCGAAAGGATTGTCAAAGGCAGTGAGTTTGTGAACCGGTCTTTTGTCCGGGTACCACTCCTCGATTTTTTGATTGAGTACGGTGTGCAGGGGCGGAATATTTTCAAATTTGATTTTTTCCGTATCGGTTTCGAGCATGGCTGTTATTTCAAAATATAAATTGATTTGTTGAATGGGATTTTCATCGACAACTATGATTAATCCGGATTCGTGTTCAGCCGGGAGAATTTCGTGATGCGAAAATTGGGATGTTTGTCCGGTTTGCGGATTCAGTATTTGATATCCGCAGGTTATACGAGGAAGAACCCTGCCAAAAATAAATCCGCTTACAGCCAAGCCTTCGGCTTCCGAAGATTCTTGGGGGATGATAATTGATTCATGCCTGCCTACTCTTGAATCAACTGAAGATATGAAATGATGAACGCGAGCATAGCCGTAAATGATCATGACTGCATTTTCATGAACCGGATCGGAGATGCTGCTATGCATTGAATATGGTGCGGTTTCCGGAGTATCATCGAAAACAATAATGTTTTTGATTTTTTGTGAAATTGCGATTTCAGTGATTTGTTCTGCGGTTAGCGGATTAGCCATGGAAAACTCCTTGATGTTTGTTTCCTATATGAATTCAGTATAATATATATCGATACTTGTCAACTATAAAAACCGCCAGCTTGGCGGTTTATGGTTTAGACCAGATTGGCGCGGACAGCCCACCAGCAACAGGGGCTGTGTTCGCGTACATGAGTCAGCAACCGTACCATCCAGTTGCCTTTGTTCGTAAGAGGCGTGGTAAACAAAAGCGGATTGGAAAGCAGGCTGTCTTCGATGGCAAAAAGATCTCTCATCGGCGGATAATTCGCTTGTTCCAAGATCCAAAATACGCTTTCGCACTGGTCGCGCATGGCCAGAACCATGACAACCGTTTCGGTCAATTGTTTTTCTTGAATGGCATTGGTTGCCGGTTCCAAGCGTAAAGCCGCGTCCGTGAGTGCGAACAATTGCTCGATATTGGCCTTGCCCAGCCGAATCAGCTGTTTGTGAGAAAGTTTTTTCGCCCAATCGGAGCCAAGTTCGCGCGCGGATTTGTTGCCGGTGCGCGCGAGCAGACCAACCAATTGCGCTATTTCATAGGGAGAATTGCTTTTGATGCAAAATGAAGCATAGTTTTTGAGCCATTCGGGTGCGGATTGCAAGTTGGGCAAAAAATTGTCCAGCGCCGGAATTTCGATTGGTGTGTCATTATGGGCGGAGGAGATGGGCGTATCGGCTTCGTGATTGGCATTATGCGCCAGCAATCGTTCAATACCGGCGAGTTCGTTGGCATGCTCCATATCTCCAACGAGAGTGCGATGCTCGGTTTCACCGATAAGGCGGAAGTAATCGCCGATTGAAAACGGTTTAACCGAAGCCAAGTTTGCCAAACCGTATTCGGTTTGCGCCAAAAGCTGGCAACCGGAATGGAACAGATGTTCGGTGCGAATACAGCCCAATGCGCAAAGCGCTTTGAATTGACGCATGTAATGCACGTCTTCGTTCGTTCCGGTATACATCAAAAAGTTGTCGCGAAGATTTCCTTCAGCGTCAAACAATCCGATCCAACAATGTTTGTTTGAAAGTGCCATCTTAACCTCCTTGAATCGCGAAAATGCGATTCGGGTAATATACCTTATTAAGACGAAATGTCAACTATTAAGCTACCAGCCACTAGCTACCAGCCACTAGCTACCAGCCACTAGCTACCAGCCAC
>CALFEO010000029.1 GCA_937949995.1 uncultured bacterium
GCGAGGTGGTTTGAGGGCGGAGAGGGACTCGAAGGGGTTTAGGGGCATAGGTTATTCCGCTTCCAGTATATTATAACCCTCATTCACTGAATCACAAAGAAAATTCTCGAATAAACTTAAATCACCCTCGCTTTGAGCTTTATACAGGTAATCGTAATATTGCTTTTTCTCTTCTTGTTTGATTATAGCCGGAGCATAATTCGCTTTTAACAAGATGGCATTCAATAACAATCTGCCGATTCTGCCGTTGCCGTCGGAAAAAGGATGTATTTGTTCAAAGCGCGCGTGAACCGCTGATGCTTGATTAATCGGGTCTTTAACTTTTTTTTGCGCTTCCTTGATAACATCAGGCAAGAGATCGGGAATTTTTAGGTAATTGCTTGTCGGCAAATTAACACCGAGTATTCTAACGGCGTGGCGGCGGTATGAACCCGCATCGGGCAATATTCCGTTCATGAGTATGGAGTGGAGTTTTAAAACCAAAACTTCGTTGATCGATTTTTTCGCGTGTAAATAATCGAATAAATATAATAATGCTGTTTGATGATTCTTGGCTTCAAGCTGTTCGGTGAGCGTTCTGTTTGACAAAGCGATGTTTTTAAAGATAACTGCCGCGGTATCGGGCTCGGTCATGGTGCTTCCTTCGATGCGGTTGCTGTGATATGTAAGTTTCAAGACAAAAGCATCGCGAAGATTCGGAATTGTTAGAATTTTTTTTAATACATTCGGATATTTTTTCGCTCTTTTTACCAATGCCATTTTTTTTGCGGCCAGTTCATCAGCCGGAATTTTCGACGCGCCTGTCACTCTAAGCAATAATTCATTAATTTTTTCCGCTTTTTCGGCTCTCGGCTCTGATTTACCCAGCCACCAGTTGTTAAAAGCAACAAAAGAAACCCCAAGCTTTTCAGCTAGCTGTGTTTGTGTTAAGCCTGTGGTTTGTTTGATAATCTTAAGTTTTTCTTGAATTGTCATATTTGTAAACTTTATAAAGTTTAACACAAAATAAAAACTTTATAAAGTTCTTAAAGACCACCTTCCGGCCGGCTCCATAAATCCGGCTACATTAGCCTTACATAGTATACGGCATAGCGTACCAGAGCACCAGAGATCCAAAGTCCATCGCGCCAAAGATTAAGAGAAACGACCGAGGGCACGGAACCCGATGAAGTCGTTGCGGTCGTCGGGATCGAGCGAGTAGACATAGGCAAGACCGCCATAGTCAGAGCGACCACCATACAAACGCTCAAGACCGGCTTTGTATTGGTCGGAGAACCACTCGGAACAGTTAGACTCGCCCCATTCGGGGTGGTGGATATTGCCCAGAACGTTGAATTCTATCATGCGAGGCAAGGTGATTTGTTCGGGTTTGAGGTTATAGGCACGGGCTATAGCCTCAATCACTGCGGGATTTTCCAGTTCTTGGGGTGAGATGTAGAAACGGGAACCCGGATGCTTGAATGATTGAATCAGACCTTTTTGGCGCAATTCTTCGAGTACTGGTCCGAGGAAGTCTGTGTCGTTATCATATTGTTGATTTCCGCTCTCGTATTTTGGCTTGGGGCGTTCATCCACCAAGAGCCAAGAGCCGGGGAGGAGCATGGCGTCTTTGGGAAGATCGGATTCTGTTAGGTACTTAAAATCAGGTTTGATCCAGCCTTCGATATCTTCTTTACTCATGTCAATGAGAGGGAGGTAGTGGAGTTTGAGATGTTGAGCTTCCCAGGCTTTTATTTGTTCCACCGTTATCCCCTCGGGCAAAGGAGGCACTTCGATATCACGGCCGAAGAACTCGCGGAGTTTTTGTTGTTCGTGTTCGATTATGGCGGAGAGTTCGGGGGAGGATTCGGCGCGTGTTAATCTGGCTTTGGTTTTCAGAAAATCTTGTTTATAGGCTTTGAGGGCGGAGATGGCGGATTTGAGATCTCCACGGGCTTTGGCGGCAATTGCCTCATGCAGATAACCTTTGAGGCGTTCGTCATCTGCGGGAGAAAATTCAAAAGGCGGAGAATCCCCCAATCCGGCTTCACGCCGGATATCCCCCTTTGACAAGGGGGCTGTTTCGCGAGGTGGTTTGAGGGCGGAGAGCTCGAAGGGGTTTAGGGGCATAGTTAGATTATTTTTTGTTTTTTGAGATAATCCTCAACAGATTTATTTAAAAAATCTTTGATTAATTTTTCAGAAATTGGTTTGCCGGTATATTCTATTGCCATATCCTCCAAATCCTCAAAGTATGTCAGTTGTTCTAAAAATAAACGCGCATCAAAAACTCCTTGATAGCGTTTTTCCGAGGCATTGATGATGTTTGATAAAGTTAAATGATCGCGCAAGATGAAATATAAATCAACGTAATCCCGCCAAACACCCCTCCTGCCGACGGCATAAGCCTTTGCGGATGCGATATCTTGAATTGCTGCCAATTTAATACCTTTCCAAATAATCCTTTTATGTAAATAAGTAAAGGGATAATGCAGAAGAGTCAATTTGATATCTTTTTTGATAATCACAGTCAGCTCATCCGGATTATCAACCATGGCACGAGAGAGATTGGAACCGAATAATTTTCGCAGGTTCAAGAGAGCGTTTTTAGGAATTGGTTTGTTATAAAAAAAATCAAAATCGTATGATTTTCTATGTCCGATTTGCAAAGCCAGCGCCGTACCGCCGTTTAATACACCGCCCTTGGGCAGTTTTGTTAGCAACGGAAGCAGATCCTTTCTGTCTTGATCCAGTGTTTCAGTAAAGATTTTTAACATATTTTTTCATTGTGGATTTGGGACGCTGTTTGATGATATGCCGGCTGACAAAATTTAAAGCAACGGGCGTGTATTGCTTTTGCGGTTTGTCGATAAAAACATCTTTAATTGTTTTTTTGGAAAAGTGTTTGTTAAGCCACCGCAAATCGCTCAAAGATCCTTTGGCTAAAATTCTTTGGATTATGTAATTTTTATCTTTACGTAAATCCAGCCTGCCAACATCAGCCGACCAAAAAACAGCTTGCATTTTTTTGGGGATTTTTAATGATTTTGACAGCATAATTTGTATTAATCATACCATAAAAACAAGTTGGACGTAAGCCTTTGGCATGCGCAAATTAAGTAAAACTCCGCTCATTTTCTTCCGGCCGGCTCCATAAATCCGGCTACATTAGCCTTACATAGTATACGGCATAGCGTACCAAAGTACCAAAGATCCAAAGTCCAAAGTACCACATCCGCGACCTTAAAGCAGTGCTTGAGGTTGAAGCGGATCCTATTGGCGCTTAAGAGAAACGACCGAG
>CALFEO010000030.1 GCA_937949995.1 uncultured bacterium
TTATTTATTATTTATTATTTGTTATTTATTATTTATTATTTATTATTTGTTATTTGTTATTTATTATTTGTTATTTATTATTTGTTATTTATTATTTGTTATTTCCCGCCACTTGTTCTATGCTTTTAATATTATGGCACAGGAACTCGATTTATTATTACTCGTCAACAAACCGGCTGATATGACATCGCATGATGTCGTAAACATCATTCGTAAAAAATTCAACACTCGCCGTGTCGGCCACGGCGGAACTTTGGATCCGTTCGCGACCGGCCTTCTTATCATAGGTATAGGCAAGGCGACTAAAAAACTCACAGACATAGTCGGTCTCGACAAAACCTACGAAGCAACAGCGACCTTGGGAGCAACCTCAGATACATATGATCTTACGGGAAAAATCGTCGCTCGTCCTACGTCCCACGTCCCACGTCAAGAGGAAATCGAAAAAGTCATGGAAAGCTTTCGTGGTTCAATCGAACAAAAAGCTCCGGCTTATTCCGCTAAAAAAGTTAAAGGCAAAAAACTCTACGAGCTGGCCCGCGCCGGCCAAAATGTGGAACATCTGCGTCCAACCAAAAAAGTGGACATCACCGAACTTGTTATCACTGATTACACCTTTCCAACCTTAAAATTCCGTGTCACCTGCTCTTCCGGAACTTACATCCGTTCACTGGCTAACGACATAGGCGAGCTCTTAGAATGCGGAGCATACCTCACAGAGTTACGACGTACTCGTATCGGTGAATACAAACTCGAAGACGCAAAAGAACTTAACGAACTTTAATGTCTGACAGCTGATTAAATCAAGAACTGAAAATTACACAACGCCTCAAATCTAAAGGCAGCGGTGACTTGATTAATGCTATGATTATTGTTATTTTATCGACAAACGGACTTTCACAGAAACGAGCAAAAAAATGACAAAAGAGAACAACAAACCGACAAGCACTGTTCAGCAATTTCTCGATTTTCTATTAAATTTTGCATTTTATATTACATTGCTTTCTATAATCTTCGGTTTTATTGCTATCTTCAACCATACTGATATTTTTCAAAGCATATTGACGACTGCATTTGGATTATTGTGGCCCATAATAACAATAATAAGTGCAATCGTCATGGCGTACTGGACATTTCTGATAATCGCCGTTTTGATAAAATTCATTCTCAATACGGCCTTTCTTTTTCTGGAAAAATGGAAAATTTTCGCTACATTAAAGTAAAGTAATCGATCTTCAACTTCCCGTAAGCGGAAGTTTTTTACTTTATTGCCAATATCAAAGTTTCCTGCTACATTATATGCGCAGTAATTAACGTTATTAACCGTCTCGGATGCACTTGTTCGCCTTGTAATCAATGAATCAATTTTTACGGTTTCTCTCGATCGTGTCTATTCGAAACCAACTTAACGAAATTCGAAATCATTCGAATATTCCGGAGATTAATACCTCCCAAATCCACTCAAGATGTATGCAATCGCCTAACGCCAAACGGCGCGTTGGCAACAATTTGGAAGAATTTGATGAATATTTGGTCATAAAATCGTAAAGCCGTAAGATTTTTGTACAAACGAACAAACATTCCGAGCGTATAAACTATTATGTACGCATTTATAGCGTTGGCATTTGGCCTTGCGGCCGGATACGGCATAGCCGCATTCGTCTATCAACAAAAAGCCAAATCAGCCAAGCTTTCCATCGAGGAAGCAAAAGAAAAAGCGCAAAAAATCATCAAAGAAGCCGAAACCAAAGAGGCTGACGTCATGGTTCGCGCCAAAGACAAGGCCATAAAAATCTTGGAAGATGCTCGCCTGGAAGAAAAAAAGGCTTTGGAAGATTTAAAAAAACAACAAAAAGAGTTAAACGAACGTGAAAATTCCGTATCCAAAAAAATGCTGGATATCGACGATTTAAAAAAATCTCTGGATGCCAAGGCCTCGGATTTGGAAAAAAACCTTGCCTCTGTTGAAGCCATGAAATTGGAAGAGAGCAAAAAGCTTGAAGAGGTTGCCGGCTTAACTCAAGAGCAAGCCGTGGAACGCATGCTCTCTTTGGTGGAAGAACAGCATCAAGATACTTTAATGAGCCGTGTGCGCAAATTGGAACAATTGGAGTCCGACGAAATCGAACGCAAAGCCCGCAACATTTTGGGTGTTACCATTCAACGCATAGCCGCCTCACACGTTACCGAAACCACAACCACGAACGTCGAACTTCCCAATGACGAGATGAAGGGCCGTATCATCGGCCGTGAAGGCAGAAACATCAAAACCATCGAACAACTGACGGGCTGCGAACTCATTATCGACGACACCCCCAACATGATCACGGTTGCCGGCTTCTCCCCCATCCGCCGGCAAGTTGCCAGCCGTTCTCTTACCAAGCTCATTGCCGATGGCCGTATCCACCCCGGGCGCATCGAAGAAGCCGTGGACGAAGCCAAAAAAGAATTACAACTTGATATCAAAAAAGCCGGCGAAGACGCTTTGTTCCAACTCGGCATTTCCATGGCCGGAATTGATCCCAAGCTTGTGCAAATATTGGGGCGCCTCAAATACCGCACTTCCTACGGTCAAAACATTCTTCAGCACTCCATCGAGGTTTCACTTATTGCCACGGCTTTGGCCGAAGAGCTTGGCGCCGATGTGGCGGTTTGTAAAAAAGGCGGATTATTTCACGATATCGGCAAAGCCGTAGATCATGATTTGCAAGGCGGTCATCCGGAATTGGGCGTGCAAATCCTCAAAAAATTCGGTTTCCCCGAAGAGATCTGGTACCAATCAATCGGCCATCACGAAGATAAACCCAAAACACTGGAAGCCGTTATCGTTAAAGCCGCGGACGCCATCAGCGGAGCCCGCCCCGGCGCCCGCAAAGATACTTTGGAACAATACGTTAAACGCTTGGAAGAATTGGAAAACGTCGCCAAAGGCTTCGAGGGCATCGAAAGAGTTTACGCCATTCAAGCCGGCCGTGAAATCCGTGTTTTTGTAAACCCCATGTCCATCGATGATTTCAACGCCACATCTTTGGCCCGCAATATTGCCAAAAAAATCGAGTCCGAACTCAAATATCCGGGCGAAATCAAAGTCACCCTTATCCGCGAAACCAGAGTCACCGAGTACGCCAGATAAATCCCCCAATCCCGCCACGGCGGGATATCCCCCTTTTCTAAAGGGGGTTTTTAGTATTCAAGTATTAACTCACTCTAAATCTCTCTCTTAAAATAAGAGAGAGACTTGTTAACAAAGTTAACTTTAGTTAACTTGGCAATTTGCAACCCCTCTCTTGCATTAAGACCCGCCATAGGCGGACAAGGAGGGGGAAGGCATGCCGGACCGAAGCTTCATGCGTAGGTTGGGGGTGAGTTAATCCGTTACACCTTTACGACGTTATAGAAGTTACGACATGACGACGTTATTGCCGTTACTCCGTTACAACGTTATACTATATCCATATGCGCAACATTATCCCCGTATTAAAATCCTTAGGGCTTCTGGAAAGCGAAGTCAAAACCTATCTGGCCGCTCTCGAACTCGGTCCAAGCACGGTTTTAGAAATCAACAAAAAAATCGGCCTCTCCCGCCAAGCCATTTACACTGCCATTGAATCCCTGATAACCCTCGGCCTGATGAGCTCGGTTGAAAAAGGCAAAAAAACCATGTTCACCGCCGAATCCCCGGAAAGATTAAGATCCTTCGCAGAATCGAAACTTAAAAAGATGGAGGCGACTGTTAGAGAGATTAAAGATATCACCAAAGAGCTATCTCTTGTTCAAAAAGGAGACAAGCCTCTGGTTAAAATGTTTGAGGGTAAAGAAGGTCAAAAAAGTATTCTTGAAGATATTATCAAAACCAAACCCTCTCATATAGATGATTTTGTAAATGACGATGTTTACAGTCTCCTTTTCAACAAAGACGAGTTTCAGCCGTACAAAGATCAACTCGATAAATTAAATATCCAAACTCGTGTAATGGCAATAAAAGAAGAACCTCTGAAACATAGCCGTAAAAATGTCAAAGGAAAAAGAATTGCTCGTAAAGATATCAATTTTAATGGAGATGTAACGGTTTATGGCAATAAAGTTGCGATCTCTTCTCTGCGCAATAAAATGATCGGAGTAATAATTGAAAGTGAAGATATAGCGCAAACCATTAGATGCTTAATGCATCTGGCTTGGGAGGCTGAATTGGAAAAATAAAAAAAGAAAAGGCCCGACAGATTGTCGAGCCGCAGATCACCCGTAAGACACGGGTGATTTTTTTTAAAAATCAGCTTCGGGTACGATCGTATCCCCCGGTTCGATCGTATCCACCGCAGGCGAAGACCGGAATCCGATCATAACCGCCTGCTCTATCGTAACCGCCGAACAGTGCATCCGCACTTTGATCGGCGAGTTCCTCGAGAGCGTAGAAGCCCTCGCGGATTCGGTTGTCGATGGTTGCCATGAAGCCGTCATCATCTCCGCGGGCGCAAAGCGCACCGCGAGACGAGAAGGCTCCATACATTTCCACGGTCTTGCCTTGGCGCTGATTGCAGGCAAAGGCCGTGAAAGAAGCCAAGATATCGTTTCCCGTTGCACGTACGGCTTCGTAAAGCCTCATGCATCGGGTGATAAGAAAAAGCAAAAAATACAAAACCGAATCACTCCCCTCCTTTCTTTCGTTTCGATCAACGATTTTTTCTTTCTTATTGCTTTCTTTTCCCATTTTCCTCTTCTCCTTTTCATTTTGATCCCACAGCGAAGAGTTACCGCGGGAACGTACGAAATTGCCGAGGTTTCTGCCCGGCTCAGGCCCTCTGACACTTTTCAGAGAACCGAACAATTTATCATATTTTTGGCATTTTGTCAAGGGTAGCAAGACAAAAACCGCAAACAGCAATTATAAAAATACTCTTAATGTTCAATTATTGCTTTATCTTTGACAAAATACCGGTAAAATAATTTTATCTAATTTTAGAGGAATAATTGACAATTAAAGCATTATATTGCTATTAATTATCCATTTTGTCCGCCACCCCTTGACAAAATCCGCTGGATGTGTTAGTGTCAGATGTCCACTAGACAAAGAGTCTCTTGGACACGCGAATCGAGCGACAGCTTGATTTCGTAAAACAAAATATAAAAACCCACAATCGCAAATTAAAATCCATATATTTTACGCATCATATCGCTCTTGCCTTCCCCGCAAGCCACGATAAATGACTCTTCCGGCATGCTTGTCCGGATGAACCGTCTGCGAAATTCGAAATACTTCGCCTCAGGCGTATGCGCCTCAGGAGCAGATATTCGAAATTCGAATAATATCTGATTTCCTCGTTACTAGCCCCTCACCAATTAAAGCGTCCGCTTGCGGACCAAAGAGGCGCGAACACGAATAATTGGAACTTGGATGCAAATCCATTTTAAACGATGCAATAAAAAACAAAGATCCGGATTAGCCAATCCGATCTCTTGTAGAGTTCGTCATCCGAGGAGAAATGATGAGCTCTACTAGAGACAACTGCTGAGTCTATCAAGAAAAAAGTAAAAAGTTCATCAAGAGAAGCTGAAGTTGCTCTTGATAAACAACAGCCTAAACAGACACCATCTTTAATTAATCAAAAAATAGAAATATTATGCTTGAAAAATTATTCGCGCCAAAAGCCGTGCAAATTGATAATCATCCGGAATGGTTGCCGGTAGAAGGCCCAAAAACAAATCTTGATAATTTGCCCGAAGAAATCTTGGAGCAAACAACCGGAGCTGAATATCATCACGAAGCGGGCGCCAAGGTGGAACAAAAAGAATTAATCGAAATACAATTACCGGAAGTGGAAATCCCCGAGCATCTGCCAAACTGGTTTGATGTGATGGCTGAATCCATCGATGACTTACAGAATGAATCGGCACTTGATACATTATCAGCTGTCGGTAAAATGGGCGCCCATGATCGGAATATCATTAAAAATTATTTGGAAAAAATCCCGCGCGCGACTCTTGAGCGCATACAAAAACATTGTATCGACATGGCTTGCGAACAAGCAAAAAAATTAAACGCTCATATCATGGGACGCGAAACTCTCGATCCGAAGACTCTGCAGGCCGAACAATATCAATTAAAAAAATTATTCAACATCGCCACAGTATTAACCGCCGGAGGTTGTGACGATTTAAGCCGAACACTGATTCAATTGGAATCTGCCCATCAAAGAGCGCGCCAAATTCAATTAATGCAATACGCCTAAATATGAACAACGAATCATTCAATAATCAATCGGCTAATGACAATGCTTATGCGCCGATTATAGAATTCAAATCAATCGCGCGTCCACTTGAGAAAAACTCAAATGAGACCTCAAACGAAGCTCAAGTTATCGAGTTTCGCTCCATAGCCAATAAACCGACCAATTATAATCCCAGACCCCCGGAAGCAGCTTAAAAAAACAACGGATTCGGGAACAATATGTTCCCCTCTCCGCCATACTTCATGTAAATAGCCGCTAGCTACTAGCTACCAGCTACCAGCCAAACGAACTAACGTTTATAACGAGATGAGTACAAAGTTCATCAAGAGCAAAGTTCATCAAGAGTAATTTTAGAATCTCTTGATAAACATTAATCTTTAAACTTGATAAACTCGCGAAGAACTTGATACTTTTATCTTGACAAACTTATTATGTTACATGACGTACGGCGGGGAAAAACAAACAAGGAGATTCCCATGAATAACATGACCGGGACAGTATATTTCACTTTCACCGACGATAGCGATTCCGAAGAAGTCGCGGAGTCAACCTACAAATACCAGGAGGTTGTTCATTGTTGTATCAAGGGCTGCCACGTTCAACTTGTGTACGATGTGATTGCGGTTGTGTGCTATAAAGAGCGCAAGACCAAAGTCATCGGGCGCAACTTGATCGAGGCTTACGTTGACTCTCCCTGTGACGGAAAAAAATGCGGTCGTTACCGCGACAAGGAGGAACCCATTTGTTGGCACCAGGCTCAAGGCAGTGACGGCAATAGCGGGAGCCGGTTCATCTGCTTTGGAAACATGCATTTTGTTTTCAATTGCAGTGAATACGGTACGGGTTGGGATGCTGAACAAGCTCCAACTCCCTGCGACGGCTCTTGCGAACTCAAGGAGGTGACATTTACGGAAGAGGAAGAAATCATAATAACATGGGCAATTGATGAGTACAGGGATAACAATCCCAAAGCACAAAAAGGAGGCATCAACCGATGACGTAAAAACTTAACACGCATTTCTCTCAAATGCGTCTCTGCCATAATTCATGTAAACACTACTGACAAGGCGTTTGTAACGTTTATAACGAGATGAGTACAAAATTCATCCCACTACGCAATAAGCTACGCGGGACAGGTCAAGATTAAAGTCTATCAAAAACAGCCAAATCCACTCTTGATAAACTTGTTACTTGAATCTTTATAAACTTAGTGTGTTACATGACGTACGGCAGGGAATAAAAGAAAGGTAAAGAAAATTTATGATAAAGAAAAATAAAAAATTCTTACCTCACTCAAGGTCATCGCGGTACTGTATGTGCTGACAGGCTCGATGGCCCTTACCCGATTGATCCTCGACACATTTCTCTAACCCAAATCTCGCGACACCCTCTGTCGCAATCTCCCCATACTAAACAACTCCACTCGACGTTAGACGTTCGACGTTCGACGCTATTTGTTTACTGCGGGGAGCTTGCATCTTTTACCAAAGTAATATAAGCTCGTTTTAGAGAGCCAAGAAAATAATCGCTTCATTCATCCCTCGGGATGAATGTCCTTCAAAGCTGAACCCATCGTAGCTTTATGCGAAGTTGGGTTAGCGAAGAAGGATCCCCATTGGTCCTCATGCGAAAAAAACCACTTAAACAGCGGTTTTTTTGTTTATTAAGATTATTTTCTGCAAAAAATATCTCCGGAGGGGCAGTAGCTTGTAGCTCATAAAGATAGAGATTTCTCACATCCGATGCGCCTAAGGAGCAGAAATGACAAACCATAGTTGGTTTGGCTAGTAGCTAGTAGCTAGAAGCTGGTAGCTGATAAAGGCTGATGCGCCTAAGGAGCAGAAATGACAAACTGTTATTTGGTTGGTGATAACTGTGGAGATCTCTCACGTCC
>CALFEO010000031.1 GCA_937949995.1 uncultured bacterium
TAGCGTAGGAGGGATAAGGGATTTAGGGTTGTGCTATCAACTTGGTATTTTGCAGCCCCTCTCTTGCATTAAGACCCGCCATAGGCGGACAAGGAGGGGGAAGGCATGCCGACCGCAGCTTCATGCGTAGGTTGGGGGTGAGTTAAACCAAAAACCGCCTTAACGACGGTTTTTTTAGTTCATGGTTTACTCTACGGTTTCAATCACGGTTTCAGCAGCCTGTTCCGATTCCGGCTCTATTACTGATGCGGGTTCCGGTTCAGTAGAGGTTTCAGCAGTCTGTTCCGGTTCCAGCTCGGTCGCCGGTTCGGATGTCGGCTCTGAGCTCGTGTCAGGTTCTGGCGTTACCGGTTCCATAACGCTACCCTCTTCTACCGGCTCGGAGACAACAGCTTGTCCGTTGGAATTGATATCACTTTCCAGCTTGGAACTGCCCATTTCGGTCATCTCGATATCCAAGGTCGTGCCATTGCTGACAAAAACCTTGGCTTCGCGATTACCGAAAGCGTGCCAGTTAAAGATAATGTCTTGATACTGGATCGGGTCAATCACGATATCAAAGCCGGTCAAGGATACATTTTCCACACCGTAATCCATGCGCTTGGCGCCAAAAGGAGTGACGGTGACAATGGGTAATTGATCGTAAGGCACTTCAAAGGTGACTGAAACCTTTTTCTCGCCCGTCAAAATCATAGCTTGTCCCACGGCATCGCGGCTCAACACAACGTGCTCCATGACCGTGATATTGCCCTCAAACACAGCATTGCCCACGGCCAAATCAACAACTTCCAGGTTTGTGTCTCCTCCCTGCAAGGAAGTACCCGCCACGGACGACTGCATATTGCTCTTATCAAATGATTCAAAGAACACAGAGATCTTCTTATGCTTAACACCATCGATTTCAGTCGTCACACTTGACCAATCAATCGATTCGGCGGCTTTAGCGATAATATGACTGACGATGAATTCACCCGCATCTTTTTGCGCATGACCGGCTACATCCGAAGATATAAGGTAATCACCGATATTGATATTTTCACCCTTATCGGCAACCCACACTTCTCCGTTACCAACAGCCATAATCAAATGCGGGTTGGATTCATCATAAGCTTTATTGGATTCCTGCAAAGCCAAGTATGAGCCCATAACTTTGGAGTCATTGGCGATAGCTGTCTTGGTAACTCCGTAAACAATTTCCGATTGAGGATTGTTATGTAAGTTGCGATTATCTCCGGTCAAAGACACTAACATGCCTCGTTCTATCAACTCATCTGTCCAAGCATAGTGAGAGCCCGTAAATGCATTGTAAGAAACCGTGGTGCCTGAAACCGAAATCGTTCCTTCTTCAGTACCATCTTGGCGCAATGAAATGATTGCGCCATCACTGGTTGTACGATCAAAGGCTGCCACAGTATTGGCCGATTGTGTGGCGTGAAAACGCACGCCCGGAGCATTGGTGCCGATACCCACACGATCATTGGCCGCATCCGTATATAACAAGTTGGCATTATTATCACCCTCGACCCTTAATCCGATTCCGGTTACACCGCCTTCATTAATGACAAGGCCTGAATTGGTAAACAAGCCCACGCGTGAAGATCCGTTTCTGAATTCAATGGCACCGCCGTTGCCCGTCACATTATAATCCCAAGCTACAAGATTACTGCCGGATATCTTATACACCCGATGATCAACATCTCCATTTCCCTGCATGCGTAAATAATCATAGTCAGCCGCTGATCCGGCAGTTGTGCCTCCAACATGCAACTTGGCCAAAGGAGTTGATTGTTCGAAGCCCACGTTTCCATTGGTAGCATCAACAAACAAGGCATGTGTATTGGTATCGCTTTCCACACGGAAATCAATACTTGCCGTACTGCCGTCATTAATAACCACGCCATTAATCATAAACTTAGCGACTTCGGTCGTACCATCTAAAATAGACAAGGCACCGCCGTTTCCACTGGAGTTCACGTTCCAGTTAGTGGCATTTCCGCCGGCTGAAAAATATATCTGGCTTTGAATATCCGGATCATTCAAAGATTGAAACTTTAATAAAGTAGGTGATTGAGAGGAATTATCAGCCAATATATGCAATCTGCCATCAGGTTGATCCGTACCAATACCCAAATCACCTTTTGAGGTAAGTACAAAAGGAGTGGTATCCGCAGCTTCATCTGCAATATATAAGGAATCCCCTGTTCCAAGATTGGTCAATAACAAACCTTTGCCGGTTGAAGCTTGCAAAATTTCAATGGAATCACCGGAACCGGAATTGGCCATTTTAATTAAATCACCTGAACCACCGGATTTATTGATATTAATCGAAGTTTTACCCAAGGTATCATCAATTAAGATGCCCGCTCCATCCGTATCATTGTTAATATAAATACCATTACCGCTGGTGCCATTATTCCTGACATTCATGCCATTTCCGGTAGAGCCGTTGGTTAATATAAAACCATGGTTGGCCGTATTATTATCCAATTGCATACCTGTACCCGCATGCTGACGGATATATATACCTTGACCGGCACCTGTTTGCGGAATTTGAATACCGTTGCCCGTGCCGCTGTTAGCCAGCAAAATGCCCACGCCCGCACTTTCATTTGTCAAATTGATTAAATCACCATCTGATGAAGAATCGTTACGGATAGCCATACCGGCAACTCCGGAAAAATGATCTATATTGATACCATAACCATCGGCACTGTTATCAATATACAAAGCACTGGCTCCGGTTCCATAATTATTCAAACGCATGGCATCACCCGTGGAATTGGCATCAACATAAATACCATAATTACCGGTATTGTTTTCCACCACCAAGCCGGTTCCATTGCTTTGTCTGATATACATGCCGACCCCTGTTCCGTTTTGAGCTACAACAAAACCTCTTCCGGTACTGCCGTTGGTAACAGCAACAGCTTCACCTGTGCCTGAATAATCAACCTGCAAAGCCGTGCCATTGCCCGCATCCGTCAACCAAACAGCTCCGGAGTCAACACGAATTTGTCTGCCAACACCGGATCCTCCGGCATCGTATGCTCTATCCAAAGTAATCAAATCTTGAGAGGCTAAAGCTTTCCAAGCGGTTCCATTCCAATAGAAAGGTGTAGACGAAGCCGTATTGTAAATCATGGCACCCGCTTGCAAACCACTGGCCGGATTCAAGGCATATTGACCCAACATAAACTGAGCCGTTAAGCGCGCGTCGCCGGTAATGTCCAATTTATAAGCCGGTGACATGTTGACAATACCAACATTGCCACTGTTATCAATGATTAAACGATTATCATCATTAGTGCTTAAAAGCATGCTATCGTTAGAATGGCTATACATTATGCCTCCCACATCGTTATTGTCCGGATCCGCGAACCTAACTCCACCCGCACTATTTATGCCGGATCTTATTGTCATGCCGGCATGACTATTGTTTTCCAAAACCAACAAAGCCATTCTGCGATCTATATTTGTTCCGCCCGTTGGATCGTAAACCACATGCAAACCATATTCACCGATATTGGAAAAACCTCCGTCATTAAAAGTTGGGTCGATTCTTAAACCGGCTAAAATCTGATCGTCGGAGCTGGCTTTAATTGTTTGTTGGAATAAAACACCGGGATATCCATCTTCCGTACCTCTGCGCACGTCCAATCCCGCAGCCGGAGTTTGGACGCCTATGCCCACATAACCCTGATTAGCCAAAGTCATTACATTCTCTGAATTGGAATTGAAATCCAAATTTCTTTGCCATTCAAAAACCGAATTTCTATCATCGGTTGAACTGACATACATACTGATATAACCCCCGTTCAAACCCGCTTCGGCGCGGAACAAATTATTACCGGCTGTAACGCCTCCATCAATATGCAATTTGTAGGACGGCACCGATTCACCGATACCAACATTGCCGGAATTTTCCTGCAAAACAACATAATTACTGTCGCCATCAACACGTATATGTGAATTGGCTTTGGGTGAATTATAAACCTCGAACACGGAAGTATCTTCACCGACCGAGAAATACGCATTACCCGCCACATTCAATCTATAAGTTCCCGGTAATTCAGTTCCGATACCCACGTTGCCATTAGTCAAAATACGCATGGCCTCACTGCCCCCGGCGCGAGTGACTGTTAATGCGCCGTTGGCGGCCTGCGCCAAATCCCAAGTGGAAGTACCGATGTGAACATTCGCTCCCCAAACATCAGACCAGCGTCTGGCCGAACTGCCCAAAGCATAAGTGTTATTAGCACCCGGAATGATTGTACCGGTCGAAGTACCTCCGGCAAATTCAATCCAATTGGTGGTGATGTTTCCATTATCCGTCACTTGCTGCAAATCCAAAGCTCCGGCTGTTCCGGTGGCAAAAGCCGACCAACCCGTATTGGTGGCATCTCCGGTTTCCTTAATATACATAACGCCCGAAACCGAATCCACCGCCAAATCACCAACCGAACCGGTGATATAACCTTCGGGATCCGCATCCGAATTAAAAATCATGAAACCCGTTCCCGAACTGTTTAAAGCTATGGCCGGACTGCCGATTCCACCTTCTACATCAATATCCAAAGGAGCCAAAGCCGTATGTCCGGCATGACTTCCGATATACAAACCTTCAGAATCAATGGAAGCTCTTTGTCTTAAGAAACCGCCTCCCAATTCCGTAGTATAAAAAATAAGATTTGCTCCGTTATTTATTCCATCCCAATCACCAACCGCACGGCTCAAAATCACTGACCCCGGATCAAAAGTTGTTCCGTTGTGACCCTGAAACACCATAGCTCCCAATGTTTTACCCGAATCCACAGCTTCAATGGTACCACTGTCACCTTGAGCGGCTTTCAAAGTAATGCCCGGAAAATCCGCCAAATTGGATGAAAAATTTTCAATGCTTAAAGCGCTGTTTGCCGTAGCGCCCTCACCGCTCACGGTTAAGCGTGCATCCGGCACGATCGTATTTACACCAATATAACCGGTAGCCGAATTGATATACATATTCCTCCCACTGCCGCTGGTATGCAAATTAAACGATCCATCGCCGTCCACCAATAAACTGGCCCAATCACTGCCTCCATCGGACGACATGCGCAACTCGGAAGCTCCGGCATTACCTTCCAAAATCATAATCGCATCCGAATCACCGGAAATCACACTGAAATGAGTTTCCGCATTTGGTCGAATGATTGCAAAATCATTGGTGCTGGTTCCTCCGGCAAACTCGATCCAATTGGTGGTGATATTGCCAAGATCGGTCACAGCTTGTAAATCTCCGGCCGCAGCTCCAGTACCTGTGGCAAAAGCGATCCATTCAGTACCATCCCAGAAGAACGGAGTGGATGAGGCCGTGTTATAAACCATGGCGCCCGCTTGCAATCCAACTAAAGGATTCAAAGCATATTGACCCAGCATTAATTGCTCGCTGACGCGCGCGTCGCCCACCACATCCAAACGATACATGGGAGAAGATGTCGATAAACCCACAAAAGCATTCTGATCTACTTTGATTGCATCCAAATTATTATTTACAGATACACCGAAGCTCTGTCTGCCGATATTCATGGAAGATTGATTGCTGGCATAGTACAAAGCAAAACCTTCCTCCGGGTTGAAATTGAACACCAAATCTCCGCCAAAAGCATTCAATACATCAGCTGCGCGGATTTCGAAATGATCATATTCATCATTGATATTTTGCAAAATCTTAGCATAGCCTCCCAATGTACTGTTGATTGATACCAACGGCTCACCCAAGGTCGGATCTATTCTCATGGCTTCGTAACCTGCTACATCAAACCTGATAATATCTTCGTCCGCCGATTCTTCAACTTGCACACCCGTATCCGAATCCGCATCCCAAATTGAATTGGCCACACCGGCACTACCCAAAGCCACCCAACCGGTATTTGTTCCATTTCCGGTTTCTTTAATGTATAAACGACCATTAGCTGAATCTATGGCCAAATCACCGCGCGAACCGGTCACCAAACCTTGAGGATTGGATGTAACCAAGAACTGCTGATAATCACCGGCATTATTTTGATACGTAGCTATCGCTGTTGTTGAAGCGGCGTCTGAATTTACATGTAAACGAGTAGAGGGTGTAATAGTGCCAATACCAACTCTACCTGTTGCATTGGTGATATGTACACGAGGTACACCGGTTGTAACAAAATCCAAATCATAACCACTATCAGCACCTATAGCAAAAAAATCGTAACCGTTCCATCCGGAATTCATCACACCTCTTTGCACTCCATTTTCTTGAAAACTGAATGAACCTTCCGCACCACCAGCACGATCATAGTCCACAATTACGTAAGCATTCTGACCACCACCCGAAGAAACTCTCAAAGCCGATGAGCGTGTATCGCTGTAAACATGTAATAAATCAGTTGGCGAGTTGTGGCCTATGCCAACATTGCCCGTCGGCGCATCAGCCCAAATTGTGTTCGTGCCTCCGGCCACCATGTTAAACGAACCATTGGATGCGATCTCGAACGTCGCATAATCACTGCCTCCGTTGGATGACATTCTAAGAGCTGTTGCGCCGGCATTACCGATTAAGTCAAAATAAGCATCGCTGTTGCCCGAACGAACCGTTAAATATGCTTCGGCGCTTGGTCTGTCGATTAAGAAATTACCGGTCGATGTTCCACCCGCGAACTGAATCCAATTGGTGGTAAGATTGCCGACATCTGTAACAGCTTGCAAATCCCCGGCGCCCGCTCCTGTTCCGGTGGCAAAAGCGACCCATCCCGTATTAGTACCCGTTCCGGTTTCTTTGATATACAAACGACCGCTCGTTGAATCAACCGCTAAAGAGCCTATCGTTCCTGTCGCAAAACCGTTGGGATTGGTATTTACATTATGCATCTCAAATGAACCGTAATCATTATCCATTCTGGCTAATGCTGTTTCGCCGTAACCGGCATACACATGCAAAGATCTGGCCGGATCCGTATTGATACCCAGGCCCTGAATGTCGGTTCTGGCTGTCAGGACACGATTAGCATAATAAAAGGCCGAGGAATCCGCTTTGCTGACAGCGGCGATAATCCCGTCTGAACGAATATCAGACATGCCGATTTCATCGCCCCAGTTGTCATTTACAAACATAATACCTTCCGAAAAAGTGGAGTTGGTAAAAGCACCTAAAAACGTACCGTCGTTTACCGTATGGAAAGTAAACATCGGGCTGGCCGTGCCGATACCCACGTTGGTATTGGAAAAATATGTATAACCGTTTTGTCCATCAAAATCCAAACGCGCACCGGTAAAAGAATTATTCAAGTCACCGATACTTATATTGCTTTGCGAAGATAAACGCATTTCTCCATCATCTTTATTGGCAAAAATATGTATGGCGTCGCTTGTATCACCCCAGCTGAATCTGCCGTCTCCAACCGCAAAATATTCACCATAATTGGGACCGCCGTAAAGATATAACTGATATGCGGGATTAGCTAATGTGTTTATACCGACATTACCCAATATCGAAACACTGTCAGTCGAAGTGCCTCCGGCAAATTCAATCCAATTGGTGGTAAGATTGCCGACATCTGTAACCGCTTGTAAATCTCCGGTTCCAGATCCCGTGCCTGTCGCAAAAGCGACCCATCCCGTATTAGTACCCGTACCCGTTTCTTTGATATACAAACGGCCATTGGTTCCATCGATCGCCATATCGCCGATGGAGGCGGTAATCGAACCTTCGGGATTCGCATTGACCACAAAGGTTTGCACTGTGTCGATCAAATTTTCCAAAGTCAACACTGGAGTATCGGCAAAATTAATCGACGCGACATGCAAACTTGATTGCGGCATGGTCGATCCGATGCCTACTCTGCCATTGGTACCGCTGATAAACAAATCCGAGGAAGTATAAGAAGTGATTCTGATGTCAGCCCCCAAACGGCTTTGCATTAAATAAGTTGAAGGAGTCGCATACAACAAACCATAGGCTGTTCCATTATTCTGAAATTCAATTCCGGCTTCTCCTCCATCAGAACCTCCATTTAAAGTAATATACGCACTGCCCCAGCTGTCCACTCCGCCATTGGCGTCAATTAACAAATGCGCATAATCATGAGTTGATAATATATTGAGATTGCCCGTGGCTCTGGCATCATTATCTCCAACAGTAACTTTTCCGGCTGAATAGAAATCCGCAGTCGAAGTGCCTCCGGCAAATTCAATCCAATTGGTGGTAATATTGCCGATATCGGTCACAGCTTGCAAGTCACCGGCGCCCGCTCCTGTTCCTGTGGCAAAAGCGACCCACTGCGTGCCATCCCAAAAATATGGAGATGAATCGGTAGTGCTGTAAACCATTGCGCCCGGTCTATAACCGGCCACAGGCAATAAGGCATATTGACCAAGTAAAAATTGTTCAGCTACCGCTATATTGGTTCCTGTTGCATTAACAAATATTGCATCGCCCGTAACATTTAAATTACCCGTGATGGAAAAATCCGCCGTGCTGGTACCGCCTGCGAATTGAATCCAATTAGTGGTGATATTGCCCAAATCCGTAACTTGTTGAAAATCCAAAGCTGAAGAAGAAGCTCCGACGCCAATCAAAGTACCATCCCAATATAAATCTCCACCCACATTGTAGAGCAAGCCGGTTGTATCGCCGGGAGCTGAAGTTGTAGCCATACGGATACTGCCGTCGTTTTCAACTACAAACGCGTCTTCTTTAACGGAATTGCCCATGCGAATCAATTCGCCGGAACCCAATTGTTTGCCCCAGAGTAAAGGATCCGCGGAAAAATATTGACATAAAGTGGCGCTTTCAAACGGACATTTGGGAGTTACACAAGTACAAGTATAATTTGAGCCTCCATCAGTACAAGTACCGCCCGCATCAACCGCACAACTCCAAGTACCCGGCAATCCACCTGCAGCCGTACAAGCCCCCGCGCGATAAGCCTCACAACCGTTGCCAACCGTAACTCCGGTGGCATCGCAATCATAATAATTTGTATTACATCTTACATCAGCCGAATTACAAGTGGTTCCATAATGATTATTTCCTCCTGTGGGATAGGTTGTAACATTTTTTTGCACTTCGCATTTCGTATCACCCGTACAATCCAAATGCGTGCTTAAACAATCTCCGCAAGTAAAAGCACTTGCTCCTTGATAAGCCCAAGTTCCCGACAAACAAGTAGTCAGACGATTATTGCCTCCTCCAAAACAAGAAGCGTCACGATTACACCAAGCTGCGCCATTATTGTCGCAATAAGGAATACCCGCATCAGAGACAGCGAAACAGTTGATCACATAGCCTCCGCCCAGAGCCGAAGCGTACAACACCGAAGAATTGGCGCTTACAGCCGGAGCGGAAATTGACCCGGTATTATAACATTGCGCGATTCCCGAAGAATCACCGCACATGTTGTTCGGCGCGCAATTTTGACCCGGAAAGTTTGCCGGATCGCTCTGCGGACAGGATGCCGGATTGGCAACCCAGTTAACAGCGGCATTCGCCTCCGCCGGCACTAAAGCTGCGGCGGCAATTAAGGCAAAAACCAACCCGAGCGCTAACGTCAGGATGGACTTTGTCTTAATCTGTAATTTAGAGGAGTTCATAATTTTTATTTTTGTCGTAACGTTTATAACGTTCATAACGTTTATAACGAGTTCAGCGGTTCTAAGTTCGTGGTTCGTAATTCGTGGTTCGTTGGTATTTGTTAATTGATATTCGGTAATTGATTGTTAATTGATATTTGGTAATTGATAATTGTTATTTAGCGGATTATCTGCAACAACTAATCTTCCTGGTTACTTGGCAATTATTCAGCCATCCCATTCCTCCGCCGTTTGGATCATAGGCCCAGAAAGCGCCCAGATTGGTATTGGAATTGCTGGTATAACCCGCGCAATCGTTGGAGTTTGCCGTATATCCGGGGGGTCCCTCGGCAATCCAGCCAAATGTAGTCGCTATAAATAAGGTGGAAATATCAACCGCGGCTATGGTTGCAATAATTTCATCGGTTCTGCAAAAGTGGCTACCGGGATATTCATTTAAACAAATATCGTTAGCCGCTTGATAACCCACTTTACCGCCATAATTAAACGCTCCATCATAAGCTGAAGCGGTCAAACCCACAAAAACCGATGTGCTGGCCGATCCGAAAGTCAACATTGAATCAATGGCTTTTAATGCGGCCTGTACTGTCGTAGCGTTAAAATTCGCAAATTCATCAAAAGTACCGACAAGATAAGCTCCACTGACCAAAGGATTTGTTCCCGAAGCACTTAATCTGATTCCATTGATTGATAATTCACCGGTAACTTCCAAAGAAGCCGTGGAAGTGCCGCCGGCAAAAATTATAGGATTGGTTGTCGAGGCACCGCGATCAGTAACCGTCTGTAAAGTATCAAGTTCAGCCAAAGTCCCCGTGGCAAAAGCGATCCATTGCGTACCATCCCAATAATACGGAACCAAATCCGTGGTATTGTAAATCATGGCACCAGCCTGATTGCCCAACGCCGGATTGACTGCGTATTGGCCGATCATGAGTTGAGCGCTCACACGCGCATCGCCGACCACATCAACTCGATATGCCGGAGTTTCGGTAAAGAATCCAAAGTCACCCGAACCGTTCATAAATAATTTTGTGCTGAAACCCGATGCAATTTGAAATTCCGAAGTGCTGGTCGGCATCCAAATGGAAAACCTGCCATCAGATCCGGTGAGCTTTGTGCTGTATCTTCCATTATTATAAAACTTGATGTTTGAGGCATCAGACCCATTATCATTATCAGAATTTATAATAATACCCGCATCAACACCCGCACCTGTTCCATCTTCGGAATTAATGGTTAAAATAGCTTCACCGTTAGCGCCTCCTTGAACATGCAATAAAGATGAAGGAGCATTTGTGCCAACGCCCAAATTACCAACCTCATCCAATCTCATGCGTTCCAAATTATCCGTTCTAAAAACCAGGGGCTGGGTATCTATGGTACCGAGAAAATTAATATTTGGATCTGTTCCCGTATTACCAATTAAATTCCAGCCAAAGTCCAAATCATCAAAAGTAATAATTTGATTCCATTGCGTTCCATTCCAGATATGAGCAGTCGAATCTAAAGATCTGAAAAGCATTGCGCCCGGTTCCACGCCTATCATGGGCAATAAATTACTTCTACCCATCACCAATTGACCCCAAGCTCTGATTACTCCGGCAACTTCCAAATCATATTGAGGGTTAGTATTATTTATGCCAACCGCTCCATTGGTTAAAATCCTCAATATTTCACTGCCGCCGTTTTGTCCAATGGTAAATGCCCCGTTATCAGCCTGCGCCAAGTCCCAGGTAGAAGTGCCTACATGAACAATACCGCTCCATAACTCCGACCAGCGTAAATCCGAATTGCCCAAAGTATAAGTGTCATGCGCTCCGGGAATGATGTCGCCCACTGATGTTGCTCCCGCGAATTGAATTCTATTGGTCGTCGTGGCTCCATTATCAGTCACTTGTTGCAAATCCATGGCATACAAAGTGGATGAAACCGTGGTGATGGCCGTATCCAAGTCAAACAAAGCCGCTTGCACGGTGGTGGCATTGGAGTTGGTGAATTCATCAAAGACTCCGACAAGGTAAGCGCCTGATGTTTGATTGTTGGTGCCCGTGGCATCAAGTCTGATGGCTCCGATGGCCAAGTATTGAGTGAGGTTAAGAGATGTGCCGGTAGCCACGGTGAAAGTGACTTGCTGGAGAGTGGAAGTGCCGTTAATAAATAAGCCGGCACCCGTAAAGGTTCCGGTAGCGATGTTAAAGTTTAAATTGCTGTCCAAAGCCAATAATTGATTGGCTGTGGCGGTTGTAGTGGCTTCAAAACCGTTAAGTCTGTAAGCATTTAAAGCGTATGGATGTGAGGAGAGCTGGACTCTGGGGCTGGCTTCCGCATCTGCTCCGATTTTAACACCCACATACATGACTTCACTGAAGTCAAGATATGAGGGGAAAGGAGTACAAGAGCCTAATTTAAGGAAAAAATAGCCTTTGGCATCAGGAGTAATCATGGAACAAGCTCCTGATCCTTGGTCATATACTTCTTTCCAGACCAAAGGCCCTGCTTGTGCCGGTGCATCTCCCGGAGCTCCGTTGGTGGGATGGAGGTAGAATGAGAGCTGGATGGCGGTTGTGGAAGTAACCGGCAATCCTCCGGGGGTTAAGAGCCTGCTTTGGTAGTTGATGGTTTGGGGTATGGCCGCTTTAGTTTGGATACTAAAAAGCGGCGCAAAGGCAAAAATTACTGCCATTACACCAGCCAAAGCAATGCGTACACGCAGGTACGACTTGATATCAAAAGACATATTTATTTTGATTTTGATTTTTGTGCACAAAATGGCTAATTTGACCCATTTCAGGCACATCTAAATTATATCGTTAAAAATGCAAATATTATAAAACCGCTAATCATAGCGGTTTTATTGCCTTATCTCCCATGGAGATAAGATGTGGGTAAGCTGTACTATTATACTTTGTTAAGGCAAATTTTCAACCCTGAAAATCGCTTGCCTGTTTATTCAATTTCAGTAACAACTCCTTCTTCGCCGATTGTCAGCTCAACAACTCCCGTCTCATTTTGAGTTTCTTCAACAACCTCTTCAACCACTTCTTCAGTTGCTTCGGAAGTTGGTTCTTCAACCACTACTTCTTCGACAACTTCATTTTGCACTTCTTCCGTCACAACCTCATCTTCAATAATTTCTTCAGGCGCTTCATTAACTTGTCCGGAAGCGGATAAATCCGTTTCCAATTCCGAAGCTCCCATATCGTTGACGAGTATTTCCATGGTGGTTCCATTGGAGACGTAAACTTTACCGCCATTGTTGCCAAAAGCGTGCCAGTTAAAGACCAAATCCGCATATTGAACATTGTCCAATACTATGTCAAAGCCTGTTACGGAAGCATTTTCGACCCAATATGGAGTTGTAATTTTATTGGCCGGAGTCACGGTTACAATCGGTAATGTTGCATATTCTTGCGCAAATTGAATGCTTACACGTTTATCACCGACAAGAATCATGGCCTGCCCAACCGTATCTTCGCTGAAAGTAACATGATTTTTAACTGTAACGTTACCTTCAAAAACAGTTTCCGCAACAACCAGTTCATCAGCTTCCACATTATTTTCTCCTCCTTGCAAAGAAGTGCCGGCCAATGAACCCTGAATGTTATTCTTATCAAAAACTTCAAAGAACACAGAGATTTTGCGATGCTTAATTCCATCGATTGATTCGGATATTTGAGTCCAATCTACGGATTCAGCGGCTCGCGCCACAATATGACTGATCATAAACTCACCCGTATCTTTTTCAGCATGTCCGGCCACATCAGAAGAGATAAGATAATCACCAATATTGATATTTTCACCTTTATCCGCCACCCAAACCTCGCCATTACCCACAGCCATTATCAAATGCGGATTTTTATTGCTGTGACTCTTACTTGGCTCTTGAAGTGATAAGTAAGCACCAATTACTTTTGAATCGTTAACAGCGGATGATTTGGTCACGCCGTAGATAATTTCTGACGCGGTATTGCCGTTCAAATAACGATTCTCACCCGTCAAAGTAACCAACAATCCCTTTTCCATGACCTCATCCGTCCAAGCATAGTGAGAACCCGTGAAAGCATTATATGAAATGGTATTTGCAGAAACGGAAATCGTTCCTTCTTCCGCCCCATCCTGACGTAATGAAACAATGGTTCCATCATCATTAGTACGATTAAAGGATGCAACGATACCGGCACTTTGTTCCGCATTGATGCGCGCATCTATCGAATCAGTACCAAAACCCACACTTCCATCGTTATTCAGAGACATGACAGCATTTGCTTGCGAATAAAACTGTAGATTTCTTTGTACCTCAATCACCATGTTTCTATCATCCGTAGTACTGGCATACATGCTCAAATATGCACCATTGGCGCCGCCGGCAAGTCTGAACAAATTATCACCCGGCGTTGTACTGCCTTGAACTTGCAATTTACGAGAAGGCGCAAACACTCCAATGCCCATATTTCCGCTGGTTGAAATAACCACTTGATTGCTCCAAGAGCCGTCATAATGCCCAAAATTGATATTGTTACTCGTGTCCAAACCAACTCGCGCATAATTAATACCGTCTCTTTGATAGGTCGTATAAGCCGTTCCTTGAGTTCCGGCCAATTGTCCATCAGTAGCTCTAATAATCAACTGTCTATTATATCCGCCGATTGGTAAAATCGATCCTTCAAATTGACCAATCAATATATCGTCGTTTAACGACAAAAGCTCTTCCGGATTTTCCACGCCAATACCTACATAGCCATCAGTAGTCACCCGCATCATCTCACTGTTATCTCTTTGAGAAATCGTAAACGAGCCGTTGTCCGCTTGAGCTAAATCCCAAGTTGAAGTACCGACATGCAAATTGGTTCCCCAAATATCCGACCAGCGATAATCCGTATTCCCTAAACTGTAAGTATCATGAATTGAAGGCAAAATATCCCCGGCCGATGTTGCTCCGGCAAATTGAATCCAATTGGTTGTTGTAGCTCCGCGATCCGTAACATCTTGGAAAGTATCGGTTCCCAATGCACTGGAACTGACCCAAGAAACATTGCCCGCTCCGTTGGTGATTAGGATTTGTCCCGAATTACCATCAGTCGTCGGCAAAGCATAACCCGTGCTGGAAGGATTGTTGATCTGCAATGCCCCGTTGATTCTTAAAACATTGGTATCAAATTCACCATAAATCAAAGGAGCTGACGTGTTGGAATTATCTATATATAAACGATTTGAATTGGTTTCGCTGTAGCCGGCTTGATAACCCAAGAAAATATTACCACTGCCCAAAACATTGTTATTGCCGGCTTGTCTGCCTAAAAATACGTTCCTCGTACCGGTGGCATTTGCGACACCTGCTTGATATCCTAAAAAGATATTGTCATTGCCGATCGATTTGCTTCCTGCTGAAACTCCCAAAAAGATATTGTCACTGCCTCTATTCTCATAACCGGCATTGGTTCCAAAGAATATATTATTACTGCCTCGAGCATCATAACCCGTGTAATAACCCATCATAATGTTATTATTGCCCGTATTATACCAACCGGTACCGCGTCCCATGAAAAAGTTATCACTGCCCGTATTTTCCATGCCGGATTCATATCCGATCATAACATTGTTATTGCCGGAGGATTGATAACCGGCATAATAACCAACCATCGTACTGCCAAAAGCACCCGAATAATTTCTACCCGCGCTATGGCCGATGGCTGTCGTATTATTGGGAGCCGCATGATTGTATAATGCTTGGTAGCCCATTGCTACGTTGTACAATCCGGTTGCACTATTGTAACCGGCCGACGTACCGACATAAACATTTTGTCTATTGGACAAGTTATCAACTCTGCCCGCATTTTGTCCGAAAAATACAGAATTACCAGAATTCAGCACGCTTAAACGCGGACCCTGCATTGTAAAGTATTCGGTTCCCGCAGTATCAAATCTGATAATATCTTCATCCGTTGATTCTTCGACTTGGATACCCGTATCATGATCCGTATCCCACAACGAACCGGCCGTGGCATCGGAGCCGCCCAAAGCCACCCATTCACTGCCGTCCCAGAAATAAGGACTGGATGAGGCAGTGGAATAAACCATTGAACCAGCCTGCGTGCCAACCGGCGGGATTATGGTGCCCAGCATGAACTGCGAGGTTAATCTCACGCTGCCGCTTACATCCAAAGCATACCCGGGACTGGTTGTGCCTATGCCTACTCTGCCAATATTTGTAATCTTCATTCTCTGGGTCGAGCTGGTCAAGAAATCCATGGAATCATCCGCGTGGTTATATCTTACTTGACCGCGATAACCATCAACGCCGCTTCCGTCGCCAAACATTAAATAACCATAATTCGCAGTACCGCTAATAACTTGCAGAGCCGCGTCTGTTGCGCTTTGCATGGAGATGGTAGAAGCGGAATACGGCGTGGAAGATCCTCCGGATCTAACATCAAGCATGGACAATGGTTGATTGGTGCCAATGCCAACATACCCCGTACTGGCAATCCTCATCCTCTCACTGCCTCCGTTTTGGCTGACAGTAAAAGCTCCGTTGGAGGCCTGCGCCAAATCCCAAGTAGAGGTTCCGATGTGTACATTAGCTCCCCAAACGTCGGACCAGCGATTAGTGGTACTGCCCAATGAATAAGTATTAGTAACGGAAGGCAGAACATTGGAGTTTACTCTGGCGTTAAATGTCACAGTATCACTTGTCGCGTCGCCCAGCACCGTATTACCGCCCACGTTCAAGCTGACTCCGGCCAATAAATCCAAACTGTCCGTATCCAAAGTCATTCTGCTGGTTGGAGCCGTATAACCACCCCCAACTTGGAATCTGATTAATGTGCCGGTACCCACGGAGCCGATGACCAAATTTTTATCCGTGGCTAACACGCCATTGCCCGCCCAAGAAGGCACGTAGAAATTGGAACTGTATTTGCCGAAGTAAATATTGTTCGTAAAATCAGCACCGCTACCTTTAAGTTCCAAAACAGCTCCCGCATAGTTACTGGCATCATTGGTATTAACCGCTTTGAATCCGGTTAAGGTGCTCGCGCTGTTATTTGTAACATTAACTTGATAAACAGCTGAATCGGTAGGCGACAATACATTGGTATTTTTTTGCCAATGGTTGGAATCCACGCCCGCTAAAGCCACCCAACCCGTATTTCCCACATCAGTGGTCTTAACATATACCTGTTGGCCCGATCCCGTGCCATCGGTTCTATAATACATACTTCCACTATAAGCCGTCACTTTTGCTTCAGGTGTACTTGTTCCTACCGACATTTTAATATTATTTGTAAATTCACTGGCACCGCCGTTTCTTAATTGTAAGATGGGCACATTATAATTTGTAGCCAAAATACTGAAAGCTCCTTGACTGGCCGATCCGGGGATCTGCAAAGCCATCTGGCTATAATCTATATAAAAAGTACTGTCCCGCGTGCCCGACCTTTGATAGCCAAATTCAAAAGACTCCGTGTTATTGTTCCAATTCATATAAGCTCCTGAACCATTTTTCGGATCGCTTGTATTACTAGTAAAATACATTCTGGCTCCAAGATCTCCAAATTGTTCCATGGTTTGAATAGCCAACCCTCCTCCATTCACGGCATTGGTCAGAGCCAAACCCGTTTCCCATGGATCGGTTCCGGGATTCAAAATCTCAACCGGGTTAGCACTGTTCAAAGTATAAATCTGTCTGCCCAAAGCCGAGCCTCCGGCATCATAAGCGGCTTGCAAGGTTGTGGTGGCGGCAACGATGGCATTATCAACATATTCTTTATCAACCAAAGACCGAGGGGTAAAGTTGGCTGAATAATCAAATTCATAGGTAGCACCGACAAATCCGGCTGAACCAGAAATTTGCAGATTATCTTTATTTTGCAACAAAGTTGTGTAATCAACACCATCGGAAACATAAGTCACATAATTGGTCGTATTGTACAGTTGATAACTGTTTCCTTGCTCGATTTTAAAATCCCAACCGCCGTAATTTATAGATGCATTTCCCGTCAAAGCACCGCCCAAATCTATTTCATTATTAAGAGCATCCCAAGTTAAACCGCTACCGGCTGAAGCGCTTAAATAATTGTCTACATATTCCTTATCCACCAAGGAGCGGTTGGTGTAGTCAGCTGAATAATCAGCAGCATACTCTACTCCGTGCTGATTACCAGCTATCCTGTCATCCTGCCAAAGACCTTGCGTGCCATTCAAGACAAACCTACCCGCGGCAGCTACCAAGCTCATTTGATCATTATCCATTTCAAACCATGTCCCCGCCGAAGTATCAACATAATAATAAGTAGCAAAAGCGCTCAAATAAGGCATGTTTGTAAAACTCAAGCCATAACCATCTCCATCAACAGTTCTGTTAGCCATCAGAGTGCCGTCCTGAGTATAAATATTTCCGCTTGTGCTTGCTACTAGATTATCAACATATTCCTTATCAACCAAAGTCCTATTGGTATAATTCGCCGAATAATCTGCCGCGTATTCAATACCTCTAAGATTCATGCCATCGGTCAACATCATGTTTGAACCGATATAAAATTGAGTAGTGCTGGCAGAGGCGTTATGAGTAAATGAGACACCTCCTGAATTGAAAACCAAACCCGAATACTGAGACGGATTAGCCACATTCATTTCCACTTCATCCGGACGGACATGTATAAAGCCCAAATCAGAACCATCTCTGATATCAGCATCAAAGAAACCGCCATTGGTTGTGCTGACGTATAAACCGCGGCCAATGCCGTTAACGATTCTATCGCTTGCCAGATAACCATCAGTTCCGTAAATATTGTTCGTACTGGAAGCGACCCTATTATCTACATATTCCTTGTCCACCAAAGATCTGTCAACAAAATCAGCTGAAAAATCACTTTCATAACGTAAACCATATCTTGAACCGGCAGCGCGAAAATCATAAAATTGATTATCAGCTCCAATATGTAAAACCGCATTATTTCCATAAAGATCAACTTGACTGGTGCTCGCATCTATTTCAATGCCATGCTGGGAAACCATTTTGAAATTATCCATGAATTCCAAATAATGGTTGGTATTACCTTCATCATTATTAACAGCTCCAATTCTTAAATTGCCGTTGGTATTGTAATCCGGTTGAAAATATAGAAAATTTGCAGGATTGCTTTGATCTACAAACCTTAATTCATAACCATCGGCAATGGTAACATCGCGATCTTCGGGAATAAGACCGTCAGAATTATAAATGTTATAAACCAAATCCGATGATGTGGCCCAACTCAATGTTCCGGCACCATCTGTAATTAATACCTGATTGTTAGTACCATCGGCACTTGGCAGAGTCCAAATTGTATTACCCGTTAAAGCTGTAGGCGCAATAAAGCCAACATATTCACCGCCGAATTGATCCATCAATCTCAATTCACTGTGTGATAATTCTATGGCATTGGCCCCGTAGTTAACTTGCATGGATGTTCCAATGCCTCCGTAATCCAAATCGCCAAAACCAACTACCAAATCATTGCCAGCCACGCTGCCTCCGGCTCTAAAGACGTTTTCACCATTCTCGTCTCTAAAATTGGCTATGTTCAACATGCCCGAAATACCGGCAACTGAAAATGAAGAAGCCTCATGAGAACCCGGCCCTACCATTAACAACGATACCAATGGATTATCTGTTCCGATTCCTACATAACCATCATTTCTAATATACATCCTCTCAACTCCCGCTGTATCAAATCTAATGTAATCTTCGTCAGCCGATTCCTCTACCTGCACACCCGTGTCATGATCCTCATCCCACAATGAACTGCGTACATCTTCGGCCGTAGCCACGGTTCTCCATTGCGTGCCATCCCAATAATTGATGGTGGATGAAGAAGTTTTATACACCAATGAGCCGGCTTGATATCCGCTGACCGGTAAAGACGCATAACGTCCCAACATGAATTGTCCGGACAATCGTGAATCGCCGACCACATCCAAACGATAAGCGGGCGTTGAAGTCGAAATACCGACATTACCATCACCGGTAACAGTCATTCTTTCATTACTGTTAGTATATATTCTATAAGGTGCATTTCCGTTAACCATAAATCCTGCGTCAAAAGGAGATGAAAAAGTTTTCCCGGTCACGACTCCATTGTTAGCGAACTCAATAAAAGCCGAGTCAGATCCATTGGCATGATCAGAATTAATATATATACCCGCGTCTTGCCCGTCACCATTACCATCATCAGAATCTAAAGTTAAAACAGCACGTCCGTTTAAACCACCTTGGACATGCAATAATGTAGCCGGAGCGGAGGTGCCGATGCCGAGCTGACCTGCCGAATTCAATACAAACGGACTTGTATCCGAAGCCTCATCTTCAATCCATAATGAGGGACCTGTACCGATGTTTTCAATATAAAAACCATAATTTGCTCCGGCATGATCTATTTGTAAACCGATACCATCATTTGAATTATCAATAAATAAACCAATGCCATTACTGGTATTATTATCCAATCTGGCACCGTAACCCGTGCCTTGATTGCGGGAATAAAAACCTGCACCCGCACCCACATTTCTGGCACTGAAAGCACTTCCATCGCCAAGATTATTCACCCAAAGACCCTCGGCATTTGTAGAATGAGTAACCGACATGAAACCCAAAGTACCGGTTGTATTGGTTATTTCAATAGGGCCGGCATCGGTTATGATAAATTTTCCGGCTCCAAAACCTCCTCCATCATAAGCCAAATCCAAAGTCACTTGATCCGCAACTGTTCCCGTAGCAAATGCAACCCATTGCGTACCATCCCAATAATAAGGTACAAGATCCGCTGTATTATAAATCATGGATCCCGCTTGATTGCCTGTAATCGGATTTACCGCATAACGTCCCAACATGAATTGTGATGTCAAACGGGCATCACCCGCAACATCCAAACGATAGGCCGGTGTATCGGTTGCAAAACCAAAGTTACCCATGTCAGTCATGTGCAGGCGAACAAAACCATCTTGATTAATTCCAAAGGTCGTACTGGCAGCCAAATCAAAACCTGAACCCGAAGTTCCTCCTAAAAATTTTGCGCTTTGTACACCATTATTCTTAAAAATCAAATATGCCGCATCAGAACCATTAATATTATCTGAATTAATAATGATACCCGCATCCATGCCCATGGCATTGCCATCTTCGGAATCCAGTGTCAATAAAGCCGCCCCATTGGCACCGCCTTGAACATGTAATAAAGTTGACGGAGCATTTGTTCCCACGCCGACAAAACCTATTGAACTGATTACCATTCTGGAAAGCCAAGCCGACCCGTCCCAATGGTCAAAGTTAATGCTGTTATTTGGCGTTATGCCAAATCTGGCAATATCAGTTGCATCTCTTTGAAAATATGTATAAGCAGATCCCTGAATACCCGGCGAAAATCCGTCAGTGGCTCTTAAAATAAGATTCGCGCTCTTGCCTCCCGGAGGAATAATACCTTCATATTGTCCGACCAACAAAGTATCGCGTACAGAAAGCATTTGTTCCGGAGCCCTTAAACCGATTCCCACTTTACCATCAGCCAAAATTCTCATCCGCTCACTTCCCGCATTTCCACTGATTGTAAATGCTCCGTTATCAGCCTGCGCCAAATCCCAGGTGGAAGTGCCTACATGAACAATACCGCTCCATAACTCTGACCAGCGTAAATCCGAATTGCCCAAAGTATAGGTGTCATGCGCTCCGGGAATGATGTCGCCCGCTGATGTTGCTCCCGCGAATTGAATTCTATTGGTCGTCGTGGCTCCATTATCAGTCACTTGTTGCAAATCCATGGCATACAAAGTGGATGAAACCGTGGTGATGGCCGTATCCAAGTCAAACAAAGCCGCTTGCACGGTGGTGGCATTGGAGTTGGTGAATTCATCAAAGACTCCGACAAGGTAAGCGCCTGATGTTTGATTGTTGGTGCCCGTGGCATCAAGTCTGATGGCTCCGATGGCCAAGTATTGAGTGAGGTTAAGAGATGTGCCGGTAGCCACGGTGAAAGTGACTTGCTGGAGAGTGGAAGTGCCGTTAATAAATAAGCCGGCACCCGTAAAGGTTCCGGTAGCGATGTTAAAGTTTAAATTGCTGTCCAAAGCCAATAATTGATTGGCTGTGGCGGTTGTAGTGGCTTCAAAACCGTTAAGTCTGTAAGCATTTAAAGCGTATGGATGTGAGGAGAGCTGAACTCTGGGACTGGCTTCCGCATCTGCTCCAATCTTAACTCCCACATACATGACTTCGCTGAAGTCAAGATATGAGGGGAAAGGAGTACAAGAGCCTAACTTAAGGAAAAAATAACCTTTGGCATCAGGTGTAATCATGGAGCAAGCTCCTGATCCTTGGTCATATACTTCTTTCCAGACCAAAGGCCCGGCTTGTGCCGGTGCATCTCCGGGAGCTCCGTTGGTGGGATGGAGGTAGAATGAGAGCTGGATAGCGGTTGTGGAAGTAACCGGCAATCCTCCGGGGGTTAAGAGTCTGCTTTGGTAGTTGATGGTTTGGGGTATGGCCGCTTTAGCAGTTTGGATACTAAAAAGCGGCGCAAAGGCAAAAATTACTGCCATTACACCAGCCAAAGCAATGCGTACACGCAGGTACGACTTTATGGAAAGAAACATATTTGATTTTATGTCTGTGGATTTTTGTCTCAATGTAGATAAATAATCCCTAATCAGGCATATATTTATTATGGCTCTAGACTAGCAAACTAATGATTTATGTACCATTTAATAATA
>CALFEO010000032.1 GCA_937949995.1 uncultured bacterium
GACAAACTTGTTATTTGGCTGGTAGAAACCGGTGGAGATTTCTCACATCCGATTCTCCGCCTGAGGCGGATGCGCCTAAGGAGCAGAAATGACAAAAATGGTTATTTTAGCTAGTGGCTGGAAGCTGGTAGCTGGCAGCTTATAAAGGTGGATGCGCCTTAGGAGCAGAAATTACAAGCCTGGGTCGGTTTTCCGTTACGACTGGCATCCGATTGACAGTTTTCACTATCTTTGCTAATCTTTGACTCATCAATAAATCACTACGCTTTTTGGGCTTTGGCTCGAAAACGCGCGAATATGGCCGCTTTGCCATGCACTCGATTGTAAACGATCGCGGGTACGTCACAGCCGCCAAAGATCTATGTTGGATCCCAAACGCAAGCAGAATATTATTAATAAGTATAAGGTGCACGCCACGGACACCGGCTCTCCGCAAGTCCAAATCGCCATCCTTACCGAAGAGGTTAAAGAGCTCACCGGCCACCTCCGCACACACAAAAAGGATTTTTCCTCGCGCCGCGGTTTAATCAAAAAAGTCGGCGAACGCCGCCGTCTCATGAAGTATCTCAAACGCGAAGATCCCAAATCCTACGACGAGCTCATGAGCAAACTCAAAGTCTAAAAAATCATAAACGCGAGCAATCGCGTTTTTTGTTCCATTGCCAGCAATCATCGACACAGGTAAACTAGCTGCGAGCCACAATTCGGACGTTCATAACGTTCATAACGTTTATAACGAGTTCAGTAGTTAAGTTAAAAGTTCATCAAGCTCAAAGTTCATCAAGAGTAATTTAAGCTTCTCTTAACCTGTCCTATGGCGTAGCAGGATAAACTCATTAACAGCTTAGTTTCTCAGATTCTTAGATTCATAGTTCGTGGTTCGTAATTCGTGGTTCGAAGTTTTTTGCGAAATACGAAATACGAAATTCGTAATTCAATTTCATAACACCCCATCATTCATCCTGCATCGTGCACCATGCATTGTGCATCAACAGCATTTTTTTATGATCAAACGTCCCTCCCAACGCGTAGCCGTATTAATCGACACGCAAAATATGTATCACTCGGCCAAACATCTTTATGATGCCAAGCTGAATTTTCCGGCTGTCGTCAAAGCCGCGGTTCAAGACCGTCAACTTATTCGCGCCATCGCTTATGTCGCCAAATCCCGCGCCGGCGATGAAATGGCTTTTTTTGAAGCACTTGTCGAAGGCGGAATTGAGCTTCGCGTTAAAGATGTCCTCGAGTTTTCCAGCGGTATGAAAAAAGCCGATTGGGATGTGGGCATGACAATCGATGCCGTTAAGCTCGCTGAAAAAGTCGATGTGCTCATCCTCATGACCGGCGACGGTGACTTTGTCCCTTGTGTCGAATACCTCCAGGCTCACGGAGTCATCGTCGAGGTCGTTGCTTTTGCCAAATCCTCGAGCGGTGAACTCAAAGGCGCCTGCGACATGTTCTTCGACATCGCCGAAGATGCCCCCCAATTCCTCCTCCGCGCCCCCGCCCGAAAACCTCCAACCCGCACCATTCGCAAAACAGGGAAATAATCCCTGTTTTAGTTTTTTAGTTACGGCGGATCCTCCCAGCCTCCTTATTAAGGAGGTGCTTCGTATTTTAGTTGGGGCAAGTCTGAAACCAAGGGAGGGGCTGCAAATTACCAAGTTAACTCAAACTAAGGTTCGTCATTTCGAATCGGATGTGAGAAATCTCCGCTAAATAAAACTTAGTTAACAAATCTCTCTCTTGCTTTAAGAGAGAGATTTAGAGTGAGTTAAGCTGTAACTCACCCCCTTCCCCCTCTCTTAAGGAAAGAGAGGGGGCTTTATAATGCCGGGTTTGCTTTGAGAGGCATGCCTCTCAAAGTACAGCAGATTGGTTTCGTAGGGATAAACATTGCCTGTGACCCGAAGTTATACGAAGGGTTGTGTTTATCCGCGCCAAGAAAACTGCACATCCAGCACGGATAAACACGAGGTTTATCCCTACGACGGACTGTTGTAATGGCTTCGTGGTAACCCCGTTACGACGTTACGACGTTACGGCTGCTCCCGAAGTATGTTATACTATACCCAGTTATGTTTCGAGCTTATCTTGGAGTATTTTTGCTGATTGTATTTTCCATTACCAATGGTGTTAGCGCGGCAATGACCAGCACCAATTTTCAGATTAACTTTGATTCCATTAACTCCGGCGGAACGGATTTCAGTACTTCAACCAATTTTCAAATCAGCGACACGCTGGGCGAGCAGGGCACAGGCTATTCCAACAGCGGAAATTATTTATTACACGCCGGCTATCGCCAATCCGATGAAGAGATGGAGCTCCCGACTCTCGAGTTTATTTTGGGCGCTCAAGAAAATAATACCGAAACCGCTTATACCGCTCTCTCACTCGTTGGCAACACAGTCACCGTCGCAAACACAACTTACTTTGTAACCGGTACTCGCATCGCTGTCGTCGAAGATGCCGGAGGGCTCGATCTCAATGTCGTCGTCGGCAAAGTTATTGATGTTACCGGTCTTGTTCTTACCGTAGATAAATGGGATGGCATGACAGCCGAAATCGGCACGACTCCGGCCGGCGGTAATGATTTTGTTTACCGCACCGAAGGTCATCTTATCGCTCTCGGCATATTGGATGGCACCGGCTCGGCCGCCGTTGTGCAAACCGAGGTCAGCACCAATGCCGCCAATGGTTATACATTGCAAATCCAATCCGACGGCTATCTCGAATCCTCTCCCACAGCCCGCATCAATGATGTATCGGACGGCACGGTTACAGCCGGCGAAAACGAATACGGCGGCCGGGTCTACGGCGAAACCGCAACCAGCACGGGCAGTGATTTTTCCATTACTACAACACTCCGCGACATTCAAAAGAGCACGTCAACAGCATCCGCCGACAGGGTCAGCATGATCTACAAGGCCAGTGTTGATTACACGGTCCCGGCCGGCAGTTACCAACAGACGGTCAGCTACTTATTAACACCCAACTTTTAACAATTGTTCATAATTGGTGTACAATACCAATTAAGCAAAACCAAACCGCGCGCATGGCATCGTAATAAAGCTCAAGAGGCGCATCAAGGCTCAATGTTTATCCGGATGACAGGACTGGATAATCATGGTTCCTTGAAAGGTCGAAGTATCCAAGTATCATAGTGATACTGGGAACAACTAATTTATTTCGAAGCGTATATCGATGTGTTTTTCACCATGAGGGGGAAAAGCATGGATGTATGATTTTTTGCACTGCTCATGGCGTGCAAAGTCTTCGATAATTTAAAATGAACATTTAAGTTCATCAAAAAAAATCAATCATAAAAAAATGATTATGAACAAATATTATTTAAAATTAACCTCCTTCGTTGCCCTGTTCACCATGTGCGTAGCAATGTTGCCCGCACACGCTGATGGTGTTGCTCTTACCCGCGATCCCGCAAACGGCGAAATCGCCGCAGCCGGCACCGATGGTTTTGTGACAACGACCGTTTATTGGACAACCGAAGGTGAATACGCTACCGGTACTCAAATTCGCATGACGGTTGATTGGAGCGATACAGGTATCGGTTCTTCCACGGTGCTCGGTGCTTGTGCTACCACTACAGCTTTTGGAGAGAATGGTTCTTATGAAGCCGGCGCAACAGCCAGCCAAATAGTCTTTACACTTGCCGACACGGTTGCCTTGGGTACATATGGTGGTGTCTGTGTTCGCGTACCGGTTGCAATGGCCGGCGGCGATTTGTATGAAGGCAATTTCTCATTGGCTGTTTTAACCAGCAATGCCAATGCAGATTACGGAGCCACTGAGTTCTATGTTAATGGCGGCAATGATGTTTTGGTTGACGCGTCAGTGCAACCGACCTTGGAATTTGCTATCGTCAGCTCCACCAACCTGGCAGTTGAAAAACATGATTGTCATCTTGGAACACTTGATCCTGCAACCGTTAGCGAATGTGATTATCGCCTCAAGATTTCCACGAACGCACAAAGCGGATTTGCGGTTTCCATTGAGAGCGATAAAGAACTTTCAACAGCCTCATTTGCAACGATTACAGACATAACAGAAGATGGAACGGTCACAGCCGGAACAGAAGGTTATGGGATTGAAGTCGTTGGCGCCACAATCGGCGGCAATAATGGCTCTGGTGTTTATACCAACCCCATAGTCGAAGCCGGTGTTTTTAACGATGATGATACACCCGTCCCTGTTGCACCAACCAACATTGTGACCTATGGTAATTCATTCATCGGGTCTTCAACGCTATCGACGACCGAAATCACTCATCAGGCGGCTATGGATGGTGGAACAGTTGTGGGTTACTATCAACACACTGTAACCTACAGAATTACTCCAACCTTCTAATCAATCTTGGGTTTAATTCACCATTCCCCACGCAAGTGGGGGGTGGAATAATAAAACTCAATATCGCTCTTCCTAAATCAGTGCATTATGTTTACAATGTATTCGTTTATAATTTATAAATCATTAACTATGAAAGAAATCAAATACTTATTTTGGTCTATATTCGCAATAATTTGCGCCTTTGGCTTATTCGGAGGCCCTGCCAATGCTTTGGCTGTCGCCGTTTCGCCGGTCGTCATTGAGCACGATTTAGCTCCGGGCATGAGCGCTTCCGGAAAAATTCGAGTAACCAACACCATGGACGAAGACGCTGTCTATTACATCGGAGCTCAACGCTTCTTACCGGTTGGTGAAGAAGGCAGGCAAGAGTACATTGTAAACGAAGAGGATGTAATGAGTTTTTACAAATGGTTTTCTTTTAATGAAAATAAACTTATCATTCCTCCGAAAAGTACCGTTGAAGTTGAATACACCATCAATGCACCATTGGATGCCGAACCCGGAGGTCATTATGGGGCAGTGTTTTTATCATTAGACCCCCCTGATTTGGAACCTGAAACAACCGGATCGAAAATCGCACCAAAAACAGGAGTTCTCTTCTTAGTCAAAGTCGCCGGCGACATTACGGAACAAGCCAATATCGAATCTTTCACAGTTAATAAAAAAGTCTTAAGCCATTTGCCCGCCTTCTTCGACCTCCGCATTCGCAACACAGGCAACATTCACTTCCGCCCCAAAGGCACCTTGGAAATCCGCAATATGTGGGGCGGTGTAGTGGCGCGCGTACCGGCCAATCCGCGCAATTCGGCTGTGCTTCCCAGCAGTATTCGCCGTATCAACACTTGGTGGGCCAAAAGCGAAACCATGGCATCGGGCGGAAGGTTTATCGATGGTCTGGCTAATGAATGGCATAACTTTGCCTTGGGTCGTTACACGGCCAAAGTGGATGTAAAATACGGCTCAAGCAATACCGCCTTTCCGGCGCAAGAAGTCTCTTTCTGGGTCATCCCTTGGCGCATGGGCTTGATCTTGTTCATTGCTTTGGTCATCCTCTTCTTTGTCATGAAGGCCTATAACAAAGCCATTGTTTCCAAAGCCATCAAAAACTCGAGCAAGAAAAAATAATTATCGCAGAATCAAGCAAAATCTCCGTCCACAAGGCGGAGATTTTTTATCTGGATAGTCTGTTTGAAATAGAGTATAATATTCAATGTAAGCCTGTTGCAAACAAAATGAGTTTTTTGTCTAAAAATAGTATGCAAAAATTTCAAGCCATCATTTTAATGGCAGTGATGGTTTTTAGCGTTTTCGCCAAACCATCCTTTGGTGCCGCGTTGCTAAATTCCACGGTCAGCCTTTCCAATCACACCGTGAGCACTTTGGCCGACCACTCCTACAAATTCCGCACCCCCTCCGGAGTGGATTCCCCCGCCGATACCATCACCATAAACCTTTCTTCATGGACAACCGGCGCGGTCAACTTTAACGATATCGATCTCTTGCACGGTCCTGTTACCGGTTTGGAAACAAATAATACCTTGGCAGCCGCCGCCGGCGTCAACATTTGGGGCGCTTCATTTGCCGGCGGAATCCTAACCCTCACCCCTCCAACCAACTCCGCTCCGGGCACCATTAATCCCAACGATTACATAACAATCTACATCGGCACCAATGCAACCGGCGGAGTCAATCAACTAACCAATCCGGCGGTTGCCGGCAGTTATGCCATTACTATTGCCGGCGGTTTTGGCGACATGGGCCAGGTCGCACAAGCCATCATGACAAACAGCGGTGTGAGCGTGGATGCAACCGTGGGCGCTTCATTGCAAATTACCAATTTAAATCCCAGCTCGGTCGTGGCCGGCTCGGGTGCTTTTAACATGACAATTACCGGTTTGGGTTTTGTCTCCAGCTCCATTGCCCGCATCAACGGTGCGGATCGTGCCACGCTTTTTGTCAGCTCCACCGAAGTCATAGCCAGCATTTTAGCCTCTGATGTATTAACCGGTGGAACCAGGCAAATCACGGTTCACAACCCAATTCCCGGCATCACCTCCAATCAACTGCCTTTAACCGTTACAACCCCGGGAGGCGGAGGCCCCGTCGACACCACTCCTCCGGTCATCCTCAACCCCCAAGCCATCAACATCACCCAAACCAGCGCCCGTATCATTTGGGATACCGACGAACCCGCCACCTCTATCGTCCAATACGGCATTACCGATGCCTATGGCAACACAGTATCCAACGGCTCGCTCGTCTTATCACACGGCATCGATCTGACCGGTTTAACACCAAACACGCTTTATCACTTCCGTGTCACCTCGGCTGATCAATACGGCAATTCCGCAACGTCCGCTGATTACACTTTTACCACGCTCCCTTGGCCCCCGCTCGAAATCTATAACGTCACCAGCACCAACATAACCGATACTTCGGCTATCATCATCTGGGATACCAACCGCGCCGCCAACTCCCGCGTGGAATATGGTCTCACTCCCGGCTTGGGCATGTTCTCCACGGCCAACAGTTTCGTCACCAATCACGCCGTACCTCTCACCTCTCTATTGCCCGAGACATTGTATTATTACCGTGTCATCTCTTACGATGCCATGGGCATCGGCGCCACTTCCACAATCTACACCTTCCGCACAACTTCAGATCAAACTCCGCCCACCAACATCACTCTCACCGCCACTCCGGGCGACACCATCGTTAATCTTGTTTGGACTCATCCTCCGGAACCAGATTTCGCGGGCGTCCGTCTTGTCCGCAAGCTCGGAGGCTTTCCCACCGGCCCCTATGACGGTGATTTGGTTTACGATGGTTTAGCTCTAACCACGGTCGATACCGGTTTAACCAATGGCGTCACTTATTATTACGGTGCCTATCCTTACGATTTTGACGGCAGCTTCGCTTCCGGCGCTTTGGATGATGCCATGCCTTTCGGCACTCTTCCCCCAACGCCAACTTCAACCACAACAACGCCTCCTCTGCCTCCGGTCCCCACCACTACTCCTCCAACTCCGCCAACCACCACTCCGCCTCTTCCGCCAACTCCCACCACCACTCCGCCTACAGTTCCAACCGCGATTCAAATCAACCCCATCTATTACGGAGCCAACGGCACTCTGTTGCTCGAACCCGATTCATCCGGAACATACGGGGTCTTGGCCAATGAAACAATTTTTGTCACCGTCTCCGTAGCCGCTTTGGGCGAACAAGCTGATGCCGCCTTTATTGTTGTGGACGGTCAAATGTATTCTTTGGCATTATCCGCCAACGGCACCGAATTCACCGGCACCTTCCCGGCTCCGGCATCCGGCCTGTTCTTTTCCAATGTCAGCGTCACCTTTGTCAGCGGAGCTCTGGCTCAAGCCGAGGATGTTTTTCAAGTTCAAGATCCGGGCGAAGTCGTCGTGGCCGAAATAATCGCCGGCATCACACCGGTTCCCGGAGCCACTGTCACCCTTTATCAAATCATTAACGGTCAAACCGTAATTTGGAACAGTGCTCCATACGGCCAGGTCAACCCCGCTTTATCCGATGAAAACGGCAACTTTGTTTTCCGTGTTCCCAACGGCGTTTACTACGTGGAAGTCGCCAAAGTCGGCTATGATTTGCAGCGCTCTCCGCTTATCACAGTAACGCGCAATGTGTTCGGCGATCGCATCGAACTCATCACCATTCCCGAACCTTTGTTCATTAATACATGTAAAATCGATTGCTCCAAAGTATCATACAGCATAACCATCACCGATAGATCCGGCCAATCACGCACCACCGGAGGCGAATATTCCTCATCCCAAGATGTGTCCGGAGGCTCGACTCTTTACAGCTTTACCGAACAAGCCGGCATCTCCACGGGTAATGATGTCTACGTTCAGGTTGATGATTCCAACTGCGAAAATCTCAAATTTTCCATCACCAAAGTCAATCCCGCTGTCAGTCATGCCGTCAGCGTGAGCATTTATTACGAAGGCGAGTTTTTACGCTCTTACACCATCGCCTCTGATTCTCGCCGGGCATTGGGCCGTACTCTGGCCGTGGATTTAACCGGCAATCCCGAGCTCTGCGAAGAAGAAGTTGAGCAAGTTTTACAAATTGAATCCGTACCTGAATCGATCGAGTACGTCGCTTTAACGGCGCTCGATGCCATCCGTGCTCCGGAAATCGTAACCATTACGGATGATTGGGTTGTTCCGGCTTTGGTTGGCGTAGCCCTAATCAATCTTGGCAGTGCTTTGGGCTTGCTGAACCTCTTAACCTATCTGCAATATCTTTTTGCTCAACCCATCCTATTGTTTGGCAAACTGCGCAAGCGCCGCTGGGGTGTTGTTTACAATTCATTAAACAAGCAACCCATTGAAATGGCGGTTGTCCGCTTGATGCATTTTGAAACCAAAATGACTGTGCAAACCAAAGTTACCGATAAAGAAGGCAGATTTTATTTCCGCACCAAAAAAGGACACTACTATATCGAAGTCGTGAAACCCCAATACTCTTTCCCCACGGTTTTCTTATCCAAGAAAAAAGATGATTCTGTTTACACGGATCTTTATCACGGCGAAAACATCAATCTCGAAGAAGACGGCGAAATAGCGGTCAATATTCCCGTGGATCCGGCGCAAAAAATCGAAACTCCGCGCAAAGTACTTTACCGCAGATTTTTAAAACGTGTTCAACATATCATTGCTCTCTCCGGAGTCATTCTCGCCTTCGCCGCTCTCATCATCACTCCTTCTGTTTTTGTTGTCATGGTACTGGTTTTGCAAATTCTCTTTTATCTCTTATTCCGCCAACTGGCTCTTCCGGCTAAACCGCGTCCTTGGGGCAGAATATTTGATTCCAAAACCAAAAAACCTGTCAGCGGAGCCGTGGTTCGCATCTTCGATAAACAATTCAATAAACTTCTGGAAACTCAAGCCACAACCAACAATGGTAAATACGGCTTTTTCGCGGAACACAATACCTATTACATCACGGTTGAAAAAGAAGGTTACACCAAATATTCTTCGGGTGATTTGGATCTCAAATCCCGCCGTGAAACCGTAGTGGATTTGGATATACCGTTGGTTCGCGAAGCCGCGCCCAAAGAATAAAAAATTATCTACAATCAAATAGCAAACGTTTATTAAATATGCTATAATAAACGCAAATAATTTTAATTAGTTGTAATTATTAAAACTAAATCTTTCCTTATGCTGAATCAGCAAGCTGTGGCGGCCGCCACATCCTCGAGGGGTGCTGAAACGCTCCCAAAAGTCTCCAAGGTTTTGGATTGGATCATCGAGATCTGTCTTAAAGCCGTTGTTCTGTTAACTCCCGTATTTTTCCTGCCCATCACACTCGATGTTTTGGAGTTAAACAAACAAACTCTTTTCATAATTCTGGTCTTGATCGCCGCAACCGCATGGCTCGGCAAAGCTTTAGCCGATCGCAAAATCGTCATGGCGCGGTCATGGTTCAATATCGTAATGATTCTTTTTGGAATCGGTTGGCTTGTTACCAGCTTATTCTCCAAAGATCTGTATCTCTCCATGGTTGGTAACTTTGGCCAAATGCAAATGTCCTTCGCCACCATGGGCGCCATCATCGTATTCTACTTTTTGGTAATCAACCACATAAATACATTCAAAAAACTTTATTGCTATCTGATCGCCTTCTTGCTCTCTTCCCTCTTGGCGGGCTTGTTTGGCATTATGCAATTATTCGGCGTCTTCTCTTTGGGTTGGTTGGCCGATTTTACCAAAACCATTTCCTTCAACACCATCGGCACCATCAATGCCATGGGCGTTTACATGGCTTTGCCTTTGGTTCTTTCCGCCTCGCTCACGGTCTTTGGTTGTAAAGATGGCGAATGCAAGCTCGGCGAAAACAAAAAACGCAGTATTATCATGAACATCATCGTTTGGGCTTCGTTGCTTGTTTCCCTCTTCGCTCTCATCGTTGTTGATTTCTGGGTCGCTTGGGCATCCGCTTTATTCGGTCTCGCTCTCTTAATCATCCTTCCCATAATCCGCAAGAGCAAAATCTCTCACCCCATCCGCATCGCCGTTCCGGTTGTCTTGGCTTGTGTTGCCGTATTACTCCTCATCTTCAAAACACCCATCAACTTAAACCTCCCGGCCGAAGTCTCACCCTCGGCAACAGCTTCGTGGAATATTGCCAAAGCTTCATTACAGCAAAATCCCCTTTTCGGCACAGGCCCCGGTACTTGGATCTACAACTACGCCATGCACCGCTCGCCGGCCGTCAATCTCTCGCAGTTCTGGTCCATTCGTTTTGAGCGCGGCTTATCCACTTTCCTCACTCTTTTGCCCACAATCGGCATAGTCGGCATGATTCTATTCCTCATGCTTATAATTTCCGGCATCATCAAAAGCGCCAAACACCTCATCTCTGAAAAGAATGATGAAAACTGGCAAGCCTTCCTTAGCGTCTTCGTGCCTTGGATCACAGTCGTCTTCATCGCCGTTTTCTACAATTACAACTTTGCGCATATTTTCGCTTTCGGCTTCTTCCTCTCGCTCTTGGTCGCTCTCATAGTCAAAAAAGCTTACATCTGGGAATCCGATAAAAATTCGGTCGGTTCCATTGTCGTATCCGTCTTATTTGCCGTTCTCTGCGTCGCTTCGCTCTCCGTAACCTGGCTGGCCGGTCAACGCTTGGTCGCCGACGCCGCATATTCTGATGCCGTCTTTTCATACCGCAAAGGCGAATCAATCGATAAGGCCATCTCGTCTTTGAACAGCGCGGTAGCCATGAATCGCTTAAACGATATTTATTTCCGCAACCTCTCTCAAGCGTATCTAATCAAAGCCGGTGAAATCTTCCCCAATGTTCAAAACAATCCCGAAGCTGCCACCGAGTTCAACCAAATCATCGCCGCTTCCATCGACACCGCCAAAATTGCAACCAACATGAATCCCATGAGCGTTGATAACTGGGAAAATCTTTCAGTCATCTATCTCTCCATAGCCGGATTCACTCAAGGCGCCGATGAATTCGCGATCGCCAACTTTGAAGAAGCGTTAAAACGCGAACCGCACAATCCGGTCTACAGCAATGAAATCGGCAAACTGCATATCTTGCGCGCCGACGCCTACCAAACAGTCCTGCAATCCGAGGATGAACAAGCCAAACTCGAAGCCGAAAAGAACATCAAGACTGAATTGGATAAAGCCTCCGAATGGTTCAATCGCTCAATCCAAGCCAAACCCGATTTTGCTCCGGCACACTACTTCCTTGGTTTGGTCTACGAACGCCAAGGCCGTATCCAAGATGCCATTGTCAAACTCGAACAGGTCCTTAGCGTCAACAATCAAGATGTGGGCGTAGCCTTCCAACTCGCCATCCTCTACTATCGCAACGAAGAAAAAGATAAATCCCAAGCCATGTTCGAACGCATCGTTGCTTTCGCTCCCGAGTATGCCAACGCTCGCTGGTATCTCTCGGCCATCTACGAAGAAATCGGCGAATACAATAAAGCTTTGGAGCAAGTCAAAATCGTCGCCGAAACCAATAAGGATGTGCAAATCGTTAACGATCGCATCACATACTTGGAGGGCTTAATCAGCAAAAAGAATACTCCCCCGGCAGAGCCCGCCCTTCCCGAGCCGGTTCAAGAACAAATAGTCACCAACCCCGAAGTTCAAACCAACCCGTTCAACGAACCGGCCGAGTAAAACTCACGAAACCAAAAAAACCGCCGATAAGGCGGTTTTTTTAGCCGCGAGCTACCAGCCACCAGCCGCGAGCCGGAACCACCTGATTTTGGCTAATCGCCAAAATCGGTCCTCCTTAAAAAGGAGGACAATGGAACTGTTAAGACCGGTTTCCAGCAAACTCCCCTCCTTTTTAAGGAGGAGTACCGAGCGTGTAGCGAGGGGGAGGTGGTGCCCCCCGATCCCCGTAGGGATAATCCTAGTGATTATCCGCACTGAAACAACAAGTATCTACAGCACGGATAAACACAAGGTTTATCCCTACGACGGACTGTTGTCTTGGTGGAGATTTCTCACATCCGATGCGAAATGACGAAGTATGAGAAGTTAATAAGTTGGAGATTTCTCACATCCGATTCGAAATGACGAACAATGGCTGGAAGCTAGTAGCTAGTAGCTGGTATATGTTATAATGCATCCATGGTGGTATTAAATTGGATTAAAGATGCGTTCGGGCAAAGCTCCAAGCGTTTTTTGTATTCAATCAACCGAGGCGCGAGTTCCATGGTCACAAAAATAAAAAATAAACTGGTTGTTGATCAAAGGTCTTTGGCCGAGCATTACTACAACAGTCACCTTAATTTCAATTCCAAACTTGAGGATCTCACAAGTAAAATCAAAGAGCTGGACGGTACTGATTCCGCGGGCGCCGCATATATCGAAAAAAAACAGCAAGAATTGCTTTTTGCCTGCTTGCGTCAGGAGATAGCTCTCAAAACCACAGCCGAGCTAAAACGCGAGCGTAAAGAATGGCAACGTCGTCTGCCTGCCGATGCCCCCGTCGACATCCTGCATCCACTGGCACGCCTCGAACTCATCAACTCCGAACTCCGCATTCGCGAGCAAGATTTTTCCCATCTGGAACCCGCCCGCTCCGCCTCTCCCGCGGTACAAACCGTTGAAGTCTCCACAATTAACATCCAAGCACCCGTTCCTGCGCCTAAAAAACAACGACCTGTAAGTTTAAATCGTGAACAAGTTTACATAACGGACAGCGAAAATATTCCCAACGAATATCTCATCAAGCAAGCCGCCAGCATTATCTCTGAATTATCCACAAGTGAACCCGCTTACAATAACAATCAAGATTATTTACAAAAAATCGCTGAACTAAGAGAATTACACAAGATTCTCAAGCAATCATCCCGCTCCGGATCATACGCAAGCTATCGCAACTCCCTCCGCAACCGTCTCGCTAAAATATTTTATTGACATTTCTCACCAAAACGGATAATCTTTATTTTGCAAAATAGTTCATCCCACTACGCCCGAACGGCTTCGCGGGACAGGTAAAGAGAGGCTTAAGTAACTCTTGAAGAACTTTAATCTTTTGTCTTGATGAACTCATTCCCGGGCCTTTAGCTCAGCTGGCTAGAGCGCTTCCATGGCATGGAAGAGGTCGAGGGTTCAAATCCCTCAAGGTCCACCAAAAAAAATCCCTACCGGGATTTTTTTAATTACCGATTATCAATTACCAATTACCAATTTACGTGTCCCTACGGGAATTTTGAATATAATAAAGTCGCAGAGCGATATAATCATTGTTAATTGTTAATTGATTGCACCACCTCCCCTCGCTATACGCTCGGTACTCCTCCTTAACAAGGAGAAGAACTTGGTGGAAACCGGTCCTTGTCATTTCTACGCCCTAGGCGCATCAGCCTTTATCAGCTACCAGCTACTAGCTTCCAGCCACTAGCCAAAACAACTATGGTTTGTCATTTCGAACGTATGTGAGAAATCTACACCAAGACAACAGTTCGTCGTAGGGATAAACCTCGTGTTTATCCGTGCTGTAGATACTTGTTGTTTCAGTGCGGATAATCACTAGGATTATCCCTACGGGGATCGGGGGGCACCACCTCCCCCTCGCCTTCGCTCGGGTACTCCTCCTTAAAAAGGAGGAGAGTTTGGTGGAAACCGGTATTTACAGTTTGTATTGTCCTCCTTTGTAAGGAGGACCGCTTTCAGCCAAGGGCTGAAAGCAGGTGGTCCTGGCTAGTGGCTGGTAGCTGGAAGCTAGTAGCTTAATATCAGTTGATCTCAACCTGTTAACATGTGTATAACTATCAGTTCATTAAAATTTTTGTTTAATTATAGAGAAATTTTTGTTCAACTTGGTCTGGTCTGCAGGGCGGGGTAAACTATTATTGTCATAGAAAAATTACTATGACCTGCAAGCCACAAGGCTTGTACAAAAACAAAAATCAGCAGTATCGGCCAAATAGCGATATTGCGCACGAATCAACAACCAAAGTGGATTCGTTGGGCTGCATAGGAGTCTTGGCGACGTATGCAGCTTTTTTATTTTTGGAGCGAAGTTACCGGATCACCAGGTGTCGTAGGGATAAACACAAGGTTTATCCCTACGAAGACTATTTTCTGTGCTTGAGAGGCATGCCTCTCAAGCACAGAAAAAATAACCGGTGTTGTTTGATCAATTCCCGTATGTACAAATTATCAACATGTAAAAAAAATTATCAACATGGATAAATTTGGCTGTACATAAGGAAAAGATACTGATCGTACGATATGGGTTATTATTTAATTAAGCGCGGAAAAGCAAAAAAAGCGCCCGAACTGAATTGATTAACACAAAAGTTGTTCATCGGTTCCTTTGCCGTAATGAAGTAAAAAATACTCTTCGACGGCAAAAACAAAATATGCCAAGTACCCAAAACAGGTTTGGCTCAAACCCAAAAACAAATCAAAAAGTTTTTTCAGTTGCAATGAATGCAAAACTTTTTGTTTGCGTTTGGTTGGTTGGCCTTCAGGTTTTAGGTTCTCTCCTTGGCTTTGGCTCGATCAGTTTGCGGGATCTATTCTCGATCAAAGCGGTTAATGCGGCCACAGGCATCAATCAAGCCGTAAACTACCAAGGCAAACTCATGGATTCAGCGGGCAATCTGGTTGCCGACGGAAACTACAGCATAAAATTCACAATTTACAATCAATCAGCCGGAGGTACTCAACTTTGGTCCGCCTCCACTACCAACGGCTTGCCTGCCGGCACCCCCGCCGCTTTGGATGTAACCGTCAACAATGGCTTATTTAGCATACTTTTGGGAGATATCAACAACAGTCAGGTCGCCTTCCCTGAAGGACTTTTCAACAACGACAGCCTTTACCTCGGTATCACAATCGGCGCAGATGCCGAAATGACACCGCGCAAACGCTTAGCCGCTGTTCCATACGCTTTTAACTCACAAACACTTCAGGGCCAATACGCCTCCAACACCGTCTCCAATACGGGTGGAGACTTATTTGCCTTGCGCCAAGCATCAACCGATGCGGCCGCTTCAACCAGAACTGCGCTGTATATAGAGACAAAAGGCACTTCTAATCTTAATGATTTTCTCATAAGAGCCAGTGACTCAACCTCGGATGTCTTCACCGTCTCGCGCCAAGGTAATGTCACCACCACCGGTAATCTCACTGTAAATGGCTCAACCAAGCTAAATAATACTCTCAACGTCTCCGCCACTTCAACCTTGGCGGACTTGGCTTTAACCGGCAGAGTCAATTCCAATCTCTTACCATATATAACTGATACTTATCTCCTCGGCAATTCAACTTATCGCTGGCTCGGCGTTACTGCTCAAAACATTAACGCTGTTAACGTCTCCAGCACCAACATCGACGCCCTTGGTTATGTTTCAACGACTAACTTGTATTCCGACACAGCCCTCTTAGGTAACGTCACCTCAACCAATTTGTATAACTCCGGCGTCGTTTCCACTACATCTCTCTATGTCAACGGAGTAGCCATCACCGGAGCCGGCGCAACGCCAACTTGGCAACAGGTAACTGATGTCGGTGCCACAACCAACAATTGGATCCAATTCGCGGGCGCTACTTCAACCAACAACATCGTTCCCAGCTTGACCAACTCTTTGACTTTGGGTACTTCCGCATATCAATGGGCCAACATCTTCTCACAGTCCGCTAACTTTACATACGTTTCCACAACTCATCTCGACGCTTCCGGCTACATCGTGACCAACAACCTCGCAGCTACAAACGCAGACCTGACCAACGTCAGCTCAACCAACATTGACGCCCTCGGTTACGTCTCAACAACAAACTTATACTCCGACACGGCACTCTTGGGTAACGTCACCACAACAAACCTATACAACTCCGGCACAGTCTCCACTACACAGTTATACGTCAACGGCGTAGCTGTCACCGGTATCGAATCACAAGACTTCCAAGATGTCACAGACTTGGGTGTTGCCACAACCAACTGGATTCAATTCGCAGGTGCCACATCAACCAACCATTTCTTGCCCGGTACCAACAATCTCTTTAACTTGGGATCTCTTGCGTATCGCTGGGCCAATCTATTCGCGGTCAACGGCAACTTCACCGGCACTGTCACCACAACCAACTTATTTGCCTCCGGCTACGTCTCCACAACCAGCTTATACGTCAACGGCACGCAAATAACAGGTGCTACTCCAACTTTGCAAAATGTCACCGATGCGGGCTACATCACCGACGATGCCATCGGCTTCGCCGGAGCTTCATCGACAGGACACTTCCTGCCAACAGCCAACATCACATACGACCTTGGCTCCACCTCATTCCGCTGGAGAAATCTTTATGCCTCAAACGGCATCTTCACCAATGTAAGTTCAACCAACATTGATGCTTTGGGCTATGTTTCAACGACAAACTTGTATTCCAGTTTTGGTTTATTGGGCAACGTCACCACTACCAACTTGTACAATTCGGGTGTCGTATCGACAACTCAACTCTATGTCAACGGCACACAAATCACAGGTGTTGAAGCTCAAGACTTCCAAGATGTCACAGACTTGGGTGCCACAACCAACAATTGGATCCAATTTGCGGGTGCCACATCAACGGAAAACATCGTTCCCAGCTTAACCAATTCGTTGACTTTGGGTACCTCCGCGTATCAATGGGCCAACATCTTCTCACAGTCCGCTAACTTTACATACGTTTCCACAACTCATCTCGACGCTTCCGGCTACATCGTGACCAACAACCTCGCAGCTACAAACGCAGACCTGACCAACGTCAGCTCAACCAACATTGACGCCCTCGGTTACGTCTCAACAACAAACTTATACTCCGACACGGCACTCTTGGGTAACGTCACCACAACAAACCTATACAACTCCGGCACAGTCTCCACTACACAGTTATACGTCAACGGCGTAGCTGTCACCGGTATCGAATCACAAGACTTCCAAGATGTCACAGACTTGGGTGTTGCCACAACCAACTGGATTCAATTCGCAGGTGCCACATCAACCAACCATTTCTTGCCCGGTACCAACAATCTCTTTAACTTGGGATCTCTTGCGTATCGCTGGGCCAATCTATTCGCGGTCAACGGCAACTTCACCGGCACTGTCACCACAACCAACTTATTTGCCTCCGGCTACGTCTCCACAACCAGCTTATACGTCAACGGCACGCAAATAACAGGTGCTACTCCAACTTTGCAAAATGTCACCGATGCGGGCTACATCACCGACGATGCCATCGGCTTCGCCGGAGCTTCATCGACAGGACACTTCCTGCCAACAGCCAACATCACATACGACCTTGGCTCCACCTCATTCCGCTGGAGAAATCTTTATGCCTCAAACGGCATCTTCACCAATGTAAGTTCAACCAACATTGATGCTTTGGGCTATGTTTCAACGACAAACTTGTATTCCAGTTTTGGTTTATTGGGCAACGTCACCACTACCAACATCTACAACTCCGGTACAGTCTCAACAACAGCTCTTTACGTAAATGGAGTACAAATCACAGGCGGAGGTAGTGGCTCGCAAGATTTGCAAGATGTAACAGATCAAGGCTACGTCACCACCAACCCCATTAGAGTTGCAGGTGCAACTTCCACGGATCAACTCTTTGTTTTGGGTTCGCAAGATGCTCCGCAGTTGATTGTGCAAGCCAATGCTACGCAAGACATGGAAAATCCTTTAATCCTATTCCGCAATTCGGCAGGCACTGCGATTGGAGGCATTCATACCAATGATCAAAGCAATATTTTTGCGGGTTTTGAATCCGGTGCATTTATTACCACAGGTACTTATAATACGGCCTTGGGTTTTCGCACCATGTACAACAGCTGGTCGAATATTACCGGATCATACAATACGGCTATTGGTGCCGAGGCCATGTGGGGATATTCGGGCGGTGTGATGTCCGGATATGATAATACCGGTGTCGGTTATCGCGCTTTGGCTACTCTTTCCAGTGGATACGGTAACACGGCAGTTGGTTACAGTTCTTTGGCCGACAATACCACGGGTTATCAAAACAACGCCTTTGGTTGGGGTGCGTTGGGGAACAATACGACGGGCTGGAAAAATGTGGCTATCGGTGTTGAAGCATTAACCAATAATACGGATGGTGAATCAAATACTTCAGTTGGTAACGAGTCGATGTTTAACAATAACGGTGATGATAACGTGGCAGTCGGTAAATGGGCTATGCGTTTATCCACTACAGCAGATCAAACCGTAGGCATCGGCGCAAGTGCTTTATCAGGCAACAATGCCACCGGTACCACGGGTGTTGGTTATCGCGCGCTTTACAGCAACAGTACAGGTATTAATTTATCCGGTGTCGGCCACTTGGTTATGGATGAAAACACAACCGGTTCCAATAACACAGCGATGGGATCATCAGCCCTGTATTACAACCGTACCGGTTCGGGTAATACTTCTTTGGGTTCTTATGCTTTACATGGTTTTACCGGCACGAGCCACTCCAATAATACGGGTGTTGGTTATAATTCTTTATTTGCCGTACGCACCGGCTCGGCTAACACAGCCTTGGGCGGGGGCACTCTCTATGCACTCACAACCGGTGCTTCCAACACGGCTATCGGTTATGCCGCGGGTGACAACATCACCACAGGTTCCAACAACATCACCATCGGTTCAGAGATTGATGCTGTTTCCGCGACCGGCAATAATCAACTTAATATCGGCAATGTTATTTACGGAGACTTAAGCGGAGGCAATATTGGCATCGGCGATTCCAGCCCCGCAGCTTTGTTCACCGTCGGCTCCGGAGATTTGTTCCGCGTCGATTCCAATGGTAACGTTGTCCGCATCAATAACGTCGCCTATTCCTGGCCCGGCGCTCAAGGCGGAGCTGACACTTATCTCCGCAACGACGGCTCCGGCAACCTGACTTGGGTGGCTGTCGCCGGCTCTTCCGCAACTCCAACTTTGCAGGAGGTGACTGACGAAGGAAATATTACTGGCAATGCGATCGGTGTCGCCGGAGTCTCTTCTACGGGCAACATTTTACCAACCGCAACTTTAACTTACGATCTCGGTTCATCCTCGAATCGTTGGAAGGATGTTTGGGCATCATCCACTTATATCGGATCTTCAACTTGGAACTTGCGCCAAAACGCCAGCGGTTACTTTGCCATCGCCAACGTGGGCGGAAGCGAGCGCGTGACGGTTGATACGAGCGGTAATGTTGGTATTGGAGATACAACTCCCGCGTCCATGTTAACGGTTGGCAGTGGAGATACCTTTCAGGTCAATTCCAGCGGTAACATTATCCGTATTAACGGCGTAACTTATAATTGGCCGTCCGCCAATGCGTCCGGCGCATTACGCAATGATGGTTCGGGCAACTTTTCTTTCAATAACAATATCTCGCAATTTACCAATAACTCAGGCTATATTACGGGAGTCGGTGGTCAAACCTTAGCTTCCACCAACCTCTGGGTGGGTAATGCTTCCAACCAAGCAACTGCCGTGGCCATGTCGGGCGATGCCACCATGTCCAACACAGGTGTTGTTACCGTCGCTAATGACAGCCATACTCATAACGCCACAACCATTTCCGGCTTATCCACTGCGGACTTTACATCAGCCAACATATCTCAATGGACGAATAATTCCGGCTATATTACGGGAGTCGGTGGTCAAACCTTAGCTTCCACCAATCTCTGGGTCGGTAATGCTTCCAACCAAGCAACCGCCGTGGCCATGTCGGGCGATGCCACCATGTCCAACACAGGCGTGATCACCGTCGCTGATAACAGCCACGCTCACGACGGCACTACCATCTCGGGCTTGGCCGTCGCTGATTTTACTTCGTCAAATATTTCAAACTGGACCAATGACGCCGGCTATATTACGGGAGTCGGTGGTCAAACCTTAGCTTCCACCAATCTCTGGGTCGGTAATGCTTCCAACCAAGCAACCGCCGTGGCCATGTCGGGCGATGCCACCATGTCCAACACAGGCGTGATCACCGTCGCTGATAACAGCCACGCTCACGACGGCACTACCATCTCGGGCTTGGCCGTCGCTGATTTTACTTCGCCTAACATCTCAAACTGGACCAATGACGCGGGGTATCTGACAAACTCCAGCGCCTTTATTCAAAATGGCAACAGCTTTACAGCTGACGCTGTTTTGGGAACCAATGATGCGTATTCATTGAGTTTTGAAACAAGCGGTGCAAGCAGAGCCACAATTAACACCAGCGGCAGACTGACAATGCTTGGCAGTGCGAATACAACCCAATTATCTGTCCGAGCCAATGCCGCGCAAACAAATGCCAATCCTTTGGTCTTGCTCGAAACATCAGCCGGAGTTGAAATGGCTCGCATCCATACCGATAACGCCAACAATATTTTTGTCGGCGCATATGCCGGACAGGTCAATAATTACGCAGGCGGCGGTACACAAAATGCCTTTTTCGGTTCTTCAGCCGGCACGGCAAATACAACCGGCGGATCTAACAGCTCCTTTGGTTTTCGTTCATTGTGGTCAAATAATACAGGCAATCGCAATAGCGCTTTTGGTTCTTCAGCCTTAAATAGCAATCAAGGAGGATCTGATAATAACGCCTTTGGAGAAAACGCATTAATAACAAACATATCAGGTGGTTATAATGTCGCATTCGGTACTAATGCTTTATATTACAACACCACATCATCAAATTCAGCTTTAGGTTATCGCGCCGCGGAATCAAACACATCTGGATCATATAATACTGCAATAGGATTTCGTGCCTCCGCTGGTAATCAAACAGGCTCTTACAATACTTCTTTGGGTTATCGTGCTTTAACCGGAGTTCTGAATAATTCCAATAGCGGAAATACTGCGATAGGCACCAATGTGTTACAGGCTGTAACAACAGGAAATAATAATACGGCAGTTGGTTATAATGCGGCCGCATCTCAAGTCACAGCAATTCAAGGTACGGCAGTCGGAGTGGAGTCCTTATTTTCCAATACAGCAAACTATTCAACGGGCTTCGGTTATCGCTCTTCTTATAGAAATACAAGCGGTTTATATAACACCGCTATAGGCCATGAGGCACTTTACCCCAATCAAACAGGTACCAACAATACAGCTGTAGGATACCAATCCCTTTATGGCGCGGGAGGAACTTATAACTTTAGCAACAATACCGCTGTAGGCTATCAATCGATGTATAACATACAAACGGATGGAAATGCTAATACGGCCGTAGGTTCCAACTCATTGTATTCTGTAACAACCGGCGATTACAACACAGCTGTAGGATATTATGCAGGAAGGGCTCAGACCACGGGCGCATTTATGATAGCCATGGGTTATGAAGCTTTATATAACGCAACCTCAACACATAGGTTAATGGGCATCGGTTATAGATCCGCTTATTCAAATACTGGAGGTGCCGATAATGTGGGTATAGGATACACGTCCCTTTATTACAATCAAACAGGAGGTTTTAATACGGCTATTGGTAATGCTTCACTTATGGGTGTAACCGGTAATAGCCATTCCAGAAATACCGCAACAGGATATTATTCCGGATACGGAGTTACAACTGGTTATGACAATGCTCTATTTGGGTATGAAGCCGGTCGAACTCTTACTTCAGGATATTATAATGTTGGCGTTGGAAGTGGGGCTATGCGCAGTAATAGTTCCGGACAGCAAAATGTAGCCATTGGTTATAATGCATTTTATACATCAGCTTCCGGTTTTAATAATGTGGCAGTTGGTTATCGTGCATTAAATGGAGCGAATGGAGATTCGGGAAACACAGCGGTTGGCGCTGATGCATTATTGATCACCACCACTAGTGACAATACCGCATTGGGCGCTTATGCCGGTGATAGTTTTGCTAATGGAACCCTTAACACATTCATTGGATGGGGCGCTGATGCATCCGCAGGTGGTTATACAAACTCAACCGCATTAGGCAGTACGGCCGTAGTTACAGGTTCTAATAGAATACATATTGGTAATACAAGCGTCGGTTGGATCGGAGGCCAGGTTACTTGGCAAACATATTCTGATATTAGGATCAAAGAAAACATAAACGATAATAATTTAGGCTTGTCATTTATCAATAAATTAAGACCCGTTAAATACACCTACAAAGCGTCCCACAGTCCAACATCAGGAGATAAGGTTTATGACGGTTTAATCGCCGATGAAGTTAAAGATGTTATGGATGAGATGGGTGTAACATTCAGCGGGTATAACGATCCGGCCGAAGATGGTGGAGATCCGGACGGATTAAAGAGTATTGCATACAGTGCATTAACAATTCCTCTTATCCGCGCAACCCAAGAACTCTACGCCTCCTCCTCCCCTCTCTTCACCGGCATCAACATCGATCCCAACTTCATAGCCCTCGGCGAATCCTTTCTCTCTATCGACACGGATGGCAACCTTGCCTACAAAGGCGCAACCATCAAATCACAAGGTACATCAACCACTTCAACTCAAGCTTTCAGCTCCCACACTTTCAGCTTTATGGGCAGTGCTTGGGATATGGATGTCAATCAAGAAGTTCGCCCGTCTTTCAACCTCATCAACAACACCATGTCCGCCTCGTCTTCGGAATTCACCCTCACCTACTCAACCGGCACATCCTTTAACCAAAAACTTCTCACCATCACCAATTCCGGCGACGTCAAAATTACCGGCGACCTCCATGTCGGCCGTCGCTTATACTTGGGATCCAAAACATCGGGCGAATCCTCAACCTCAACTTACATCTTCGTTGACGATACTTTATCGCCAACCTCCACCTACATCTCCACCAATGCCGACGGCTGGCAAAGCGAAGATGCTTATGATTACGCCGAACGCTACGAATCCAGTGAAGATTTGGTGCCAGGCGATATCGTAACCGTGGATCCGAATGGTGTTAACATGGTTAAACGCGCCACATCGCCTTCCGATATCTTAATCGGTATCGTTTCCACCAAACCCGGCTTTGTTACCGGCCGTCATTATGACGGTTGGCATCCAATAGCCTTGGCCGGCCGTGTTCCCACTCGCGTTTCCACCATGAACGGCCCGATCCGCGCCGGTGATTACATCACAGCCACCCAAATCCCCGGCGTTGGTGCCAAAGCCAAACAAGGCGAAAGCATTATCGGTATCGCTTTGGAATCATACAACTCACCGCAAGAAGGCTTAATCAGCGTCTTCGTCAAAAACATCGGTTCCAATCAGATCAACAATACCTACACAACCGTCACTTATGGTCCGGAAAAGCCCGCCGAAACCCCGGGAGTTATGGAATTTGCCATGATCAAAGCCGGCCAAAAAGAAGTAAACGTCACTTTTGACAGCTTGGGAGCTTTCCCGTCCGTCATCATCACTCCTTATGGCAGTGTAACCGGCGCCTACTACGTTACCAACGTCAAAGACACAGGCTTCACCATCGTCTTAACCGAAGAGCAAACTTTTGACCTGCTTATCTACTACGAGGTAAAACTCCCCAAAGGCAACAAAGTCATCCTCTCCGACGGCACAGTAGCCGAAATGGATACTTTAACCGGCCAAGTAGCCTACGCTCCAACCCCAACTGAACCCGAACCGGAACCCGAGGTAACTCCTGAACCCGACCCGGAGCCTGAAGTAGCTCCCGAACCGGAGGTCGCTTCTGAACCCGAGGCATCTCCTGATCCGGAGCCAGATGTGTCTTCTGAACCTGAAACACCGTCTGAACCTTGATTAACTTATTGTCTGAACCACGATTCACTTGATTAACAGATTAGCTTGATTATCTTATTGTCTGAACCTTGATTATCAACCCGATTACCAACCTAATTAACTTGATTACACAGAACTGGTGGAAAGTTCATAAAGTCTAAAG
>CALFEO010000033.1 GCA_937949995.1 uncultured bacterium
GTGAGAAATCTCCACTGTTATTACCAACCAAATAACAATTTGTCATTTCGAACGAAGGTGAGAAATCTCCACTGTTATCACCGACTTAAGTTTTACAAGCGAAGATTTCTCGCCTTCGTTCTACGCCTGAGGCTGATGCGCCTGAGGAGCAGAAATGACAAAAGGGTTTAATACGAAATTCGAGGTTCGTGGTTCAAGTTGGTTACGGCAGATCCTCCCCCCGCCCGCCTCGCAAGCTAGAGCGTTGCGGGCAGGCAACCTCCTTAATAAGGAGGTGCTCCGTGTAAGCTATTCCAGTTCCCAGATCCTAGTTCCTAGTTCCAAATTCGTGGTTCTTCGCCTGAAGCGAATTCATAGTTCGAAGTTCGTGGTTCGTAATTCGCCGTTTGACGTTAGACATTAGACATTAGACATTAGACATTAGACGTTCATGATCCATGGTTCGAATTTCTCGGTTCGATGTGTTATAATCTTAATTAATGCCTACCAATCCGTTTATTCGTCCACTGCCAAAAGTGGTGTCTCAATCAACCGCGGCTCCGGCCGTTTCTTCTTCTTCGGTTTCGCAAACCCCAAAAATATCCCGCGGTATGGATGGCGGTGAGCGCGCTAAAAGCATACAGGCCATAGCCAACGATATTCAAGCCCGCACCGCTCGCATCGAGCACTTGCGCATCATGTCTGAAAAGATGCAGCAAGCCGTAAAAAGTTCACCGCAAAAAAATTCTTCGCGCATCGCTTTTTTGGCCGGTCAATTAAATCAAGATTTTTAGAACTATGTACACACCCGAATCTTACAATCCCGTACAAGAATCCCAACTGTCTCCGGAGCTGATTTCTATATGTGAAAAGGGTATGGCTGATATTAAATCGGCGCAAGAAAATTTTGACTATATCCTTTCCGCCCTGGATCGTAACGGAGTTAATGACGAGATACGTCCAGCCTACATGCAAATCATGCTGGTCGAGCAAGAGCTTGCCCGGCATGAAAAAGCTCTCAAAACATACATTTCTTGAGTAATGGTATAATTAAAATTAAACCGGCTTTAGGCCGGCTTTTCTGTTTGATAGGGAATTAATATCTTTAATAATTCTCCAAAAAGTAATGGCAGTGTACCTATTACCGCTGCACCCAATAAAATCCACAAGGGGATGGTTTCAAAGCCGAATTTATTATTTATAGCCGGCACATAAATTATAATCAATAACCCCATGATCACACTTGAGTAAACAAATATAAACGCTTTGTTTTTATAGAAACTTCCGATTTGTCCAAATAATCTTTTCTTGCTTCCGGCTGTCAGCACCAGCAATAAATTGGTCCAAACAATCAAGCTAAAAGCGACTGTGCGCGCCTGCGGGGCGGTACAGCCCAAATCCAAAGCGGTTTTATAAACAACAAAAGTAAGTACAAAAATCACCGCTCCGGTTAAGCAGACGCGAATCAACTGTCTCAAAGTTATCAAAGGTTTTTTTTGATTGCGCGGCTTGCGTTTCATGATATCTTTTTCCGCCGGAATGCCCTCAAACACCAAAGAACAAGTCGGATCTATAATCAATTCCAATAAAACAATGTGTATGGGAGTAAGCAAAATCGGCAAACCCGAAAGAGGAATCAATAAGGCTGTTAAAATGATATAAACATGAACAATAAAAATATAACTCACGGCTTTTTGGATGTTGTCGAATATCCTTCGTCCGTCTCCCACGGCCTGTACGACCGTAATCAATCGGTCATCCAATAAAGTGATATCGGCCGCCTCTCTGGCAACGTTTGTTCCTCTTTTTCCCATGGCAATGCCGATATCCGCATCCTTTAACGATGGAGCATCATTCACTCCGTCTCCAATCATTGCGGTTACTTCGCCTCTGTTTTTTAAGGCGGTTATTATTTTTAATTTTTGCTCGGGATTTATGCGCGCAAAAACATGGATTGTTTCCATGGCTTTTATCAGTTCATTTTCCGTCATCGCGTCCACTTCAGATCCGGTAATAGCTCCCCGGCTCGTTGAGATTCCGACGGATTTTGCGATATGTAATGCCGTTTGCGGATGGTCTCCGGTTATCATGCGCACTCGTATTCCGGCTTGTCTGGCTATTGTTACCGCCTTCTTGGCATCTTCTCTGGGCGGATCTCTGAATCCCAGCAAGGAAACAAATTCAAAATCATTAATTTTAACAAGTCCTTGAGGCAAGTTTTTATCTTTTAGTGTTTTCTGCGCCGTGGCCAAAACCCTCAATCCTTTGCCGGCCATGGTATCGATCACTTGGATCAATCTGTTTTTTTCTTGCCTTGTCAATGAGCATCTTTCTATCACATTTTCTGCCGAACCCTTGATGGCTAAATGATTATTTTTCTGTATCAGCCACACCTGGCCCATAAATTTTAATTTATGATCAAAACCGTATTCGCGGATTAAATTAATTTTCGAAAATACTTTTTTCGGTATAAGACCGATTTTTTTGCCTGTCTCATGAATCGAGATATCCATCGAATCAAAAGGATTTGTTTGCGTGGCCATCAGTGCGGTTTTTAATATGGTTTGCAGTTTATTTTTATCGGCGCTGATTTTATCTGCGGGGATTAATATGTTTTCCGCATATATCTCCTCCAGCTTCATTCTATTTTCGGTTAAAGTTCCGGTTTTATCCGTGCAAAGAGTGGTTATGTGCCCCAAAGTTTCAATGGCATTGATTTTTCTGACCAGAGTCTGTTTTCTTGTCAGCCTGTAAGCGCCAAGCGCCGCAAAAACCGTTAAAATCACCGGAATTTCTTCAGGTATAACCGAAATCGCCAAAGTCAATCCTTTTAATAAGCTGTCTATAATATCGTTGCTTGAGATATATACTATCGTCATTAGTAATACGCAGGCCAATGCTCCCACGATTCCGAATATTTTTATTATTTGTTTTATTTGTTTTTGCAGTGGAGTCGGAGTTTCCTCTATTTTTGCCAAAGAAGTACCGATTTTTCCGTATTGAGTTTTCATGCCTATGGCGGTAACTTCAATCACAGCCTGACCGGAAATAACCAAAGTTCCTGCTAAAACCGTGCATTTATCATTTTTGCATTTGGTTTTTTCGCTCTGTTTATAAATCGCTCCGCTTTCTCCGGTTAACAAGGATTCATCCACCGTAAAATTGGATTCCGCTTTTATCACTCCGTCTCCCGCAATTAGGTCTCCTTCTTGGGCTATCAAATAATCACCGCGAACCAGATTATCACTCGTGACTGTTCTTATTTTGCCTTGACGGATTACTTTAATTTTCGGCGTTGAAAGATCTTTCAATGCTTCCAAGGCCTTATCGGTTTTACGCGCTTGATAAATATCGATTCCTATTATAACCATTACACCGGCTATCATGAGCCCGCTGTCCCACGTGCTTCCGATAATCAAATACAAAACGGCCGCTATTAAAAGTAATAACAGCATCGGTTCATCAATAATTTTGCGCAAATATAAAAATACGCTTTTACGTTCCTTTTCGTATAGTTGATTTGAGCCGTACCGGTTTCGGCTGTTTTCAGCTTGCGCTTCGGTTAATCCGGTGAAATCTTCATAAGCGATTGGCATTTATATATTTTATCAATAATATGCATTCAAGTCTAAGTTTATAAATATCAATACCTTCAGATACGGCAAAATCGATTTCAGTAAACATTTCTATTGATGTATAATCGTTTTATGTATAAAAAATGGTACACCGTGCTCGCACAATCTTACATTGTAATAATGGTAGTCTCTTTGGCCATAGGACTTTTTTTTCCTTGGTCAAAGCGGCTCGTTCCCTGGACAACCGTGATTTTACAAATAATATTTTTCATCTCCAGCCTGAAAATGCAACCCGAATTGGTTTTGGACGGATTTAAAGATTGGAAATATTTGGCTGCTGTCAATTTTTACATGATGATTTTATTGCCGGCGGTTGTTTGGCTTCTTGTCTTGTTTTTACCGCATGATTTGGGATTGGCTTTATTTCTCTTGGCTGCCATGCCCGCGGGAATGACGGCGCCGCTTTTGGTCGAAGTGGCCGGCGGCAAGCAATCGACGGCTATGATTATTGTGGTTACCACTTCTCTGCTGGCTCCTTTTACAATTCCGTTGTTAACCAAGTTTTTTTACGGCACTTCTGCGGCGGTTGATGCATCGGACATGTGTATTAAGCTGGTAATGGTTATTTTTATTCCGTTTCTGCTGGCTTTGGTTGTTCGTCGTTTATTTGCCGAAACAGTGGCAAAAATCAATCCCAAAACCAAACCGATCTCTCTTTATCTTTTGGGTTTGTTGATTATCGCCGTAATTTCCGCGCAATCTGAAAATATTTTTGCTTTATCCCACAATTGGTGGCGTTTGATTATCTTCATCGGCGGGTTGTTATTGTTTATGCTTATAATGCATTTTGCCGGTTATTACGGTTTTTGGTGGAAAAATCATGCCGAAAAAAATACAACTTCAATCACGCTTACTTACATGAATTTTGTTTTGGCGATCTATTTGGCCGGCGAATTTTTTCCCACTCCCGAAGTTTTATTGCCTCTTGTACTTATCATTATCCCCTGGGCAACATTTTTACCCGCTTGGCAAAACATCTCAAACAAACTCAATAATCACGCAAAACACCCATCTCGCAAATCACGTCGAACCGGCCTTAACCTCTAAAACACATGTGCCGAATTCACAAATCAATTGCTCAACGTTTGCAAAGATTCAAATGCCCACAGATCTGATAACGACAAACCTAAAATGTTTTCTTTGATTTTCTCTTTAAGCAAAGATTTGTCATAATCAAGGGAATTAACAAGATTTTGGCGGTTAAAATCGTTGCTCCAATATTCGGTTGAGTTGCTGGTAGCTATCCATTCATTCGGCCAATTGGTTTTGGTCAACGATACCAATTCGGGCACCGCGTCCGAGCTTAAACGAACATTCAAATAATGTATATCCAAAAATTGCGCTTTTCCCGATAAATATCTTTCAATATTATACCTCGCAATCAATCCTTCGATATTAAACACCATTACGGTCGAAGTTAATATCAAGCTTCCCAAAAAAACAACTTTGGCCAATTGCGAATAATGAATTTTCAGTAAGGCGCCCAACGCTCCGGCTGTCAAAACCAAGGCTATTAACATGATGCAAAACGCAGCCCAGAACCGCGACAAAGTTAAGCCGTACGCATCAATATAAATCGACAGCCGGCTTATTGCGGAGCTTAATATCACTCCGGTTTGTACTATTAGAGCCACTGATAAAATCCGTGTGGATTTTCCTCGCATGTTCGTTGCTCGATAAATGAACAAACAAATCGCAAATACCAAACCGGCCGCAAACAACAATTCAAAAAAACCGCTTCGTGCATAATCCGCGTATGTAATCCCTTGCGATTGAATCAATTCTTGTCCGCCAAAAAAATACGCAGCCTGAAAAATCGAAAATACGGCGAACAGAAGATTTAACATCACCAAAAAAACAGCCAGAGTGGTTTGATTTATCCAGTTCCAAACATTGATGGCTTTATCTTGAACGGCTTTGTTTTTTCTTAAGATCATCGTCAGTCCCGAGGCAATAAAAAACAAAGCTATGATAAAGTCGCGCAAAAGCTCAACAATCCATTCGTCCGTAATCGCCGAACTGAAAAATGATTCAAAAGTTTTGGCAAATAAATCATCGGCCGAAGAAAATAATGCCGTGAATATAAACAAAAAGGGGATGGAAATACAAATTCCCAAAACTATTGAACCCAATTTTTTATCATTTTTTACCTTGGCGATGTGAGTGTTCAATGCCCCATACGGCCAGAGCAATTCCATGATAAGCCGTCGCGGCCAAAAACTGATTACATCGTTAAAAGGTATTTTCGGCCTTGTGTACCAGTAGGCGAACATGGTCAAAGATCCCAGAGTGAGTAAAAAAGCCAAGGCTCTGGACACACCCCCCGCATATAATAAGTGAGTGGTAATACCCATGGCTGCCGGCACTAAAAACAAAAACGCCCACTTATTTTTTTGGCATTTTTCCAGATGCGCGATAAGTATCATACCGATCGCCAACACTAAAGAAAATAAAGCGAAGCCAAAGCCGAATGCATGATCCGGGATTAAAAAATGAAATGCGAACGTACACGCCAGCGCTATTCCCAATACCGCCAAGGCCGTATTGGTTTTGATATCCGGGCTTAATGCGTTTGATTCGGACATAATTTTTAATGTTAATGAATTTTTATCGCCTCTCGTTATAATGATATCGACGTTCAATTCCACTCTTCACTGTATACCCGATTAGCTTAAAAAGCCAATCCACTTCATAATTCATGATTTAAACAAAATGAATCCCGATTGCTCAAGATTCATTTATATATCCTTATTTGGTGAGTTCTTTTAAGGTCAAACTTTGATGAATTCTTGTGAATACTTTTTCCAGCCCTGTTTGCCCGGCGGTTAATTGACAGGCTGTACCGCTTATTCCTCCAAGCAAGTCTTGCGGAGGATTAACCATTTCCATGGTCACGGTATTTTCTCCGGGATTATTTCCGGAGTCAAAACCCAATATGTGTTTAAAAGCATATTGGATTCCTGTCAGTTCAAAAGTTCTCAAGCTTTTATATTTTTCATCGGCAGTATTGTCCGATTTGGGAATGGGGCATGTCATCGATGCTGTCAATTTGTTGTTTTCGTCATAAAATTCAACCCACCTGTGTCCAACGCCGGCATCTTCTTTGACTGTCCAGTCGGCCGGATATTGGAATGAGTAAACATCTCCCGAATAATCATTCCACTTCTCTTTATATTCGATGCTTTTGTAAATCTTATCAAATACTTCAGAAACATCATTTTGGTATTGGGAAAATATTTGCATGGCATTCCTTGGATCAAACATGTTGACGATTTCGTCTTCATGGTTAACTGTCGATACAATGATAGTATCCAAATATCGGTTGTTCATTTCCTGCTCCGGCTCACCATGCCAATACTTTACCGTAAAGGTCGATTCTTTGTTTTTGATCACCCTCTCTTTTTCGGTAATCTTATATCCCGGGTAACCGGTAGTGGGCGGCGGACTGACTATTGTTGCAACCGTACGTCCTTCTTTATCTTGCAATAACAGAGTCGCATAAGCCTCTTCGGTCGCGGGCCAAACAGCTGTCCAATCGGCGGGTAATTCCAGTGCGAATCCGTTGTACTCAAAATTTTTCCATTTCAGAGGCATGGGTATTGTTTGATTCGACGGTTTTTCGTCTCGATTTATTGTCAGAGATGGTGCTGTGCCGGATGCCGCGATTAACTCGGATAATGTTTCGTTGTCTGCGGTTAATACTCTTAGTGCTTCAGGCTGTTGCAGTGTATCTTTGCCAAGTAAAGCCTGAATCCCCTTGGTCACCAAGGGAATTTGAACTTTTTGTCCACCCGCAAATGACAACGAAGCCACAGCTAAGACTGAAATTATTATCGCCAATCCTCCAATAATATAAGTGTTTGCTTTATTCATAGATTTGTTGCTTTTATGATTATTGTTTTCAAAACGCCTTTTGTTGTTGTTTTATGACAAAATAACGTCATAACACCATTGACAAATCCGTTTAATTGGCTATAGTAAATGAAATTTCCAATAAGGAGGCTATTCGCGGACGGAAATCGTTTTGCAGTACATTAACAAAGGAGGGCACCATGAAGAATAGGCGCATGGAGTTGGGCGGTCAGATTAAATTGAGCAGGGTTGTAAAACCGGCCCCGCCTCAATTTACGGATTGGCTTGGCAAGGCTGCTGTAGACGGCAGCCGCTTTGCTCCCAACTTTCTGGAACTGCATCCCCGTGAAGTATACAGAGCTATGCAGTTGCAGATGGATGCTTATAAAAGCTTATGCAGACAAAACACGGCCGTATGCAATGCCGTTATGTCCGCATTCCACTATTCTTTGGCTCAAACCATCCTAGTCAATCCCGACGAAGAAAGTTGGCTGACAAGAAAGGGCTTGCTCTCTTCCATCGAATCACAGAACCGCATGGTTCAAGCTCTTCTTGGTCTCATCGGCGATGACAGAAAAACTCTGCTTCGTCTATGTAAATACACGGATTTCGATCCGGTTGATTGGACATTCCACTACCAAGGCTCCATGGCTGTTGCGCGTTTCGCGCAAGCTGCTATCAGATGCGGAGTCAGTGTGCGTTTCGCTAACGCATATCACGACATCAATCGCAAAATCGATTTGTTTTCGAACCGCCCTTTGATGGCAGTCCTACGCTGTGCGTGCAAGTAAAATCGCATGGCAATCGCCGCGGTTGTGAGTTTTCCATTCTGACTTCGGCTCCGGACAGAACCGCTCTCAGCCAAGAGGATTTCAGAATCCTAAACGGTGTCTGGAGAGGAGTGCAGAATTTTAACCAATGGTACAAGCGTGATTGGACGCCCGTGTTGGTCAGGGTCGGCTTTGTCGGCACGAGCATAACCCAGGTTTATGACGAGCAGCTCGAAAAGGATATCTCCGCTTTCTTCAAAGGACCGGCAATTTGCCGGCATGGTGAAAAACTTCACCCTTTTGACTGTTCGTTCTATTCAAAACACGCATGCGCATAAAGCATGCGTTTTTAAATAATCAAAAAGCTCGAAACCATCGAGCCTAAAGAGAGATTAGATATTTTGTTTACATCGCCGACAGGCGATATGTGTGGAATTCGCGCCGCGCGGTTTTACATTTGAAGCACCGCACTTGGAACAAATTACCACATACAACTCCTCAAATACGTTTACCGCCTTTTGGGTCAGGTGGAAAGATCGTTGTTCAGGCTGGTAGCCGAGCAATTTTCTATCCATCATTGTACGGATAGCGCTTTTTAATTGCTCGGTCGAGCCTTCGGGCTTTACCGCTTCGGAAATGGTTTGCGCCAACTCTTCGCAAGGATCTCCCAAACCGCTGACTTTTTTGGGATGACGCAGTTTTACCATTACATCACGCAACAAATCGTTGTTTGCAACCAAAGTGATGGTTGGCGGACGGCTGCTGCTGTTTCGGTGTGGCGGCATTGGTTTTTCTGTGCTCATCTTTCTCCCCCCGAAAAAAGTGCGAATGAATAATGTATCATACGCTCGATAAATGTCAATCGGCAAGGGGATAATGTCTGCATTCTGTTTTTCATGTGCTATTTTCGAGCTCTTGATTAAAAAAGTGGTTCGAGTTAAACTGTTCGCGCAATCATTTTTGGGCTCGTGGCGGAATTGGTATACGCAACAGACTTAAAATCTGTCGCCGCAAGGCTTGTGGGTTCGAGTCCCACCGGGCCCACCATCCTTCGCTAAAGCTACGGATGGCACAGCCATTGGTAGATTTAGCGAAGGATGCCCCCTTCGTAGCTTTATGCGAAGAAGGGCTTTCATCGCTCGATTACGATCGAGTCATGAGATGTGTTTCACGATATATGTGAATACAAAAAATCCGCTTTCGCGGATTTTTTGCTTTTTTATTGAAGGTGCGGCTCAAGATTACCAAGCTGATAGCTTCATGTCAAGAGTCAATTGATGTTTTTATCACTTGTCCTTCCCAAGTCGCCGGATCTGTTTCGGTGCGCACAATCAGTATGTCATTTGCTGTTAATTCTACGCCGGCTTCCTTGAGTTTTGACGATTCATTCAGTCGGCCGATCAACTCTTCGTCACTCATGTTTATGTCGGTATCATCGTCATACGCATGATCCAACTGCAACACCATAACATGTTCTTCCAAATCCGCATGGGAGTGCGTTTTAATGATTTTGACAGCTAAAGCAATCCCTTCCAGCAGTTCTTCTTTATCCATTTTATTGTGCAGATGATAGGCAACATTTCGACGCGGAGTCCATGCTAAGGGAACATTTCCCACATATATTCTGTAACCGGCATGGAACCTGTCCCACTCATCAACTTCCGCATTTGTCGCTATCCCTTTCTCTTGCTGCAAATAATCTGCGGCTTGATTGTATGCCGGCAACATCGCATCGCCATGAAAAGGCACCAATTCATGCGTATCCGTATCATACATGTCTGTATGTATAACCACTCCCTCCATTTCAGGTAATTTTGCCAACTCATCCGCAAGCGCTGAAAAATGGTTATACTCCGCTTCTTCATCCGCCGCAAAAGCCGCGCATCCCGCATGATTGTCCGCAAAGCAAGTGTGGGGCATTAAATATACAACAACTTCACGCCCGTCTTTTTTTGCTTGTTCAATTTTCTTGCCATAAATCTCCAAAAACTTTTTCGCACCGTTCACCGGATCCCTGTCTTGCGTAAAACAGCCTCCCGGCGAAGCAAACATTTCCGCGGATCCGTAGGGCTCTCCGGTTGCGTCAATCGCAAATCTGTCGCGTTCGTCCATGCATGTAACATGAATAATCAACGCTTTTTCAATCCTCGCCTCTCTCTCCTCTGCGGTTTCCAAATATTCTTTCAGAGCCAGCATATGATCTTTTTCCAAAATCAACAGCTCTTTCTGTTTTAATTCATCTGGGGTCATAATAATGTTTCAGTTTATCAAGACAAAAGTCACAAGTTCATCAAGAGATGCTTAATTTACTCTTGATGAACTTGATTCTTATTGGGATAAGCTTAAATGTTTAAGATATTCCGCATTCTGCACCAAAAACATAAAATATGCAAAAGTATCCGGCTGGATGATCATTTTGCGCAGACATAAAGGAATTGCCGGAAAGAATCGAAAAAACAGCCCAAAGGCTGTTTTTCTTTAACCCGTGCTTTTAGCTTCATGGTACGTCACCTTTTTTACACGTGGCGTGCCATCCGACGTGTCGACCGAAGTGTTTACGCAGGTTGAAGCTTTAGCGAAGGATGGAGCGGGTAACGGGAGTCGGACCCGTATCTCTACCTTGGCAAGGTAGCATAATAGCCGCTATACGATACCCGCGGACTATCTATATAAACAGTTAGCAATTGCCAATTATGGAACCACTAACGCTTCGTTTTTGGTACATGCTGCATGTTACGTGTTACATGCAATGTGGCTAGATTATCAAAAGATAGAAAAACTGGCAAGTCTTGGTCGGATCTTTGTATTAAAGTGGTTAAATTTTCATAATCATAAAAAGAAAAAACCCGCAAATAGCGAGTTTTATGGAGTGGATACTTAGTGATTTACATATGCATCGCAATGCATATGTAATCCCTTCTATTTTATCTCACTAGCGTATAAACCACAGCGGTTGACTTTGGGCCCCGCATTGATCGTAATCGTCTGTTTGATCAAGATCGTCACAGGAGGGGCGCGAATCCACCTCATCCGTCATAGCCACCGATCTAGCTAAGCTCGGCAACCGATCTCGACAATTGTCGCAGACGCCGCCGTTAAACCCCCACTCTCCGCCACACAATTTACAAAACTTCATCCGTTCCTCCTGGAATTTTTCGCGGACATAATGACCGCGAATTTCGCCAACATATCAAATAATCTGCTAAATGTCAATAATCAACTGCTTCGGCTGGTTTCAACGGTTTTACGGTTCGATAAGAGTTGTTTTAAATTGGCGCCCTTGTAATGTTGCTTGAATTTTTTCAAGCCCTCAACAGCTCCCACGGCCACGGCCGCCGCTCCAAAAGGCGTCCATCCCGGAATACCCTGTTTTTGTCCGCCCGTCGCTGTCAACGATTCTTCGGCGTGTGAAATTAAAACTATTTCATCGGCATGACGCGGCAAGATGACCGGCCGGTCATTGGAAATATCCAGAATTCCTTTTATATTGACAACATCTCCTTTTTTAAGCCGGCTGGCTCTATACTCGACGCCGGATTTTATCGTCATATCAACATCAATATTATCCACTATCAAATTAACCGTATTACCCGACACTCCGTTTACTGTTCCGGTCGCTTGCACCAAACTCCAAGCATCTTCCGAAGCGGGGGAGAGTAACGATACTTCTCGAATGGATGGTGTAACGGCATTCATCATTTCTTGCTTCCAATCATCGTTTTTTGTCAGCGATAAATAAGGTAACTCACGAGTGTCAAATTTTAATGAACCCGTAACTGTTATAAAAGTTCCATATGCCGGGATTTTTTTATAACTCGGAACCCGCACCAAAAGTCCGCGTCCGTCGTGATTTAATAATATGAATCCTCTGCCCGAAACATGTCTGGGCAAGGTGCCGACGGTACCGCGCAATTGTAAGCGCATTCCGCCGAATTCTTCTTGGTGCAGCATAGAATAATCGGTTAATGATAATAATTTTTGGATTGCGGTTGTTGTTTTGGCAGTCGAAGTTTTAGTCGTTGCCTTTGTCGAAGTTTTGGTTTTTGTAACCGCTTGGCTTTTAGAGGTGATGCTCGCTGTGCTTGTCGATGAAATTACGCCGGTCATCGCTTTATCGTCGGCACCCTCTTCGCCGACTTCGTAATTGCGCAAACCTTTTGTGGGTAAAGGCACTTCTTTCCATGCGCCGTTTGGCATGCGTGCATAGGAAAAACCTTTTTGTGAACCTGTGTACTCCAACTCGTCAATAACAACTCCTTTATCATCAACCAGAAGAATTTTATCTCCGCCATTATTAAGTCTTGCCGAGCTAAGTTCGATTACATGAACTACCCCCGCCTCCACCACGCCTTTTAATTTCATAATTCTTCCGGCTCCATCATGCAATTCCAGCCCCGCTAAATCCACGCTTGTCGTCGCAAATGAAATCAACTCTACCCACTCTTTACCTTCGGCCGGATTCGGCTGAATTTCATTCAGCTTAATCAAGAGTTGAGCATTTATGTTGTTATGATTTATCAACGAAGCTTTCTCATCAGCTGATTCCGTCGTGGTACTTACCGTTTGGCCTTGCTCGACAACATCCTGATCTTCGAGAGTGTCCAAAGTATGAATTTCTTCTTCGGTTTTCGGCATCCAAATTGTATTGGCTTCGCCCGGTGTCGCGATTTGCGTGAACTGCCATTTCATATCTTTATCTTTTGCTAACAACACTCCTTTTTCATGGCTTTGATAATCCATGGCATCAATCAATATCCCATCGGCCGATACGATATTAACAGAATCTCCGCCGTTATTCAGTCTGGAAGAGGGGATCTCGACAACTTTATAATTGACTCCGCCGCCAACCAATCCGGTCAAATTCACAACTCTTCCAACCGCGTCATGAATCGCCAACCCTTCCAGATGGATCGTTACATTTTGATTCAAGCTGATGAGCTCTATCCACTCTTTGCCAAGCACCGGCGCCGCCATTACTTCGTTAATGCGCAAATACATTTTTGCATTATTCAAATTGGCTTGCGGATCTATCGTATTTTCGGATAGATCTGTTTGTAAAGCAGTTATATCAGTCGGTGTTATTGATTCAGTTGTCATCGGCATCATCGCAGAAATCGTCGTAGTCGTCACCGTTATCGTTGCAGTCTCTGCCGTCATCGTCGTCGTTGTTTGGATTATTGGATCTAAAACTGATTCCGCATCATCGTCATTTTCGTTCGCTTGGTTAATCGCATCTTCGGAAGTTGTCGCGGAAATATTGTCTGCAATCGTGTTTGATGTTAAATCTAAGTCGGATAAAACAGCTTCATTGTTATCGACATCATCTTCAAAGGAAACAACCGTTTCCATGGTTTCCGCTTCGGAATCGTTTACTTCGGCAACCGGAGTTCCTTCGATATCTGAAATTTCGTCTACCGCACTGATATTATCATCAACAACATCAATCGATTCTTCAGTTGGTACATCCAATGCATCTTGAACGAATACCTCATCAATAAATCCCGGTGTTCCGCAATCATCAGTGCTTATGTTATGCGGTAAATCGCAAGTGCGCCAAGCCTCCGTGGCGTCTCCCAATATGTCAGTTTGATTTCTGATCATTGTGGCTTTGATTTCCGCCGAATATCCGGCAAACGGCGCGCTCCCGTCCCCGGCTTGATCCACAAGCACGCCATTCGCATCAAAAAGCCTGATCAGCATTTTTGAATTTGATAGTGAAACGGTACTCGAAACCACGCCGGGCGCCACGGTGGATGCCGCGTTTTGATTGCTTGAATCATAGTTCGCGACCAAGAGAGCGCCGTTTGCCGGTATTACTGTCGGATAAGGTAAAACAAGATCGGTTTCATTGCTTCCCGCGCCCGAAATTTTCCATCCGCTGACATCGGCATCAAATCCTGTTGGATTAACCAATTCCAACCACTCATCCGCTGTACTTAGCGATGAGCCCGCCCAAGCAATCTCGCTGAAATAAATTGTTTCGCTTGCGTTTACGCTCTTAAGCGGAACGGCCAAAAGCACGGTAATTAAAATTTGAACCATTAAAACGAACCGGCACACAATTTTATTGATTCTCATAATCTATCTTGGCACGGTCCGCGTAAAAGATCCCTCCTCGAATCAAATACATGTTCCCATGCTTTATAATTTTAGTATGGCATGGGTTTTATTTTCGCCGTGGATAAGCTGGGTATTACTCAAGCATTGTCTCCAAAAATGATTCATCTTGTTATCCCGCTTTGACTTCTATTTATATTGGACGGGACGGTGTAATCTGAAAAATTGTCATAAAATTGTGGCAATTTTAGCAAATAATGGCATGACCCCTTGACAAGGTTCAAAAAATGCATAATTATACGCCGTTATTCACAGGTATTTTCAATGAGTACACTCTGGATTAATCGCTCCTTATACAATACAATTACTCGGTATCAATTCTTTATTCTTTGTAATTTATTCTTTGTAATTTATTATTTATTATTTATTATTTATTATTTATTTTCTATCTATGCGTAAATCATTAATTCTGTTGCTGATAGCCGCGATTGCCATGCCATTGGGCATCGATCCAAGCGGCATAGTCATGCAAACGGCGAACGCCGAAAGCTCCGTAGCTTCCTTTCAACAAGGAGCAAACGGTTACACGGGCACACTTGATGCCAATATCTCCAATCAATATATAGAGTGGAGCGATACGGGCGTCACGGAAACAACCGGAGTTCTTCGTTCTTATATTAAGGTGGAATCCGGTAAACCCACTTATGAGAAACGGGCATTGGTAAAATTTACCAATCTCAATTTGCCGGCCGGAGCCGCTGTAACCGGCGCCAATCTCACCCTGGTGGTGACGGATTGGGAGAGCGGATATAACAATATTCCAAGCACAATACTCCGCGGTTATTACTTGAATACTCCCTGGAATATTAATGCTCAAAAATTAGGTTGGCTTTATCGCGATGATCCATCCGTAGCTTGGTCTGCCGAAGGAGGGAAAGGTACGGGCGATGTAATCGCAGGCAAGTCGTTTACAATCAGCGGTTTTAACGCTTCCGGAGATCAAACAAAAACCGTGGCTCTTGATCCGGCCGTAGTTCAAAACTGGATAAACAATCCGTCATCCAACCACGGCTTTATTTTGATTAACGAAACCGGCCCCGGTGCAGGTTCGCCAACAATTCATTCTTCCGAATCATCTTCTGCAAGCAAGCGTCCAAAATTACAGATAACTTACACGGTTGGCGGTACGGTCATCGAAGATCCAACACCTGCTCCCAATCAAGCGCCGGTTGTCACCTTGACCAGTCCGTCTGCAAGCAATAGCTACACCGCCCCGGCTGAAATTTTGCTTTCAGCCAACGCCACTGATGACGGCTCAATATCAAAAGTCGAATTTTATCAAGGCAATACCAAAATCGGCGAAGATACAAACGCTCCTTATCAAATAATGTGGAGTAATGTAACAGCCGGAACTTATGCGATCAGTGCCAAGGCCACGGATAATCTCGGCTTATCCGGTAATTCTCTTTCAGTTTCCGTTGTAGTTAATCCCGCTCAAGATCCCACCCCCGATCCCACCCCCGATCCTACTCCGAATCCGGAACCTGAACCCGAACCCGAACCTGAACCGGAACCGACGCCGGATCCCACGCCCGAACCCGAACCTGCTCCGGTTAATCAACCACCGGTAGTATCTGTCACATCACCAAGTAACAACACCGAATTCACTTCTCCGGCCTCTGTCACGATCACCGCAAGTGCTTCCGATCCCGACGGCTCAATCGCTCGCGTCGAGTTTTATCGCGGTACAACCAAAATCGGTGAAGATGCAAACGCTCCTTATTCCTACAATTGGCAAAATGTCGGTGCCGGTGAATATCACATTTCCGCTGTCGCCGTTGACAATCAAGGCGAGATGACCGGCTCGGAAGCTGTCCGTATTGTTGTGATAGCCAACAATCTTCCGCCAATCGTCTCCATAACCTCTCCGTCCAATGGCGCAACGTTTACTCCGCGTTCAAACATCACCATCACCGCAACCGCTTCAGATCCGGATGGTTCCATAGCGAGAGTCGACTTTTATCGCGGTACAACCAAAATCGGCGAAGACAGAACAGCTCCATATTCTTATAATTGGCGCAGGGTCAGTGCCGGTGAATATCACATTTCCGCGGTCGCCGTCGACAATCAAGGTGAAATGACCGGTTCGGAAGCTGTTCATATCATTGTCGGCTCCGTCAACCGTCCTCCTGCTGTGTCAATAACATCTCCGGCAAATGACGCTGAATTCACGGCTCCTGCAAATATAAGCATCAACGCCGCCGCCTCCGATCCGGACGGCTCGGTTACTCGTGTCGAGTTTTACCGAGGCACAACCAAAATCGGCGAAGATGCAACTGCTCCATATTCATTCAATTGGAACAATGTCAGCTCCGGTGAATATCACATCTCGGCTGTGGCAACAGACAATCAAGGTGAAATGACCGGTTCCGCAGCTGTTCGTTTAATCGTCAACGAGCCTGTGGTCAACCCCCCTCCAACCGAACCTCCGGCCGGAGAAATTGTTTATGGCGTAAACACCGCGGTCTGTAATTCGGCAACCGTTCCCGCTAACGCCATCTACGTTTCCACCTCAGGCAATGATTCAACGGCTAACGGCTCCGCCTCCCGGCCTTACCGCACTGTCCGCGCCGCGGTTAATGCGGCCGTTGCCGGCGCCACAATTGTGGTTCGCGGAGGTACTTATGTTGAGCCTCAAGAAATCCGCATTCGCGTCCAAAACGTGACCATTCGTTCTTATCCGGGTGAATGGGCGATAATCGATCGCTCGAGCGATACTTCAAACGTCGGTATCAACCTGTATGTCGGATCCAACGGCAGTTCACTGCAATGTATCGAGGTTATTGGCGGATTTTACGCCGTATCCACGGAAACAAAATGGGATTGGGGAGACCCTAATGATCGCTCCGGTGCATCAAATTTATTGATCGAGAACACCAAGCTTCACAACTCATATCGCGATGTGGTTAAAATCAAACCCGGCTCGGATAACATAACCATTCGCAATAATGAAATTTACAATTCCAATGCCGGACAAATGACGGGAAGCTGCAATGCCGAAGGCATCGATAATGTAAACGGCGATAAAGCTCATGTCGCTTACAATCATATCCATCATGTTTGCTCCAACGGAGTTTATCTGAAAGGCGGAGCCGCGGATGGTATCATCGAATACAACTTGGTCGAAAATACGGGCGGTGCCGGCATCTTGCTCGGTTTTGATACCAGTCCCGAATTCTTTGATCTCACCGTCAATCCCGAGTATTATGAAAACTTCCGCGGTATAGCGCGTTATAACTTGGTTCGCAACACGGGCTGGTCCGGTATCGGCTTATACGCTTCAAAAGACGCGCAGGTTTATAACAACACAATCATCAACGCTGCCCGTACTTATCACAGCCCGATTTACTTCGGTATCACTTTCCAAGATTGGGATGCGAGTGCCGGACGTCCGGCCAACGTTAATCCGATTGTGCGCGACAATATAGTTGTACAAGAAACGGTAAATCGCGCTGCAATTGTCGGCATTCGTTATGCCAACGAATTGGGCGGTCTGAGCGCACTTACCGGAAATCCGAACATGAGCAATAACTGTTATTATCAATCCGGCAGAGCCGCTTCTTTCGAGGACGGACGTTCAAGTTGGAGCGGAGGTTTATCGGCTTGGAAAACTCACATTAACGGTGACAATGGTTCTATTGAAGCGAATCCCGGCTTGGATTCCAATTACGCTCCCACCAATTCGGTTTGTGCCGGCCGCGGTCACTTAGCCGGCTACCAAGCCCCTCCATCCGGAAATGAACCTCCTCCTTCGGGCACAGAGCCTCCCCCATCGGGAACTGAACCTCCATCATCAGGATCCGGCGAAGTTGTGCCCGGTGAATTGAGAGTATTCATTCAACCTTCCGAAGCGCGTTCAGCCGGCGCCAAATGGCGCCGGGCCGGAACTTCGGCTTGGCGCAACAGCGGTGAATCCGAAATAAATATTCCCGCCGGCACACATCTCATCGAATTCAGCAATACAACCGGTTGGTCATCTCCGGCCAATATGGAAGTCACTGTCGGTTCTGGTTACATTGCCCCGTTGACCGGTTACTACGTTCAAAATACAGGCAATGTTTGGCATGTTGATGATGATAATAAATCCGGAACTTACAACGGCTCGGCTCAATATCCCGATGCGTCCATTCAGTATGCCGTTGCTCGCGCTTCAAGCGGTGATACCATTAAACTCGCCGTCGGTACTTACGGACCCATCAACACTGAAGGAAAAGCATTAACATTTTTAGGAGGTTTCAGTGGCGCCAATTCAACCGCATACGCCTCCGGTCAAGGCGGTAATTTTTTCACGCGCTCATATAACCCTTCGGCTACAACAATCAGCGGAGGCGCCAATCAAAACGGTGTAACCTTTACCAGATTCAGTTCCAACGCCTATCACGGTGTCTTGGACAATGTCCGCATTGCCAATAGCTCGAAAGGCGTGGTTTGCGACACGGTAACATCATGGCCTCATCCCGATAACATCATAGTCAGCAACTCCATCATCGAGAATAACGGTGCGAGCGGCGTCACCACCAGAGGTGCCGGAATAATCGTTTGCGGAGGCAGTTCCAAAATCGTAAATAATATTATCCGCTCCAATCAAGGCGGACGCGGTCCGGCTATCTACGGCTCGGCATCCGTCGGAATTTTAGTCGACAACAACAAGGTGCAAAACAACACTTCTTATGATGATCATGGCGGAGGTGTATATCTGAACGGTCCCATTACTTTCAGCAACAATATTGTATCCGGCAACCGTGTTTCCATGAGCTATGGTTGGGGAGGCGGAGTCTTGTTCCACAGTCAAGGCACGGTCGCACGCATGAGCTTCAACAAGATCTACGACAACTATTCTCCTCTTTACGGAGCCGGAGTATTTATCGATGAAGGCGCTACGGCCTATATGGATAATGATTTGGTATATCGTAACAGCACCGGCAACGGTCAAGGAGCCGGAGTTGCGGTTGATGACGGTCCATCATCATCGCATGTATATATCACCAACAGTGTTATCGCCAACAACAATCCATCCGGCAGTTCCGGCAACGGAGGCAACGGCGTTTACGCGGACAACGCTTCAACCGCCACAATCAGCAATTCCATTCTATGGGGCAATGGTGATGATTTCTATGTGCGCAGCGGCAGTGCAATCAATGTTTCGTATTCATTAAGCTCCGAGACGTGGTCGGGTACCGGCAATATCAGCTCCGATCCTTTGTTTGCCGATTCCGCCAATAATGACTATCATTTGCGCTCAACAGCGGGTCGTTACAATCCGCAAAACGGAGCTTGGGTAATTGATACGGCACACAGCCCGGCAATCGATGCCGGCAACCCGTCATCTCCCTACGCCTTGGAAACAGCTCCAAACGGAGGCAGAATCAACATGGGCGCTTACGGCAATACCGCTGAAGCCTCCCGCGGTAAATAAAAATTGAACTCAAAAATCACAAAAGACGCCAACAAGCGTCTTTTGTGTCATGCGGATAATTTTTTACGTCGTTTCGTCATTGACAAAAACAATAAAAATTGCTTAAATCCAATCCTGTACCATCACAAAAGGAGACGCTGATGCATCCCAATTACGGCAATCGGGTGGAAAACGGTTTTATTAGAAATCGCGGGGGTTTCCTCAGAGCTCCACTGCAACAATTGCCATGGGGCGACGCGGTTTTGCTGAAAAAAGCGTTTTTGGTTTTTCCGGATGGTTCTCGTAAACACGAATTGTTTTTTCCGGGTGTAATCTTTCGTCCCAACCGCAGTTTGGCCAAGCGCACCGAAAATGCTTCGACGCACATCATCTATCGCGATGCCTACGAAGCCGAACGCGGAGCGGAGCACGCGGTGCGTAATTACGGCTTGCGTTCCAATGCCAAAGGCACAGAATCTTCGGATTTGGCCGGCGATGTATCGGCTTTGCGTGAATACGTGATTTTCTTGCTCCGCATGGGTCCGCATTTGGAGCATGTCTTGCGCGATTTGTCTGTCGGTATGAATCGTTTGGTTCTGCGTTATGGCTGGAAAGTCGACGAAAACAAACGCAAAGCGACAACAAGAATGATTCGCGGATTGATTCGCGAGGATTCTTTGGGCCGAGCCAATATCCCGGCTCAAGCCATGAGCATGGGCGGTGCGATTTGGAATCTCTTGGAACGTGAAGAAGCCGTGCAATGGCTTTCCATGCACATGGATCAAAAAGCTTTGCAAACTTCAAGGCTTATCGCCGCGCAAATCGATTTGTATCAACGCCTATGGAGCGGTTTTTGCCCGACGGCAGCCATAAAACAGCGAACCGCAACCATGATGCACGACGCGGAGCGTCAAATTTACGAGCTGTCCGTATTCCGCGGATTTTTCGGCGATGTCGTTTTATTGCCTTTCCGCAAAAACGCATCTCATACGATCCGAGATATCGAATCCGCCGCCAAAAACATTATGGATGGCAACGATAGTGGTTACGGCGAGGCGCTTTTCCGTTTGCGCGAAGGTATTCGTTGGGTTTTTGTTCTTGATGCCTTGCAACGAGGAATCATCTTTCCGTTATCATATTTGATTGCCGACTTGCTTCGGCGGGAACGCGTCAAACGCAGATATGCTGGAAAAAACACCCGCATCATCATCTCATCCGCACTGGCTCCTGAAAGATTCGCTGATATTGGAACGCGAATCGTTGAATTCGGAACCAAGCTCGCCAAGTGCGAGGATGAGGTATTGGCTCATCCGGTAAAAAACGAAGTGCTGGCTCTGCTGGATGTCGCGAAAACACACATCGCCGAAGACGACTGGCGCCTTGTCAAACAAGATTTGGACGCCATTGCCGGCATTCTCTAGCTCTTGCCCGAGACCCTCTTGTCAAAGAGGGTTTTTATTTTTGGTCTTGCTCAAAATATTCATATTGGTTACATTTACATCATGAACAATTACTCCACCGTCGAGATAAACATCGCAAAAACTTTTTTGGCCATGGCCAAAAACAGCATTGGCGCCAAAATGTTTCAAAACTTTTACGGCACAATCAACGGTAAACCCAAAGACTTGGTAAAAAACGGCAATCTTTCTTGCGCATTTTTCATTTCCACACTTTTGCATTTCTTTAAACTCATCAACGATCCTCATTTAACCGTCATGGGCTTGCTCAAAGACATGGAAGCATCAAATTGGCGCAAAGTTCGCCAACCCAAAATAGGGGATATCCTTATTTGGGAGCCTGTGGATTTTGGCTCTGGCATAAATCATGCTCATGTGGGAATATTCATTGGCCAAAATAAAGCCATCAGCAATAATTCCAAAACCGGCAAACCCGCCCGCCATCATTTCACCTTTGGCACCAAATCCGGCCAGCCCAAACGCCGTATCACAGCCGTTTATCGTCATACGACGATAGAAAAAGTAATAAAGTCGTAAAGAGTTCAAAGATTAAGTAACAAGTTCATCAAACCAAGTAACAAGTTCATCCCACTACGCAATAAGCTACGCGGGACAGGTCAAGTCTAAAGTTTATCAAGAGAGGCAAAAGTAACTCTTGATGAACTTTAGACTTTCAACTTGATGAACTCTTTAGTCGTTACGACTATTAATCAAGTTAATTATTAATTTTAAACATTCTCTATGCAAAAGTTCTTTTATGTATTTTTACTAATCCCTTTATTCGCTCTCGGTGCCGGATGCGGAGCGCCTGCGGAGCAGTCTTATGATGTTTCCGGCAACGATGCTTACGCTCCGGTCGAAACTTCCGATTCTGTTGATGATGAATCCGGTGAAGTTGACGAGTCGGCAGAAACTGAATCTGAACAAGCTCAAAATACAAACGATGGTGAAGCGCAAACCGAAGATCTCTCCACTGCCCAAGGTGTCTACACCATGGAAGAAGTTGCTAAGCACGACAACAAGGATGATTGCTGGTTTGTCATCGACGGCAAAGTATACGATGTAACCGAGTACGCCAAGCATCCGGGCGGAGACGCCGTGTTCGAAGGTTGCGGCCAAGATGCCACCGAACTCTTCAACACCCGCCCCATGGGCTCCGGCACTCCGCACTCCGAAAAAGCCCGCGGCTACCTCGCGAACTGGGAAATAGGCACAATCAAATAATTAACAAATAACAAATAATAAATAATAAAGCGAGAGGTACTTTTATTAAATAATAAATAATAAATAATAAATTTACAAATAATAAAGCATGCGGAGGAATTGATCTTTATTATTTGTTATTTCGCGGAGCGTAGCGAAGCATATTGGTTTATCTTTATTATTTAATAAATTATTATTTATAATTTTAAACGAGCGACAGCGAGTTTATAGTTATCCCCTTGACATTTTTCCAAATTCAGTCACACTTAAAAGCAGGTGTAAGGGCGGTGAAAGTTTAAAACTTTCGTCGCTCTTTTTATTAACAAGATTGGAGGATGTCATGAATAGTCACATGCGTTGGTTGTTTGCTTCGGTCGCTGGCTCGGTTGTGTTCTTTGGCGAGTTTGGTTGCCTGTTGGATTCCGCGGAGCAACAAACCGCGGAAGCATCGCAAGGACAAACCGGTGAAGCATTCATTGTTCCCGCAATTGATCCGCTAAAGAACTTTGCTCCTTTGGATGCCGGAGTTGCGGGCAATGATCAAGCTCTGCCTGCAAAATTCCCGGCTTTGCCGAGCAAGGAAATGAATACAATACTGATTTCCGGGTGCGAACGCGAGCCGGACGAAATCCCGGTTCCCATCAATGTCGCCGAGCATAAAAAATGCCATAAAATCAGCGCCGAGGCATATTATGCCGGTCCTAAAGGCATTGTTGCGATTAAGGCCGATTTCACTTGGAAAATCGATGATGCAACCATCGTCAAAATTTCGAGCGAATCCCATTCTCCGCTGATTTCCACAGTGGTACTCGAAGCGTCCACAAGCATTTTTTCCGAGCCTGATTTGACATCCGAACCGCGCACTGCACTAACCGTTTGTGCCACTCCCAAAAACGGCTGGCAGAATCCCAATGATCCGCCCCTGTGCCGTTCTTTGCCCGTCTACGCCGTAGCGAACATGGAAGGTTCTTGGTGCTTTACCGGAAAAGAATTCATTCCCGATCCGGGAGTTGATTGCGAAGCGCTGACAATCAAGCAAGATGGACGTTTTCTTTCCATCGCCAATCGTGGAGACGGCACCATCTATGAAAAGCAAATGAATTTTTACATCGATAATCTCGGTTATCGTACAAACGAAAATACAGGCATCGAAATCAACGGCATCATTTTGGCCGGCGAAGATGTGGAAGGAGCATTCTCCGCTTTTCGTCTGCCTTTATAGCAATCTTGTTGCGTAAATTTTAATCCCGCGTTTTGCGCGGGATTTTATTATTCCACTTGATTCAGGCAGTTTTGTTTTGCCGTTTCGTCTCCGGATATTGAATTGCAGATATTTTTATCTTTGGCTGTTTTTGCGGCGGCTATGTAGCATTCTTCTTTGGTATAACTTATCATTCCTCCTTCGATCTTTTCACATCCCGAAGCATCGCCTGTTTTTTCAGCCACTTGCAGATAGCATTTGTCGCGGGTGGCCGGCCCTTCCATGGCCGTAAAAGTCTCGGCTTTGATTTTTGCGCAAGTTTCAAAACTCTCTTTGCGTTTTGCCGCATCCTGATAACAATGATCTTGATCTTTCCCGCTCACAAAACCGCAAGCCACTTCTTCGGCTTCTCCGATTACGGTGCATCCGGAAAATACGAACGGCACGATTAATAATAAATAAAAATATTTTTGTCGCATATGATTATGCTCAATTGTTAATTGCACTTTTCAGGTGCTTTATCAGTTTGGTAAATGCTTTTTTCCGCATACTGAGTTTATTTTTTTCTATTAAACTCATTTGCGCCAGCGTCATATTTTTGCCGTTAGGCAAAAAAATCGGATCCCAGCCAAATTTATTTGGACCGCGCGGTTTAACTATTTTTCCGCGTAAACTACCGGAAAAAAATTCAATGTGACCGGTTGAATCAATATATCCGATATATGTAACGGCCTGCGCCTCGGTATTTTTGTTTTTTAATGCCAATTCGGCTATTCCTTTATTGCCCAGTGATTGCATAAACCATTTGATCAATGGCCCGGGCAATCCTTGTAATGATTTTATGTATAAAGATGTATCTTCAACTATAAAAGATCCTTTCTTATGCTTTACCGCCTCCAGCAGTTTTGCTTGAATTATTTTCTTGGGATCCAATTCTTGAATTTCCGGCAAATCCAAATTCAATTGCATAATACTTGGCATTAAAGCTTTGACTTCTTTGAATTTATTGCTGTTTCCGGTAATAAAAAATAAATTATTTTTCCGCTTCATACATTATCCATTATATCAAAACCGCATGTCATTTTCTACTCGTCCCGCCGCATGGTATATCGAGCAATTTGAAAAGAAAGGATTCAAACTCGTGAATCATGATTATACAATCGACTCATCTCACAAGATCTCCAAAAAACAATCTTTCATCGAATTGCGCTTGACCGACTGATTAAGCCGGTCAAAGTTGTTTTATGGATAACGTTCTTTTTAATGTGACTTATTACGCCATCTTCGATTTGAAATTAGGAGTAACATTGCTTGACATGATCAATAAAATATGTTTACATAATCGATATTCAGCTGAAAAGGAGAAAGTGCGATGAGTTGTAAAGTGAGTTTTTATTTTCCTGTTAAACAAGTGCAGGATTTGCCCGGTTACCCCCATGGATCGGCATTCGCGCACGTGCTAACCGTGGAAACTCAAGATCCTCCACAAACACTCGAAGAGGCCAAGTCGCTGTTCTTGGCTCATCGGGATCAGTTCTTGGAAGAACTGAAGCGCGAAAGTATTTCTTGCAGATGGCAGTATATTGAAGGTCGAACATTATTTATCCCAACCTGCTATCTCAATTGCCCGAAGTACATAGAAGTTGAAGGAGAATTCAGCTTGTTGACCTTCGATCCGGTTGAGCGCGCGGAATCAATCCGCAGAAGCCAACTCTCGCCTGAGTATTAGGTATCTCACCAAGCTTTGCTTGGTATTTTAGTATAAAAAGACGTTCGTAAATGCCAATAAGTATTGGTTTTACTTGATAACTATCGGCTATCTGCCAATTTGATATAATGTGTAATATGCCAATAGCCAAAAAAGGAAAAAAAGTTTCCGTTTCAAACAACTTCCAAAAAAATTACGTCTATCATCTCACCGAGCCTGCTGGTCGAAACTTCCATCCCGATTTTAAGCCCGAACTAACACCTCGTGAAATGTTGAAAATCGGAGTCTTTGGCGGCGCATATTTTATCGGGGTTGATAATCTCATACCCAAAGAATACCCCAAATCTTGGTTTGCCGGCATCAGACTCTCTCCTGACAAAGAAAAACATGCCGAACTTAATTTCTTTGGCATCCGTGCCAGCATGCCTCTTGCATATTGGCGAGCCAAAGGCTGGATTAACAAACAAGATCCTCATGGCTGGTTTGAATGGTACTGCCGTTACTACATGGGTCGTAGATCCGCGGACGATGAGCGTCAAATCAAACGTTGGAAGGCTATCAAGCGCCACATCTCTCAAATCAAAAAGAATTGCAAACCTCGCGATCTCAAGTGCCGTCGCAAACAACGCCAAGCTGTGTTGCACTGGGCATACGATGGCCGAAAGATATAGGCATGTAGCTTGTAGCATGTCCCGCCTCCGGACGGGATCCCGTCAATATATTTTTAATTGGTGCGGGATAACATGTAGCAAGGAAAAGAAGATTTATAAAAAAATCAGACTCTCTCGAGTCTGATTTTTTCGCTTTCTGCTCACCCTCTTTAGCAAAGAGGGACATTCAACGCAAAGCGTTGAATTGGGAGATTATTTGCTTTTCTTGGCTGCTTTTTTAGCTGCCTTTTTGGCTTCTTTTTTATCCGCTTTCTTGGCAGGTTTTTCTTCTACGATTTCAAGAACTTCTTCAACTTCTTGTTTTTTGGCTTTCTTTTCTTTTTTGGAAAGCTTTTCACCCACCGCTTCAAAAGCGTCTTTGTTATCAACCGTATGGATCTTACCAGCTTGTTTCAATTTATCGATCTCTTTCAAGATCAAATCCAATTTGGCATTTAATTGCTCAAATTGTTCGCGATTACCGTCTCCGCGAGCCGGTCTTTCATCGCGTGAAAAACGTTCTTCGCGTCTTTGCGGTTTAAAACCGCGGTCATCGCTTCCGCGAAAACAATTGTTGCACAATACCGGCTTGTCGCCTGTGGGCCTAAACGGCACTTGGCATCTGTCGCCGCATTCGGCGCATGTTGCGGGAAACATCTTTTTTTCAAAACCGCGGTCTCCACCGCGTCCTCCTCTGTCAAATCCGCGATCATCGCGGCCCCTTCTCTCAAAACCACCTCTCTTAAAATCTTTCATAGATTTATCGTCTAACCCTTGCCCCGTTTCTAACGGGGGCGAACATCGAACATCCGCGCCCTCGGCGCATCCGCCCTCGGCGGATTTATCTTTGAATCTTCACGGATCTCCTAATCCGTGGTTTTTTCGGCTAACCTTATTACTTTAAGACGTTATGACGTTAAGACTTTTACGATATCATTACTAATTAATCATCAAAATATACACTATTTTTCGATTTTTGTCAACAGTCACGGCTTGGTCACGATTGACATTGGGCGTTTTTAAGGCTTTAATAAGCAGGCACTTTAACAAGGGAGGCTCAAAGAATCATGAGTTTGGCTAACATTGAAGCCGAAATTAAGGATTTTCCTAAAGAATCCGATGAGCTTGAAGCCGAAATTCCGGTGATTCCCGAAGAAGTCGCCAAGCTGTTTCGCTTATTTGAATTGGAAATCCGCGTCGGCACAAGTTCCGTACATCATCGGATTCTTATTTCCGGCACCATGGACACGATTCTTGATCTTGGTTTGGAGGGCTTGCGTTATTTGGTGCTTCATATATACGAGTCCGTGCAAACTCGCGCCATGGACGAGGATGTGCTTGAGGCTTGGCATATCATGATTGGCTTTTTTGCGGAAAAACTCGAGGCTGAAGATGCGCCTCAAGACAGTGAAAACCTAAGCGAATGGTTCGCTTGGGCCGCCGATTTTACGGGCATCGAATTCATGGAGGAGGAACATGAAGATCTTGCCGGATAAAGCTTTGCGTTTTTGGCGTCAAAAGCAAGCGCCAATCATGGCGATTGCATTTATTTCCGCTTCAGCGATTCTGATTTTATTGGAACATATGTTCAAACGAGGTTTTCTCTGCATCAATATCGCAGAATACATAGCCATTGCCATAGCATTTACTATCTTGTTTTTTATGACGGTCGATTATGCCCGTCGAATCTACTCCATCGTCAAACAAGAAAAGAAATAACTTTTTACTGCCATTCTCGGCGGTTATTTTTTTGACTCTTTCTGGCATCTCTCACAATAAAACACACTCCTTCCACCCAACTTTTCACGCTTTATCGCTGTTCTGCATTTAAAGCAAGGCTCTCCTGTTCTTCTAAACGCTTTTAAATGCTTTTGAAAGCTTCCCATCTCTCCACCGGGCAGGCGATAATCCGAAAAAGTCGTGCCGCGATTTTTAACAGCTTTAGATAATATCTTAACTATAGCTTTATATAACTTTTTAACTTCGTCATCGCTTAAACTATCCGCTTTACGCAACGGATGAATCCCGCCTTCAAACAAAGCTTCGTTAACATAAATGTTCCCCAGCCCGGATATTTTGGTTTGATCCAACAAAACCGAGTGTAATGGTCTTTTTCCGATTAAAATCGACTCCAAGTCGCGTAAGCTAAAAGCGGGGGAGAGCGCATCCACTCCAATCTTCTTCTTACTTTCAAAATCCATCATCTCATCCGCTCTATAAATCTCGCAAGTCGCAAAAGTCCGCACATCCGCCAGATGCAAATCTCCATCGCCGTCCAACTTTATCGTCAGCCGGCAAAACCGCGGAACATCATTACGCAAAAACACTTGCCCGGTCATCCGCAAATGAAAAACCAGATAAACATCACCCGCCAACTGAATAACAATATTCTTGCCTCGCCTTGCAACATCAGCTATTTCCGCGCCGCGAATTTGCTCGCGCAACTCGTCGATATCATAAAAGCCAAAAAGTCTTCGCGTGTAATCGTTTGTAACCAAATCCAAAATCCGCCTGCCAACAATCAAGTTTTTCAAATCGGTTACAATGGATTGTACTTCCGGGCCTTCGGGCATACTTACGCTTCGCTGTTGCTCGCGAAATAACAAATAATAAATAACAAATAATAAAGATCAATCACTCCAGTCTCTTTATTAGTTGTTAATTAAATTTGTTAATTAATAAAATCCGCTCGCTTTGTTATTTATTATTTGTTATTTGTTAATTAGGTCTGAATGTGTTGCACCCTCCCAACCTCTCCCGTAGTTAATCGCACTTTGATGCCCCTCGGATGCACGGGGATGCTCGTCAGAATATCTTTAACAATACCCTGCGTCATCTCCCCGGTTTTTTGATGATGTTTTTGCACTATCACAACCACTGAACCGGGCTTGATATCTTTTCTTATTGTTCCATCCATATAAACCAAACTTTAAACTAAAAACTACAAACTGCAAAGAGCCAACTTGGCATCCCTGCAACTACGACCAAGAATTACGGTTTATGTCTAATTCGCTTAAAAAGCAACATGCTCGATATCGCAATAAGTAATAAGTAGAAGATCGGGTAGAACAAGAAAGGCGCATCAAAACTATTCGGCATCACACGAATAAAGTGATTAAAAAATCTAAAAGCGGTAAACCAAATCGCAAAAGCTAAAATCGCCACACCGGGTTGCATCTTTTTCTTGAAGATTATGATCGCGATTACGGTTCCAACGAGCGCGGCGATCAACTCGTAAATTTCTGTTGGGTGTACCGGCCGAACACTCAAAATGGAAGTTGTTCCTTCACTCAATTGATGCAAGTGTGCGTCGCTGAAGATGGGGAATTTAACTCCCCAGGGCAATTTAGTCTCGGTTCCAAAACAACAACCATTCAAAAAACAGCCGATCCTCATCACTGCAATCCCAACTCCCAAGTTCGGCGCCAAAAGGTCGCCCAGCCGCCAAATATCAATCTTCAACCGCCGCGCGGCAATCCAGCCTGCAACCACGGCAAAAATAATTCCGCCGTATTCCGAAAAGCCGGTCGCATTTAAACTCCAAATCCGCGCCGGATTATTCCAGTACAGATCAAAATTGATCAAAATATTCAGCAACCTCGCCCCCGGCAAAAAAGCCATTATCGCAATCACCAAAACCGTCAGTGACTTTTTAAGATTCAGCTCTGATCGCTTAAGCATCCAATAACTCCCCAAGGCCGCAATCAAAATCGCGAGCAACATGAAAAAGCGATACGAACTTATGTGTATCGCCAATCCAAATAACATTGTGTCAACTAAAGTGGGATGCATTTATAAAAATTACAAATTACAAATTACCAATTTTGGAATCGCTGTCGCGATATTCATCATAAATCGTGGTTCGAGGTTCGTATCGCGTTTAACGTGACGTAGTTCGAAATACAATGTTATGACGTGGGATCCCTCCTTTCGCAAAAAGAGGGAGGACTGATGGGACGAGCGACGTAGGATGAGTAGTGGATTATTTACCCTTATCCGCTGTCATATTTGCTAAAATTTTTAACATATCGCCTTGATAGTTTATTGTTACTGTTCCGTTCATATGGTATCCGGCATCGTCTTCCGCTATGGGTAAAGAGAATGCGGCTACAGCGCCTTCTTCAGTAAATGATCCGGTTATAACACCTCCTTCGTATTTAACGTTGATTGATTTCGGTTCATCATCGTTATTAAATGTCATGGTTCCCGAGTTTTCACTTGTTGGAGTGATTGAAATTGAGACATCCGAAGATTCTCCTTTTAAAGCCTCCGGATCAAAGTTCAAATCACAGCCTTCCTCCTCAGCTCCCGATAACTGCTCTTCTTTTAGACGCTTAGCTTCTTCGGATAAAATTACATCCGTTATTACCAGCTTGCCGTTTTGCCACACCCCGCCCAATTTCTTGAAATCCGGATACATGGAGATGCCAAAACGATCGAATAAGAATTTTTTATAGGCTTCCTTGCCTCCCGTCTCCGAAAAATAGTATCGTGCCGCTTGAGTAATATCATGGACTGATAAAGCGCCGTCAACCAAAAATCCTTGTTTGTCATTCAAATTAAATCTTCCCGTATCTTTCATCATTCTTTCCGTAAAATGCCATAAAACATCCATACGGATTTTTAAGTCGCTATGTTCACTTAATCCCTTCGGACCAAAAGATCTCTCCAAGAAATCCGCCTCTTTAAAAGCGTCGATCAGCATTTTTAGATCCTTTTCTTGCTTTTCCACCTCAATATCGCGCTCCAATCTGTTTTTAAACTGTCTCTCAAAAGACATCTGAACGCCGTTGCGAATTTTGTCCATTTCCCTCTCGTCCAGTTCCGGCATTCCGGCATCACGCCGCGCTTCATTTTGTTTGGCTATAGCCTCTATTTCCAACTGTCTTCGCACCCCGCGCATTTGGTTCCAAACCGTAGCAAAATCTCCTTTGTCATTATTGTAACCATAAAAATAACTGTCAGATCCGTTCTTGTAAGCTTGATATGCGGCTTCAACTTCGTCATTCTTCCAGCTTTGTATTTGGTAATCAACCATTTCCACGGCGATTTTTCCGGCGGTCGTAATTAAAAATTTATCCGCTATCTGTTCGCCGATTATTTTTGCCGCCTCGCGGTATTGCCCTTCGGCCGCATAGCCCGCGGCTTTAGCCACAGCTTCCACGTCTTCAGAGGCGTCTCCGGAAATTGCGCTCAATGCGGATTGAAATGCCGATTCCGGAACTCGTGTGGCTATTTTCTGCCCCATTAACATCGCCAGTTTTTGATTAAATCCCGCCACATCGCCTTTTTGATAATCATCATACATGTCTTTATAGCTGTCATCCGTCAAAATATCGTTAACAACACTGCCGGTTATCGACTTGTCACTGATACCCATTTTTTCCAACGTCATCTCAACCATTTTATTGGCGATTTCATCTGAAACATCATTAATGTTATCGCGCAGAGTATTATCCAGCGCTTGCGAATGTATCCATTGCTCGGTTAAGGTTGTTTCATCGCTGACTTTATTGGCTCCCAACAAGCTGAAATGATACAACTCAACCGTCATCAAACCTTTTTCCAAATCCACCATGGTCGGAACCAAATAATCCCAGCGTTCGCCGTTGTAATAACCGGCCTGCATCTGATCCGGATAAGTATCAGCCGGTAATTGGCTTTTATCAAAAGCAAAAGTAACCGTCATTTTTTCATTCAACCTCACATCCCCCGAGGATTTGATCTCAACCGGAGATCCTATCGGGGTCGCCTCCAGAGATGAGTAATCGGGCGCTTTGTCGGGAGTCGAAATTTCCACTTCCGTAGCGGATTCAAACGCTCCCTTGGGTATACTGATGGCGACTTTGTCCGTTTTCAAATCTCCCAACTCCAAATCCGCTTCTCCGGCGGTCCCGGTTTTGGGTTCGCTTATTACTTTTTCGTATTTCCAGGATGTATCAGCCTTGGGGCGTTGACCATTGTCCGATTGGTTGAAATACCATAACAAAGAAGCCGCGAGCGCCAAAGCAAAAACAACGACCGCGGCAAGAAAGAATAGTTTTTTGTTCATAGATGAATATGTTAAGTCTTTAATTGTTTGGATGATTATTGCTCTAATGCGGAAAAAATGCCAGTGAGTGCAATTACAATGAAAATTTTTCCGTATGCAAAAATTTCTTTTTGATTCCCAATTTCTTAAACTGTTTTTCCAAAGCCTCCATCATTTTCGCGGGACCGCACATGAAAATATGCTTATTTTCGAACCCGCCTGATTTTAACAGCACGCTCTCCGCGCTTAAAGTTTCATTTCTATAAGAGTACATCGGAAAGACGCGGAAATTTTCTCTCATTTGCCGGGAGATTGCATCCAATTGATGCAAATAAACCGCATCTTTCATTTCTTTTGTCGCGTAAAATAATTCCACCTCATACTCTTCGCCGTTGTTGCGCAAATCTTCAGCCATTCCAACAAACGGAGTGATCCCAATTCCGCCCGCAATCCAAATCTGCTTGTTGCTTTTCGCGATTTTATAATTGAAAACTCCAAACGGTCCGCGGGCTTTGGCTTTTCCGCCGATTGTTAATTTATCTATTTTACTCGTGTAATCTCCCAAGTTTTTAATTGCTATTCTAACCCCATTTTCATGCGGTGCCGAAACAATGCTGAATGGATGTTCTTCTTGGCCGATTTCTTTATCCAAAAAACTGATCATGAGAAATTGTCCGGCTTGATACGCAAAACTTTTTTTCGGAGTCAAAGTTATTTCCGTAATTTGTTCATTCAGTTTTTTTACATCAGATACGGTCAAAATATGTTTCGGTTGCAACAGCCATCCTAATAATGTTTTGTAAATGAACGCCCCGATTCCCGCGAATAAAATTGCCAGCATGTAATATCTTAGTGGCTTGTAGTACGAAACTGTAGCCGGTATTAGCCACACGTGGAGGCCTGCGAATATAAGCGCTAAGCCCATAAATTTATGCGTTATTTTCCAAATATGATATTTTGGCCGTAAATATAAGGTTAAAACAATGAGCAACATCATTATCCATAAAGAAATGATTCCAAAGTTAACATCCCATTCTTGACCCGGCAGAAAAAATCCCAATATCCCGTCAAATGTCAATTCCGTAAATTTATTAACCAACAGCAACGGATGAAAAAGTAATAATATAAAACCGGCTTTACCGATAAGCCCGTGTTTGATGTAAGCGTCATTAAGCCCCATGAATAATTTTTCCAGCCACTTCGCGTCAATGCTCAAAACAAAATTAAGCGACATTAACGCCAGTCCCGCAAGTCCGAAGATTTGCCCCAAATTGGCAAGCGTAACTTCAAAACCGCTGAATCTCGGCGGATAAGCCGGCGCCATGTACCAAAGAATTATGGGAATTACGGCTAAAATGCCTATTAATACCCAACCCGAATTTTGTTTGATTGTTTTCATATATATCAAATGTTTCAATTATGCAGACAATACCAAAAAGACGCAACTATGCGTCTTTTTAATATTTTATCTTCCAATTGTATATTTATTTAGCGTTGATCATTTTTTTATCTCTGGCTTTTAAAGAAAAATAGATATCAATCAAAGCCATGCAAACGCTCATGGCCATGGGGCCGAGTATAAATCCCAGTGGACCAAAGAATGCCAAGCCTCCCAAAACGGCCAGAAAAACAGCCAGTGGATGCAACTGCATTCCTTCACCGATCAGTTTTGGTCCCAAAAGATTGTCTATCAAACCCACGGCAAGCAATCCCCAAGCCAATAGCCCGATTCCGCCAAATAAGCTTCCGGTTAAAAATAGATAGACAATACCCGGAATCAACACCAAAGAAGTTCCCACACCCGGAATCAACGCCGCCACAGCCGCTACACTGCCCCAAAGCACGGGATTCGGCACGCCAAAAATCGCAAAGCCTATTCCGGTCAGAGTTCCTTGAATCAATCCTATTGTTAAACTGCCTTTTATCGTAGCCGAAATAGCCAAACGCAATTTTGTTACTATCAGTTCATCATCTTTGTCATCCAGCGGGCTTAATTTTACCAAATAATCTTTGAGTTTACCGCCATCTTTGAGAAAAAAGTAAAAGGCGATTAAAAAGACTATGGCATTAACAAGCATGCTGGCGAAACTGGAAAAAATAACACCTAAATTTTTCACCATTATTTCAAGCCCTTGGCGTATATATTGTCCAAAATCAACTTTAAATGACTCCGGTATGGTTATGGTTGTCCGCGCTTGATCCAAAACACTTTCGACTACTCCGATTAATCCGCTCGTATCTCCGTGCGCCAAGTCGTGGTACAGATCCGTGGCCTCTTTCAGTATCAAAGTGCCAACAAACGTAATGGGCAGCATTACCAACACAATCGCGGTTAAGGTCGAGAACAGCGCCGAGATTCCCGAGCGGCCGCGCGTCATGCTCATAAATCGCCTGTAAACGGGCTGAAAAATAAAAGCGAATATCGCTGCCAGTATAAGTGCCGTCAGAAACGGCTGTATGATAAAATACACAACCGCGAGCGATGCCGTTAAACAAACGATAAAGAAGTAATAAACATTTTGATTTACACGCATAAAAATATTCTAAAATACTTTATAGACCGCAAACATTTGTCATGTCTTCGCAAATCGGCGCCTCCAACATGCATTGGATCTTTTCTTCACTCCAAGACGCGCACTCCTGCTCGCAGGATTCTTGTCCTTCTTGAAACAGGGCTTGGTTGGCGTTTGGCACCAAGGTAAGACATTTATTCACATAATTGCTGCAAGCTTTCGCGCAGTCATTTGCGATTGGTGGAGCTTCCGGAATATTTATCGTACTCGTTACAAATTCATCTTTCTCTTCTTGAACCGGTTGTCCGCATCCGGCAAAGCCCGTGATCAGCAAAGCTCCAAAAAACAATATTGCGATTTTGTTCATAATTGCAAATGGTTAAATTAATATTAGTAATAACGATAAGTTAATTGTTGGATTATCGCAAGATAAGAGTCGCCAATCCCAAAAATGCTATAAAACCCAGCACATCGGTTGCGGTTGTGATGAATATGGTCGCGCTGGTTGCCGGATCTTTGCCCAGTTTTTTCATAATTAATGGAATCAACGCTCCGAAAAACCCGGCCACCAGTAAATTGATTATCATGGCCATAGCCAAGACAAGCGCTATTTTAATGTCTCGGTTTACCAAAATAACAACAATGGCAACCAAGACTCCCGTGATCGCGCCGTTGATAATACCGGCAAGAATTTCTTTTTTTATCGTCGGCCAAGCGGTTTTCAGCTCAATTTGTTTTAACGCTATTCCTCTGACCAAAACCGCCAAAGTTTGCGTTCCCGCATTTCCACCCATGCCGGCCACGATCGGCATGTAAACCGCCAAAAGAACATATTTGGAAATTGTGTCTTCAAACAAGCTCACTGTAAAAGCCGCCAAAAAAGCTGTTGCCAAGTTTATAATCAGCCATTTATAACGGTTTCCCACCTTTTGCTTGATATTGTCGAAAATGCTTTCTTCTTCTTTAACACCCGCAAAATCATAAAGATGTTCGGCCGTACTTTCATTTATGATACGCAACAGGTCGTCCGAATAAATTACACCGACGATATTGTTTTTTTGCCCCAAGACAACTATTTTATTATGGGGATGAGCTCTGAATATCTGCAAAACTTCTTCTTTGAGTGCATTATGTTTTACTTCGGGGATTTTTTTTATGTAACCGTCGATATTTTCCGCCGGTTTCGCAAACCCCAGTTCATGCCCCGGCAGATAGCCCTTTAAAAATCCGTCTTTCAAAACAAGAATAGCCGGTAATCTTCCGGTGCGTGTCTCATGAACTTTAAACTGTTTCGCGACTTCCTCGAAATTGTCCGTATGATCCACTTGAATATAATCCAAACTCATTAAGCCCGCCGCCGTTTCCGGATCAAACTGATTTAAAAACTGAACCGATTGCCGCAGTTCCAAGGTCATTTTTTTAATCACGCGTTTTTGTCGGCTTTTTGGAGCCAGCTGTATCAAATCCGTAACCTCGTCCGGATCCAAATGTTCGAATATTTTTATCAGTTCCGGATCTTTCAGGCCATCTATGATGGAAGCGCTGATATTTTTGGACAGTTTTAATAATATTTGAGCTTTTTTTTCATCGGGCAATTCAATAAAAACCCGCATGCGGTTTTTTCCGGCAAAGCTTATTGCGCGAAGTGTTTGCGGAAACCCGTTATCTCTCATAAAAATTCCATCTCATTTTACCATTTCAACAAAAAAATAAACAGAGACGGATAAGCTTAAAATTATGAATGCTGGAATCGACTACCATCAATGCATAATGCATAGTGCATAGTGCATAGTGCAAAATGATTGAATCGCTGGCGCGATATTTATTTATATAATGATCAAGTTCCAAAATTATGCATCATGCATTATACACTGTACATTAATATCGTTAATCAAATACCAACATCATGCACTATGCATTGTGCATTATGAATCGATATTGTTTGCAGATCAGTCTTTTTTAACCAGCGCATCTCTTATCTCTCTTAACAACATGATATCTTCCGGTGTTTTTACCGGCTTGGCCTCCTCTTTCTTTTTGAATTTGTTAACTTGTTTGACTATGAGGAAAATGGCAAAAGCTATAATGGCAAAATCAACAACCGAATTTATGAACAAACCGTAATTCAGAGTAACTGCCTCGCTCGTCTCCGTTGCCTTTTTGAGAGTCAAAGCGAATCCGGAAAAATCTATTCCGCCCGCCAAAAGGCCGATCGGAGGCATAATTACATCCGACACAAAGGAACTGACTATTTTTCCAAAAGCGGCGCCGATAATGATGCCGACAGCCATATCCATAACATTGCCTTTAACCGCAAACTCTTTAAATTCTTTAAACATACTTTTAAACATATGAAGAAGATGATTTAAGAATCAAATTTATACTTTGTTTAATTGCGCCGGAGCGTTAATCATCATTAATCAAAATCATTCTTCCGTCAGAAGCTTCCAGCTATCTTTATATTCCGTAAATTTTCGCTGAAATTCTCCCTTTGAAGTAATTTCCACATCCAACGATTTCATTCTTTCCACTAAATTGTCGAATTCTTTATCTTTTTCATCCTCATTCGCCATTTTCTCCAATTCTATAATATAACCGTATCCTTTTGTATCATCCAAACAAACTTTAATATCATCCCAATCAAATTCAAGCCTTTTTCTGTACCATTTTATCTCGGTTTTATATCCCAATTCTCCAAATAATTTTTCCAAATTTACAAAGTCATCTTTATCAAACTTGATTTCCAGCTCCTCGCGGCAATCATCGTGCAAAGATCCTTTTTTCAACCAAATTTTGGCATAAAAATCATTTTTCTGAATCCGCAGATCCTGATCGCAATCAAAATAAACAGTCTCTTGTTTGTCTTCTTTCACAAATTGCGCGTTATTATGAAAATACTCTTTCAACCGCTCGTATTGCTCTTTGGAAATAAAACTCCGCGCTTCAACTTCAATATTTTTCATAATCAGGTTGCCTTGTTAAATCAAAAATACCAATCAAATCATTAAAGGTCAATGTTTAATGGCAAAATTATGAATTCAAGTATTTTTTTACATCAGCCTTAAAATAACCCGCACCTTTTACGGGTTTATATTCATGATAATCCTTGCTCATATTGGAGCGGTGCACCTCCGCAAAAATATCTTCCATTTTATCCTGCAAGCCATGCTCCAAAATAGTTCCATAAACCGCATATAAAATGTCAGCCAATTCTTTGGCGATATTTTCCAAATCTCCATTTCGCGCTCCTTCCAGATATTCATCGACTTCATCTTTCATCAATCTATAACGATTATTATATCTGTCTTCGGCAATAAGACTCGGATTTTTAGAGATTAACACTATATATTTCGCATGAAATTCTTTTACCGAATCCATTTGTTTGCGCATAAATTAATTTTTGTGCGTCAATTTATCGACCGCATAAATTGTTGCCGTAATTCCAAGCAAAAGTAAAATCGCGTGCATGTACGAACTATTGAACAGTTCTGCTCTATCCATTAAAGTCCACAATCCGCGAAAAATAAACACACCGGAAACTATTAAAATCAATTCGTAAAAAACATGTTTGGATTTTTTCATATGCAATTATGATACTGCAAACGCAATTTATGCGCCATAAACCCCCTTATTCTTCATTTTTATCATCTTAATAACGGATCATACATCATCAAAGCATGATTTTCCGCAACAAACTCTTCCCTGATAACATCCCTCGTCTTTTTATCAATGATTTTCCGAAATATTTTATTATTCCGCGAATACCCGCCAAATAACTCTTGCTTTATCTCATGCTCTTTTTCAAAAATTTCATATTTGCAATCAACTTCTTTATCAGACAACCACTTTCCAATCAGATAATCATCGGTCACTTCCAGTTTTAGCTGAAACTTTTGCTCGGTTTTATTTTTTATTTGCAAATCAATGTAAGGATATGCGCAGGTTGCTCCCGATCCAAAAGGTTGCGCGCGGTTCGCATCCGGAAACACGTCATATCCATGCCGCCATCTTTCTATTACGGTTAGGGGAGTGTGCAAACTCATCCAATAAATCAAATTCGAAAGCTGGCACAAACCGCCTCCTGTTCCCGAGGTAATTATTCCATCGTGTAAAACCATACCCTCCAAATACCCTTTGGCTTTTGTGGGCTTGCCCACCTCTCTCCAATACGAAAAAACCTGCCCCTGTTCCATCAACAATCCGTTTAACTTGCGGACCGCCAGTCGCAGATTGATTATTTTATTTTTTTGCAACTCAATATCAACCCCGGCCAATCGTCGAATAAGCGGAGTTTTATGTTCAAAAATCACATAAGGCAAATCTCCATCCGTCCGTCCGGCAAAATCATTATTCGAAAAATGCCAATAAATTTGCTTGGTTATCGTATAAAACACCCGTCCTCCCAACAGGCGTATTCGGGATCTGTTTTTTACCTTCATATGCTTGATTCGCATCAATAACGCCAAGCCAAGTTCAGTGATGACATTGTTGCGGTTGGTTACAGCGGATCCTCCCCCGCCCGCCTCGCAAGCTAGAGCGTTGCGGGCAGGCAACCTCCTTACTAAGGAGGTGCTTCGTGTAAGTTTTCCTCAGCTCCTAATTCCTAGTCCCTGGTTCCGTATTCTTTATCAAACCATCCAATCCTCCTTTTCTCACCGTACAGTTATAGCAGAAATTTCCTCTCCCTAGCGCTTCTGAAATTTTCGCGAGTTCGGCTTTGTAAGCATCCATATCATCAATCATCTTTCTCGCCGCACCCGTATCCATTGCCGCCCGTGCAATCGCCGGAGCAATCCGCTCCAATAATCTTGGATCAAAAGGCTTGGGGATGATGTATTCGGAACCGAATACAAACTCTTGTCCATAAGCATCCGTAACACTTTGCGGAACAGGCTCGTGCGCAAGCTTGGCGATTGCATCAACCGCGGCCAGCTTCATCTCTTTATTGATTTCCATGGCTCGCACATCCAGCGCGGCTCTGAATATATATGGAAATCCCAATACATTGTTGACTTGATTGGCATAATCACTTCTGCCTGTGGCTATAATCGCATCCGGCACGGCATCTCGCGCCGTCTTGGGATCTATTTCCGGAGTCGGATTGGCCAAAGCAAAGATAATCGGTTTGGGATTCATGGATTTAACCATTTCCGCCGTTAAAACATTTCCTTTGGATACTCCGATAAACACATCCATTCCTTTTATCGCTTGCTCCAAATCCGCTTCATCCGTTTCCTGCGCAAAATACTTTTTGTACTCATTAAGATCCGCTCGCGAGATTGTGACCAAACCTTTGCTGTCCAACATAAACAGATTTTCTTTCCTCACTCCGGCTTCCAACAACATATGTGAGATGGCAATCGCCGCCGCCCCTGCTCCATTCACTGTTATTTTTACCTCCCCAATCTTCTTCTCAACAATCTCAAGCGCATTCTTCAATCCCGCGGTCACAATAATCGCCGTTCCATGCTGATCATCATGAAAGACGGGGATCTTTAATCGCTTCTTCAACTCTTCCTCAATCTTAAAACATTCCGGTGCCTTGATATCTTCCAAATTGATTCCGCCGAATGTCGGTTCCAACCTTGCCACTGTCTCAATAAATTTATCCGGATCATGCTCATCCACCTCAATATCAAATACATCGATATTCGCAAATCTTTTAAACAACACACCTTTGCCTTCCATAACCGGCTTGCCTGCCAAAGCTCCGATATCTCCCAATCCCAAAACAGCCGTTCCATTGCTGATTACGCCCACCAAATTTGCTTTGGCTGTATATTTGTAAGCATCCTCGGCATTATCCTTAATCTCCAAACAAGGATAAGCCACGCCCGGCGAGTAGGCGAGCGCCAATTCCTCGGCCGTTGTACACGGTTTGGTTATCGATAATCCTATCTTCCCGGGCTTCTTATACGAGTGATATTTCAAAGCCGCTTGTTTTTGATCGTTTTGCATATTGTAATCCATTATTGTTCAAGGAACACATATTATTCCCAACTCCCATACAATGCAACAGTAGCCCGCTAACCTCCGGCAGTGGATAAACCGAACAACTTTGGAACAACGGGTGTGGAAAGCTTTCAGCTTTATCCTCTATTAAGGCAATTTTTCCCCCTCGACAAGTGTTCTACTTTTGTTCTATACTGAACTTAATAATGCCAAATGCCAAATGACGAATGCCAAATATGGGTGGCCTGCGGCATAATCATATGTAAATTTTTTTTACAGATAAATTATATGAATAATAATGTAATACAAGAAAAAAGTTATATTTTCGCTTTAAAGTCTGTTCAGCTTTATAAATTTCTAATTACAGAACAAAAAGAATTTGTCTTGTCTAAACAATATCTACGTTCAGCGACTTCAGTCGGCGCAAATGTAGAGGAGGCTATAGGCGGTCAAACGAATAAAGATTTCTTTTGTAAGATGACAATCGCTTATCAAAGAAGTTCGTGAAAGCAGGTATTGGTTAAATTTACTACATGATTCGCGATATATCAATCAAGAATCTCTTGATGAATTAAATAATTTATGTACTGAGATTTGTAGGATTCTATCAGCTATTCAAGTTACTATGAAAACCAAATATGCAGATATCAAATAAAATAAAAGCCAAATGCCAAATTACGAATACCAAACTTACAGCAATGCCAAATACCAAATTACGAATGCCAAATATTCGAGGCCTCACGGCATGTATTATATATAATTCCGAATATCGCGGAAGCGATACAATAATTTGGCATTACGCATTCGTAATTTGGCATTTCATAGCATGGCATAGCGATACAATCATTCGTCATTTGGCATTAGGCATTTGGCATTAAGTATAACTTAATAATTTCAAAAACTATGTTACCCAAGCTATCACCAAAGCAAAAAGAAGTCCTTGATTTCATCATCGATTTCATCAACGATCGCGGTTACGCGCCTTCTTTTCGCGAAATCGCGGATGGCCTCAATCTCGCATCTCCCTCAACCGTACACGTACACATCCAAGCTTTGCGCTCCCGCGGTTTCTTAAAAGCCGGCGGTGCGGCACGCGAGCTCGAGCCTACTGATAAAGCCGTGCGCTGGGGCAAAAGCATTATGCTCCCGCTTGCCGGTCTCATCACCGCCGGCGAACCCATCGAGGCTATCGAAGAGCGCGAAACAATCGCCGTACCCGTGGATCTCGCCCCCAACTCGGCCAACTCTTTTGTTCTCCGCGTCAAAGGCCAATCCATGATCGAAGACGGCATCTTTGACGGCGATTACGTGGTCGTGGAGCGCAATCCATCACCCAAAAACGGTGATGTCGTCGTCGCTCTCCTCGATAACGCCTACGCCACCCTCAAACGCTTCTACCGCGAACGCGACCGCATCCGCCTCCAACCCGCCAACTCCACCATGAAACCTATTTACTGTTACGACCCGGTGATCCAAGGGACTGTTAAGGCGGTCATACGTAAATTCGGCTAGTCTCTTGCCCGCTCATTATCTGAACCTTGATTCGTAGGATTAAGGGATTTACTTGATTGCTAATTGTCTGAACCTTGATTTACGCTCAGATTCCCGCTCATATTAACTTGATTACTATCTTATTGTCTGAACCTTGATTTACGCTCAGATTCACGCTCATATTAACTTGATTACTATAGGTATATATAATAATTTCTACATTTAGTAATCATGTTAATTAGGTTGGTAATCGGGTTTTAAATCAAGGTTCAGACAATGGAGATTAACTTGATTACTAAAGGAATTTATTTATTTATATATGGATACGCGGGAGATTACGCACAAGATTATCGGTTGTGCTATGAAGGTGCACAGCGCTCTTAAAAATGGTTTTCAAGAAGTTATCTATCAGCGGGCTCTTGAGATTGAGATGAAAAAGCAGGGTTTGGGGTTTGAAAGAGAAAAAGAGATGCAGATTTATTATGATGGGATAGAGGTAGGTACTCGCAGAGCGGATTTCTTTGTTGAAAATTGCGTCATGGTAGAAATAAAAGCATTGGCGGAACTTGAAGATGTTCATCTTGCTCAAGCCATGAATTATTTGGAAGCTTATAACCTGGAAATTGGCTTATTAATCAATTTTGGCGCAAAAAGTTTGGAATTCAAAAAAGTTCATAATAATAAAATCAACACATACAGTAATCAAGAAAATATGAGCGGGAATCAAGTTTAATCAAGGTTCAGACAGTAAGGTGAAGATATTATGTACCAACAAGTTCACGAACCCGTAGACGTCATAGCTACGTTTCGTCAGGATCGAGCAGAGCCTGTGATTTTTAAGTGGAACAATCGCTACTATCGCATCACCTCGGTCAACCTCGTCCATACCGAGCGCCAAGGCCGCAACAAAATGTACATCTATTCCGTCACCGACAAAGCCAATGCTTTTCGTCTGCGTTTTTATACCGAAACATTAAAGTGGGAGTTGGAAGAAATGGCGATACTGTAATCATGCAGCATGTAACTTGTAACATGTAACAAAAATCCCAATCATGTAACATGCAGCATGTAACAAAATATCGATAAATCATGAAACTTCAAAGATTAATATGGAAATAACAAGACACTTTACCGCCACTACTTACATAGTCTTTAATGACAAAGTTTTATTGCATCTTCATAAAAAGTTAGGGTGTTTGTTGCCGGTTGGCGGTCATATCGATCGGGATGAACTTCCCGAACAAGCGGCCATAAGAGAAGTTAAAGAAGAATGCGGTTTGGATGTTCTCTTGCATAGAACAAAAATACCCGATTCGATTGAAGGTGTTGAGCAGCTGCATATGCCCATGCATCTTTTGCTTGAAGATATCAATCCTCATCACCAACATATTGATTTTATTTACTACGCCAAAACAGAGACGGATAAATTAATACCCGAGCACGGTGAAATGGAGCGTTTCATGTGGCTTACCCAAGAAGAAGTCAATTCTAAAGACATGCCCTCCAACGTTCGCATGTGCGCGCTTGAAGCATTGCAATTACTCAAAGACTAACCATCAACTTTTGTAGATGAGATCGGCAGCATCCTCAAATCAACAATAAAAAACTGCGTCACATCAGAGCGATGCTGCATGAAATATCTTCAGTTAAATTTGTTACATGTTATATGTTGTTTCCGAGCGTCTTTCGATCGCCAATAAAAACCACGAACCTGCATCTTTTTTTAAAATAATTCTCAACGACCCTTTGCGAATGCGAAAAATATCATCACGTCCTTTAAGTTTTTTAATATCCAAACCCGTCAATTTATTGTTCCGAATCATTAGTAAGATTTCTTTTATCGCAGATCTTTCTTTCTCGCTCAACTTCCTAAGAGATTTTTCAATCCTGTCCGTCATAAAATCACAACCGCTTTAAAATATCCTCAATATCAATACCGCCTTTTTTTATGGCTGTAAAATTAACCACAGCTTCCCAGGATCCATCCTCCACCGGCGTTATTTTGAAAATCGGTTTAGATCTGCGCATTACTATGAATGACTGTCCGTTTTTTACAGCATTTACAAAGTCTTCAGTTTGCTCGCGGAGTTGTTTTAAGCCTATTAGTTTTTCCATATTTTTTGGATATCTTAAAATAATCTTAAGTTAATCTTATCATCTTGTCCGTCCCTAGTCAATGTAAAGTTTGTTGTAAGATGTTGCATACTGGGTTACATGATAAGATCTTGACAAAACCCCCTTTTTCTGCTATATTTAGCCATCGTCCTTTTCATATCCAACCCGTTGAAAACGGCTTAATTCACACAAAAAACCATAAGTTTCACAGCAACCCCCTTTAGCAAAGGGGGATATCCCGCAGAATGCGGGATTGGGGGATTTGTGCTAACCAAGCCGTTTTTAACCAAAGGGAAGCTCGAATCTCTGCATGTTGCAGACCTCGGGCGTACCGACGGCGTTTTTCCGTCATTCCCTTGACCTGTCCCTCAGAGCTTTATGCGAAGAGGGAAGAAGGGAATCCACGGATGAAAGGATGGGTTAGTCACATGACGAGCCTGTTCAAGATGGAAGTAGGGAGTTTTCATGCACTCGTCGGCGTTCTTGATAAAGCCGGCCTCACCGCCGAGCTGGCTGAGGAAGTCCGCCACAACCCGGCTATGGCGCAGAGGATGGTCGCTGCCCTCCGCGTCCCTGAAGAAGGCCACTCATACCGCGGCGGCAAGAAGGCCACCCATACCGCGGCGGCGCAATATGGAAGTCATGGAGGTGACGAGTACCACGTCTTCGTGGATTACCAAATGCCACGAGACAAGGAGACGCTCGAAGTCGAGTTCTCCAAAGGTGGTGTCTCGGAGCTGTTCTACGGCAATTACGTGTGGCAACTCCACTCGTCGTGCGCCGATATCGAGCAGACTCCGAGCGACCTCGAGTTTCTCGTGAAGCACTTCAACCGAAGTATCACGAGTGATGAAGCCATCAACGAGATGGATAAGCTGGGCTACCGCCCCGCAACTCATCTGGATGCGTATGCTTTCGCCAAGGCTCAACCGGAGCTTCAGCGCAAGTTCTGGATCGTGGCCTTGGGTTCTTCTACGTTGCGCCGTGGCGACCGCCACGTCGCTGTGTTGGCCGGTGACTCCGACGAGCGCCTCTTGTACGGCCGCTGGCTCGGCCTCAAGTGGGGCGCGACCTACCGCTTCCTCTTCGTCCGCAAGGCATCTTCATGATGTGCTCGGGCGCTTGGGCTCTTGGTGCTTGATCGGGCCTTGAGCTCTTGGTCTATTAGATCTTGATCGCTTGGCCATGTAAACACACGTTGTTTGCATGGCCTTTTCTTTTTGATAGAATATGTTTGGATTTGGCGAAATAGTATGAAACCAAGGTTTCAAACAGCCTAAATCTGAAATATATCGTAAGCCGGGACAAAAATTTTTACGAAAAATAATGGCGTGCGAACGTATATTTCCAATCATGAAGATACTTGGTGTCGAAAGCTGGCGGGCTAAACGCCCCGAATAAAATTCAACCCGGAGTGTAATCGAAGGGTAGTGATCCGGATGGTTTTCGACACGAACGGGACGGTTCATCTACGTTGAACGGCGGCAACCGCAACGTCGCTGTACTGAACAGTAACTCCGACAAGCGTATCTTGAACGACAACTGGTTCGGCAACAAGTGGAGTGCTAGCAACCGATTCCTGTTTGTCCGCAAATCTCTTCTTTTTTACAACCTCCGCTAATCGTTAGGGGTTGTTTTTAATTGTTTCAACCAACCGCCAATCATCTTGCCAATTTCATTTAAGGGTTGGGAGAGTGATGCGAATTTTTTATGATTCAAACATTTTAATTCCCAAGCAACTTGAATATAGAATTTTAACAAATCCAATTTGGTACTGGCTTTGGTAACAAAGAGTAGTTTGTACTCGGGTTTCGCATATCCGGCTGAATAAACAGCTTCAAGTAATTCGTTAAATAAATTATCAATTTTAAAACCCAGTGAAAACTTGGATAAACGTGGGAATTGGTTATGAAAAATATGCCACTGTTTATATGCTGCAAGGCAGATTTGCATAATGGGCAAATTTGACTGGAAGCCTTGCGGGGGGGGGGGTATACTCATATGAATAAGTGAAAATTATAATTTTATTAAAGTATAAATAACAAATTTTGATATGTTTGAAGAGGCAGTATCTTTAAATAATTTATGCGCCGCTTGGGAGGAGTTTATACAAGGAAAGAGAAAAAAGAAAGATGTGCAAGAATTTATGTTGCATTTAAGCGATGAAATACACAGTCTTCATGATGATCTATCCGAAGGGGTATATAAGCATGGTGAATATCAACATTTCAAAATCAATGACCCCAAGCCCCGCGACATCCATAAAGCCACAGTCCGAGACCGGCTTTTACACCATGCGATTCATTGCCAACTATACCCAATCTTCGATCGTGCATTCATCGCAGATTCTTATTCCTGCCGTAAAGGCAAAGGTCTGCATCGTGCGCTTGATCGCTTCATCATCTTTGCTCGAAAAATAAGTAAAAACAACACAAAAACATGTTGGATTCTGAAATGCGATGTCAAGAAATTTTTCGCAAGCATTGATCACGAAATTTTGTTAAATCTTTTGAGCAAGAGAGCTGCTGACACAAAATTACTCGATCTATTGTATGGTATTATCAGCAGCTTTGAAAATGAAACCGGCAGAGGATTACCGCTCGGAAATCTAACCTCGCAACTATTTGCCAATATTTACCTGAACGAACTCGATCAATATTTCAAACATAAATTACGAATGAAGTATTATCTTCGTTATGCTGATGATTTTGTTATCCTTTCTGATAATCAAGATGATTTGATACGGTTATTGCCAAAGATCGAAGAATTTTTGCAGATCAATCTAAAATTAAAACTTCATCCAGATAAAGTAATTATCAAAACGCTGGCCTCGGGTATCGATTTTCTTGGTTGGATTCATTTTTCGCATCATCGAGTTCTGCGCACAAAAACAAGGAGGCGAATCGAGCAGGGGATCGGTCAAAAGCCAAATAATAATCGTTTACAATCATATCTGGGCTTATTGCAACACGGAAATGCACACAAGATAAGCAACCGGCTCAAGAATGATTATTGGCTGTGGAAAGAATAATTTGACGCTCTCTCACATCTGTTCTATTTTTGTTCTATAACCTTGTTAATCACCAATGACCAACAAAACAATATCCAATAAATCACCAATCACCAATCACCAAATTCCAATCATCAATTGGTCATTCGGTTATTGGCAAATTAGTCTTTATTGGATATTGAAGCTTGATGATTGGTGATTCAAAAAGATATGCCACCCTCACTTAAATCACCCGACGTAGGACGTTCGACGCCAGCCTTGAGCGAAGTCGAAAGGTCCGACGTGCGACGAAATATAAAAAATATCGCCTCAGCGATTCCAACATTGGTAATTGTTAATTCGTAATTCGTAATTGATATGTTCGCCCACATCGACATGAACTCCTACTTCGCCTCCGTCGAGCAACAAGCCAACCCGCACCTCCGTGGCCGTCCTTTGGGCGTTTGCGCATATCTGCACAAAGCCGGCTGCGTCATCGCCGCCTCTGTCGAAGCCAAAAAGTGCGGAGTAAAAGTCGGTATGAGTATGAGCGAGGCCAAACAAGTTTGTCCGCAAATGAGGTTTATCCAAAACGATCCGGCCAAGTATCGCGCCGTTAGCTCGCGCGTTTTCTCTCTCTTCCACGAGCTTACCGATAAAGTCGAGCATTACTCCATCGACGAAGTCTTTCTCGATCTTACCGGCTGGTATCGCGACGAAGCCGAGGCATCTTGGGCACTTTGCAAAGCACGCTTGCGCATCCAAGCCGAAGTGGGCGAGTGGCTGACTTGCTCAATCGGCATCGCACCCAACAAATTCCTCGCCAAGCTCGCCTCGGACATGCAAAAACCCAACGGCCTCACCATCATCACTCCCGATAATCTCGATGATTGTTTGGCAAAATGTGATCTCGAAGATGCCTGCGGAATCGGCAAACGCATCCGTCGTCGTTTAAATAAACTCGGCATCTTCACTCTTATCGATTTAAAAACCTATCCGGTCGGCAACCTCATCCGCGCCCTCGGCATCGCCGGCCACTACTGGCACGAACGTCTATCCGGCAACGAAATCGACCGCTTCGAACAATCCTTATCGACGTGGGACGTGGGACGTGGGACGAGCGACGAAATTCAGAGTCATAAGTCCGAAAATCGTAGTTCGTCATTCGAAATTCGTAGTTCGATCCCAAAGTCAGTCGGCCACTCCTTCTGCGTCCCCAAACGCGCCAACGATCAAAACTTGATCTTGCCAATCCTGCTCCGCCTCACCGAACGCGCCGGCCGCCGTCTCCGCAGTTTCGGCTACTACGCCCGCGCTATGACAATCCAAGCCAACTGCGTAAACGACCCCCTCGTCAAAGGGGGATATCCGGCGCAACGCGTCGGATTGGGGGATTTGAGCGAAACCGTAGGACGAGTAACAACAGTCAAGTTTGTCGACCCCGCCAACGACCCTTTCAGTTTGGTCCACGCGGCTACGCAAGCTCTCGAGCAAATCTGGCACGGCGAGCAAGTAACTTTCCTCGCCATCACTCTCTCTGATCTGGTCCCGCCTAACCACCAACTCCACTTTCCGCTGGAAAAAACCCTCTTTAATAAAGAGGGATATTCGACGCGTCGCGTCGGATTGGGAGATTCCATCGACTCCATCCGCGACCGCCACGGCGAGGAAGCTATCATCTTTGCTTCCATGATGGGCCTAAGCTCGGATTACGCACCCGACCGCATCGGCTTCCGCAAAACCGAAGGCGTGGATATCCAAGTTTCCGGTGTTTGAAAAAAATAGTTTTTTATTGTCCCGCTGTCGGATCCAAACAACCTGCGCTCGGTTTGCCTTTTGCATTGGGCTCGCAAAGCAATTGCACCATATTTCCCATTTTGCGATTTACATGCACTTCTCTCCAAGTTTCTGCAGGAGTTCCACAAAACCAAATCAATTCCGTATCCGTAATTGTTTTTGGCAGGCAGACAGGCAGACCGGCATCGAGTGGATTAACCTCTTCATTTATAGATTCTTGAGTTCTTGCGCTGATCACAACAGCCAAAGCTTCGGACAAAGGCTTTCTATATGTATAAACAATCGTCTTTTCCGGAAATTCCACAGCCCATGTAAAAATTTGCAATTCATTATGGATATTGCACAAACTTGTTTGCAACGATCCTTCGGCCTGTGATTGTTTCAGAGCCTGCAAAAAATCATCATCCGGATTTTCCGGCAGATGTATCCGCTCCGCCATTTTCAACGCGGCTTCTGATTCTTTTGCCTCATAATCACTTAACCATTTCAACAAACCTTGGCTATGCTTAAATTGCAAGCACGGCATTGCGCCTTGTATGTTTGGTATCGGTTCATCTTTAGCGGAATCGGCTTCATCAGGGCTTACAAGTGCTTCGGAAGCGGAAATCACCGGAGCTTTCTTTTGAGTTCCAACACTTACCGGCGCTTCTTTTTCGCCACAACCAGCTCCAAAAGAAGTTATGGCAAAACCAAACGCAAATAAGCAAAATAATCTCTTCATATCCCGCCCATATTAACACACCCGTCCAAAACTTGACAAAATACAGTTATGAATATATATTCATAATAAAGGTCGTCAAATTTTATTCTTTATTATTTTTTATTTATTATTTATTATTTAATACAGTTATGCCCAATCAAGATAAAACCGGCCCTCGAGGCCAAGGACCAAAAACCGGGCTCGGTTTAGGTCCGTGTAATGACAATTCGTTCAATGTTCCCCAAGATCGCCCTCTTGGCAGAGGCCGTGGCGTTCGTGGAAGAGGTGCCGGCGCAGATAAAATCAGGGGCACGGGTCAAGCAACAGGCCTGGGCCGCGGCAGACGCAGTGCATAATTTGAGGTATAATACTTAAGTTATGGTGCGTCCCCGTAAAATAAGACGCATCCGGAGCAATCCGGACGTCTTATATTTCAAACCCCGCGGAATCCCGTTAAAATCTCTTGAAGAAGAGATTCTTTCGGTCGACGAAGTCGAGGCTTTACGTCTTTATCACGTTAACGATCTGGATCAAATAACTTCCGCCTCACGCATGAATATTTCGCAAAGCACCTTTCATCGTCTTGTTCAATCCGCGGAAAAAAAACTCGCTTGCGCCATTATTCAAGGTAAAGCTATCCGTATCGATATCTCAAATCAATAGTCTATGAAAATTAAATTATTCACCGGTTTAATTTTGTCTCTCGTGGTTTCCATTTTGGTTTTTGCAAATGTCGCAATCGCACAAACAATCGCACCCATCTATTTGTTTTGGGGTGATGGCTGTCCGCATTGCGCCGCGGAAAAAATATTTTTGGAAAAACTTAAATCGGAAAATCCCAACATTCAAGTTGTTGATTTTGAGGTTTACAAGAATCGCGCCAATTTGGATCTTATGATTAAAATCGGCGAGCAAACCGGAGCTGATGTTCAGGGTGTGCCTCTAACCATAATCGGCGATCAAATTATCATAGGTTATTTAAATGAAGCGGTAACCGGCCAACAAATAAGGCTGGCTGTTAACCGCTGTCTCACTGCAGGCTGCACCGATATCGTCGCACCGCTTATCGGAAAGCCGGTTAAACCCGTTTCTCCGCCGCAAATTCAAGAACCCGTACAACCTCCCGATGTTCCCGCACAAGATCCCGCTAATATCGCAGAACCTAATCCTCCCGCTTCAGACCCGACAGAAATCCCAACCGATTCCAAGTCCGCAACCGACGGTAAAGTTGTTGACGATGAGGCTGCTGATTCGTCGGGCAATCTCCAAGACGCGGCCGCTCAAAATCCGGCAGTTGTTTCCGAAGCCGCCAAGATCATAAACTTTCCTTTAATCGGCGAATTGAATTTGTCAGCCATGTCTTTGCCGGTTTTAACCATCGCTCTCGGAGCTTTGGACGGATTCAATCCTTGCGCCATGTGGGTTTTGGTTTTTTTAATCGGATTGTTATTGGGCATGCAAAACAAACGGCGCATGTGGATTTTGGGTTCTGTCTTTATCATAGCCTCGGGTTCCGTATATTTTTTATTCATGGCCGCTTGGCTTAATCTGATTTTATTTATCGGCTTTCTCTTCTGGTTGCGTTTACTGATCGGTATGGTTGCTTTGGGCGGGGGAGCTTACAATCTTCGTGAGTTTTTCGTAAATAAAGAAAACGTTTGCAAGGTAACCGGCGCGGAAAATCGTCAGCGAATTTTTGCCAAGCTGAAAGAAATTACACAGCGCCAATCTTTTTGGTTTGCGCTTGTTGGTATTATCGCCTTGGCTGTCGCCGTCAATCTGGTCGAACTGCTTTGCTCGGCCGGCTTGCCCGTTGTATTTACGCAGATTCTGGCTTTAAACAATCTGCCGGCCTGGCAATATTACGCCTACCTTATATTATATATACTCATTTTCATTTTGGATGATTTGATTGTTTTTATTATAGCCATGTCCACGCTCAAACTGACGGGTCTCGGCAGTAAATATGCACGTTATTCACATTTGATCGGCGGAGCCATTATGGTTATCGTCGGATTACTGTTGATTTTTAAACCCGAATGGTTGATGTTTGGCTAAGTATAAGCCAAATCCTCATATACGTTGCAGGGCTTGCCAAATTCGTGTTTTTATGCTATCTTATCCGTGGAATGTTCGTGCGAATGCCATCCTATCGCGCTTAGCGTGACAGGGTCGAAGGAGTAAAGATGTGTTTTACGTCTAGGTGTGCGCAAAGAAGTCCAGTTTAATTCTTCATGCAACAAACGCATGCCTACAAAATTATTTGTCGGCGGTATCCCTTACCGTGCGACCGAAGCTGAGCTCGAAGAGCTTTTCAGCCAAGCCGGCGAAGTCGTTTCCGTGTTCATTCCCTTGGACCGCGAAACACGTCGTCCCCGCGGATTCGCTTTCGTGGAGATGACAGACGAAGCCTCTGCCGAAAAAGCCATCGAAATGCTCAACGAAACGGACATGGGTGGACGCCAAATCGTGGTCAATATGGCCCGTCCGGCAGAAGCTCGCTAATCCCGATCAAAAAAATAAAATCCTCCGTTAATCGGAGGATTTTGATTTTCATGATTTTCATTTACAATCAAGCCGTCTCGTGATAATTTGTGTGCATTATGGCAAACCAATATCCTTTCAAAGATATCGAATTAAAATGGCAAAAATGGTGGGAAGATAATAAAACCTATCAAGCCAAAAATCCGCAACAAACAACTGCTCAAAAATTTTACGCTTTGGTCGAGTTTCCTTATCCGTCCGGCGATGGCCTGCACGTTGGCCATCCGCGTTCTTATACGGCTTTGGATATTTTGTCGCGCAAAAAGCGGATGCAGGGCTTGAATGTTATCTATCCCATAGGCTGGGATGCTTTCGGTTTGCCCACTGAAAACGCGGCCATCAAAAAAAAGATGCAGCCTGCCAAAGTCACCGAGCAAAATGTCGCGACTTTTAAACGCCAAATCAAATCTTTGGCAACCGGTTTTGATTGGTCGCGCGAAATAAATACAACTGATCCCGCTTATTACAAATGGACACAATGGATGTTCATCCAATTTTATAACTCATATTTCGACAAAACTCAAAACAAAGCTCGTCCCATTGGTGAATTAACGATACCGGAGGATATAAAAAACGGGGGAGAGTCCGCCATTAAAGCATTTGCGGATGCGGAGCGCATGGCTTTTAAAGCCAAAACCGCAATCAACTGGTGCCCTTCATGCAAAATAGGTTTGGCAAATGAAGAGGCTCAAGGCGGAGTTTGCGAACGCTGCGGCACGCCTGTCGAAAAACGCGAAAAAGAACAATGGATGATCCGTATCACTAAATACGCTGATCGCCTGATCGATGAACTTGCTGAAGTCGATTATCTTGAAAAAATCAAAACCCAGCAAATCAACTGGATCGGCCGCTCAACCGGAGCCCTTATTAAATTCCAAATTGCGAATGCCAAATCCCAAGTGCAAGATGTCTCCGGCCATAATATTTATAATGAAATTCCCGCAGGGACTCAATCATTGGTATTTGGTAATTCGTCATTCGTAATTAATGTGTTCACCACTCGCCCCGACACATTATTTGGCGCCACTTATCTCGTCCTTTCTCCGGAGCACGAACTGATCTCAACTTGGAAGCGAGAGGGCGTCATCAAAAACATCTCCGAAGTGGAATCCTATCAAGAATCAGCCCGCAAAAAATCCGATATCGAACGTCAGGAAAACAAAGAAAAAACCGGAGTCAAAATCCAAGGAATCACAGCCGTTAATCCGGCCACGGGCAAAGAAATTTCGGTTTGGATCGCGGACTACGTCCTTTCCGGATACGGCACGGGTGCAATCATGGCCGTTCCCGCCCACGATGAACGCGATTTTGAATTTGCGAAAAAATTCAACCTTCCCATAATTCCGGTTGTTCGTCCGCCATCACTCGATGCCATAGCTTCTATCTCCATGTTCACCAAAGGCCAACCCGAACAGCTCTCTGTCGTTGCCGATTGCTATTCCGGCCACGGCACTTCCATGAACTCCGGCTTTCTGGACGGTCTTGAAACTTCCGAAGCCACACAAAAAATCATTACTTGGCTTCAAGAGAATGGCCATGGTCACGCAGAGGTCAGCTACAAACAGCGCGATTGGGTCTTCTCACGTCAGCGCTATTGGGGCGAGCCCATACCCATGGTGCATTGCGATAAATGCGGTTGGAATCCCGTGCCCGAAACCGATTTGCCCATCATGCTTCCCGAAGTTGCAAACTACGAACCAACCGACAGCGGAGAGTCGCCGCTTTCCATCATGACAGATTGGGTCAATACAACTTGCCCCGTCTGCCAAAGCTCTGCCAAACGCGAAACCGATACCATGCCCAATTGGGCCGGATCTTCTTGGTATTATTTGCGCTACTGTGATCCGAACAATGAACAAATATTTGCGTCACCCGAAGCTTTAAAATATTGGATGCCTGTCGACTTGTATGACGGAGGCATGGAACACACAACCCTGCATCTTTTATATTCCCGTTTTTGGTACAAATTTCTTTTTGATCTCGGCCACATTCCCGTTTCATGCGGAGTCGAGCCTTATGCTTCGCGCATTGCACACGGCATGATCTTGGGCGAAGGCGGAGTCAAAATGTCCAAATCCAAAGGCAATGTCATTAATCCGGATGATGTTATTGCCGAATACGGCACCGATGTTTTCAGGTGCTACGAAATGTTCATGGGTCCTTACGACCAAGATGCCCCCTGGAGCACCCAAGGAATCCAAGGCATCAAACGCTTCCTCGATAAAGTCTGGTCACTAAGTGAAAAAATAACAAATAATAATGAACAAATAACAAAGATTTCGGACGGTTCCAAGTTCGAGTCAATTCTGCATAAAAGTATAAAAAAAATCGGCGAGGATATCGATGCACGTCATTTTAATACCGCCGTTTCACAGCTCATGATTTTAACCAATGCTTTGTTGGATGCCGATTCCGTCTCCAATTCCGATTTCGAATCATATCTCAAACTCTTGGCTCCGTTCGCTCCGCATATCACCGAAGAAATTTGGCATGATTTGGGTCATGAAACTTCAATTCATCTGGAACCATGGCCAAAGTATAATCCCGATTTGTTGATCGAGGATACTGTTGTTATCGGAGTTCAGGTAAACGGCAAAGTCCGCGGTCAGATCGCCATTGCGCCTGATGCCGCGGAAGCGGAAGCTGTGAATCTTGCCGGCCAAGATGCCAACATCGCCAAATATCTTGCATCCGGCAAACCCAAAAAAGTCATTTACATTCCCGGTAAAATATTAAATATCGTCATTTGACGAATGTCAGCTATATGAAGATCACTGTTATCGGTACTGGTTACGTGGGCTTGGTGTCAGGAGCGTGCTTGGCTGAGCTTGGCCACGAGGTAACTTGCCTTGATGTGCAAAGTGAAAAAATCCAAGCACTTAATCAAGGCATCCTGCCAATTTACGAACCCGGATTGGATGAAATGGTTAATCGCAACGCTTTGGCGGGCCGGCTTATGTTTACCGATTCTTATGCCAAAGCCATACCGCGAGCCGAGTTGATCTCCATCGCGGTCGGAACGCCGTCCGCTGTCGACGGATCGGTCGATCTGAGTTATGTGGAATCCGCCGCCGGAGAAATCGCCAAACATTTATCCGGTTACGTTGTTATTGCCGATAAAAGCACGGTTCCGGTCGGTACCGCCGAAAAAGTCGAATCCATTATTCGCGAAATATCGGGCATTGACATCGATGTTGTTTCCAATCCCGAATTTTTGCGCGAAGGCCATGCGGTTTTCGATTTTTTGCACCCCGCCCGCATAGTCATCGGTTCAGCTTCATCGCAAGCTTCGGAGCATATGTTGCGCGTTTACGAACACGTGGATTGTCCCAAGTTGGTCATGGACCGGCGTTCGGCTGAGCTTGCCAAATATGCGGCCAATGCTTTTTTGGCAACCAAAATCAGTTTTATCAACGAAATGGCCATGCTCTCCGAAGCTCTTGGCGCCGACATATCCAATATCGCTTTGGGTATCGGCTCCGATCCGCGCATCGGCAAAGATTTTTTGCGCCCCGGTCCGGGTTGGGGAGGAAGCTGTTTTCCAAAAGATGTCAGAGCGATCAAAAAAATGGGTGATGAGCATAATCTGGAATTACCCGTAGTCAACGCAGCTTTTACCATGAACCGCAAAGCCGGAACTCGTTTGATGGACAAGCTGGAATCGCATTTGGGCGGATTGCGCGATAAAAATATCGCCGTGCTGGGCTTGGCCTTCAAGAGCAATACCGATGATACGCGCGAATCTCCGGCTGTTGATTTTATCCGACGTCTTATGGAAAGCGGAGCCAATATCCGCGTTCATGACCCGGTTGCCAAATTGGCATCTCACGATTTGAACGGATTGGAGCTCGAACATTTGGATTGTCCTTACGAAACCGCGCTCAAAGCTCATGCCGTCATCATCGCCACCGAGTGGGAACAATTTCGTGCTTTGGATCTTGAACGGCTCAAGCAATCGGCATCCGGCGCTGTAATTTTGGATACCCGTAATCTGCTCGAACCTGAACGTGTTCGCGCGCAGGGTTTTGTTTATTTATCAGTGGGAAGATAAAACTATGAGATTATTAATCGCTCGTCATGCGGATACCCAAAAAGACATGCATGATATTTCCATGGATGGCATGGTGGCCGATGCATTATCCGCAAAAGGCAACAAACAGGCGGAGGCCTTGGCCAAGCATTTGAGTTCGTTGCGCATCGATTACATTTACAGCAGTGATATTTTACGCGCCGTTGCCACCGCTTATGCGATTTCCGATGCCATGCCCGATGTTACGCTTATGCTTACTAAAGATCTGCGTATCAAGTCTTCCGACGAAAGTGAAGCTGAATTTTTAGCTCGTGTGGGTAAATTTATTTGCGGTTTGGAATCAAAAACAAAACACGGCGCCGTTTTGCTGATCGCTCATTCCGATGTCATTTCCGCTATCTTGGGATGTTTCGGAGCCGGATCCGGATCACAATTGGCACATGCCGGCATTTCGGAATTCATCTTGAAAAGTAACGGCAATCTCGCTTCTCTGTGCGCGGAGGGCGGTTGCGGTGCTTCCGTTGTGCGAATCAACGATACTTCTCATCTGCGAGGCATCGATTAAGATTGTTTTTCTCGGTAAAATTTCGCGGCTAAATAGGTGGCCAACGGCATGGCCAAGGCTATGCCCAAACTGCCGACCAATGTGCGCACAATTTCTCCGGCAACCAGCTCGTTATTGATCACTTGCCCGAAAGTCAAAAACGGCGGTTCTTTAACGCTGAATAAAATCAACAAAGGCAATGAGGCGCCGGCATAAGCCAAAAACAAAGTGTTCACCATGGCTCCGATATGCGCATTGCCAACATCAAGCGCCAATTTGAATGTGCGCGATGCCGGTAACTTGGGGTTGGCTTTTTTGATTTGCTCCACAGCCTCAATTTGTCCAACCACGATATCATCCAATACGCCCAAAGCGCCGATAAGTATTCCCGCCAATAACAACCCCTTAAAATCAATCGCTTGTTTGCCAATATTGATTAAAAACATCGCTTCATCTCCGGCCATTCCGGTTAATCTGGTGAGCCAAGTGAATAGCCACGAAAACAACGCTATTACCACCATCGAGAGTGCCAAGCTGACAACCGCGATATGACTTTTATTGTTCCATCCGTCGGTTATGTAAATCAATAAAATAAAAATCAACACGCAAGTCGCAATTCCCACCGCCAAAGGATTCCATCCCGCCAAGATCAAGGGTATTGTTCCTTTCAGTATGATAAAAAAACTCAAAATCAAAGCCGCGATCGATCGCAGTCCGCGCGCTCTGCCTACAATCGCAATCGCCAAAACAAACAATAAAGATAAAATCAATAACGGCCATCTTCTCACAAAGTCAACTATATAAACCGTTTCCTTTCCATTAATATCAACCTGCTTGCTCGCCAAAACTTTATCGCCTTTTCTGTATGTATTGGATCCCACGGCTATTACATCCGAAATACCGTAAAAAATATATTCTTTATTTTTCCATTCATCCTTCAATCCAACCAGTTTTACATTTTGTTGCATTATTTTTGCTCCATTCGGCCCGTCAACCTCTTTTTGCTCGACTATCTCAACCACTTTCGCCTCAAACAAAGCATCGCTCGTCGCTTGCTGTGTCGGAATTTCAGTTTCCAACCCTTCGCTCATGATATTTGCCGTTGTCGTTGCGAAAATTTCCGCTGTTGTTGTTTGAGCGAAACTTGTCTGCGTCCAAAATATTCCAACAACCAAGCATGTCAGCACTGTCATCATTTGCAGTCTTCGTTTCATATTTATATATCCTATCGTATAACCATGATTTTTGCCAGATAATCGGGTTTGCCAAAATTACGAAGAGATACTACAGTATCACTCAAGCTAAAAAATAAAATAATCATTTTTCTATGGATAATAACCAAACGATCACCGCCGACATAGGCATTATCGGCGCCGGCCCGGCTGGATACTCGGCCGCCGTTTATTCCGCGCGAGCCGGCTACAGCGTCGCTCTTTGGCTCGGCCCCGAACCGGGCGGTCAGCTCACCACAACCAACGAAGTCGAAAATTTTATCGGTTTTCCGGAGGGCATCAAAGGCCCCGAGCTTATGCAGCGCTCCAAAGAACAAGCGGCACGTTTTGGTACGCAATTATTGGAAGGCAAAGTCACCAAAATCGAACCGGTTGACGGAGAATTTATTTTGCACGGCGAAAAAACCTCGGGCCGCGTCAAATCCGTTATCATCGCTACCGGCGCTGTAGCCAAGTGGCTGGGCATCGAGTCCGAAGAAAAGTTTAAAGGCAGGGGAGTCTCGGGTTGCGCCACTTGCGACGGTTTCTTTTTTCGCGATAAAAACGTTGCCGTGGTCGGCGCCGGAGATGTGGCTATGGAAGACGCGCAAACTTTGGCCAAATACGCCGCCTCGGTCACCATCCTGGTTCGTAAAGGCGAAGAAGATATTAAAGCCAGCAAAATAATGTACGAGCGCGCCAAGGCCAATCCCAAAGTGAAATTTGTATTCAATACCGAAATCCAAGAGTTCATCGGTGACACCAAGTTGGAAAAAATCCTTGTTAAAAACAATGTCTCGGGTGAAACATCCGAAATGCCCATAGACGGTGTATTCATTGCCATCGGCCATCGCCCCAACACCGATTTCTGCCGTGATTTAATCACCTGTGATCGCGAGGGCTATATCGTCACCGAAGGAGTCAAAACCAATATCGAAGGCATCTTTGCGGCCGGCGACGTTATGGATCGCGTCTACCGCCAAGCCATCACTTCCGCGGGCACGGGCTGTATGGCCTCGCTGGACGCCAACCATTATTTGGAGGGAAAAGCACACTAAAGCGAGCGATTTGGATTTCGATACAAAATCAGAGCCGATAAGCTCTGATTTTATCTAATTATTTGAAATAATCTTATCGCAAACCCCAAGTGCCCTCCAATGGCATATCAGTTTAAATCCCGGTAATCCCGTCTTAGGCCACGAGCACAGTCGAGCATTTAATCCCTGGCACAATCACGGTACTTATTCAAACATCTCTCTTAATCTTCGCAATCCTTTTTTTGCGTCATTATCCAGCACCGCTCCAACCGCGTATTGAACCAGTTTTTTCTTGGCGTCGTAAACCGGAGTGATATCAAGCAGGGCGTTAAAATCTTTATGCGCTATACAGAGTTTGTATATTTTTCTGTTGATTGGCACGCCTCTGTATACTTGCAATAAATCTTTTAAAAACTTTTTATTCTCTTGTTCATCTATCATCATATCAAGCGGCTTTACGCTTTGGCATTTGTTTTTTCTTTTTCTGATCAAATCGCAGAATGAATTGTTTGCGTATAAAATGCTTCCGGCTTCATCCAAAATAAAAATCGGCGTCGGCATTTCATCAAACCAATCCGATGGAAAACATGTTGCGTGATTTTTTTTCGGAATTCTTTTTGTATTCATAGTCAAAATATTGTATCATATAAGCCAATTATGAGCATTAAACAGAGGGGCAATAAATCACCGCGCGGGCGCACCAATTTAACCGAGCTGGAAAAACTCAACGGGCCTTTGCCGGCTCTGGATGTGGCCGATATCATACTCATCCGTCACAAAAAAGGCTTGATGCGCCGTCTGCTCCGTAAAGTAACCGGCTCATATTGGGATCACGCGGGCTTGATAATCTTTCCACGTGATTTTTCCAAAGGCTATTCCAATGATATTTTAATCGAGGCCATCCAAAACGGATTAAACAGTTCTTTAAGGCGCGGGGTCGAAATCCACCGCCTCGATAAATATCTTGATGATCCGAAAAAATACGATGTCGGCATCAAGCGCATATCATGGCTTAACGAAAGCCTCAAAACCAGAGTCCGCTCTTACATGCTTTTAAACGTTGATACTCCTTACTACCCTTTGGCCACCACCAAATTTTTATTGGCTTTGTTTTTTCAAACTTATCGTAAAAATTTGTTGCGTCGTCAGCGCTATTCATGCAGCGGTTTGGTGCAAAAATCTTTTTACGAGGCAACGGATTGGAAGGATCGTGCCGATATAATCTTTAAAGGCCCCGGTTACACGCCCATCGAAATTCAAGAAACAACTTCTCCGGCCGATATCGCCAAAAGCGATGCCTGTGAATGGATTTGGAATAAGCATTGATTATGGCCTCTGCGCTTTACGGATCCATCAAGCAAACTCTTCCCGATTTGCGCATCGGCGACATTCTTTTGATTCATACCAAAGGCATTGTTATTCCTCGGCTGGTCCGCCGATCCACAGCTTCATACTGGAGCCATGTGGCTTTGGTTTTTGATATCATTCCCAACAATACCGATTATCCGGATATATTGATTATCGAAGCCGGTTTAAAAGGAATCGAGATCCACCGCATTGAAAACTACATACGCTATCCCGATAAATACGACGTCGGCTTTAAACGCATACCCATCCTCACGGCCGAAGAACGCGATCGCTTCCGCGGATTTTTTCTGGATGCGGTTGATACCCCTTATGATTTTTCGCGTTTATTTTCGTATTTCACCAAATCCAGCGTTAATTTTTTATTCGGCCGGTCTATTGTCAATTGGATTACCAAACGAGTCATCAATCTCGACCAATTCATCTGCACTTCATTCGCCCAACGCGCCTTCTACTTGGCCGTCTCCAAAGAAAAACGCGAAAAAGTCTTAATGCGCAAAAAAAGTAAACATTTGAACTTTTTATTTCAAATGGAAGAAATCACACCCAAAGACTACGCTTTAAGCGAAAACTCCATCTGGCTCCACAATCCCCGCCGGTAAACAGAACAGCGCTAATTAATGCCAAATGACTAATGCCTAATGCCAAATTATTGTATCGCTACGCTTTTTTATTTATATATATTTAAACCCGCAGGGTTACCGATATTTGGCATTCATCATTTGGCATTTGGCATTGCTGTAAATTTGGCATTCGTCATTTAGCATTTGGCATTGTCATAAGTTTGGCATTCGTAATTTGGCATTTGGAATTGTTTCTTTATTTATTATTTATTATTTATTTTTATTATTTCCCCGAGCCTCGCGAGGGGCGGGTTATCCCCTTGACTTTTATTAAAATTTCTGCGCCACAATATGCATGAGAGAGGAGAGAATATTCGGTTTTATCGCCATCTGGAGCAAGCTTTTATATTTTGCCGGCTTTTTGCTTGGCGTGGCTATTCATTCCGCAACTCCATATTATAAATACACGGTTTCACTCTGGTTGATTTTATCTTTTTCATTGCTGATCATTTTTTTCTTGTTTCGCAAACGATCCGTCCACACGGTCGTTTTTTTCTTGGCTGTTGTTTTGGGAATTTTCCGTTTCGATTTGTCGGTTCCGGTTTTGTTGTCCGGAAGTGTGGAATCCGCTTCAGCGACTGTACAAAATGTTTGGCCCGGTTCGTATGGCATAAATGCGCATGTAATGGTTGATCCGGGTGGAGTGTCGGCGGTTCCGATTAAACTGCAATTATCTCTCAAAGATGCGATTCCCATCGGCTCCAAAATCGGTTTGCAATGCGTAATCAAAAACAATCAAAAATTCGCTGATGAATACGCGTATCAACAAACAATGAGCTATTATTATATCGGTCAAAATTGCGCCAATGCCAAGGTTCAAATTATCGAATCAGCGCCTTTTTGGGATCTGCGCGATGCTTTTCGCCTTTGGCGCGATGGAGCCAAGCGCCGAATATCTTCGGCTTTGCCCGGAGACGAGGGTATATTAATCGCCGGAATATTATACGGTGAGCGCAATTTATCACCCTCTGCCAAGGATCTTTTTCGTCGCGCCGGCTTAACTCATATCATCGCCGTATCCGGTTCCAACTTTACTTTGATTGTTACCCTCGTATTCTCCATCTTGCTTGGCTTTGGTCTTTGGCGTCATCAAGCTTTTACCGTCACAACCGCGGTCATGATTCTATTTTTCGGTTTCGTGGGATTCTCCGCATCAGTCGCTCGCGCCGCCTTAATGGGTTGGATTTTGCTTTTATCCCGTCAGCTCGGCCGAAGCAACAATATCTGGTATCTTTGTCTTTTAGCCGCTTCCGCTCTTTGCCTCTATGACCCTTGGATGCTGGTTTATGACGCGGGATTCGCTTTATCATTTTTGGCGACTATCGGTCTAGTCTCATATGCCCCCATCTTTATGGAGCGAATGAGCTTCATCCCATCAGCCGGAGGTTTGCGCGAAGCCGCTGCCACAACTTTTGCCGCTACCTTGATGACAACGCCATACATTTCTTTGGTTTTTGACCGCGTATCACTCGCCGGCTTGTTCACCAACCTGATAGCCGTGCCTATTGTGCCTTGGGCTATGCTGTTTGGATTTATCTCCGCAACTCTGGGCGGAGCTTTAGCTTACGCAGACCTTCCGGCTCTTGGTCTCAGTAAAGCAATTTTTCTATCAGCAAAAATCGCGGATATTTTTCCTTGGCTGGATATCCACATAGAGGATATGAATTTACCGCTTTGTCTGGGAATGTATGCATTGATTGCTCGTTTATGGTTTTTGTTGCGCAAAAAAAATGACTTATACACAAAACAATCCATATATTGTAATCCACCCACCTGACAAACCCGCATTTGTCACAACTCTTTAACAATCATTAATCACTCAAAACTCGAAATTTATTATTTATTATTTATAATTTATTATTTGACGCCAGTCTTTGTCATCTGTCAGCTATCACTTGAATTGACCTGAATGCAAATAATACCGACACTGTAAGTAAGGCTTTCACGGCCCAACGCACCTAAACAAATGCGAGTGCAGGCATAACAACTCCGCAAATATATCAAACTGCGAATCAGGCTGTCCCAAGGAAGTCACGGGCCTTGGATGCGGCCGCGATCCGGTACGGCTACTGGATCGAAGTCGATTCGCCTCGCCATGAGGAGATGGCGCAGAAAAGATTTCGTATTAAGCCTGTTGGAGTTTTACATACTTTTGCTTCATATCGGTTTCCATTTCGTCGCAAGAAGCCCTTTCTTTATCAGGCATCTTGCTTGGCAAAATCCCGCCGCAAATTGGCCAAGGATCAAGCGCGAACCAAAAACCGTTGTTTCACGGCATATGCCGAATGCCAAAAGTTATGCCTGCACTTCATTTAGCCAATGGTCTCTCTCACATCCATCGAAACTAGTGGCGGTGGATGAGGAGAGAAACATGAATCGCACGTTCACAATCAAACAAACCGGCAAATCAACTCATTCCGCTCAAGTCTTGCGTCTTACTTCCATGGAGGGTGCCGTTCAGCGGTTCACCGTATTTCTTGGCTTGCTTGCTTTGGCAATCTTGACCGTGGCTCTCGTATCCTGCGCCGCGGCCAATAACGAAGATGCCAATAAAGTTACGGGAAGATCCATCACGCAAACCTCGGGGCAAACTTGTCTTTTATCCGAGGTTCGCTATCCCACCACTGCCGAAGATTTTACGGATGCCAATCTTTTGTACGGAGGCAGGGGGTTTTTGCACGAGTACAACGGCATCAAGCACCTTGGCCGCGATTTGATTCTGCCTGCGGGCAAAGTCATTCATCCCATTGCCTGCGGTAAGCTGGTCGTTTATCGTCCCGCCAAAGGCTATGGATCTCTGGTCGCCGTCTTGGAACACGAATTGCCTTATCCCATCGAAGCTGTCAACGGTGATGGCGAGTATGTTCAAGTAAAAAAGTTCTTATCCATCTATGGCCACGGCAGTTCATCCGATCCAACAAATGCGGATGCGGATCTGACTTGGCAAACCGGTCAAAACCTCCAAGTATCCGATGCCTTGATGTATATCCAAGCCGATAAAGATGAAGCGGGGCAAGATGTAAACGGCGACGGTCCCGAGCATCTGCACTTCGGCATTCGTTTGCAATCCATGAGCGAAGCGGTCGGCGTCGATCCCACGGCATGGTTCAGGGGCAACGATTCGGCTGACGGTAAATATAAAAAATATTTTGCCGATCCCGAGATGTTCATGCAAAACTTGTTTGAGCTCTTCGGAGACGCTACTTCGCCTCCCGCCAACATCTTGTCCGTCACCAATCATCCAATCGGCACTTTGCTCTTCGAGCCCGGTACCGGCAAAGATTGGCTGGTGGTCGAATCCGATCAAATTCTGGATGTCAGTTCTTATCAAATTCTGCCTCGTTCTTGCCGGGTTGTCACCAATACCGCCGAACTCGCATGTTATAAAAAAGCCGCATTCCATCCTTTGACCATGGTTTTGGATGCCGAAGTAATCAAATTCGACGGCTTGCCCGAGGTTTATCGTCTGTTTCCGGGCCCGGGTTACGAAACAACCGGCTATCACGTCTTCCTGTCATACGAGTCTTTCTTGTCTTGGGGCTACAAGGATGCGGACATCAAGCATTTTCCGGCTTCCGAAAAACAAGAGCTGATGAGCGCGCTGAAGCATCAAGGCGGAGTAGGTATGATGCCCGGCACTCTTGCCAAAGCAATCGGCCAAAGCGAAGTTGCCGTAGCCGATCAGCATGGCACGCGCCGGCCCATCTTTCATTGGGATGTGTTTCAGCAAGCCGGTTACAGTCAATCATGCGTTTTCGAAATCGACGGCTCAACTCTGGATGTTGTGGCCGGATCTCGTTCAAACGATATGCTGACTTCCGCGTCTTTGCTGGAGTGCCCGGCTCAAGCCGGATCTACCATCTGCACACCGGGCAGTGTCTTGCCCTGTGCCTGCGGTACTCTTTCAGGCACGCAATCTTGCTTGGATAATGGCATGCAATTCGGTCCTTGCATGTGCGAGCCGGGCCCGGGCGGCAACACTCCGGAATGCAATCAAGGTGAGTACCGCGATTGTTCCTCCGAGTGCCCCGCAAACTATTCGGGCTTGGATGCTTGCGATCAAGGTTTTTGGTCCGGCTACTGCGTCTGCACGCCGTCAAACGGCTCCGGCGGTTCGGCTGGTTCGTCAGGCACAGGTGGAGCCGGTGGAGCATCAGGTTCAGACGGCTCATCCGGCTCCGGTGGAACATCAAACGTCGGCGGTTCATCAGGCGCGGGTGGATCAGGTGGAACTTCCAACGTCGGCGGATCGTCCGGCACAGGTGGAATCGCGGGGTCTGGCGGTTCCGGCGGTTCAAGCACTGATCTCGTCTCCGTCACCTTGGTTTACCAAGGCCCTTCATGGACCAATCCGGTTATCGAGGCTTCGTGGGGCACCCGCCCTTACGGTGCGGTACCGGGCTGCGCGTCGTCCGCTCCGGGTTACGCATCCTGTACCTTCGACGTGCCTCAAGTTGTACTTGACGGCATGTATTGGCAGGTAAAACTGGGTAACAGTCGTTACTGGGGCGATACGTCGGGAGTAAGTCCCGCGCCCTGCGTACCCGCAGGGGAGTTGCCAAATTATTACGGCACCGAGGTCACGGTCATTGGCACTGTCAGCCTGAAGCTTGATGGGGTCCCCGAGATTTTCGGCCTCTGCTCCAACGGCATCATGAATCCCGCTTACTCCAACATCTGCGGCGAAAGCCCGTATCCTTACATGAACGGCTGTTTCCTATAATCAGCTACTAGCCGCTAGCCACTAGCTACTAGCTGTAAGCTCCAGTCTAAAAAAGCAAAGCCCCACTCACCTCGGGGCTTTTTTACTAAGTCCCACTATGTTCATAATTTATAATTCATAATTTTTAATTTTTAATTTAGCGAACGCAGTGAGCATAAGTTATCCCCAATGACTACTCCCCGCCGATTTGCTAAGCTTGCTGTTATAGAACAAAAACAGAACAGGGTACCCTAAATAATAAATAACAAATAATAAATAATAAAGAAAATTCCATCCATATAACAAATAATAAAGAACAGAGAATAAAGATAAATCCCTCCGCTCGCTTTATTATTTATAATTTATTATTTGTTATTTAATGAATTTAATTACTGCTCGCTTTATTATTTATTATTTATTATTTATTAATTAAAAAAGTTAGTATGGCAAAAAAAGTTGTTGACGAGCAAGACGCTCGCAAAATAGCGGCCCAAGAAGCTATCGATCAAATTAAAGAACGTTTTGGCGAAGGCTCTATCATGCGCTTGGGCGAGGCTAAAAAAATGGTTGTCGAAGCTGTTCCCACAGGCTGTTTATCACTTGATCTTTCACTTGGCGTCATGGGCGTTCCGCGCGGCCGCATCGTCGAGGTCTACGGTCCCGAAGCATCCGGCAAAACAACTCTGGCTCAACATATTATCGCCGAGGTTCAAAAAATGGGCGGTCTGGCCGCTTTTGTGGATGCTGAACATGCTTTGGATCCGGATTACGCCAAAAAAATCGGCGTTAATATAAACGACATGCTTATCTCGCAACCCGATACCGGCGAGCAAGCTCTCGACATCGTCGAAACTCTGGTCCGTTCCAATGCCGTCGATGTCATCGTCGTAGATTCTGTGGCCGCTCTCACCCCCAAAGCCGAAATCGAAGGCGAGATGGGCGATTCGCACATGGGTCTTCAAGCCCGCCTCATGAGTCAGGCTTTGCGCAAGCTTACGGCTGTGGTCTCCCGCACCAAAACCGTTGTCATCTTTATTAACCAATTGCGCCAAAAAATCGGCGTCATGTTCGGCAATCCCGAAACCACAACCGGAGGCATGGCTCTCAAATTTTATTCTTCGGTGCGTATCGAAGTCCGCCGCAGTGCGCAAATCAAAATGGGCGAGCGCATCATTGGCAACCGTGTCAAAGCCAAAATAGTTAAAAACAAAATGGCCGCACCATTCAGAACTTGCGAATTCGATATCATGTATAACGAAGGCATTTCCATTCCCGGCGATCTCTTGGATCTCGGGGTAGAGTGGGGAGCTATTAAAAAAGCCGGTAACAGCTATTCTCATAAAGATACCAAATTGGGCGTTGGCCGTGAAAATGCCAAATTGGCTTTAAGACAAGAGCCCGAGATAATGAAAACCGTACGTAACGAAATAATCGAGTTGTGGCGCGCCAAAGAAGATGAATCCGCACTGCCCGCAACCAAGAGCGCACCTGTTGATGAATTGTCTGCCGACGAAGAGTAATCGGCTAAAATAATTAATAGACGCACGTTGTATTTTGCGGTAAAATAAGCGCAAACATGCCCAGACGTAAAAATAACTACAAAAGGTTCAGCCTGAATTTGGATTCTCAAACCAAAAAAGGCATCATTACCGTCATTTTATTCGCTTTGGCTATTTTCATGCTATTGTCGATTTTTGATTTTGCCGGTTCGGTTGGTCAAGCTTTGGATTTGGCTTTAGCGCATGTATTGGGCTGGGATAAACTCGTTTTACCGTTTTTTATTTTTGCCATCGCCGTCTATCTATATTCGCCGGAACGTTTACCGCTTAAGCTTTCCAATGGCATAGGCTTTTTACTGTTCTTCGTCGGGTTTAATCCTTTGATTCACCTGCTAACCTTCAAAGATACTTCAGCCGAAGCATCGGCCATAGACGCAGCCGCCGGCAAGCTGGGGCAAATGTTGGCCGAGCCTTTCATTCCTTTGTTTGGAGTGGCCGGTGCGATAATTTTTTTCGCGGCCGTTTTTGGAGCTTCTTTGGTTTTGATTTTTAACACTTCACTATCCACTTTGGGCTCTTGGTTCATGTCCGTTATCAACTTCATTATCCGCATTGGATCTATGATTTTCCGCCCCGTTTACAACATCGCCACCGGTTTGTTGCACCGTAAATCAACCTCTGCGGATTCTTCATCAAACGATCAAGAAACGGATGAGGAAGAAGATGAAGAAGAGGAGGAAGAAGATGAAGAAGATCAAGTCGAAATCATGAATTCTTCCAAACACGGTGCGCCCAATTTAATGAAGGCTAAAACCGTTAAACCGCCCAAACCGCGCCGTCGCAATCCCAGAATCGATATACCCAACGAGCTTTTAAACAAGCACGATCAAAAACCAACTTCTGGTGATATTCATAACCGCCAACTCATCATTCAGCGCACATTGGAAACTTTTGGCATACCGGTTGATATGGATGAAGTCGCCGTTGGCCCAACCGTTACTCAATTCACCTTCAAGCCCGCGGACGGTATCAAGCTTAATCGCATCACCGCCCTTCATAACGATCTGGCTATGGCTTTGGCCGCGCATCCAATTCGCATCGAAGCTCCCATTCCCGGCAAATCCTTGGTCGGCATCGAAGTGCCCAATCAAAGCGTAGCCATTGTCGGCTTGCGCGAGCTTTTCGAAACCAAAGATTGGCGCGACCGTAAAAGCCGTCTCAGCTTTGCGCTCGGCCGTGATGTCAGCGGTAAGCCTTGGCTTGCCGATATCTGCCGCATGCCGCATCTGTTGGTGGCCGGCGCCACGGGTTCCGGTAAATCGGTTTGTTTAAACAGTATTATAATGTCATTGCTGTATTCCAATGGTCCGGATGATTTAAAAATTATTCTCGTCGATCCCAAGCGTGTTGAGTTTCCCATTTACAACGGCATTCCCCATCTCATCACTCCCGTCATTACCGAAGTCGATAAAACCGTTAACTCGCTCAAATGGGCTGTGCGTGAAATGAACCGCCGTTTTGATTTGTTGTCCAAGATGCAGGCGCGCGACATCGCCAGTTATAATGAGAGATGTCAAGAAAAACTTCCATACATTGTCATGATAGTCGATGAGCTGGCCGATCTCATGGTTAACGCCAAGCAAGATGTGGAATCTCAAATTGTGCGCTTGGCGCAAATGTCCCGTGCCGTGGGTATTCATCTTATTCTGGCCACCCAGCGCCCCTCGGTTGATGTTATTACCGGTCTGATCAAAGCCAATATCCCGGCACGCATAGCTTTTTCTGTGGCTTCATTAATGGATTCGCGCACAATTTTGGATAGTGCGGGCGCCGAAAAACTTATCGGCAGGGGAGACATGCTTTATTCCACGGCCGAGCTTTCTTCTCCGCGCCGTTTGCAAGGCGTATATCTTGCCGATGATGAAATTAACCGCGTTGTTGAGTATCTCAAATCCAAATACGAACCCGCCGATTATGATCCTGAAGTGGTTGAGAGGGCTAAAGGCGGTACGGCGTTTTCCGGCGAAGGTTCATCAGCCGGCGAAGACGGCGATTCTCTCTTGCCCGATGCCAAAGAAGAGATTATCAGAGCCGGCAAAGCCAGTGCTTCGCTTTTACAGCGCCGTCTCAAAGTCGGATATGCCCGCGCGGCGCGGATTTTGGATCTGCTTGAAGAGGAGGGTTTTATCGGCCCCGCCGATGGAGCCAAACCGCGCGAAATACTTAAAGCTGATTTCACCAAACAAATGGAGGGTGAAAATATTTATCATCCGCCCGCCGATTCCGCCGCCGAAGATTATGAGTCTGATGAAACCGAAGAATTCGAAGAAGAAGATGATGATTATGAAGAAGAGGATGAAGAACCGAAAAATAAATGGGAGTCTTGATGTGTTATGGCATTCATTAAAAAGAGCGTCGGCACCGAGCAGGGTTTTGGAGTGGATCTGAAAGAATTGCGCGAACTGCGGGGTTGGCAAATATCCGATCTCTCTTCAGCATCCGGTATTCCCGAATATATAATAAGCGCTTTGGAAAAAGAAGATTTTTCGGCATTGAGCGATCCTGTTTATTCGGAACGTCATGTCCGTGTTTTGGCCGGTGTTTTGGCCGGCAAGATTCCATTTCTGATTGGCAAATATCGTACCGCTTTAAAGTTGCGCGGATTTGATAAAAAAAACGCCAAACAAAATTATTCGTTCACTCGTAAAATAGACCGGAGCGCTTTTTTTACTCCCACGCGCTATTTTTCTTTTTTATTGATCATTCCTTTATTTGGTTTGCTTGGCTGGTACATTTGGTCCGAGTCACGGATTTTTTCATTGTCTCCGGAATTGATAATCACGGAGCCCGCTCCCGATTCGGTTATTCAGGCGCCGCGCGTAATTATCTCCGGACAAACCGATCCCGAGGCGGCTGTGGTGATTAACGGCATCAGCGCCATTGTCGAGCCCGATGGCCGTTTTAAATTATCATTGGATGTTCCCCGCGGATTAAACAAGCTCGAAATAACGGCCAAACGTCGTTACGGAATTCAAACTCAAGATATTCGTTACATCACCTATTCTCCCGCATACGGCCCCGAGCCTTCCGTAAAATCAATAATCTATTCCAGCGATTCATTGGATGCTTTCTTTGCCACATCAACCACAAGTACCGATCCGGGCATCGTTCAATAAAGTCAGTAATAACATAAAAAACACCTTTCGGTGTTTTATTGTATCCGGCCGGCAAGCTGCGAAGCGTTGCCACAGAGATGGCGATGAAATTCATGGGAGGAGAGAGAACTCAAAATGAATTGAGTAGCCATGAATTTTATCGGCCGGTTGTGCTTCGTTTCGCAGCCTGCCAAACTGATATCTATCATGCTAGACGAACCATATCTTTCTGTCAATATCGTTTTCTTTCAGCTTCCGGGCGCTTATCGCTAAACGCCCGAGAGAAAAAGGCGGCCGCATTGTGCGGCCGCGTGTCAGGTGATTGAATGTGCGGAGCTGAGAATCCTATGCCGGATCCTCTTCTCCTTCTCCGTCGTCTTCCTCGAGATCGGGCAGCTTGCCTCCAAGCTTATCCGAATTATCCCCGAATTCGATCTGCGGAGCATCGTCCGACTCTTCGGTATCGGGCTCGGAGTCCGGATCCGAGGGTTCCTCATCTTCCTCTTCCTCGGCCTCCTCATCCTTGGCTTCGCCGGCCTCGGCCCTCTGCACCTTCAGTTGATTCTGATGGCGCAGCTTGGCTTCGTGGTCGTCGCCCCGGAACAGTTCATCCGGAAAGAGCAAAAGGTTCTGCTCGTAGAACATGTCCATGTCTCCATTTTCGAACGCGCCGTAAAGCGCGGCCAAAGTTTGGAACATGGTCTTGAACTGGAGCACCACCGCGTAACCGCTGTAAGGAGGCATCAGCCGGGGATTTCCCTCTCCGTCTCTCTCGATGCTCTTGCGGCCTCCCGGGCCTCCGCGCATCTTGTAGATGGAAGCAAAGCGTCCAAAACAAGCATGCGTGAGCTGTGTCTGACCTTTTGCGCGATCATTCACGCCCATGCAGCAAAAGAAATCGCTCTGCTTCTCCGTATGAGGGAGAAACTTTCCTTCTCCTTGCACGGCCGCCGAGACCATCTTGTTGTCCCAGGCGCTCACGAGGCGGTGGAATTCCGCCATGGCGAATTCCCTGTACCAGCCAGTTTGGGGCACGGTTTCGGGAATCACGTAAAAGCTCAAACGCTCATCCGCAATGCTCTGAAGCAAATTGGGATGCGCGTTCTGCAGAGCCGGGTGCTTTTCGTGCACCTCGCCCGTTTCATCACGCTCCACCAACCGATTGGTCGGTTGAAGCATGTCCCCCGTTGTACGCGCCACAAGCATGCACATCGCGGGCCAGAAGAACGTACCCTTGATCTCTCCCTCATTCGAGGGATCGGTACGGTTGCAGTAGTTATTGAACTGAAAGTTGTTCATCAACTGCAACCTGTGATTCAAGGGTCTTTCTCGGCGAGCAAAGCGTCCGCGGGACTTGTTGTCCTGAGGCGGGGCGCTTGTGCCGACCACATTGTTCACCAGCAGCGAAACCGCCGCATTGGAACAAAACTCGCCGTGCACCACCCGAGGCAGGTTGATTACCTTTTCCACCACTGCCACCGGCGGAGGAAGCTCGAGTACGGCCATGATCTTGCCCGGTTCTTCATGCTGAAAGTATTGCACTCCCAGCAAGTTCTGCTTGGCAACATCTTCGCGGGTAACTTCGAACGTGACCGAATCCTTGAGAGATTCGTCCATCACGATCTGCAAATACCCCGAGTGACCGCGCTTTTGCTCCGGCAGTTGGATCAAGTTGTACTCTTCCGCCCGCTCCGGAAACGTAACCTTGACCTTGATGGTAAAGTTGCGCCACGCGACATGCGCGTAACGATCCAGCTTCAAAGCCTTGGCCTTTTCCGGCACCGGAATCGCGCCGTCGAAGGTGAAGAAAACACTCGTCATCTTTTGCTCTTCCATTGCTTTTCTCCTTCTGTTGTTCAGTAGTATTGTCAAAGATTCGTTTAAGAAATTTCCCGTTGCCAACCGGCATTCTGGGCTTCTCAATTTCACAATGCTTATGCATTGCGGATTTCCGAACCGGAAATCCAAATGGAGGCGACTCGCATGTTTGCAATTGCTAGACACGAGCCAAGGTTTGCCGTGCGCATTAAAGTCCAGCGTAGCCGGAGTTTTCTGTGCATTTGGCAATAATCGCTTTCCCCTCCATATGGAGTCCCGCTTCTTCAAGAATTTGAAACCTTAGCAAAAAATGCCTTATCTGTCAAGGGTGTCGGTATAAAAATACAATAGAAAAAACCGGCTTTTGGCCGGCTTCCTCTTTTATGTAAAGATCGCTCAAATGCGGTTTCTTGAATCCGTATTCAAGCCGTCTTTACATAACATTATTCATTTCCAAAATCTTGCCTATGTTTAGGCTTGCGCTCGTATTTGGATTTGTCTTTATGAAACCTCGAAGGCGGAGGCAAGGGCTTGCGTACTCGCTTTTCAATTTCCGCCGGATCGATTGTAATTACCATATCATCCCGCTTCTCCGGCCCGGTTTCAAAAAATTTATTTTTGGGCATAGTTACGTTTATAACGTTTATAACGTTTTTAACGAGTTCAGATGTTAAACATGTTAACCGCATAACTCGTTACAAACGTTATAAACGGATTAGCGTTATAAACGTTATTAACGCAACCGCCTTAAGCGGTTGGCCTCATCTCTCAATAAATGCGGAGGGGATTCGCCTGGCATAAATGCCGGCTTATCCGCATTACAGCATCAAAATGTTGGTTCAGTTTGCACCAAACCGCATTAAGGTCTGTAAAGCACCTGCGTATAGTAGCGTTAAAACGCTCTTCCGCAGAGAGGGTCTCTCTCCTCCACGTTTATGGAGACATGATATGTCTCATCGGCAAGGATCTAGAGGTGCTCCGCCAAAACAGCAGAGCGGGCGGGCGTACGGTACGCCGGAGCGTCGCACGCCTATGAGTTGTACCGGCGTAAGAATCCAGTCGAAACCGGATGTTTACGCTTTCCTCCTCGCTTCGCGGTATTCCCGTATTCGGGTACCCGCAAAAGTTGCTTCCTCCTCTATATCTTTACCGACGATTGGATTTTTATTGAACAAAATACTATATCATAAAAAAGCCATTTTGTCAAGAGTAATGGGCAGATATTTTTGGCTAAAATAAGCCAAAAAAATTTGGCTATATTAAGCAAAATTTACAAAATTTTATTCTATTTCAGCCAAAAATCAAAAACCAACCGAGATGGGTTGGTTAAGGTTTATCCGGTCTTTTCCCGGCTGGATGGCTTTTGTTTAGTATTGGCCAAAGTTGCCAAGACCTTGCCCAGTACGCGGTTCCTCTCCAGCAGGGTAGCCTTTTGCCACCAGATATTGGCCGGTTGACCTGAAACTTTTGCCACCGCTTGCAAAACATTGTTTTGCTCCGTGCGGCTAAGCTTTTTCCAGGCTTCGCTTTGCCGATCCGCTTCCAGTCGCGCCTCCTTGATAGCCTTGGCCGCATGTGACAAAAGCCTGACTCTTTCGCTTGTGTCGGCCTTGGCCAAAATCTTGGCCGCATTGTTGCTCTTGAGCAGTTCGGCAATAGCTTCGTAGCCCGCCTCCCTCTCATCCGCACTGCAAATCTGCCACCATCCATTCAGCTTTTGCAGTTTCGACTCTTCCAAAACCGCCAGTTCGGCTTGTATTTGCAAGACTTTGCGGGCATAGAAGCTTTGCACTCTTTCGAAATAATCCCTGAAACGGATCAAAATTTGTTCACCTGCCCGGTCGCTCGCAAGCTCGGCGACCATTGCTTCCGCATCATGCAAGCGATGGGGCGGTGATGCCGTTTCCGGATTTTCCGGCAAGATTGTCACAATCATCTCACGAACATGATCTGTAACCCTGCCCTCCTTCATCCCTGTTTGAATTGCCTTCAAGGTTTCGTTAAGGTCGTTTACACCTTCTTGCCACTCCAATAATCGGTAGATCAACTCTTGCTCTTTGTTTGCCATGGTTCCTCCTTGGTTGCCAAAAGTACGAAAATTCTCATAAGTCAAGAATTTGTTATCTAAGCAGAATTTTTCCTGTTTGTCAAGGAGTCTGTAAATTGATTATTGTCTAAAATTACAATAAAAGCCGGCTTTTTTGTACAACTTAACTAAATTGACAATAAATTCATCCACAAAAAGCTTGACAATTTCATGTCTGAATGGGATAATCGCGCGAGTAAACAAAAATTTGACAGAATCAAAAATCTGCACTTGTGCAGTAAAAAATCAATCAAAATTTCTTTTTTCAATGTTAATAATTTCTGTCTAACAATCAACCGCCCTCCAAACCGAAAGTTTCGGGGGGTTTTTGTTTCTTATTTACAAACCTTTTTCGAGTTCTTGCCGCCGCCCGAGCTCACCGCCCGCTAGGTCTCATGCTCCGGTCCTGCCGGATTTCGCAAAAGGATTAAAAACACCACCCATGAGAGAAATGGTCTTTAGACGCCAAGAGGTCAAAAACCGCGAGCGTCACTATTTCACGGCGTCACGCGATGCCATGGCTTTGCCGGATTTGATCGAAGTGCAAAAGCAAAGCTATCGCTGGTTTATCGAAACCGGCATTAAAGATCTTTTTCACGAGATCTCTCCTGTCCGCGATTTTATCGGCCGTGACTTGGAGCTTTCTTTTGTTGATTATTTTTTGGACGAACCCAAGTTCGACGAAAAAACATCAAAGAACAAAAGCATTACCTACGAAGCTCCGCTTCGCGTAAAAACCCGTTTGGTTAACAAACGCACCAACGAGGTAAAAGAACAGGAAATTTATTTGGGCGATCTTCCTGTTATGACCGACAGGGGAACGTTTGTTATAAACGGCGTAGAGCGCGTGGTAATCTCGCAATTGGTTCGCTCGGCCGGTGCATTTTTTACCGCTGAGAGCACGCGCGGCCGCCGCTATTACGGCGCCAAAGTTATTCCGGATCGCGGCGCCTGGTTGGAATTCGAAACCGATGCCAATCATGTCATTTGGGTAAAAATAGACCGCAAACGCAAAGTTGCCGCCACATCATTGTTGCGCACTTTTGGTTTGTTTGATGATGCCGAAATTCTTCAAGCTTTTGCTGATGTCGACATCCATCCTCTCAACAAATATATCGAAGCGACTTTGGCCAAAGATGTCGCCAAAACCGAGGATGAAGGATACATCGAAGTTTACAAACGCATTCGTCCGGGTGATTTAGCTACTGCCGATAATGCCAAATCTCTGATCCACTCCATGTTTTTCAAATTCGAGCGTTACGATTTGGGCCCTGTCGGCCGTTACAAATTCAATCAACGCTTCGGCATGCCTTGGGATCATGAAATGGTTTTTGACGAAGCGAATCGCATCCTCTCCAAAGAAGATCTCATTGCCATATTAAAAGAAATCATTCGTCTCAATAACACCCAAGAAGAACCCGATGATGTCGATCACTTGGGTAACCGCCGTGTTCGCGCCATCGGTGAGCTAATCAAAGGCCGCTTTCGCATTGGTTTGGCGCGCATGGAGCGTATCATCAAAGACAGAATGAGCACGCAAGATATCACCTTGCTCACTCCGGGCAGGTTAATCAACGCACGTCCGGTTATCGCAGCCGTGCGCGAGTTTTTCATGTCTTCGCAACTATCGCAATTCATGGATCAAACCAATCCGCTTTCCGAGCTCGAACATAAACGCCGTTTATCGGCCACCGGTCCCGGCGGTCTTACCCGCGAGCGTGCCGGCTTCGAAGTTCGCGACGTGCATCGCACTCACTACGGCCGCATTTGTCCCATCCAATCTCCCGAAGGCCCCAGCATCGGTCTTGTCGGCCACATGTCCAGCTATTCCCGAATCAACGAATACGGCTTCATCGAAACCCCTTACCGTAAAGTAAAAAATTGGGCCGATAATGATGGTAAAGATGGAGTCGGCTGCATTTTGCGCGCCGACATCAACGATGGTTCCGGCAAATCCGTAGCCAAAGCCGGCGAAGAGATCACCAAAGAACTGGCTAAAAAAATCAAAGATTTGCCTTTGACGAAAATTCCTTTGGTTCCCAAAGTCACCGGCGAAATCGTTTATCTCAACGCTTTTACCGAAGAGCGCGGAACAACCGCTCCGGCAACAACTCCCATCGACAGACATGGAAACTTTTTGGTCGAGCGCACTCCGGCCCGCAAAAACGGCGAACCGACCGTTGTGGATGTCCACGAAATCGATTACTTGGATGTTTCTTCCAAACAAATTCTGTCCATTTCCACCTCACTGATTCCTTTTGTCGAGCACGATGACGGACAGCGCGCTTTGATGGGTTCAAACATGCAGCGTCAAGCTGTGCCTTGCATCAAACCGGATGCCCCGATTGTGGGTACGGGCGTCGAACGACGCGCCGCTGTTGATTCGGGCCACGTTATCTTGGCTCCCGATGACGGCGAAATAACTTCTTTGGCCGCCAATCATGTCGAAATCACTTCCGAGCGCGGCGAAGTTCATCGTTACGAACTTATCAAATTTCAACGTTCCAACCAGTCAACCTGTTTAAACCAGCATGTCCGCGTCGACAAAGGCCAAAAAGTTTATGCCGGCGAAGTTTTGGTTGATGGCGCTTCTTGTCAAAACGGCGAACTGGCCTTGGGTCAAAATCTTCTCTGCACATATCTTTGCTGGGACGGTTACAATTTTGAAGACGCTATCATTTTATCGGAACGCTTGGTGCATCAAGACCGCTTTACGTCGGTTCATATCGAGCATTTTTCCATGGATGTGCGCGATACCAAGCTTGGTCCCGAGGTTGTTACCAACGACATACCCAATGTTTCCGAAGAAAAACTGAAAAACTTGGATGAAAACGGCGTCATCCGTATCGGTGCCGAAGTTAAATCCGGCGATATCTTGGTCGGTAAAATCACACCCAAGGGCGAAACCGATCTCTCCGCCGAAGAAAAATTATTGCGCGCCATTTTTGGCGAAAAAGCCCGCGACGTCCGCGATACATCTTTATATCTCCAACACGGAGCACGCGGTAAAATCGTGGGCATCACCACGTTTACCCGCGAAAACGGCGACAAGCTTCAACCGGGTGTTTTAAAACGCATCGTCATCGCTGTTGCCGATTTGCGCAAAATTCAAGTCGGCGACAAACTCGCCGGCCGTCATGGCAACAAAGGCGTCATTTCCCGCATTGTTCCCATAGAGGATATGCCTTTCTTGGAGGATGGAACTCCGGTCGATATCATTCTTTCTCCCCTGGGCGTCGTTTCTCGTATGAATTTGGGACAGATTTTGGAAACGCATATGGGATTGGCCGCCAACTCGCAAGGATTTAACGTGGCTACTCCGGTTTTTGACGGCGTACCCGAAGAAACTATTTTGAGCGAATTGGAAAAAGCCGGCTATCCCCGCGTCGGAAAAATCAAACTGTTCGACGGCCGTACCGGCGTTGCATACGAACACGCGCCCACCGTGGGTTATAATTATATTCTTAAGCTGGTTCACATGGTCGAAGACAAAATCCATCAACGTTCCATTGGCCCCTACTCCCTCATCACGCAACAGCCTTTGGGAGGCAAGGCTCAATCCGGCGGACAGCGTTTCGGAGAAATGGAAGTCTGGTCGCTCGAAGCTTATGGCGCGGCTCACACCTTGCAAGAGGTTCTCACCATCAAATCCGACGATGTCGTTGGGCGTTCCAAGGCCTACGAAGCCATCATTAAGGGCGAATCCATTTCCAAGGTCAATGTGCCCGAATCATTTAACGTGCTTATGCGCGAGTTGAAAGGTTTGTGCCTTGAGGTCGAGTTGTTGAAAAACGGTCATCGCTTGCAAGAGTCCAAGCCGGCCGTTAAACAAGCCGCCCAAGCCACCGAAGAGTTTACTTGGGAATCCAATACCGAAGATACACTTAAAGCTTAATCCTCGCTTATGTCATTTTTTCAAACAGAGAACGTCAAAACAACCGACTTCAACGGCATGCGCTTGAAGCTCGCCTCGCCCGAGGTGATTCGCGGTTGGTCGTACGGCGAGGTTACCAAGCCCGAGACCATAAACTACCGCACCCAAAAGCCCGAAAAGAGCGGTTTGTTCGCCGAAGAAATTTTTGGCCCGTCCAAAGACTGGGAATGTTATTGCGGTAAATATAAAAAAATCCGTTACAAAGGCATCATCTGCGACAAATGCGGAGTCGAAGTAACGCATTCTTTGGTTCGCCGCGAACGCATGGGTCACATCGAGCTCGCCGCTCCGGTTACTCATATTTGGTTTTTACGCGGAGTTCCTTCGCGCATCGGCACTGTTTTGGATTTGTCGGTCATGTCGCTCGAAAAAATCATCTACTTTGCTTCATTCATCGTCACCGATGTCGATGAAGAGTTGCGCGAACAGGTTATCGAGCAATTGCGCGCCGAATACAAAGGTAAATACAAGCAAATCGAATCCGAGTACGAACGCAGCGTTGCCCGCATTAACGAAAAAGCCGATATATCCCCGGATGACAAAACCAAAGAGCTGGATCGCGCGCACGGCGACAAGGAACGAAAACTTAAAGAGCTTGAAGAAGATTTTAACGAAGCTGAACGCGAACTGAAGACATTACAGCCTCTCAAAATTCTTTCCGAAAACGAATATCATGAATACGCTCTGAAATTCGGACATATCTTCGAAGCCAAAATCGGCGCCGAAGCCATCGATGAGCTTTTGAAAAAGATCGACGTCGAAGCTACGGTCAAGATTTTGGAAACCGAACTCGAAAAAGCCGGAGGCGCCAAATACGAGCATATCATCCGTCGTTTAAAACTGCTCAAATCATTTACCAATCAAGGCATCGAACCGCATTGGATGGTTCTTAAGGTTGTTCCGGTGACTCCGCCCGACATGCGCCCCATGGTCGCTTTGGATGGCGGACGTTTTGCCACTTCGGATCTCAACGATCTTTATCGCCGTGTCATCAACCGCAACAATCGCTTGAAACGCTTGGTCGAACTGCACGCTCCGGAGGTTATCACCCGCAACGAAAAACGCATGTTGCAAGAAGCTGTTGATGCGCTTATCGATAACAGCGCGCGTCATTCCAAAACCGTTCTGGCTTCAACCGGCAAAAAACGCCAGCTTAAATCTTTGGCTGACGGTTTAAAAGGCAAACAAGGACGCTTCCGTCAAAATCTTCTCGGTAAACGCGTTGATTATTCCGGTCGTTCAGTCATTGTCGTTGGTCCCAAATTAAAAATGCACCAATGCGGTTTGCCTAAAACCATGGCTCTCGAATTGTTCAGGCCGTTCATCATCTCCGAGCTCATCAAACAAGAAATTGTTCACAATATCAGAAGCGCCAATCGTTTCATTGAAGGCGATAACCCGGAAGTCTGGGATATTCTGGAGAACATCGCCCGCGATGCCGTGGTCTTGCTTAATCGCGCTCCCACTTTGCATCGTTTGGGTATTCAGGGTTTTCAGCCGGTGCTTATCGAAGGCAAAGCCATTCAGATTCATCCTTTGGTCTGTTCCGCTTTTAATGCCGACTTTGACGGCGATCAAATGGCTGTTCACGTTCCGCTTACCGAAGAAGCCCGCATCGAGGCGCGCGATATCATGCTTTCCACCAAAAATTTGCTCAAGCCCGCAACCGGCACACCGGTAACCACGCCGACTCAAGATATCGTATGGGGTGTTTATTACATGACATCCCTGGCCGAACCGGCTAACGGCAAGGTTCAAAATTTCGCGTCAGCGGATCAAGCCGTATACGCTTATCAAGCCGGATTTTTGCCGATCAGAGAAAAAATAAACGTACGTCTGCAACCCGGTGAAAGTCCGACCGAGACAACCGTTGGCCGCATTATCTTTAATCGCCATTTACCGCAAGGCACTCCGTTCGTTAACGGCTTGGTCGGCAAAAAACAACTCGCCGAAATAACCCAAACCGCCATAGATACCATTGGTTTCGAAGAGGCCGCCGTGCTCTTGGATAACATCAAGGCCATGGGTTACGAATATATCACCAAATCGGGCTTCTCTTACGGTATCGGAGATTTGCCCAAAATCGCCGAGAAGGATGCTCTTATGGATGAGGCCGCCGAGCGCGTTAAGATTATCGAAGAACAATACAAAGACGGTTTGCTGACCAAGCGCGAACGCTTTACGCAAATCATCAAAGTCTGGTCCGACATTCAAGACAGAATTAAAAATCTTTCCAAAACATCTTTGGATAAAGAGGGCTCGGTTGCCGCCATGATCGATTCCGGCGCTCGCGGTTCCATCGTTCAGCTCATGCAAGTCGTCGGAATGAAAGGACTCGTGACCAATCCGTCCGGAGGCATCATCGAACTTCCGATTAAGTCATCTTTCCGTCAAGGATTGGACGTGTTGGAATATTTCATCTCTTCGCACGGAACCAGAAAAGGTTTAACCGATACGGCATTGAAAACGGCCAACGCCGGACACTTGACTCGTCGTTTGGTTGACGTGGCTCAAGATGTCATCATCACCTCCGAAGATTGCGAAGATCAAAACGGATCCATTTTGACTCATGAAGAGTGTGAGGAAATCGGCGAAAGCTTGCTTACTCGCATTTTGGGACGTTACACCATCAAAGAGATTAAACATCCGGATTCCAAAAAAGTCATCGTCCCCAAAGATTCTCTGATTACCGAAGAGCATATCCTTGCTCTCAAAGATTCCGAAAAACCGTTATCCGAAGTGCATGTGCGTTCTGTTATGACTTGCCGTAACGCTCGGGGATTGTGTGCCAAATGTTACGGTTATGATCTCGCTTACAACAAGCGCGTCAATCTGGGTGCTGCGGTTGGAGTTGTTGCCGCTCAGTCAATCGGCGAACCCGGAACACAGCTCACCATGCGTACCTTTCATACCGGAGGTGTTGCTACCGGAGTCGATATTACTCAAGGTTTGCCTCGCGTTGAAGAATTGTTCGAGGCGCGCGTTCCCAAGCATAAGGCTGTTATGGCCGAGGTTGCCGGCAAAATTCAAATCGCCGAGCCGGAGGCTCATGAAATCCAAGTGATCGGCGGTCAGCGCATAGTCGACCAGGCCAGAACCGGTAAAATCATCCGCGTTCTCTCCGATGAAGCGCGCGAGGATGCTTATGTCATAACGCAAAAAGACGATATTAAAGTCAAAGACGGTGCCAAGGTTGATCAAGGTCAGGTGATCATAGTCCGTAAAGACGCCACCGAAATATTGGCCGAACATGCCGGAACCGTAAAACTCGAAAAACGCAAGCTCATTGTTGTCTGGGAGGGTCAGGCCGCCTATGAATATCAAGCTCCCGTCGGCTTTAAGATTCTGGTTAAAGACGGCGACGAGGTCAGCGCCGGAGACGTGCTTACCGAAGGCCACTGGGATTTGCAATTATTATATAAAACCAAAGGACGCCCTGCGGTTATGAATTATTTGTTGCGCGAAGTTCTTTCCATCTACGCCACCCAAGGCCAGCGCATCAATTCCAAGCATATCGAGCTTTTGATTCGCCAGATGTTCTCGCGCGCTTATGTTCGCGATTCGGGCAGTACTGATCTGTTGCCCGGTGAAATCGTTGAACGCGCCCGCGCCACTGATATCAACCGCAAAGTCGAGGAACAGGGCGGTCAAGGCGCAGAACTCGAAGAGCTGTTCATGGGTATTACCAAAGTCGCTCTTACAACCGAGTCCTTCCTTTCTTCCGCCTCCTTCCAAGAAACGGCTCGTGTTCTCATCCACGCCGCTATCACCGGCAAAGTCGATCTTCTCGAAGGTTTAAAAGAAAATGTTATCATCGGACGCCTTATTCCGGCCGGCACCGGTTTCGCTTATCATCATCCCGAGCTCTTCCCCGATCAAGTGGGTGGATATTACAACGATGAGGTTCGCGAAGAATCCGAGTATGATCCGGAAGAGGTTGATAATGTAAAACCCGAAGCATTGGAAACCGAAACAACCGCAAAATCAGAATAACCGCAACGACAATCACGTCCGATTGTCCGCACACAAAAAACGCCCGCAAGGGCGTTTTTACTTGCTCACTTGTCAACTCGGTCTTTTTTGCATTAAACTGACAACCATAAGCAGTCAACCGGCAGCCGGTAGCCAATAGCTAGAAGATAGTAGCTAGAAGCTAGTAGCTAGTAGCTAGAAGCTAGTAGCTGGAAGCTAGAAGCTGGTAGCTGTTACATCTATGTCCGGACACAGTAAATGGTCAAACATCAAACATAAGAAGGGCGCCGCCGATGCCAAGCGTGCGGCAAATTTTACCAAACTCGCCCGCGAGATCGAAGTCGCCGCCCGTGAAAAAGGCGGAGATCCGGACATGAATTTTAAGTTGCGCTTGGCCATGGATCGGGCTCGCGCCGCCAACATGCCCAAAGACAATATCGACCGCGCCGTAGCTCGCGGAGCGGGGAGCGATAACGTCTCCAATATGGAAGAGCTGGTTTACGAGGCTTATGCACCGGGCGGCACAGCTCTCATTATCGAGGCCATTACCGATAATCGCAATCGCACCGGAGGTGAAATAAAACTCGTATTGAGCAAGAATGGAGCCACGTTCGCCAATCAGGGTGCCGTAACATATCTGTTTGATCAAAAAGGAGTTTTGCGCGCCGAACCGATTCCTGAAAATAAGCGCGATGAAGTTGAGCTGGAGCTTATCGATGCCGGAGCCGAAGATATTGTTCATGATCAAGACGCGAGCATCGTTTTGGCGCCTCCCGCCGAGCTTTCGAGTCTGAACGAATCCGCGTTAAAAGCCGGAATAAAAGCCGTCTCCGCGGGCTTGGAATGGATTCCCAAAACCACAATCGCCGTCAACGACGAGTCCGGTGCCAAGTTGCGCGAGATAATCGAAAAATTGGAGGATTTGGATGATGTAACCAACGTCTTTACCAATGCCGACTAAACAATCTTCGGAATCCGCGGATTCGGTTAATCCGTCGCCGGTCAAATTTCAATCCGGCTCCAAAATCATCAGAGTACTTGGAGTGGATCCGGGATTTGGCCGTACGGGTTTGGGGGTGGTTGATTTTCACGGATCCAAGCCCGTGCATGTTTGGCATTCCTGCATCGACACTCCGGCGGATGCTCCGTTTACGGAGCGCCTGCAAACGGTTCGTAACGATATTGCCGAGGCCTTGCATCGTTTTAAGCCTCATGTCGCGGCCGTGGAAAAGCTGTTTTTTCAAAGCAATGTCAAAACCGCTATTAATGTGGGCATGGCCCGAGGCGTAATTTTGCTTGTCTTGGCCGACGCCGGATTATTGAGCGTCGAGTTGAATCCCAATAACATCAAACAAGCCGTGGCCGGCCACGGTTCGGCCGATAAAAAGCAAATTCAAGCCATGGTTATGCGTTTGCTTAATCTCAAGTCGATTCCCAAGCCTGATGACGCGGCCGATGCTTTGGCTATAGCCATAGCCGGAGGTTATTGGCATATTACTCAAAGTAAAATTAACGGTAAAAATCCAAGGTAAAAAAGCGTAAAAAACGACTCACTTCGGGCTTGCCGAAACCATGCCCCCATGTTAATATTTTACGGTTAAAACAGGTAAAAACTATGCAAATATTTTGGCAAGGTTATTCATCGGTGCGCATCGAAACCAAGCAAGGCGAAGAGTCTTGCATGATCATGACCGACCCGTATCAAAATGAGGCTTCCATGCGTTTGCCTCGCACCGCTCTGCCCGATGTTCTTCTTCTCTCCAATCAGGATTTGAAACGGTTCAATGTTGATGGTGTGGCGGGAAAACCGTTTATCATTAACGAACCCGGTGAATACGAAGTTCGTGGTGTTTTTGTTTACGGCATCCAAGACCCGGTTGTCGATTCCGGTAAAAACAGGCCGGTTATCTACCGCATCGAAGCCGAGGATATGGTCATTGCTTTTTTGGGGGGCGTCAATCGCCAGTTAACTGATCACGAAATCGAGCGCTTGGGCAATGTTGATATTTTGATTCTTCCCGTCGGCGGGGGAGATGTATTAGATGCCAAAGCCGCTTCCAAAGCAATGTCGGCAATCGAGCCCCGCATCGTTGTTCCGATTCATTATAATGTATCCGGCATCAAAACCAAATTGGATACCGTCGATCAATTCTGCAATGCGCTCGGAGTTTGCAAACGTGAGAATGTAAATAAATTAAAAATCTCAAATAAAGATCTTCCCGCTGAAGACGTTCTCGTTACCGTCATCGAACGTACTTAAATCAATACTGAATAAACCTCATCCGCATAATTAATCATGCATCGTGCATTATTCATCATGCATTGTACCTTACGGCCCCGCAAACCCCATCAACGTTACAAGCGTTACAAACGTTAAGAACGTTATAAACGTTACAAACGTCAAGACCGTTACAAACGTATTCCCATGCTTATGCCCCGTAAAAAAATCGATCCTCAAAACAACGAGCCCGTCGTTCTTCCAAAAAGGACGCGCAAAGCCTCGGCTGTCAGAGAGCAGGCGCCTCCCGCTCCTTCGCTTGAGCGTCCGCGTTTAATGTCTGCCACCGAAAAGCGGCAATTGATTTTGGCGCATGCTGCCAATCGCCGTCCGGTTGATGCCGTGCAAAGGTTTTCATTGTGGACGGGTGTGGCTGTTTGCATTTTGGCCATTGGAGTCGGCTGGGTCTACACAATGCGCCAAACCATTATTGGCGCACTTGAAACCGATGCGGCCGCTTCATCGCAAAATCAGGATGTGGGTTACGATCAGTTGCGCGAATCCATGCATGGCAGTATAAATACTATCGTTGATAAAATCGATACACTGCAAGAAAAAGAAATCCAAGAACTTCAGCGGCAGGCGGCCATAGCCAAAGCCATGAAGGCCGCAGCCGAAAACATGGCCTCGGGCACGGACGCTGGAGCCGCCGAAGCCGAGGAACCGGATATTTTTCGTCCCGACGGCTCAATACCGCCGGCAAGCGATAATCTTAATTCCAATCAATTTCAAATCCCCGAAGGAGTAACAATCGAATCAAGTAATTAATTCCATTCAGTATGGCTGAACAAGAATCAAACAATCAAAATATAATCGGCAACGTTGTGCCTCAATCGCTTTCCGAAGAAATGCGCACTTGTTATTTGGATTATGCGATGTCCGTCATTATCACCCGTGCTCTGCCTGATGTCCGTGACGGCATGAAGCCCGTGCATCGCCGTATTCTTTATGCCATGTGGCAAGAGGGCTTGCGTGCCAACGCCAAATTTCGCAAATCCGCAACCGTCGTCGGCCGCGTGCTTGGTGATTTTCACCCTCATGGTGATTCCGCCGTTTACGATTCCATGGTGCGCATGGCGCAGGATTTCTCCATGCGCTACATGTTGGTCAAGGGCCAAGGAAACTTCGGTTCGATCGACGGCGATGGAGCCGCCGCCTACAGGTACACCGAGGCCAAACTTTCCGCCATCGCCGAAGAGTTATTGTTTGATATCGAAAAACAGACGGTTGACTTTACTCCCAATTTCGACGGTTCCAAAAAAGAGCCCACCGTATTACCGGCCAAGCTTCCGAATTTGTTGTTAAACGGCACCTTGGGCATCGCTGTCGGCATGGCCACCAATATTCCCCCTCATAATTTAAGCGAGCTCTGCGATGCCGTTTCCGCCATAATCGACAATCCGGAAATCGATGTCGATGATTTGATCAAGTTCGTTCCGGGTCCGGATTTTCCGACCGGAGGAATCATTTACGATAAAACAGCCATCAAACAAGCTTATGCGACCGGCAAAGGCGGCATCGTGATGCGCGCGGCCACCGAAATTCAAGAAGAAAAAGCCGGCCAATTCCGCATCATAGTCACCGAAATTCCTTATGCGGTCAACAAGGCCGCTCTGCTCGAAAAAATCGCCGCCTTGGTGCAAGAAAAAAAGATCGAAGGCATACGCGGATTAAGCGACGAATCCAACAAAGAGGGCATTCGTATCGTTATAGATCTTAAAAAAGATACATATCCCAAAAAGATTTTGAACCAGCTTTTCAAGATGACCTCTCTGCAAGAAACTTTTCATGTTAACATGCTGGCCTTGGTCGACGGCGGAATGCAGCCCCGTGTTTTGACTCTCAAAGATATTCTTGTCGAATACATCAATCACCGTAAAGAGGTGGTGCGCCGCCGTACCGAGTTTGATTTGGCCAAAGCTAAAGACCGCGCCCATATTTTGGAGGGCTTGCGTATAGCTTTGCTTAAAATCAACGAGGTCATCGAAACAATCAAAAAATCCAAAGATAAAGATGAGGCTCGCGGCAATCTTATCAAAAAATTCAAACTTTCCGAGGCTCAATCCACAGCCATTCTCGAAATGCGCCTGCAGCAGCTGGCTAACCTCGAGCGCCTGAAAGTCGAACAGGAATATAAAGAAAAGATGGAGCTCATTAAAGAACTGGAATCAATTCTGAAATCAATCAAAAAAATGCTGGGCATTATTAAAGATGAAATCCTGGATCTGAAAGAACGTTTTGGTGATGCTCGCCGTACCAAGGTTATTCCTCATCCGGTTGGAGATTTTTCCATGGCTGATTTGGTTCCCGATGAAACGGCTATTGTCATGCTTACCCGCGACGGCTACATCAAACGTCTGCCTCCCGATACTTTCCGTTCGCAAGGTCGCGGAGGAAAAGGTGTAACCGGCCTTAGCACCAAAGAACAAGATGAAGTCTTTCAGTTGTTCTCAACCCGCACTCATAATGATATTTTGTTTTTCACTTCGCGCGGCCGCGTCTTTCAGCTCAAAGCCTACGAGGTGCCTCAAGGTTCGCGCACATCCAAAGGCCAAGCCATCGTCAACTTCTTGCAATTGGCTCCCGGAGAAAGAGTTGCAACCGCTTTACCCATGGCTGATGTTGAAGGAATGAAATTTTTTATGATGGTTACCAGCCAAGGAACCATCAAAAAAGTCTCTTTGGATGATTTCTCCAATGTCCGCCGCAGCGGATTAATCGCCATTAATTTGCACGAAGGAGATGATTTGGAATGGGTCAAACCCACGACCGGCAAAGATGAAGTATCAATTGTAACTCAAAACGGCCAATCCATTCGTTTTCACGAAGATGATGTGCGCCCCATGGGCCGTTCCGCTGCCGGAGTTCGCGGTATTAAACTCAAGAAAGATGATTTGGTTGTGGGCATGGATATCATCAATCCCGAATTGGCCAAAAAAGGCAAGTTTACACTCTTCACTTTGTCCAAAGGCGGCATGGGCAAACAATCCAACATCACCGAGTTCAAAGTCCAAAACCGCGGCGGCTCCGGTGTACGCGCCATGAAGGTAACCGCTAAAACCGGTCCTGTTGTTGCCGCATTCGTAGCTCTGGCCGATGACTCTCGCGATCTCATGATGATCAGCAAAAACGGAATCGTTATCCGCCAAGCTTACACCAATGTTCCGCTTTTGGGCCGTGATACTCAAGGTGTCCGTCTCATGCGCTTCAAAGAAGATGGCGATTTTGTTTCCTCCGTCACCTTTGTCGACGCCGACGAAACACCAACGGCCGAAGATTAAAAAAAACCGATCAATCAAAAATCCCTCGAGTAAATCGAGGGATTTTTTGTCTTGAACCTTGACCGTGTCCCTCGTAGCCAAAGGCGAAGCGGGATTCTCTTGATTACTGGATGAGTTCATCAAGTCAAAAGTAACAAGTTTATCAAGAGCTTCTTAAGTTGCTCTTGATGAACTTTAGACTTGATGAACTTGTTACTAAATACGACAGCTAATCCCGGTTCAGGCAATTATCAAAGCACCTTATCAATCAATCCATAACTCTTAGCCTCTGCCGGATCCATAAAATAATCGCGATCCGTATCTTTCTCAAGCTGCTTAAGAGGTTTGCCTGTATGCTTGGATAAAATTTTATTCAATTGTTCTTTTGTCTTTAATATCCTCTCAGCATGAATCTTTATATCCGTGGCCTGCCCTTCAAATCCACCCAAAACTTGGTGAATCATAATTTCCGAGTTGGGGAGCGCGAAACGTTTGCCCGGAGCTCCTCCCGCCAGCAAAACCGCGCCCATCGAAGCCGCCAGCCCCGTACAAATTGTCGAAACATCACAACTTATGTGCTGCATCGTATCATAAATCGCCAGCCCCGCCGTAACCGATCCGCCCGGTGAGTTCACATACAACTTGATATCTTTGCTTTTATCCTGACTTTCCAGAAACAACAACTGTGCGATTACGATATTCGCTATATCATCATTTATGGCTGTTCCCAGCATGATGATTCTGTCTTTCAATAAACGCGAGTAAATATCATAAGCGCGCTCGCCATTGTGTGTTTTTTCAATGACCGTGGGAATTAAATAATTTTCCACGGCTTGTGATGTAATTTGATAGGGATTCATAAACTTTTACGTCGAACGTCAAATGTCTAACGTCAAACGGAGTGTGTAACTTGAATATTTAAGTAAAAATAGTATAAGGGATAATGATTTAGCAGTCAAATACCAAGAGTGCTAAAAGTCTGCTTTTCTGCAGGAATGCAGGCATGCCTGCATTCCTGCAGAAAAGGAATGCTAAATAATCTCAAATCCCGTAGCCGTCTCTTTGATTTTTCCGTTCACCGCAAACCCGGCTGCCAGTTTGTGTCCGCCTCCGCCGAATAATTTGGCGATTGCCGAAACATCACGGCTCACCGATCTCATCGAAGCTTTGATTGTGCCGTCGCCTTTGTCATGCAAAACCAAAATCGCTTCCGCATTCCCTGTTGCTCCTTGCAAAAAGTTGGATATTCCTTCAACCGCGGTTGGCGCAACATCATATTTTTCAAAATCCGCGTTGGTAATAAAGGTTGTCGCCAAATCCAGCTTTTCGTTTTTCTGCAAACGCGATAATACCAATCCCCAAATTTTTAATATCGGCAATTGCTTGTTCTTTAAAAGGTATTTTGTTATCTCATTCATGCGCGCTCCGTATCCAACCAATCGGCCCGCAATTTCCATGCCTCGGCTTGTAGTCCCGGCGTTGCTGAAGTGCGACGTATCCGTCAAAAGCCCGGTCATAAGAGATGTTGCCATGGCCGGGTCTATAAAAACATGATTTGTTTCAAAAAACTCAGCCGCAACTTCACATGTCGATGTCGCCTCAATGTCTACAATATTTATATTGCCATAGAATTGATTGGTTCGATGATGATCGATGTTGATAATGATAGGGGAGCCGGGTAATTTTTTAATCATTTCATCAACTCCCGCATAAACCAAATCTCCGGAATCAAACACAATTACCGCATCAAAATTTGTCTCAAATATTTTTACGTCATTGGTATAGGCATAAAAGCCGTTCAAATATTGGTATTGCGGTGCCGGCAAATCCTTGCAAAACAAAACAGCATTTTTATCCTCTCTTTTAAGCCAATTATAAAATCCGCTTGTCGAGCCGAGCGCATCGCCATCCGGCTTCTGATGCCCAATCAAAAGCACACGCTCTTTCTGCTTAAGAACGTCATGCAATTTTTTCAGGCTCTCTTCGAATTTCATAAACTTATGATAGTCGTAACATTTTATTGTCTGAACCTTGATTATAATGCCGATTACCAACCTAATTAACTTGATTACACGGAACTGGTGGAAAGTTCATCCGACTAAGTAACAAGTTCATCAAGACTAAAGTTCTTCAAGAGTAACTTAAGCCCCTCTTTATGAACTTTAGACTTTCAACTTGATGAACTCCTGACGAACTTGTTACTTTTAACTTGATGAACTCATCTGGTAATCAAGTTAATATGAGCGAGAATCAAGACACGTCGTTCGTGAACCACGTCTGTCGCGACCGAGCGTGGCGAACGACAGTGTCAAGTTAATCAAGGTTCAGACAATATAATGTGATAACGTTGCGACTGCGGGTGAGTTTACAGTTCTCCCTCGGCTTTTAATTTGTTGATGTAAGTGTCCATTTCATCCACATAATCCAACTTATCGTCAAACGACCAGTGCAGCTTGGGCATTCGTCTCATGCCCAATTTTGTCGCCATTTCCTTTTTGATGTCATTACGGAATTCATTCAACGCATCCAAAACCTCTTTTTTGGCCGTGGTCGGCAAAACGCTTAAAACCGTGTTGGCAAATTGCAGATCATTGGTCAGTTTTGCGTCTGCGACCGTAACCAAAACACCGCGCGGAAACTCGACTTTGCGCTTTAGAATATCGGCCATCGCATCTCTGAAATGCTCTTTTCTTTGATTATAATCCGTCATAACCGTATCACCGTACTATAAAAATGCCATTCTATCAATATTTGACACCAAGGGTGGATACTATACACCATTGCAGTTTGACTCTTCGCTCTGTTTAGCCTAAAATACCAACGCAACATTACGAGGTTATTGGATCATTCACGTCACAAAAACCGCTGGTAACCGGCAGCTGGAATCTAGCGGCTAGCGGCTAGTGGCTAGAAGCTAGTAGCTGGTAGCTGGTAGCTGGTAGCTAGAGGCTTTGTTGCTACGCAACAACTATGTATCTAAAAAGAATGGAACTTCAGGGTTTTAAAACTTTTGCCGGCAAAACGGTTTTGGAGTTTGAATTGGATAAAGAGGGCCGGCGCGGTGTTACCGGCGTGGTTGGTCCCAATGGTTCCGGAAAATCCAATATTGCCGATGCGGCGCGTTGGGTGATGGGGGAGCAGAGTCTCAAACTTTTACGCTGTAAAAAATCCGAAGATGTAATCTTTTCCGGCACCGAAAAAAAACCGCGTTCCGGTTTTGCCGAAGTATCGATGACGCTCGAAAATGATGATAAACCCGAGCTGGATTATTCCGAAATCGTCATCACACGTCGTTTGTACCGCGACGGACAATCCGAATACGAAATCAACAAACAAAACGCACGGCTTGCCGATGTGGTCATGCTTTTGGCTCAAGCCGGTATCGGTCAACGTACTTACAGTGTTATCGGCCAAGGCATGGTTGATGATGTTCTTTCGGCTACACCGGTAGAACGCAAAGCTTTTTTTGATGAAGCCGCGGGTCTGCGCCCCTTTCAACTCAAACGTCAATCAAGTTTAAATAAACTCGAAGCCGCCCGCGACAATCTTCGTCAGTCCGAGCTTTTGATCCGTGAAATCCAGCCACGTTTAAGCTCGCTCGAACGTCAAGTCAAACGTTTGGAAAAACGCGAAACATTGGAGCAAGAATTGGCTCTTCTGGAAACTCAATATTACGGAGCCATGTGGCGCGATCTCCAAGCCGCATTAACTCACGCCAAAGCCGAGCGCGACCGCGCCGCCAAAGACGCGGACAATGCCACTTCTGAAGCCGAAAAATGCGAAGCCGAATTGCGTGCCATGGAAGGTGCCAACCCTCCTTCGCAAGAATTCGGCAAACTCCGCTCATCGCTCAATTTGCTTATGGACGAACGCGCCAAATTGCGCGAGCGCCAAATCAAACTCGAAGCTACCGCCGAAGTCGCCAAAGTCCGCGCCGAAAAGCCTTGGGCGCCTTTGCCATTATCCAAAATAATCAGTTCCATCGAAGCTATAAATCAAGGTCAAGATTCTCTTCTCGGCTTAATCGAGTCGGGCAAAACCGACATGGCCAAAATCAAAGAGCTTGCTTCATCAATCCGCTCTCAGATAGCCGAACTCATCTCCAAACTCCAGCGTCCGGCGCCCGAGCCCGAAGCCGTGGAAGAGGCTGATCCCAAATTCAAACAAGAAATGTCAGCTCTGGTCTCGGCCATGGACGATGTTAATCATCAAATTCAAACCGTGCAAAAAGAATTGGAAGAATGGAATGCCAAAGAGCAAAAAAATCGTTCGCATATTTTTGATGTACAGCGCAATTTATCTTCCAAACGTTCCGAGGCCGCGCGTGCCGAAAGCCGCAAAAGCCAAGCCTCCGTTGAGCTCGCCCGCATCGAAACTCGCCGTGATGCTTTTATGGAAGATGTGCGGATGCATATTCCGGATAAAGAGCAATCATTGTCACAGCTCGCGTCAGAAGCCGGTGATGTGCGTAATCCCGAGCTTCTTGCTCCGCAATTAAGCAAATTGCGCGCTCAGCTTGAATGGATCGGCGGAATCGACCCCGAGACTCTTAAAGAATACGAAGAAACCAAAAAACGTTACGAAGAATTAACCGCGCAGTCTCAAGATCTTATCGGCGCAATGTCATCCTTGGATACAATCATCAAAGAGCTGGATCAAACCATTTCCGAACGATCCCGTACCGCTTTTCGCAAACTCAACCATGAATTCGGAATCTATTTCAAAAAGCTGTTTGTCGGCGGAGAAGCCGGTTTAACCGAGGTCTTTCCGGAGCCCGAGGTCAGCGAAGATGGAACCATTGTCAAACAAGTCGATCCCAACGCCGGGCCGATCGGCATCGATATCCACGCCACTCCTCCCGGCAAACGTCTCAAAGCCATAGCTTTACTCTCCGGAGGCGAGCGCGCGCTTTGCTCTATCGCTCTTATCTGCGCCATCATGGCCACCAATCCCTCGCCTTTTGTGGTCTTGGACGAGGTCGACGCCGCTCTGGACGAGTCCAACTCGCGCAAATTTGCCGAAATCATCAACACCTTGGCCGATCAAACGCAGTTTGTAGTTGTAACTCACAATCGCGCCACCATGGAACGCGCCCACATCCTCTACGGCGTCAGCATGAACGATACCGGCACTTCGCAGTTATTATCCGTAAAAATACACGACATGCTGAAAAAGTAACAAATTATCGTAAAATAAGCCAAATATCCACGTCTTGACGGGTGGCGGAACCCGTGCAATACTCTGAATGTACCTTTATTACGTCTTGCCATATGCAAGACGTGATTTGTCATCTGCACATAAGCATTGGCGTTATAGGGGCACACCCCTTGACAAAGGCGCCAAAAAATGATATAAACTTTAATCGGAACTTTCCATATATCGAAGCGTTAACCAATAAAGAGAGGCTTCAAACAATCCGCGTCCACGACAAGCATGGGATCTACTCGTAGGTGATTTACAGGTCTTCGGACTCGTAGCATCCTACAACTAGATTTCTTGGATGCGGATTGTTTGAGGTCTTTATTTGTTACCGATGCGGTATTGTTCAAAACACAAATTGTCTGTAATATCTAATATATGCTGGAAGCGAAAATTATCAGTTTGGACAACGAAAAAGCGGTTCTTGCTTTTTTGGATGGTCAAAAAATCACCATACCGGTTTCGGCCGTCGAAGGTTCTCCCAAACAAGGCGAGACTATTTTTGTTTTATTCGCTTCCCGGGGCATGGAAAACCAAGCCAATCAAAAATTAGCCAAATGTATTTTAAACGAACTCATCAATTCTTAACTGCAAATCTATGTCGGAAAAGACATCCACAAAGGAATCTCCGGAAACCGCCGAAACCGCGGATAAATTCGCCATCGCCAAAACCGTTCTGATTTGGTTGGGAATTGTTTTGGGAACTCTCGCTGTTTTGACGGGCGTTTTATCTTTAAGCACCTATGCGTACATGCGCATGTACGAAGGTAAAATCTATCCCGGTGTCAAAGCGTTAAATATCCGTTTGGACGGTCTGACTCCCAACGAGGCTCGTTCATTGCTTGATAAATCAATCGATTCCGCTTTGGATCAGGGGCTTTCTTTTAGTCTGGAAGGGGAGGATGTTGTAATTCCGGCATCCGGAGGCAATGATTTGCCCGATGTTATTCTTTTTGATATTGATAAAGCCGTAGCCGATTCTTACAATGCGGGCCGCAACAACAATCTCTCCAAAGTCGTATCTCAAATATTATTGATGCGAATCAAGCCCTATCATATTCCGGTTGATATAACGATCGACGAACGCCGTATCGAAGAAGCATTAAAACTTCAATATCAACATAAGCTCCCCGAGCCGGTCGACGCTTCTTTTGAGATATCCGTTTATCCTGATTCGGATCCCGATGTGCTCGTCATTCCCGATCAAGATGGAGCCGTGCTGGACATGGATGGAATTTTTGAAAAACTGAAACGGCAAGCCGATATTTTGGCTTTCCAAAAAATCACTCTTCGAGTCAAGCAAATTCAAGCTGCCAAACAAGCGGACGAATTGCAAAGTATTATTGCGGGAGTGCAAGAGTTGTTAAGCCGTCCGGCGCTCGTTTTCACTTACGAAGAAGAAGAATATAAAATCACTCCCGAAATGTTGGCCGGCTGGATCAAGGCCGATGATTCCGGCGCTTCAGCGGCAATTGATGCCGAAGCTTTTGCATCTGACATAAAATCCTTAGCACAAGATATTGAGGTCGAAAGTAAAAATGGCAAAATGGAGGTTAAAGACGGCAAGATTATGTCTTTTGAAGCCGGTACTCTTGGTCGAGTCATAAATACTGAAAAAACATTGGAACAAGTATTGGCCTCTTGGCCGCCAAGCTCCACTTTTCCGCTAATCGTCGAGGAAGTGCATGGTCAAATAGCCGGAGACAATCTGGAGGATTTGGGTATCAAAGAACTGATAGGTGTGGGCAAATCCAATTTTGCCGGCTCTCCGGGCAACCGCACTCATAACATTAAAAAAGCTGTCAACGAGCACATCAACGGCACACTGATCGCTCCGGGCGAAGAATTTTCCATGCTCAAAGCCTTGGGCGAAATCGACGGCGCGCATGGTTGGCTCGCCGAGCTGGTCATTAAAGGCAATAAAACCGTCCCCGAATTCGGCGGTGGTTTGTGCCAAATCGGCACCACCATGTTCCGCGGTGCCGTTGATACGGGTTTGCAAATCACGGAACGCCGTAATCACTCGTACCGCGTTTCTTATTACGAACCTGCCGGCACGGACGCCACAATCTACGATCCGGCCCCCGATTTTAAATTCCGTAACGACACCGCAAAACACATTTACATCAATGCCTACATCATAGGCACCGAAATCACATTTGAATTTTGGGGCACAAACGACGGCCGCGAAGTAAAAGTCGACAAGCCCAGCATCTACAACATCGTTCAGCCTCCGCCAACCAAACTTATCGAGACTTTGGATTTGGCGCCAGGTAAAAAGAAATGCACCGAATCAGCCCACGCCGGAGCCGATGCTCATTTCGCAACCACCATCACTTACGCCGACGGCCGTGTCCGCGAAGAAACTTTCCGCAGTCACTACCGCCCCTGGCAAGCCGTCTGCCTAATCGGCGTCGAACAACTTTCCGAGGAAGAATAATAAAAAACCTCTAGCTTCTAGCTGCTAGCACAACCCTAAATCCCTTATCAGGGACTTGAAGACTAAGTAAACAAGTCCTCCTGATAAGGAGGATTTAGGAGGTTGCGCTCAATCGTCAGCCAAAAACCTCTTGTTCGTCATTTCTGCTCCTTAGGCGCATCAGCCTCAGGCTGAGAATCGGACGTGAGAAATCTCCACTAATATCACCAGCTAAATACACAATGGTTCG
>CALFEO010000034.1 GCA_937949995.1 uncultured bacterium
TAAATAATAAAGCGAGCGGTAATACATTAAAATAATAAATAATAAAGTTTTAAATAATAAAGCGAGCGGAGTGATTTATCTTTATTATTTGTTATTTGTTATTTATTATTTGTGCTTGAGTTTACTCGCCGTAGGCTTTCCAACGATTTAGCTTGTGTTCTTCGGCGTTGCGGCCGTAGTAGATATTGCCGGCATCATCGTGAAGATAGAAGTAATAATCGTTTTCGGCGGGATTAAGAGCCGCATCGAGAGCGTCTTTGCCCGGATTGCAAATTGGGCCGGGAGGAAGGCCGGTGTTTTGATAAGTATTATAAGGAGATGCGAATTCCAAATCTTGGAGAGTTGGTCTGGCTCGGCTGTGACCGGTTACATAATTGACAGTTGCGTCGGATTGCAGGCGCATGCCGATTTTAAGACGGTTTAAGAATATGCGCGCGATTTGCCGGCGTTCTTCGGGAGTGCGGCCCTCTTTTTCGACGATGGACGCAAGAATAACAACCTCGTGCAGAGTACGGCCCTGCGCCTGTGCTTGTTCGGCAAAGCCTTCTGTTTGACGAGCAAACTCGTTGAGTTGTTTTAAGACGACGCCGAGAGGAAGTTGATCCTTCCAAACACGGTAAGTATTGGGGAAGAGATAGCCTTCGAGCGAAGAACCGGCAGGTAAAGCTTGCAAAAATTCGAATTGCTCCTCCAAGCCCTTTGCATGTGATTGACCGACGCGTGTATCTCCGACCAATGATTTAACCGATGTCGCGGAAACATCCAGATCCATAAGAGCAGATTGCCACTCATCGAGAGTTTCGCCTTCGATAAAACGCAGTGTGATTTCTTCGCGTTTCGGACCGCGGGAAAGTTGGCGAGCTATTTGGCGGTAAGAACTGCCCGGAATTATTTCGTATTCTCCGGGCAGAGCGCGAATGGCGGTTTTATCAATGAGTGCGTAAAGGCGATAACCCAACACCGAAGAAATGACATTTTTTTCGTTTAAGAGAACGGCGATATCTTGAACTGAAGAATCCGCCGGGATGATGATTGCAACTGTGGTTGATTCGGCAGTGTCGAAAAAAGCGGATGGCAAAAACCAAGCCGCAAAAATTCCGCCAGCCAATAAAAAGACTCCAAGAATGTAGATGATTATTCGCATAAATAATTTTGGCCGTCGACAGACAAACGTTAAGCGTGCCGGGAGATTGTTTGACGATCAATCAAAGGCATGACGTTTATTTCTTATTTTTTCGTAAAGCCTTGTGACCGAGACGAACCAAAGCGAATGATAGCAAACCGAGAGCGATTCCGCCAAGTATATCCGTGGGATAGTGAACGCCGGCCGCGATTCGACCCAGCATAACACCAAAAGCTATAAGAATTCCGATTCGACCGGCTCTTTTATCCGCATGATACAATGCGACGGCCAAAGCCGTTGCGGCTGCGGCATGAGTGGAAGGAAATGATGTTGTTAAGGGCGCCGGGATAAGAGTGATGACTTCGGTAATGGCTAAAAACGGCCTGTCTCGTAAAAATAATACGGACAGCAATTCAGAGCTGAACACGGCCAAGCCGAACGACCAAAGCGCCTCTTTGACCGTGTGTTTTTCCTGCGGAGATCCGTATGCCCAAAGCCAAGCCAAAACCGGAGCAAATAAAAAAATCCAAACCCGCGCCAACGCTATGGCCATCCACTGCCCTATTGCGGATGCAATAAAGACGCTATGAATAAAAACAACAATCTCGGCGTCGAACATAACCGCAGTATAACATAAAATAGTTATAATGTCGTAACGTTTATCGCACTAAGATAAAAGTTCATCAAGTCCAAAGTTCATCAAGAGTTACTTTTTAAGATGAAAGTTTATCAAGTCTAAAGTTCGTCAAGAGTAACTTTTTAAGATGAAGGTTTATCAAGTCTAAAGTTCATCGTCCCAAGTAACAAGTTTATCAAGTCTAAAGTTTATCAAGAATAACTTAGGCTTCTCTTGATAAACTTTAGACTTTTAACTTGATGAACTCTTGATGAACTATGATTTTTAAGTTGATATCGACAGTATTTAGCGATCGGGCAAGTGGAACAGCGGGGGTTTTGAGGTTTGCAGAATTCGCGGCCAAAGGGGACGAAAACGCGGTTGATGGTGTTCCAGTGTTTTTTTGGGATAAGTTTTTGCAAATCTTTTTCCACGTCATCGCGTTTTTGCGAATTGGACCAGCCCAAACGACGAGTAACGCGGTAAACGTGAGTATCGACGGCGATAGCCGGTGTGTTGAACTCGTAGGATAAGACGCAGCTGGCGGTTTTACGGCCAACCCCGGGAAGAGTTATAAGTTCTTCCATGGTCTGCGGAACTTTGCCGTGAAAATCAGTTATGATTTTTTGCGCCAAACTTTTTAAAGCGCGGGATTTGGTATGATAATAATTTATTGACTTGATAGAGCGTTCGATATCGGCAAGAGATGCTTGGGCGAGTTTTTTCCAAGTGGGAAAACATTTTTTAAAAGCCGGAAAAACTTTTAAAACCTGTTCGTCGCGGGTGCGCGCCGAAAGCAGCGTGGCAACCAAAGTATCACGCGGATTGCCCAAATCCACGGCGCCGGATTTGATGTATAACTTGCTAAGAATTTTGAGCACTTGGAGTGACATAACAATAAGCTTCTAACGTTAATAACGTTTATAACCCCGAAGAACTCATTTCATTCGTTTTCGGGGCAGGCTATTTATAACGAGTTAAGTTGTTTAGATTAAAGTTTATCTCACCAAGTAACAAGTTCATCAAGTCAAAAGTTCATCATATTAAGTAACAAGTTCATCAAGTCTAAAGTTCATCAAGAGAAGCATGAGTAACTCTTGACGAACTTTAGACTTTTAACTTGATGAACTCTTAAGTAACTCTTGACCTGTCCCGCGAAGCCCTTGGGCGCAGTGGGCTGAACTCCTGACGAACTTTAGACTTTCAACTTGATGAACTCTTAAGTAACTCTTGACGAACTTTAGACTTTCAACTTGATGAACTCTTAAGTAACTCTTGACGAACTTTAGACTTTTAACTTGTTACTTAGATAAGCGTCCTTCCGATCATTTCATCGGGTTGAGGGATGCCCATGAGGCGAAGGATGGTGGGGGCTACGTCGGCAAGCATGCCGGCCGGAGGGGTCATGCTTAAATCACCGCCGATTACATCGCCGGTGGGGGCCTTCATGCCTTCGAGTTGACGGCCGGCGATTAAAAACGGAACCGGGTTGGTAGAGTGCTCTTTATCAACTTCGCCGGTTGTCAAATTAACCAACTCTTCGGAATTGCCATGATCCGCGGTAAACAAAACAATACCCCCAACAGCAAGCGCCGCATCCACAATCCGGCCGAGTTGTTTATCCATTGATTCGTGCGCTTTGACCGTTGCTTCGAAATTACCGGTATGAGCAACCATGTCGGGACTGGCGAAATTGGCAACAATAAAATCATATCCGCCGTCGGCTATCTCTTTAACAATGCGATCGGTAATTTGAACATTGGCCATTTCCGGAGCTTTGTCGTAGCTGGAAACGCGAGGCGAGGGAATAATGACTCTTTCTTCGCCGGGAAACTCTTCTTCGACCATGCCGTTTAAAAAGAAGGTTACGTGGGCATATTTTTCGGTTTCGGTAATGTGAAGCTGACGCAAACCCGCATCTGAAATCACTTTAGCGAGACAAGTTTCGACCGCCAGAGGCGGATATGCAACATCAACCGGAAAATCTTTTTCGTATTCCATCATGGTAACCATGTAAAAATTATTCATGGCCATTCTTTCGAATTTTTCAAACTCAGGAAGAGACAATGCTTTGGTTATTTGACGGGCGCGATCAGGACGATAATTAAAGAAAATTAAAGCATCATTGCTTTTAAGAGTGGCTATGGGTCGGCCGCTTTTGGTGATAACCGTGGGGACAAACTCTTCATCATAAACTCCTTTGGCATACGAAACTTGAATAGCCTCTTTAGCCGAAGCTGCCTGATCCCCTACTCCTTTAACCATGGCATCATACACTTTTTGAACACGATCCCAACGATTATCGCGATCCATGGCATAGTATCTGCCGGAAACGGTGGCAATGACACCGACTTTATATTCTTTGATTTTAGCTTCCAATTCTTCGATGAAAGTTTCGCCTCCGTTATAAATCGTATCACGGCCATCCAGAAAGGCATGTATAGCGACTTTGGTGAATTTATTACGCGCACAAAAATCCAACAAAGCATAAAGATGTTCCATGTGAGCGTGGACACCGCCGGGCGAACACAAGCCCATGAGATGAAGAGTTCCGTCGTTCTTCTTGCAATGTTCGAGGGCGTTTAAAAAAGCGCGATTCTCATAAAAAGTACCGTCTTCGATGCTCATCGTGATACGGGGCAAACTTTGAAAAAAGATGCGTCCGGCACCTATGGTAAGGTGTCCCACTTCGGAATTGCCCATTTGACCCCATGATAAACCCACAGCCTCACCCGAGGCGCGAAGAGTCATAGCCGGATAGTTTTCGATCAGGTTTTTAAAAACCGGCATGTTGGCACGGGTTACAGCATTGCCCTCGGCATCGGGAGCAACGCCGAAACCATCGGCAATAAGCAATACAATCGGTTTAGGTCTTTCCATAATTCATTAGTCGCAAATAAGAGATTTGCCTGTCATTTGTTTGGGAATCGGCTCGTGCATCAAATCCAAAATAGTGGGAGCGATATCGGCCAAGGTGCCGCGACGCAGGCGTTTTTTGGCTACCGAGGCACCGCAGAGAATAAACGGTACGGGATTGGCGTTATGATGAGTATCGCCCATGCCGTTATGAGCGTGGACCTCTTCGGCATTGCCGTGATCGGCCGTGAGAATGGAGATGCTGTTCGGATATTGATGAACCGCTTTACAGATGGATGCCAAAGCCTTATCAACAGCCTCGCAAGCTTTGACGGTGGCTTTAAAATTGCCGGTATGCGCAACCATATCAGGATTGGCAAAGTTTACGCAAATAAAATCATAACCTTTTTCAATGGAAGATTTTACAGCATCCGCGATTTCTTTGGCGCGCATTTCGGGTTTTTCATCAAAAGTTCTTACATCATGCGAAGGTATGCGGATTCTGTCTTCGCCGAATCTGGGATTGTCGTAACCGCCGTTGAAGAAATAAGTGACGTGCGCGTATTTTTCGGATTCGGCAATGTACATTTGTTTATGCGAACGCAAAGCCTCGACCAGTGTTGACGGCTGTTCATGATGAGTGAAAGCGGACGTAACATGATCGAGCTGTTTACCGAACTCGGTCAGAGTGGTGAACAACAGATTGGGAATTTTGTATTCGCGTTTAAAGCCGGAGTTTTTATTGCCATTGAAGTTTTTGGCGACAAAAGGCTTGGTTAATTGACGAGCGCGATCGGAACGCAAATTCCAAAAAATGACGGCGTCATTGGCTTTGATGTGAGTGCATTTGGAATTACAATTAACCAATGTAGGCTTAATAAACTCATCGGTTATGCCGTTTTCGTAAGCTTGCTCGATGGCTTTTGTGGCCGTCTCGGCACGCTGGCCTTTGCCGTGAACCAAAGCTTCGTAAACCAGCTTGGTGCGATTCCAATTTCGATTGCGATCCATGGCGTAAAAACGACCGGAGACTGATGCAATTTTGGCGTTTTTGGGAAGCTTGGACTCGAGTTGAGCCAACAACTTCAAACCGTGATAAGGAGGCGTGTCGCGCCCATCGGTAAAAAGATGTAAAAATACTTCTTTGACTTTGCGGCGTTCCATTAAATCGGTTAAAGCGATTATGTGATCGAGCGCGGCATGAGCGCTTTGCGAATTTGTCAGCAGACCCATTAGATGCAGAGCGCTGTTGTTGGTTTTTATGTGCTCGACGACTTGCTTGAAGGCCGGGTTGCGATTAAAAGATCCATCAGCGATCGCACGGTTGACGATCAGTTTATCGGATAAGATGGGACGGCCTGCACCTATGGTTTGGTGACCGGCTTCGCTGTTGCCGACTTCGTGAGCGGGAAGGCCTACGCATTCACCGTCGGCGCAAAGTTGAGTGCTGGGATATTTGCGGAAAGCGGTTTTAAAATACGGCATTTTGGCAAAATGAATGGCATTGCTTTTTATTTTGCGGGAAATACCAAATCCATCCAAAATTATGAGAACAACCGGATGACGCTTATTCAGTTCAACGGGCTTTTTGCAGGGCATAAAATATCAAATAAAAACGAGATAAAAACCGGCCACAGGACAACTATGTTGGCCGGCAACCGAATTATTAAAGTATTTTACTGCCGGAACCAAGATAAAACAAGTGGATTTTTGGCTAAACAGACAAAAAATGGTTTGTTGGCTTGTTGACAATTGTTTTGTTGGCATATCTTGACAAATAGCTATTTTTATGCTAAGTTAACACATCGTTTTAATAAACGAGACCGGACTTTGACAAAAGCATGTAGCATGTAACATGTAGCATGTAACAATTTTGGAAACAGACAAAAGAAAAGAAAAGGAGAATGGAGATGGGTTTTAATCCGAAGATGAATATGGGAGCGCCGATTGGCGGGGCCGGAAATCCGGTACAACAGCCCAAGATGCAGACACCTCCGCCTTTGCCCAAGAAGACTACGGATCCGGCAGACAAGGCTTTGGCTGATGCTCTTGATAGCGCCAACCGGCAAAATACGGAACTGCAGGAAAAAATCCAGCAATTGACCGATGAGCTGGAAGGCAAGGAAAAAGAGTTGCAAGCCATCCAAGCCAAGCTCGAGGCCAGCCCCGAGCCAGCGAGGGATGACGAGCTGGCCAATGCCATCGAGGCGCGCAAAGCCGCGGAAGATGTTATCGACAGGCTGGAGCGTGAAATCTCGGAGCTCAAGGCGAGCGGGAATCAAACCGCAAACCTGCAAAAAGAGCTGGACGAGGCCCTCGCCGCGCTCAAAGCGACGACCGTTCCAAAAAGCGACGACACTTATGACTACCTGATTGCTGAACGCGAGAAGGTAGAAGAAGAGTGCCGGCGGCTGCAAAACGAGTTGGACGCGGCTCACGCCAAGTGTGCTGAACTGCAGAACAAACTCGACTTCGAAAAGACGGACGCGGAAAGCGTGTTTCGTCTCCACATCTCAAAAATCGAAGAGCTGGAAGATAAGATCAGCATTTTGGAAAGCATACCCGATGATGATGAGGATCAAGACAAGCTCGTGCAGAGCTTGTCCGCTGATCTGCAACTCAAGGATCGTGAAATCCAAAATTTGCTGGATGAAATCCGGCGCATCGAAGACGAAAAGTCTCGACTCAACGAGGAAATTCGACAGCTCAAAGCCGTTCCGACGACACCTTTTCCGGTCGCGGATCACTCGGTTTGCAATCAAAAGATTCAGGATCTGAACCAAAAGGTTCAAAAACTGAATGAAGACTTGCAAAAAGCCTATGACAGGGCCCGACGGCTGGAGACCACGATAGAGTTTGAACAGTCCAAGTTGGTCGAAGCTCAGGAGACGAAAGAATGGGCTGAAAAGACAGCCAATGCTTTGCATGCATTTCTAAACGAGATCGACCCGGAACCTGACGGAGATCCGGAAATGCGTGAAGAACGCATCTACAATGCGTTCAAGAATCAGGAACGGACGCAAGTGCGGGCGTCACAAAAAATGATGGTTCTGATCTCGTTCGGGATGTTGCTCGTGGGCATGATTTTCGGAGGCGTGATCGGTTACGGCACTTGTGCCATGACCGGCGAGCCTGCGACGGATGAAACCGCAACCGAAGCCGCGTCCGCCAACTCGACGGAAGAGCCGCCTCCGGTTGAAGTTCCGGTTACGGTGCAGACGGCTCCGAGTGCCAATGCGGAGCCCGAGCCGTCTACGCCCCCGGAGACTTGCTACCCGGCAAATCCCCAAAACATCTTGGCATTGCTCAATCAAAAGAGCAAAGATGCCACGGTGTGGGGCAGGGTGCAAATCAACACACCTAAAGGCGCAAAGCGCATCGTGTGCCAAGAAACAGAGCGCGCATTTGCTGATGGGCGCACGAATTTGGCAGGATGCGAAATCTGCGTACCTTACGGCCCGGGTAGATATCCGGCTGACAGCAAGTACGTATCCGCGATTCTGGGAAGAACGAATGCCTCTTGTTATGACTACAGAGCCCGGACTCCGGTCAGCGAGTGGAGCGATAAAACAATCCACTTGGACTGCAAGGAAAAACCGGATTACTTTATCCCTGCCGACTGCAGGGATATCACCGGTTGCCAGATCGTAGTCCCCGATCCCAAAAAGATCGCCTGCGATACCTGCGACTAAACCATAACCTCTAACGGCCCCGAGCAACTTGCTCGGGGCTTTAAAATAGGCGATTTTATCTTTAATGGATTGACATTTGGAGTAAAATATGGTAATTCTTGATATTCTAAAACAAACAGAAATAAGCTACTTTGACAAAAGAGGGTAAAAAAAATGAACGCGAATTCCAACGACGATGTTATCGTATTTTTTGGAGGCGGAAGAGCCGTGCCGGCCAAAATGATCAGCCGGTCGAACAAGACACATTTGGTCTTTTACCTGCCTCATCTGAACCCCGGATCGGAAACCGATATCATCGAACAGATTGAGGCGCGAACCAGCTGTACAACGGCCCGGCGCGCGGTTGTCAAAAAGGTCAGCGGAAACAACAATGTTTCCGGCCGGCCTTTGCGGGCAAGCATTGAACTGGCGTTTTGCCAGAATGATTTTTCGCCGGCTCCGGCCGATCAGAGCCGAGTCAGTTTGGCGCCGGCCCAAGCAAGCAAACCGCTGGATGCCGTTATCACAACAGCGCTCGGAGCGGATCGTAACACATTGCTTGCGGAATACGAGATACCGGATGCCAAGATCGGAGAGGAAATTCAGATTCAAGACGACAGCGGAGGGATGATCAAAGCGCGGATCGAGGAAGCCAAGTTCGAATCAAAAAACTCGGGCGTGAATATCGCGGCTTGCATCGTGAGGGTAACACAGTTCGGTTATGAGCCGGCTGCCAAAATCGAAGATACGGCCAACGAAAATCCGGACGCAGGCGGACTGAAACCGGCAGAGGCGGATCCGCGAGCTCAATCACACATTCAGCCGGAGCAGACAGCGGATGAAAATCCGCCCGACTACACGGACGAATCGCGAAATCGGGAAACCGAACCTCCGCGCAAAGCCATGTTGCCGAATGTTCCGCAAAAACAACTTCCGGCAACAAAAATCAATCCCTTGGTGTTGTTGGCTTCCGGCGCACTGGGTATGCTGATCGCCATCATGACAGCCGGGATTTGGTTATTGGCAGAGGAAGGAGAAAAACCAACCTCGATTCAAACCCCAGTTCAAAACCCGGCTCCTGTGCCAACAGTGTCGATTGCACCGCCTCTCTACAGCGATGAAGAGATCGCTCGCCTGTTGGCCGAAGATGACCTGATTTACTTGCCGATGACGACGCAAAATCTGCAAAATTTCTTCGGACAAAGCAATGCGCTCAAGATGCCCGGAAAATTGAGTGGAAAAACCGAATCCGGCAAGCTGGGAATCGGCTGTCCCACTACCCCGCCCTACAGCCAAGCGACAAATACCACGGACGTGAGCGCTTGCTTCGTATCTTTGCCGGCCAATGCGACAGCCGGAGAATTCCGGTTGACCAAAGAGACGGCTAAAGCCTGGTTTCATCAAGATGATCCGGCTTGCTTTCGGGAAATCAACTCCGAAACGTCAGCCGGCGCAAATCGAAGCGAGATCCGATTGCGGATCAATGCGGAAAAATGCGATTGGCATTTTGACGCGATCAAGAACTGCTTCGATTACTCCAAGTGCACCTTTACGGTTCCGAATTTCGTAAAATAACAAAAGCGAAAACAGGAGCCGGACTCAAAAATCCTTCAAGGCTTTGAAGGATTTTTTTATTTTCGGATGAGGCGTTGATCAGTTACCGCGAGGATCTTGAACGGAAATACGAATAAGTTCTTCACGATTATCTTGGGCTAAGACGGGCGCGGGACGTATGAAGCCGCATTTTTCGCATTTATGAATAATACGCACAGCTTCGCCATGCTTAACCTCCACGCCCGTGGGCCGCATCATGCCCCCGCATTCGTGAGCGCGATCTCCGGGAACATCATCCACATGTTTAGACCAAAGACAAGCCGGGCAATGGTTGGTGTAACCGTTGCCAATAACTGAAGTACCGCATTTTTCACAGGTGAAGTCTTCTTTGGTGCGTTTCATAGAGAATACCAAATACCAATTACCGATTAACAATTAACAA
>CALFEO010000035.1 GCA_937949995.1 uncultured bacterium
TGTTGACGAGCATATCTCTATTTTAGCATAGAGTTTGCTAGTCTAGAGCCTTATTTATATAATGATCAAATTCCAGTATTATGCATCATGCATTGTACATTATGCATTAATATCGTTAATCAAGTGCCAATATTATGCATCATGCATTATTCATTATGAATGAAAACGTATTTACTCAATCCCCTTTTTAATCTTCTCGGCGATCTCCGCAGCTTCCCCTTGTCCGTAGGCCGTGCCGGGCCAGTGGCGGTGGCCGTCGCCTGTTTTGCGTGGAATGACATGAAAGTGGACATGAGGAACAACCTGGCCGGCCGCCGTGTAATTGTTCTGGCCGATATTGATGCCGTCGACATTTTCTTGAGCCAAAAGCGCTTTCATGGTTTTTTTGATGACCTGCATGACCGGTAAAATGTATTCATCATCCAAATCATGCAATTGTTCGACATGAATCTTAGGCAGAACCAAGACATGCCCCGGATTTACGGGATTGATATCCAAAAATGCGGCGACTTTCTCGTCTTCGTAAACGAAATCCGCAGAGATTTCTTTATTCAAGATTTTACAAAATAGACAGGACATAGGAATAACGAATTACGTTTGTAACGTCTTTAGTAACAAGTTCATCAAGACTAAAGTTCATCAAGAGTAACTAAAGTGACTCTTGATGAACTTTATACTTTTAACTTGATGAACTCATGCGTCAATCAAGGTTCAGACAATGTTATTAGTTCGCATCATCCATCGCCACGGACCAGGCGAGGATGAGGAGGATGGTGGAGCCGGTTAAGAGTAAGGTTCTTAGGCCATAGCTTGGCACATTTGCAAGGAGTGAGGCAAGTAAGAGAAATGCGATGATGATGCCGGCGATTATGTGGAGACGGTTCAAAAAGCCTTTACGGCGTTTTTTGAAAGCCAAAAGCGCGATGATTATTAAGAAAGTTAAGGGTAAAAGATCGACCAAGTTAATGAAAGGCAAAACCGATCCGGGCATGAGCCATTCGATGGCGATTAAAGCTGCGACCGTGAATAAAAACGCGTAGCCGGTTTGGGCGGCGAAATGTTTTCCGGCTTCTTTGAGAGTTATACTCATAAGCGATTCCATGCGTTTTTGGCTTCTTTATACAAAACTTGCGACCATGTTTGCCAATTCATGGGCGGACGGCGGTAGGTGAGTTTGACGGAGCGGATATCGATGGCGCCGGCGCGCGACCCGATGCCCGGAGCCGAAAGAACCAAGCGGATCATATCCGAGGACTCGGGAATGGTGAACTCGGTTTTGGCGCGCATCCAACCATCTGCCAAAGGAGTGATTTTTTGATAATTTGTCAACACTGCCTCCAAGCCCTCTGCGACGCCATGAGTTTCGGGTTTTAATCGCCGGGGCTCGGGTTCAAAAAAAGCGGATTCGGACAGTGCGAAAAATCCATCGGATATCAGGCGTATATCGCCAACCGGAGCGACGAGTTGTACGGGCGTATCGATATCATCGGCGCGATCGATGCGAACAGCCGCGTGGGTTTGCAGCACCTTGCCCGAAGTTGGACCAAAAGTGATTTCTTGCAGGCCTTCTTTATGAAAAGTTTCAGCGACAATATGACGGGCGGTGGTATAACCGATGAAAGGCTGAGGCTCGGCGCGAAAGCCGACCACATCACCGATATGCAAGCGCGGACCAATCACGAAACGCGGATTGGTGGTGGATATTTCACGGATGAATATATCATCATCGGCCAATAAGCGAATGCGATAAACACCGGCATCAAGGCCGTTTTGTTTTATAGCAACAGGTATGCGGCTGCTGTAGCCGGTATCAAGTGATCCGCTGGCGCCGACAGCATCATATTTTATGACTTGACCGTTTTTACTGATTTCGATGGCCAACAATCCCCCGCTGCGGTTGCGGTTAACATCCTGAATTTTCAGCTCGATATCGATTTTGCCGCCCGCAGGCACAACCCATAAATCGTGCTGACCACGCAAAGAAACTTCGTAAACCAACTTTTCGACAGGTGCGGGGTCGGCAATTAGCGGCATGGTGGTTGTGGTTAGCCAAACAGCCAAATTACGAGTATCCGGATCATCCAACCGATCTTTGGTGACGGTTTTATAGATAAAACCCTGTTTACCGGTTTGCGATGTGACGGATTGCCAATCAGCGGATTCCAACATCTCCGAATACCAAGGAAACATATCCATTTGTAAACCGGCTTTATCTCGGACAATTCCCAGTTCCACCAAAGGTTGATGCATGACTTTGAATTCCATCTCAACCTCGACTTTGGGATAAGGACCGGGCACGCGCGCATTGATATAAACCGGATCTTCAATGACGCGCTGGCCCACAAAACCATGTTCCGCATCTTTGGCGGATATGGTGCGCTCGGCCGGTAAAAATTGATAAACAAAGGCCGAGGTACCGCTAAGATTACTCTCGGCCACAAATACTCCGCTTACGGGAAACCTTAAACTTAAAATAAAAAAAACCGCCCCCAAGCCCAATATCCAAGGGATGACACAAAATAGGTAGACAAGGGGCTTGGGCAACATAGCTTGTGCGCTTCGCGCAAAATAATAAAGTAACAAATAATAAATAATAAAGACAACCTCCAACGCTGCGCGAAATAATAAAGTAACAAATAATAAATAATAAAGATAAAACCCTCCGCTCGCTTTATTATTTATTATTTGTTATTTATTATTTGTTTTGTACATGATACATCGTTTGATTGTTGATTGTGAAGCGCGGGATCAAGTTGAGATTGTATGAGTTCCAATCCGCGATGCCGTTTTCGTCTTGGGTGGTTTGGAAGATGGCGACTTCGGCTCCGGCGGAGATAAGCTCCGCGATTTGAGTTTTACTTGGCATTGGTGAAGCGGAAAGCCAATAAGGGAAAAAGATTTTGTCACTGCGGTCGGATAAGACTATGGCGTTTTGGCCAAGTGATTTGGCCGAGGCTTGGCGTATTTGCTGATAGGCGATTAATTCACGTTCATTGGCGGCTATGCCCTCGTCATCACGCTCCACCGCAGACCAAACTCCAAACATTATCAGACAAACGGCCAAACAATATCCCAGAATTTTTATAGTCCATAACCTCATCATCTTGGACAGTAAATGACCGAAAGCGAGAGCGAAAACGATGGATGCGGGCACAGTGTAACGTAAAAAAGAGTTACCGACGCTGATTTGATTGAGTTTGACATGATCTTGATAAATTCCATTGCCGTAAAAAACGGTTACCGCGCAAAAGCTCCATACCAAAGCCATTATCCCCCACTTATTTGATGATTTCCAAGATTTTTCTTTATACAAAAAGTATAAAGACGCAAATAAAACCAACATCCACGGCCAAAGCATGATGCCAAAATAATTTTTGACATTCCATAAAACATTGCGGGGATGGATGCCGAAAGGCAACGAATCCAACAAACCAACATTGCGACTGTAAGTTGCGTCCATTCCCTCTGCACCATCCCCGGCTGCGATGCCGGCAACAATTTCAGGTCGAACTTGGTAACCGCTCACAAACCAATTACCGTAAGTGTCGGCGCCGAGTTTGGCGGTGAATAACAGGATCAGAATCAAGGGGATGATGAAAAGTCCCATGTCGAACGTTAAACGTCGAACGTCTACCAACTTTCGACACTCCTTCGCCGAGGCTTCGGAGCTCGGGCGTTTGACGTTTGACGTTTGACGTTCGACGTTGGTATTGAGGTTGTTGCGGCGGTGAAGGAAGGCGAAGATGATGGTTGGGATTATCCAGACAGCTTCGAGCGGGCGGATGGCCAAGGCCAGTCCGGCAAACAATCCGGCTATGGGGTAAGTGATTTTTTTACGTTCGTGATTAACCAGATACCAAACCCAAATCAGTAAACATAATTGCGTCATTTGCGGAAAAACCCCGCGATTTGTATAGATGATAACAGAGGGGAAACTCATCCAAATAACAGAGGTCATCAACTTGATGCTGTCGGGCCATTGTTTGGGCAGGATATGCCAGAGAGCGAAGATGGTGAAAAACGCGAAAATCGGAACGAAGAAACCCAGGCCAAGATAACCGGACAATTTATAAACCATCGACAATAATAAAGGCATGCCCAAAAAACCAACGGGGGCGATGCTTTTTGTTTCCGGTACGAAAACAAAACTGCGCGGTGTCAGCCATAAAAATCGCTCGGTGTACTCGGATTGCAAGCCAAAAGCGCCTTGCCGGGCGTAAGAAACGGCGCTGACAATGTTAGCGGTTTCGTCGGGGCTCATGCGGATATTATTTGAAGCTAAAGGCAAACGTATCCACAGGCTGAACAAAGCAAACAGCAAAATGCCGGACGATATCCACAAAATTACTCTATTTTTCATAAAAATATGCTACATGTTTTTGGGTTTTTGTGCTAGGTTATATGAGTATGAAAATCAATTCAAAATTTTTTGGTATTTACGTGCTTATCGCTACGGCGGTTGCAGTGGCCTTTCCTTTGCCCTCTTTGGCTCAATCAGCATTAATTATCGATCAAATCGGGTTTAATCCCAACATGATATTAACGGACGATGATATTTTTAATCCGGATGGAGTCAGCTATGAATATTTGGTTAATTTTGCCAAAAGCAAGGGCAAAATGGCTGATATTATGGTGCAGGATATTGACGGCGTAATGAAGACTCCGATTGACGTTATCTGGCGGGCTTCGCGAACTTACCGAATGAACCCGCGCTATTTACTGGCACTCATCCAAAAAGAACAATCTTTGGTCGAGGATCCCGAACCATCGGAAAGACGCCTGGATTGGGCGGCGGGCTATGGAGTTTGCGACAGTTGCAGTAAGGATGATCCGCGCATACAAGATTTTAAAGGCTTTGCCAACCAAATCGAATATGCCTCTAAACAACACCGCGAAAAATACCTGCAACAGTTGCTGACAACCGGACAGACAATCGGAGGAAAAGGCATCGGTATATCCATGATGATCAGCGGAATGGAAATTATTCCGCAAAACAAAGCCACGGCCATGCTTTATACGTACACTCCGCACGTGCATGGTAATTTGGTTTTATGGCGCATATGGCAACGTTGGTTCTCGCAATCATTTCCCAACGGCACAATCGTTCGTGCCATGCCGAGCGAAGATGTTTACATGATTCAAAACCGTCAAAAACGCAAATTTTTATCTGAAACGGTTCTCTTATCAATGACCAATCCCGATAAAATCGTGGAAGCCTCGGAAACGTCCTTAGCATCATATCCCGAGGGAGAACCGATGCGCTTTCCGCAATATTCGTTGTTAAGAGATCCTGACGGAGCAATCTATCTTTTGGCCCAAGAGGGAAAAAGACGCATTGTGAACATGGAGACATTCAGGCAATTCGGTTTCAACGAAGACGAAATCATTGAGGTTCAATTTGATGAAATAGATGCCATCGCAACGGCTCAGCCTATCAACCAACAAACCGTTTTTCCACAAGGAGCCTTGGTAAAAGCGCCGGATTCGCCGACAGTTTGGTATGTGGAAAGCAACAAAAAATATGCTGTTCCGGATGAAGTATTCCTAAAAGTGTATTTCACGCGCCGTCCCATAGTCAGCGTTCCGCAATTGACCATAGATACTTACGGAGATGCCGGCGAATACAAGTTGCATGAAGGTGAGTTGGTAAAAGGCTCGGATCCAACGGTATATGTCTTGGAAAACGGCCAATTGCGTCCGATTCCGACTGAAGAAGTCTTTTTGGGAATGGGCTGGAAATGGCAAAATATCATCACTGTTCCCGACAGAGTGCTTTTGACGTATAATACCGGCGATGTACTTAACTTGGGTAATTTGGCAACTCAACCGGTAACAACCGCTACGGAATAACTGACGCATGAAACGTTCATAACGTTTATAACGTTTTTAACGAGTTAAGCAGTAACCCGGTAAACATCACAACTCGTTACAAACATTATAAACGTTACAGACGTTATAGTAGTTATAAACGCAGCCGAAGGCTGAAAAAATATGATCGTTTTTGGTGCAATTGTTCCCCATTCTCCATTGTTGATACCGAGTATCGGCAAAGAACAGCGGGAGAAATTAAAAATAACGCTCGATGCGATAGCGCAAATCGAGCAATTATGTTATCTGGCAAAGCCGGAGACCGTAGTCATAATCGCTCCGCATGGCCCCAGGTATCCTGACGCTTTTTCAGCCAACATGGCAGGCAACTATACGGGAACCTTAAAATCCTTCGGTGATTTTGCCACAACCATCAAAGCCAAAAGCGACTACATGATCATGGATCGCGCTCATCGCAAAATGCGCGAAGAAGATATCCCCTTTACCCTGACTTCGAGCGAAGAATTGGATTATGGCTTTACCATACCGATTTTATTATTGACACAACATTTGCAAAACTGGAAATTGATACCGCTTTCGCCCTCCATGATGGACGGAAAAGCCCATTACGAATTCGGCCGGCAGATGAAAAGAATACTGCATATGGAAAAGCGCCGTATAGCCATAATCGCCAGCGCTGATTTATCACATAAGCTTAACGCGCAATCTCCGGGCGGAGCGTCCGAGGAAGGGCCCAAATTTGATGAAATGATTAAAAACGGCATTGTTTCAGAAGATTCAACTCCGCTTCTAACCATGCCCGCTGAAATAGTTGAAAACTCAGGACAATGCGGTTACCGCCCAATTTGCACTTTATTGGGAATGATGGATAAGATGAATGTTAACCGCCAATTGCTGAGCTACGAAGCTCCATTTGGGGTAGGATATTTAACAGCCAAGTTTGAAGTAGCGTGATATCAGAGTTCATCAAGATAAAAGTTAAAAGTTCGTCAGGAGTTTATCCCACTACGCCTCAACGGCTTCGCGGGACAGGTCAAGTTGAAAGTCTAAAGTCTATCAAGAGCTTCTAAAATTACTCTTGATGAACCTTGATCTTGATGAACTTGTTACTTGGTTTGATAAACTTTAGACTTGATGAACTTGTTACTTGGTCGGATGAACTGATACGTTACGACATTATTTTATGTTTATCTCTGTCATTCCGGCGTTGAAGATGCCTTTTGGGCATTGTTTTTTTGATTATGAGATGAACGAGGGCGATGTGCATGTTGGTGATTTGATATTGGTGCCGTTTCGCAAACAAATGATTGCGGGATTGGTTGCCAAAAAATCACCCAACAGCGAATGGGCGGAAAAAGCGATCAAGATCAGCAACCCGCAAAAAATAGCCAAACTCCCCGAAGCCATGGCTGAATTTTGCATAACAGCGGCTTCTGAAAGTTTTGTCTCACCGCCAACCATGTTAAATGCCTGGCTACGGACGGTGCCCAAACGCTTTTCCGAAGAAGCTCATACTCCCTTAAGAAATACCACCTTGCCAAAAAACGCCGAACGAAATGAGATCAGATATTTGATTAACCGCTATATCGGTCCGCAAGGAATACTGGAAACCGTTACGGCGAATCAAGCCAATGGCAGAGTTTTATTGCTTACCCCGTGGAAACGTCGAGCTGCTTTTTTAGCATCCAAGCTGGGCGCTCCGGCTTTGCATACGGATGTTGCGTATGGAGGAGCTTGGCGGATTTGGACGGATTTTTTGAATAAACCTCACGGAATCTTAATAACGACTCGTTTAGGGGCTTGGCTCTCCGCCATAGCCGATGTGGTGATAATAGACGAACCCGAGAACGATGATTTTAAGCAAGATGAGCTTACGCCAAGGTATGATGCACGGCGTATTGTGGCGCTGGCCCGCGATTTTAATCCGTCGATGCGCATCATCAGCATCGGCACAACACCGAACTTGGCGGATTATGCCGAAGATCCGCATCGGGCATCCACAGCTCCTGAGATAGATGCGGAGATTGATTTTGCCAGATTGGATCCAAAAAACAGATCCCCCTTAGAGATGCTGACCAACGAAGCTTTTATAGCCATAAGTGCAGCGGTTGCAAACAAAGCTCCGGTAAGGATTTTACACACCGTGCTTGGCACACGAGGCCGAGTGCGCTGTGCGGATTGCGATTGGCTTATGGAGTGCGCGGATTGTCACGTCGGTTTACGCAACATGCAAAATCATGCTTTTTGCCCAAGATGTGAAAGAAAGACAGATTTGCCGATGTCATGCCCGCGATGCGGATCAGCCAATCTATCAAAAGCTATAATCGGCTGTGACGGTTTGCTGAAGATCTGCGCCACTCACTTTCCCAATGCGGACATTAAAGTTTTGGATTTGCATGAATGGATTATGCAACCAATTAAACCGGGCTCGTTATTAGTTGTAACCAATATCGCTTATATGGGCGGTTATGCGGAAGATATTCGTAAACAGGAAAGGCCGGTTTTGGCACTTAGAAGATTTGCGTCTCAAGCTTGCGTCGCAAAATGCAAGTTGATTTTTCAAGGTCAATCACCCCTTATCGACACAGCTCCATCATGGCTGAATCCTCAAGGTTTGACCAAACAATGGGAACTGGAAATGAAAGATCGCCAGGACTTTCTCTACCCGCCGGCGCAAATAATATGTAAATTGATACAGGTGGGTAAACCGGAAAACGCGGATATGATAAAATCTAAACTACAAGAAATATGTGTGAAAAACCCGGACTGGAGATTTCGTGGACCCTATCCCATTGAGTATTTGGCAAAAACCCGTGAACCAAGGAGTATTTTTCACATACTACCCCCCAAATCAGCCACCAGAACCGATTTGATCAACGAGTTAAGCGTTCTAACAGCCTACGGTATCGTAGATCTTGACCCAATCGCATTTTTCTGCTAAACTGACCTATCAGTTCATCAAGTTAAAAGTAACAAGTTCATCAGGAGTTCATCAGGAGTTCATCAAGTTAAAAGTAACAAGTTCATCAAGAGAGGCCGAGGTTATTCTTGATGAACTTTAGACTTGACGAACTTGTTACTTGGTCGGATGAACTTTAATCTTATTTATGTCCGACACTTATCCGATTGTTACTTATAAGAATCCCTCTATCCGAGAGAGGTCTGTTGAAGTTCCGGCGGAAGAAGTTACCACGAAAGAGTTTCAGGATTATTTGGATAAGTTGATACGGACCATGCATGTGGAGGATGGGATTGGCATCGCCTCTCCTCAAGTCGGAATCAATAGAAGAGTTTTTATAGCCCACATTAAGGGCCAAGATACCACATTCATTAATCCGATAATTACCAAAAAATCAGACACGGTATTGATTACAGAAGAAGGCTGTTTGAGTGTGCCCGGTGTTTGGGGAACCGTCAGCCGTCCAAAAAGAATTTCCATTGAAGCCACGGACAGACATGGCCGTAAAATGGCTATGAATTTAAAAAATATGGACGCCATTGTTTTTCAACATGAATTGGATCATTTGGACGGAGTGCTGTTTGTAGATAAAATGTTGGAGGCGACGAGGGGGAACTATCCGAATACCCATTAAGAATTAAGAATTAAGAATTAAGAATTAAGAATGAATGTAGCCTGCGGCATTTTTTTTATCTTCGATCTCTCTAAAATCTCGTAGGGATAAACCTCGTGTTTATCCGAGCTGTCGCCGTAGGCGAAACTTGCAAGTTTTTCTGTATTGAAAAACCTCGTACTTAGGCGTACGAGGTTGTGCAGTAGGGAGGGTGGGATTTGAACCCACATCTAAGCCGCTTTAGTTTTGCGCGAGGTGACACAAGTGCTTAACCAAACACAGGAGCCGCTTGGCGCAAAACGCGTACTCGCCTTACCTGTTGGCTACCTCCCTTTATCAGATAAGCTGATGAGTGAGAGATTATATCATCTCAAGTTTTGTGTCAAGTGTAACCGCACGACTTTTGCCATTGAGTAAAATGTGTGTTCCATAGCTCTCGGAGTTCGGTGTGTTCTTGAGTGTTCACCATCCTCAAATTCCGGTCATCTTTATCGTCAAAAACCATAGCATCCCAGTATTCGGTTAACTCGGCTTCGGCGATTCGTTTGCCATTAAGTGTATTCACTTCATGCAACCAACCGTTAAATCCGGAAAATTCTTTGTTTCCGTAAAGTGCCCATGCGGATAGCACATTCAACTCAACCAGAACTGCATTAATGATAGGCGGCCAGAGAACATCATCACGCGCTTCTTGAGTCAGAGTGCCCCAAGGAGTCCAGATGCTGTAAGGCATGCGCAGCTGCCCGCGTTTGCACTCCCTGAAACGATCCATAGGATGAACTCGGATCAGAAATCCCCGTGTTGTTCTGCAACCAAAGAAGTTAACTCTGGACTCATCCAATCTTTCAACCAAAGAATACGCTCGGCGTCCGGCTCTGTCTTCGTGAGCCCGGAATACCTTAACGATTTCCACCAACTGACAAAATACTTTGTAACTTTTGGCCGCTTTGGGAATCATCTCCTCTCCTTTCAATGTGCCAAAAAGCATTTGACCAGATTTTTTCCTTACTGTCAATCCCCGTTTCCGCTTTGACAATTGAGGCTAAAATAAGGTAATTTACTATCGACTAGTACAATAACAAACTTTCCAAATTAAGAATTATGAATTATGAATTAATAATGTTGGAATCGCATACCATCAATGCATAGTGCATAATGCATAGTGCAAAATGATTGTATCGCTGGCGCGATATTTATTTATATAATGATCAAGTTCCAATATTATGCATCATGCATTATGCATCATGAATTGAGTATAGTAATGCCGAAGGCTACATTCATTCTTAATTCTTAATTCTTAATTCTTAATTCTTCCCACAGTTATGCCCTACTCTATAATTTTCTTCGGAACATCCGATTTCTCGACACCTTCTCTGCAGGCGCTTATTAACGATGCCCGATTTAGCGTGAAAGCAGTGGTTACAAAACCGGATATGAGGGTGGGAAGGCATCAGGAAATTGTTGAACCGCCGGTGAAGGTGATGGCAAAAAAGAATGGGATACCGGTGATGCAATTTGAGTCAATCAAGAGTGCGGAAGCATACGAGGCTTTGAAACGAATTCAGGATGAGTCTGAGGGGGTGGATGCTTATGTGGTTGTCAGCTATGGCAAGATTATTCCGCAGAAGGTTTTGGATTTGCCAAAATATGGAGTGATTAATGTTCATGGATCTCTTTTGCCAAAACATCGAGGAGCTTCGTGCGTGCAATCCGCCATTGCCGGTGGTGATACAGAGACGGGTGTTACCATTATGCTTATGGATGCGGAGATGGACCATGGGCCGACCTTGGCGCAGAAAAAGACAGAGATAAAGGTTGATGATACGGGTGGAATAGTTCATGACCGTTTAGCTTGCGTCGGAGCTTTGCTCTTAACCGATGCTCTGGCAAGCTTTATTGAACACAAAATTGAACCAAAGGAGCAAGACCACGATTCGGCGACTTATTGTAAAATATTAAAACGCGAAGACGGCAAAATCGATTGGTCAAAACCGGCAGATGAGATCGAGCGGCTTGTGCGTGCTTATGACCCATGGCCGGGAACTTATACGGAGAAAGATGGGAAGAGGATGAAGATATTAAAAACACGAATATCGAACCTCGAACTTCGAACTACGATTCAAGAACCGGGTGAAATGGTCGTCGAATCTGATAAGTTGTATATTACATGCGGGGATGGTGCAAAGCTCCAGATTTTGGAGTTACAGCCCGAGGGGAAGAGGAGAATGACGGCAAAGGAATATCTAGCCGGCAACAGCTTCTAGCTACCAGCTTCCAGCCACCAGCCAACAATCCAACAGTCTTCGTAGGGATAAACCTCGTGTTTATCCGTGCCTACAAAAAACAAATGGCATTCAACCATCATTACTCGTAAGATATCCTTTCATTAAGTGCGGATAAACACAAAGTTCATCCCTACGACCCACCGCTCTTCCAGTTGTAAAAGTTGGTTCTTTAGTGATGCGCCCCATTTATAACCTCCGATAGTGCCATTGGAGCGGATGACTCGGTGACATGGGATTATGATTGCGATAGGGTTGGCTCCAATCGCATTGGCTACTGCACGAACAGCTTTTGGCTGTTTTATTTTATTGGCGATGCCTTGGTAAGTTGCGGTTTTTCCGTAGGGAATGTTTTGTAAAGCGCGCCAGACTTTCAGTTGAAACGGAGTTCCATTTAAATCAAGTTTAATGTCGAATTTGGTTCTGGTTCCTAAAAAATACTCCTTGAGTTGTTTAGAAATTTGTTGATAATCCGCTCTTGAAGAGGCGTCTTTTTCTACAAAACCAACAGATAAAATTCCGCTTGGAGAGCTGATAATTTCTAAATTTGAGACACTTAAATCCATAGAATTGTAAATCCATGAGCTTGCGAATTTGAGCCAGTTGCTTAGATTCTCAGATTCCAGACGCGTCCCACGTAGCTTGAGCGTAGTGGGATTCTCAGATTCTCTATTAACAAACCCGGTTCAAATTTGGTTTTCCCTATCCATAGCCAGCATACCCTCCAATAACAGCAGAACAGCAAAACCAAGCGGATGATCCAAGTATGGAGTAAAAACGTGGACAGCGGCCAAAGCAATAAGATTGCCGACGATGCCGGTGCGAAGCCACCAAGAATAATTGGATTTCCATGAGCGCCACCCCAGAGATATCAGCAAAATCAACATGACCAGAGGGCCGAAGATGCCGAATTTAACCCAAAATGCGAGCCAACCCCATTCGAAAGCATAAGTTGTGTAAATGCCATCGGGATTATTTTGTAAGACTCGCGGATCTTGGCTTTTATAGGTTATGGTACTGCCGAATCCGTGACCGAGAATCGGATTCTCCCCTATTTTTTGCCACATGGCAGGCAATAAATTCCAACGACTGGATCCGGCAGCATCGGAAAGCGTGCCGCGATCTTTTATCATGGAAGCAAACGACACGTCTTTGGTGGCGGGAAAAGGAAAGTAGATAGCACCGGCGATTACGGCGGTCGCTATTAGAGATCCCACAATGGCTTTGATCATGGAACGCCAAACCATTTTTTTATGTGCCAATACACCCAAAATCAAAACCGTTAATCCACCGGCTACCAAACCGATCCAAAAGCTCCGTGATAAACTGATGACAATCATGCTAATACCGATTATCCAAAGCCAAACATTTATGTAACGTTTCAGATTGAAGAAGATGCGATTGCGAAAATTGTTTGACCCGAGTTCCACTTCGCTATTCACTTCCGAATCGCCGATGACAGCGTCACGCATCCAGTAAGCTAAAACAAAGATGGATGCGAATATGGAATAGATTGCCGATTGAAAGAAAACCCTGTAAACATTACCGCCGGCCGGGGTGATTTCGCCAACCCTGGTATCGCGAATCCAAGTGTAAAGAGGATCGGCCAAAAAGATTATGCCGTGCGAAAAAATATATAAAACCGCCAAAGCTTTAAGAGGCAGATAAATCAAAGCCGAGATAATGGCGGACTTTGCGTAGCGAATCAGGTCGTCTTTGAAACGATGAGCAATATCCAAAACCGGAACAAAATACAGTAAAAATATCCAAGCGTTAGCATCCTGAAATACGTATGGCTGCTTGAATATAAAACCGTTTACCAAGCCGATAAGAAGCATTACGGCTACAAATAACCAGATTTGCACGATTAGCAGTTCCGCCACTCTCCAGAAGCGCCAAATTCGCGCTTTAACGGCATTTAACGCCCAACCCAGCCCAAAACCCGCCATGATTACCATGCGAAGCGAAAAGCCCATTTCCAGGCTTGGTGTAGATACCGCCAATAAATAACCAAACCCGCCGATCATCACTTCGAGGATAATGAGAGATAGAGCCAAAGCGGGACGTTTATAGGCTATAAAGGCGACAGCTAATCCGCACAAACCGGCGATCAAACTGCGCGCCGAAGGATTTCGAATGGTTATAAAAGATAGAACTTCCAAAGCGATAATTCCGAACAGCCAAAGTGATAAATATTTATACTCACAAGGTTTAATGACAATGGCCGATTCTCTTGCTCCATTTGCATCAGTCGGTATTTTTGATTGCTTGGGTTTGAATGATGCAAAGAAACCAAGAGGTTTTTTTACCACTCCGGCAATAATAGCTAACAACAAAGACAAAGGGTGCAGTAAAGCAACAATCAACCAAGCTCCCCGGCCATGCCACTTCAACATGTATTGCATTAAACTGTTATTAAAATATTTTTGTTTGCGCAACGTAAACGCTTTGCCGAAAGATTGGCCTCCATAATGCAATACAGCGACCGAGGGTTCGTACCAAACCAGCCAACGATTTTTTTTGGCGGTCTTGCAGGCATCCACCTCTTCAAACCAGATGAAATAGCGCGGATCCAAGCCATGCATCTGGTCCCAACAAGCGGCACGCACCAAAAAACAAGCTCCCATGACCTGCTCGACACTAAGCGGATGATTGGGGTTGATGTCTGCCGCGAAATATTTTTGCAAAGATTTAAGTTTCGGCAAAAAATGATGCAGTTTAAGTAAGATCAAAACTTGGCTCGTCAGTGATGGAAAACGGCGTATGCTGGGTTGATATGTACCATCGGCATTCAACAATTTGGGACCCATAATGCCGGCTTTGGGATTGAAATCCATTTTATGAACCAATTGAGTCAAACTTAGAGCCGGGCAAACGGTATCAGGATTCAACAATAAAATATAACGAGATTTGTGTTGAACAGCGCCTTGATTGTTAGCGGCTGCAAAACCCAAGTTTACATCATTGACCAATAAATCGATTCTGTCTTCACCGACAAACACGCGCTTAACCATTTCAGCCGAACCGTCGGAAGAAGCATTATCCACGACAACACACTCCCAATCCAACCCTTCGCAAGCCTCGGGCAAGGATTTCAAACACCGCTCAAGCTCTGCTTGAACATTCCAGCTGACAATGACGATGTGGAGATCTTTCATAAATTAAGCTGCAAGCTACTAGCTTCTAGTCAAATAAACGTTTATAACGTTCATAACGTTTATAACGAGTTAAGTGATTGTTTAGCACAACCCCCAAACCCCCTTATCAGGGGGCTGTTACTTGGTTACAAGTCCCTGATAAGGGATTTAGGGTTGTGCTAGGTTCATCAAGAGCTTCTTAAGATACTCTTGATGAACTTTAGACTTGATAAACTTGTTACTTAGTGCGATGAACTTATTTGATGCTTGCGTTTGATTATGGCTTCGGCGGTGCGGTATTTGGTTATGAGTTTTGGGGTGTAGCCGAGGATGGGCCACGGGATTTTGTAGGCAAACGAGGGAAGCCATTGGCTGATGCCGTTTTTGCGCTCTTTGACAGTGAATAAATTCCGCGAGACATAAATTCCCCGCTTATTGGACTTTAGCATAGTCAGCCATAAATCCCAATCTTGAAACTTGGTGAGCGTTTCATCAAAAACGGGATTTGCGGAGCGCCGGATGAGTGCCGAAGTATGAATGTAATTTTGTTTCCGCAGAGCATCCTCGTTAAATTCTTGAGCACGAAACAAGCGTTTGCCCCAAATAAAATCCCCGTAAGCATAATCGACTGCGGGATTATTGATAAGAGCTTGACGCATTATTTCCAAAGCATGAGGCTCGAGCTTGATATCAGCGTCCAGAAAAATGATAAACTCACCATCCGCCAATTCGGCTCCCCTGTTTCGCGCCACGGGAGCTCCGGAATTTTGCGCGAGGTGGATAAATTGAATCGGCAGCAGATCAACAAATTCTTGCACCGTCGTTTCAGGATTATCAGTCGAGGCATCGTCCACCACGATGACTTGTTTTACATTTACGGTTTGATTTATCAAGGACTTGAGCGCGTCGCGTAATTCGGAGGCGTGATTGTAGCAGGGTATTACTACAGAGATATCTTGAGGGACATCGCTTTCAGGTGGAAGATTTGACGATTCAGAAATGCTTGAATCAGATAAAAAAGATGATAACAACCTCCAGCGATCCGACCAGTTGAAATCTGTTTTGACGCGTTTGTGACCCGATTGACCAAATTGGCTCGCGAGATTTGGATCGTTGAGGAGTTTTTGCAAGGCTTCAGTGCATGCATCAACGGTGGGCGGGATGAGCAAGCCGGTTTGGTTGTTGATTACAGCTTCGGAGGTACCTCCGCTTGCGCCGGCGATGACTGGCAGACCCGCATAGGAGGCTTCCAAAAATACCATACCGAATCCCTCCACATCATCCGCGGTTTCTCGTCCCGGCAAACAAAATACATCCGCAGCCGAATACCAATCATGCAAAGTTTCATCATCGGCATCACTCACCCAACGAACATCAACACCGCTAAGCTTGGCAAGCTTATGCAAAGGCTCGGCGTACTGTCCGTTGCCGACTATTACTAATTCGTATTTCGAATATCGAATTTCGTATTTCGCGTCGGAGGCTTCTAATTCGAATATCGTATTTCCCTCCTTCGCCAAGTCTTCGGCGGGTACCTGCGGTTCGACGTTCGACGCTTGACGTTCGACGTTCGCTACGGCTTGAATGAGTGTATCAATGCCCTTGCGTTCTACGAGACGGCTGACGGCGAGTATGACTTTGGTGTCGGACTCGACGTTTAGACGAGAACGAGCCTCGGATTTATCGGGAAGATCAAATGGATCAAGCCCTGGAGTGATAACCAAGGCATCGGCTTTAGGCACGAGCCGTTTGAGCAATCTTTCGGTTGCTTGGCTGTTGACGATGAGTGCTTTTGCGTTGTTACAGATACGACGTAACAGCCAGCGCTTCCATTTTGTTTGCGCGCGCTTAAGATCCGTGCCGTGAAAAATCACGGCATACTCGGATCCGCCCAAAGCGTTGGCGATCCAGGCCGAAGTGCCGATAGGAAAAACATGTGATATTAGAATGATGTTGTCTTGCGGGACTTCGAGACATCTTTTGATAAGTGGAAGCCAGCGAGGCCAAAAAGACCAGGAGAATAATATGTTTCGTACATCGTACATCGTACGTCGTACAAAACGATCAGCGCTTTCTTGTTTGTACGATGTACGATGTACGATGTACTCATTTTCTTTAGGTATTAATACTTCGATCTGACCGTTTGCGGCTGCAGCCAGGGATGAGAGATAACGCGCAACACCGCCCTTGGCCGGAGGGAAATCGTGTGTAATTAAAGTAAATTTAGGCATCATGAATCTGCACTGTTTTACCTAATTTGGAGCGTAAATGCAACCAAAGAGGCAGAATATCTTTCATTGATACGAGTTTGACGGCAAATGCCAAAATAACAGCCATGATTGAGCCAAAAATGAAGGCTACGGGTAAAGGCATATAGGCGCCGATGTAATACCAAACCAGCCAAGCCAAAACTGCGGCAATAAACGCCCGAACAATGATCCAAAGAAAATTTTTGGCACCGCCGGCATCCTTATAAGTAAATGAGAAACCGGCCGCGAGTAAAAACCAAAAGCTGAATACGCCGGCCCAAGCCGCTCCCAGAGGGCCGTAATATGGAATGAGTAAAAAGTTTAAGACGGCATTGATTATCATGGTTGCGACCATGGCGGATGTTTTAAGATGGGCGCGGTGAGATCCGTTTAATAAGGCACCAACCGGAAAATCAATAAAAATCGGCAAAAGGACCCAAGGCAAAACTTGCATGGCCGGAATTGAGTTGATGTAAGCATCTCCGTATAAAGCCGGTATCAAGCGCGGAGCCATGGCCGAAAGACCGGCCGCTATCGGAAAACCAACGGCGGCCATGAGGCGCATGGAACCGATGAAAACTTTGCGCAATTCATCCTGTTCTTTGTTGGCATAGGCTTGGCTTAGTGCGGGATACAAAGCCGCAGTAAAAGTCAGCGGAACGAACTGCATGGCATAAGTGAGTTTGTAAGCCACGGAATAATAGCCGACCGCGGTTGTGCCTTTGAAGGCCTCGAGCATCAAGCTATCGATGTATGAATAAACTTTGACGGAAATACCGGCGATAGCGAAAGGTAAAGCTTGTGTGACGAGACTGCGGAAATCAGATGATGCGGGTTTGGTGATTTTGATTTGTATTTTGCGGATGTTGTAAAAAGACCAAGCCACGTTCCACAAACTGCCGAATGCCAATGAGCCGGCCAAGCCGATTGGACCCCAGTGAGATAAAGCGGCCGTTACCGCAAATGCACCGGTTAAGATTTGGCCGATAAACATGCCAAAAGCTTCGGGTTTGAGATTTTGACGACCGCGGAGTGCGCCATAGAGTATGAGGTGAAAAGCGTCCGCGGCCATGGCGATACAAGCTACAGCGATTGCCAACAGTACTTCGGGTGAATTGCCGCGCACAACTCCGTAGCCGATGGCTGCCAGAACCGCGATTGGAACCAAAGCCAGCTTGGCGCGCACAGCGGCACCCAGCAATCGATCAGCGCCTTCGCGGCCGCCCGCTATGGCGCGGATGACGACGGCGGTTATGCCCAAATCGGAAATAACGACGAAGACGGATGTGACTGAAACAGCGTAAAAATACGATCCGGTAATTTCGGGCCCGGCTAACCGCGCCACAATCATGAAAGCAAAAAACGCCACGACTTTTTGTCCCGTGGTGGCTAACATTAACACTAATGCATTTTTGGCGATTTTTTCAGCTAACATAGACTTACAGCTGCTAGCTGCCAGCTACCAGCTTCCAGCTACCAGCCAAACAAACTAAGGTTTGTCATTTCTGCTCCTAAGGCGCATCCGCCTTTATCAGCTACTAGCTACTAGCTCCCAGCCACTAGCTAAAATAACCATTTTTGTCATTTCGAATCGGATGTGAGAAATCTCCACCGTTATTACCAGCCTTCGAACGTTAATAACGTTTATAATGTTTATAACGAGTTAAGCGGTACTTTAGAGGAAAGTTCTTCAAGGCTAAAGTTTATCAAGAGTTACTCATGCTTCTCTTGATGAACTTTAGACTTGATGAACTGATCAGTGGTCTGATTTTCGCATGTTTTGGGGAAAAAATCAATTATTTAAATTTGCAATGATTGACAACATGGCTTTTTTGTGCTATATTGAAATGATTTCAAAATCGAAGGAGGACTCGATGGAAAGCATTTTGAGGAAGATCTTGACCAGTGCTTGTATCCTTTTCGCCGTGGGTGTGGCTATTGTCATCCTCGCGGGCGTAGCGCTGGCTTCGCTGGTGCTTGGGATGGTGCTGGGTGTGGCTTGCTGGAAGCTAGCGATCGTCATTCTGGCGACCGTCATAGTCACCAAGCTGTTCGATTGACGCGCCATCCCCGACCCCGCTCTTAACCCGTCTCGATGTTGCATTGGGACGGTATTTTTTTACCAAAAAACGAGCTTTCGCTCGTTTTTATATTTTTTATTTACATGTTACAAGTTACATGCTTAACGTTTGCTCCATTGCGGTGCGCGGCGGGCGGATTTGAGACCCGGCTTTTTGCGTTCTTTTTTGCGCGGGTCGCGGGAAAGGTAGCCGAGTTTTTTGAGTGTTTTTCTGAATGTAGGGTTTAACTGAATGAGAGCGCGAGCGATTCCATGGCGTATGGCTTCGGCTTGACCGCGGATACCTCCGCCTTCAACCTTGGCGCTGATATCAACCGCATCGGCCTGACCAATGGCCTTAAGAGGAGCTTCGACTTGAGCGCGAAGATCGTAAGTGCCGAAATAATCAGCAAAAGCTTTGCCGTTGACGGTAATCAATCCCTTGCCGTTTTTAATCAGACGCACGCGGGCAATGGATGTTTTGCGGCGGCCGACAGACGGAATAAAAGATCCGCCTTTGGCGCTTTTTGCGGCAGCGGCCTGCTCGGCTTCAACGACCAAAGTCGGAGTTTCCTTGGCTTTGGACTTGACCGGAGCCTTTTTTGCAACAGGTTCTGATTTTTTAGCCTTAGCCGGAGCTTTCTTGGCTTTTTCATCTTTTTCGGCTACCGCCTTTTTGGCAGTTGTCTTTTTTTCTTCGGGCATAAGTATAGAGAGTCATAACGTCTTAACGTTGTAACGTTATAACGTTGTTCTAGATGGTTATTTCTGGAAGGTTAAGCGTTTCATGCGCAAGTCTTGCAATTTGTTCTTGGGCAACATATAGCGAACCGCATGGCGAATGATGGTTTCCGGAGAAGATTCGCGCAAATCTTTAACGGATTTGGTTTTGAGACCGCCCGGGCGGTTTGATGTGGTATAAAAAACTTTTTGATCCCACTTTTTACCGGTAAAAACGATTTTATCGACATTGGTGAGCATGACTTTATCGCCCATATCGGTTGCCGGATCAAAATCGGGCTTATTTTTTCCCATTAAAACCATGGCGATTTTTGTCGCCAAGCGGCCCACCGGCTTGCCGGCGGCGTCGATTTCGATGGTGTTACGAACCACTTTGGGGATTCCTTTGCGTTTCTTCCAAGGCATATGATTATTTAACGAGTTGAATTTGCGCTATTTCGGCTCCGTCGCCTTTGCGATTACCAAGCTTAATGATGCGGGTGTAGCCGCCTTTGCGATCTTGATAGCGAGGTCCGATTTCTTCCAAGACTTTATTGACAGCCGATTCGCTAAGCAAATAAGAGGCCAGTTTGCGTCTGGATGCCAAATCTTTGGTTTTGCCGGCGGTAATGAGCTTTTCCACGATGGGACGAATAACTTTGGCTTTAGCCAAGGTTGTATTTACATGCTCATACAAAATAACCGAAGTCGCCAAACCGCGGAGCAACGCTTTGCGTGGTCCGTTTTTGCGATCCAGTATTTTTTTATTGATTCGATGCCTCATATGTTTGATAAGCCACAAGCTTCCAGCTTCCAGCTACTAGACGTAATAAAGTTGAAACTAGGTGGGATAAAGTATTTTATTCTTCGGTTTCGGGTTCTTGCGATTCTTCGGGTTCCGTTTCCGCGACAGGTTCTTCGACCGGAGCGGTCAGAGTTTGGTAGTCAAGGTTTTTTAGCAAGTTTAAGTGATCGAGCAGGATAGAGACTGCGTTATTGCAGGCGTCGATCGGGTCGATGGTGCCGTCGGTTTCGATGTTCAGGATCAGTTTATCAAAGTCTGTTTTGTCGCCGACGCGGGTTGGAGTAACCTGGTAGGATACGTTGGTAACCGGCGAGAACAAAGCGTCTATGCTGATTTCGCCGAGATCCATCTTTTCTTTTAAGCGTTCTTCGGTGGATCTGTAACCGCGTCCGGGTGAAATGGTGGCATCCATTTCGAATGTTGCCGATTTATCCGTTAAAGTGGCTATCACCAAATCAGGATTGACTATTTCGACGTCCGCGTTTTTTTGAAACATGCCGGCCGTTACCACTTGCTCGCCTTTGACTTCAAGATGCAGGGTTACCGGCTCTTCGGAATAAAGTTTAACGCGTACCAATTTGAGATTCAGGATAATTTCCAGAGCGTCTTCTTTGACGCGATCCAACGTGGAAAATTCATGATCGACTCCGCGGATTTTTACGGATGTGATTGCGGCTCCGGGAAGTGAGGATAAAAGCACTCTGCGCAACGCATTGCCCAAAGTGGTGCCATAGCCCGGGGTGCAGGGCTCCACGCTAAGCACACCCTCGTTGGGGCGCTCGCCTGGATAGAATTGGATATTTGTTGGAAGAAGAAGTGACTCCATATAAAAAAGAATGAACGATTAGCGCGAATAAAATTCGATGATAAGTTTGGGATCAAACGCTTCTTTCAATTCTTCCGCACTGGGGACGCTGGTAACCTTGGCGACCAACTTTGCGGGCTCTACAGCCAACCACGAGGGCGCAGCATGATTTTTCAGATCTTCGGAGAGATTTTTCCAGTTTGATTTGTTTTGCTTGTTTTCTTGAACCGTGATGATATCGCCGGATTTAACCAAATACGACGGAATATTCACCGGTTTATTGTTGACCAAAACATGGGCATGCGAAACGATTTGACGGGCGGCGGCGCGGCTTTTGGCAAAACCGGCGCGGTACACAGCATTATCCAAACGCAATTCCAACAACTGCACCAAGTTCATACCCGAATCGCCCTTGAGCTTCATGGCTTTTTTGTAGTAATTGGCGAATTGAGTTTCGGAGATGCCGTAAAGACGCTTGGCCTTTTGTTTTTCGCGAAGCTGTTTGCCGTAGTCTGTTTGGCGAGGCGGACGGCCGGGACCGTGCACACCCGGAGCGTAAGGCCGGCGAGCCAATGCGCACTTCGAAGACTCGCATCGTGCGCCTTTGAGCATGAGCTTAACCCCCTCGCGTCTGCATAATTTGCAACTTGAACTAAGATTCCTTGCCATAGGTTATTGATTCGATTACATGCGTCTGGCCCGCGGTTTACGGCAACCGTTATGCGGAACCGGCGTTACATCCTTAATGGAGAGTACGTTAATATTATTTGCATTAAAAGCACGAATGGCGCCTTCGCGGCCCTGACCGACTCCTTGAGCGAAAACACTTACATCTTTGACGCCGGAATCCTGTAATTTTTCAGCTAGAGTGCGCACAACGACCGAAGCCGCATACGGAGTGGCTTTTTTGGGACCCTTAAAACCGCAATTACCGGCCGAAGCCCAAGCGATAACGTTGCCGTTTTGATCGGTGACCGATACAATGGTGTTGTTAAAAGTGGCTTTTATATAAGCACAAGCATGCGCCACGTTTTTTTGCGTGCGCGCGCGCTTGTTGCGGCCCTTGGCTGTTTTTTTAGCCTTGGCGGGAGCTTCCACCTGTGCGGCTGGTGTTTCGATTACGTCAGTCATAGAGATTATGTCTTTTCGAGCTTGCGTTTACCGGAGCCCATGGTGCGGCGAACATTGCCGCGTACGGTGCGGGAATTGGTTTTGGTGCGTTGTCCGCGCAAGGGCAGATTTTTGCTGTGGCGGGATCCGCGATAAGAACCGATTTCTTTTAAGCGTTTGATATTGGCCATGCGTTCACGGCGCAACTCGCCTTCGACGCGGTAAGTTTTTTCGACCGCATCGCGCAACTTTTTTTCGTCATCAGCCGAAAGATCTTTGGTGCGGATGTCGGGATTAACGCCCGTCTCTTTGATGATTTTTTGCGCACGGGTTAAACCGATGCCAAAAATATAGGTAAGCGCAATTTCGATGCGCTTATTTTGTGGTAATACAACTCCTGCTATACGTGCCATATAAATGATTATCCTTGACGTTGTTTATGTTTAGGATTCTTTTTGCAAATAACAACCACCCGGCCTTTACGGCGGATGACTTTGCAATCCCTGCACATGGGTTTAACTGATGTTCTGACTTTCATGGTTTTGGAAGTAAGATTTACGCGCCATTAAGGCGATTTGGCAAGCTAAAGCCTATCCGATGTCCTCCTCCATCGGTTTTGCGTAAGTGGGCTATAATCTAAAGGTTATACGCCCTTTTGTCAAATCGTAGGGAGATATTTCTACTTTGACTTCGTCGCCGGGCGTAAGGCGTATGCGGTTCATGCGTAATTTTCCCGCTAAATGACACAAAATTGACTGTCCATTGTCCAGTTTTACTTTGAATGTGGCGCTTGGCAGATTCTCCTCCACCACCCCTTTTACGCTTAAAAATTCCTTGTTTGGGGATGAGGATTTATTCATCATAGCTGAAAATCATGTTTTTTGAGGGACTTATCCACAATAATTATGGGTGAATTATAACTGATCGAGATAATTAAGGCAACCTTTGACAAATCTAAATACAAATTTCCTATGCCCCGTACTTATTCTGATTACTACCAAACATAACGACAAATACAAAAGCCAGCAACTCTGCTAGCTTGAGAATGTTTATGTTGCGTTTCGGCATCTAGCCTGCACGCGCTTATGCGAGAGCCTCACGAGCTCTCTGCAATCGGATTTGGTGGATCCATGCACTCAAATCCTGGTGTACGATTTGAACCCGCTTCGCGAGCTCATTCGCAACTCTTCCAAGCCGAGTGCATTCCGCCATCAACCCCTCGGCCTGCTTCTTCGCCTTTTCCATCAAAAAGATAGATGGTCGAGGCTCTGACAGCACCAACCTCCCGTCCCTCATGATAGCCGAGGAACGCAACTCGTTGGCCGTTCTTGCCAGTTCCTCGACTCGGACGACTTCGAGCTTCAACTCGAGGAATTGAAGCTCTGCCTCCAGCTCAGCGATTTGCGCAATCACATTTGTTGATTGCACTTGCGGAGGAAGGAGCTGTGACAATGCAACCCCATTCGCAATCGCGTCTCTGACCATTGCTACGCAGAATGGTCTTTCTTGACGCCTCGCCGTGTCCAAGTGAACCCTTGCCATCATCTCCCGTTCGGAATTTGTCATGATTTTCTCCTTTTTTTTTGCACGCACGGATAAACACAAGATTTATCCCTACAAGTAAATTACTAACACTAATTTGCCTTTTTGTCAAGACTCGCGGTTACCGCGAGTCATAAAATTCTCTAAAATAAGCTCAATTACATGGATATTCTATATTATTCCGAATAAATGCCACCGGTCATCTCTGTTCTTAACTCATATGTAAAAATTGATTCCTGAACGCTGAACCAATAATTCAGCCAATTAGATATTAGCTTTAAGCACAGCCTTAATCCTTCTAATGCCCGCTGAAACCGCTTCTTCTTTTTTGATTTTAAAACCACCCAAAGCTCCGGTTTTGGTTACGTGGGGGCCTCCGCAGATTTCTTTGGAAAAGAATCCTTTGGAGTTTTCCGGATCTTCGACAGTGTAAACTTTGACTTTGTTGCCGTATTTTTCGTCGAAAAGACCGATGGCACCGGCTGATTTGGCCTCGTCGACCGTCATTTCGCACATGGAGACGGGCAGATCTTTTTGGATGATCTCGTTGATTATCGCTTCAACCTCTTGCTTTTGCTCGTCGGTCATTTTTTCGGGATGTGTGAAATCGAAACGCAAGCGATCGGCTGTGATATTGGAGCCTCTTTGCGCCACATGCGGACCCAGGACTTGGCGCAAGGCTTGATGAAGCAGGTGTGTGGCCGTGTGCAATTTGGTGGTTTCTTCGGACTGATCTTGCAAACCGCCTTTAAAAACTCCGGCTGAAGCGGTGCGAGACAACTCTTGGTGTTTGGCGAATTCAGCATCAAAACCCATGCGATCCACTTTACCTCCCCTTTCGGCCATCAGTTCCTCTGTAAGCTCGATGGGAAAACCGTAAGTGCCGTAAAGCAAAAAAGCCTGTTCTCCGGATAGCGACTCGACACCGCCCGCCATGCGCTCGAACTCTTTTAAGCCTTTTTCCAATGTCAGAGCAAACTTTTCTTCTTCTTTGGAGGCTTCTTTGATAATTCTTTCAGCATTTTGGACGAGTTCGGGATAGGTGTTGCCGTAAATGTTGATGATTTCTTGGCAGATGGTGGCTGATATGGGCGAGTTGATACCGATGCGCTTGGCTTCGCGGGCGGCACGGCGCAACAGGCGTCTGACGATATAGCCTTGGCCGATGTTGGACGGCACAACGCCGTTTTGATCGCCAATGATGAAGGTGACGGCGCGCAGGTGATCTATGATTATGCGGAGTGAGCGATCGATGGCAGGGTCGATACCATATTTGATATCAAAAACCGCATCAAAAGTTTGAAACATTTTAACAAAACTATCGGTTTCGTAGTTGGAACCGACTTGCTGCATAACCGCGGCCATGCGCTCCAACCCCATGCCGGTATCCACGTTTTTTTGCGCGAGAGGAGCGTAAGAACCATCCTCCCGCTTGCCGTATTGCATGAAAACATTGTTCCAAATCTCGACAAAACGGCCACAATCGCAATTTGGGTGACAAACCGGACCAAAAGCCGGGTTATGAGGTTTGCCGGTATCGTAAAAAATCTCGGTATCCGGACCGCAGGGGCCTGTTTGGCCGGCGGGACCCCACCAGTTTTTCTTTTTGGGATACGAGTAAATACGAGGGCCGGCAGAGCCTTGAGCGGGCTCATCTTTACCGGCTTCACCGGTTTCGGCTTGTATGCCATGCACGGCGAATTGCGCCTGCCAGATATTGATTGACTCTTCATCGCGCGGAGCGTCGGAATCACCTTCAAAAACCGTAACACACAATTTGGTTGGCTCGATACCGCAATATTCGGGTTTGGTTAAAAATTCATACGACCAGGCAATAGCTTCCTCCTTGAAATAATCCCCCAGAGACCAGTTGCCCAGCATTTCAAAAAACGTGCCATGAGTGGCATCCCCAACTTCGTCGATATCATCGGTGCGCAGGCATTTTTGCGCGTCGGCCAAGCGGGTGCCCATGGGATGTTTTTCGCCCAAAAGATAAGGCACAAGGGGTTGCATTCCGGCTGTGGTAAAGAGAACGGTTGGATCGTTTTCGGGAATTAAAGAAGCCGATGGCAAAATCGCATGCCCGCGATCTTTAAAAAAGTCGAGAAATAATTGGCGGATTTCGTCCGTGGATCTGTTATGCATAATGGAGATAATCTACTACATCGTAGCTTAACAGACAAGGAAATCGTATCAGACGCCTTACTGTCATAACGTCATAACGTCGTAACGTCGTAACGGGGGTTGGTTTGGTGGTACGTTAAGACGTTAAGACGTTACGACGTTAAGACTTTTTCCTTTATGACCCTTACCCTGCCATCAGTATTGACAGTTTTTGGGTTTTTTGCTTAGATTAAGCATCGAACTTTTGGCAAACTAGCGGACTATCACGCAGTTGATAACATCTTCGTGCATCGTGTCCGCTCTTAAATCGTCGCCCACGCTGGAGCGACTCTACAGTTAGGAAAGGATGGACTTGAGTACTGCTGCAAAGATGCTAGCCTGCACTTGTCCATCCGCTAATTGCTTTGTAATTCAGGCGTGCCTGAATTACTGCAGAAGGAAAAGAAGGGACTTGCGATCACCTGTTTAACACTCATGTCGGGCTGTCCCTTCATTGGATATGGAAGACTGCTTGGCCCATGCTAATGGCTAAACGTATCGTGTCTTCCAATGGAAAAGCGGACTGGACAGGAAATGTCACCAAACTATTTGTGAACTGTCTGCTGCTTTATCCCCCATCCCCCTTTTTAAGGGGGCACTTGAAAGGATGGACTTAAACCGTGGTGTCTTAAGACTTCCGACGACGCGTCCATTTACGATCAAGGAGAGCTGGCAAGCGAGTGTTGAAAGACTTTGTATCCCCTGCTCTCCGACTTAAAGAAGGGACTCGAACTATGCTGCTTAGAGCTTTTGCCCGAGTGTCCCTTCGCTGGAAATGGAAGACTTCGAGATCGTTGTATCAAACTATTCACTTCGTGTCTTCCAACTGAAAACGGCGGACTTATGGATATCGTGGCTCATTGTCTTTGATGTACTTGTCCGCCGCCTGATAGGATGGACTAATCACCCACTGAAAGAATCTTCTTTTCAGGTGTCCGTCCGCTAATTAACTGTTGTAATTCAGGCATGCCTGAATTACTGCAGAGGAAAAGAAGGGACTTGTTGCAGCATGCGTAAAGCTAATTTCGTGCTGTCCCTTCGCTGGAAATGGAAGACTTTTGCCGAATTGTCAATGACTTGAATCATGGTGTCTTCCAACGGAAAACGGCGGACTCTCCACTCGATGCCACATGGCTAATCAGTGTGTGTCCGCCATCTCTTAATCCTCGATGAAAGTCGAGGGTTTTTTAATTCACCTCCCCCACCGTATCTTTGGTGACGGTGTCGATTAAATCGAGGGGGGTTTCGGCGTTGAGCTGGCCGCGTTTTTGCAGGACGCGGTAGATTAGCTCGGCTTGATTGGCGAAGACTTTGAGAACCGAGGGATCAAAAATTTCTTCTTGATCTTCTTTGATTTTGGCAATTAAAAAAGCTTTATGATCACCCGAATGTCTGTCGGATGGGACAGCGACAAAACGGTGGCCGTCGGCTGTAAAAAAATGGTAGAGCTTGTTCTCATCGTGAATTTGCTTCAACTCTTTATTGGCAATGCGCAAGGTGGGAACATTTTTGCTTTTGGTCATGTCATGGAAGACCTCGTGTTCGGTGCGTAATTTATCGAGCCGTATGACGCGCAATAAAGAAGGCGCGCCTCCCAAAGCACCCGAAGCGCTGCGAACCAAAGAATCAAGCAAATCTTTGCTTAATTGATCTTGTTCGTAAATGGAAATACTGGTGTTATTGGTTAATTGCTTCAACACTTCCATCTGACGATTTAAGGAACCGATGTATTGATAAGACGAAACCAATTCGCGGCGCGCTCTGTCGCAGGCATCCATTACGGCTATATGCTCCTTTTCCTTTTTTTCCATCATCCTTTCGTACAGCATGAAGATGGAAATGCCGGCCAAACCGAATAAAAAGATCAAACCTTCTTCGATATGATGCTCTTGAAAACCCAAGTAACCGGATCCGATAAGAGAAGGTGAAAATACCGCTAAAACAAACAGTATAAGATATACTATTGAAATCCACTGAAATTTTTTAGATCTTTCTTCTTGCATACTTAATTACAGCTTCCAGCTACGAGCCACTAGCCACCAGCTGTCTGAACCTTGATTCACTTGATTCAGGGATTAACTTGACACTGTCGTTCGCCACGCTCGGTCGCGACCGACGTGGTTCGCGAACGACGTGTCTTGATTATTCCGAACCGGTGGAAAGTTCATCAAGTCTAAAGTTCATCAAGAGAAGCTTAAGTAACTCTTGATAAACTTTTTACTTTTAACTTGATGAACTCACGCGGCAATCAAGGTTCAGACAATATACGTTAAAACGTTACGACCGCTCGTTGGTTGACTAGTTTAGCATGAATGATCGGTTCGGCGAATGATGCCTCCGCCGAGGCATTCTTGACCTTGATAAATAACGGCGGACTGGCCCGGAGCGGCCGCCGAGAGCGGTTTTTTAAATTTGATGTGGATAGTTTTTTTATCTTTGCCTGTTAATAACTCTGCAGAGAGAGGTTCTTGGCGGTATCTGGCTTGAATGTGGACTTTGAGAGGCATTTTTGGAGCTTGACCGGCTATCCAGTGCAAATCGTCCAAGATCAGATCTTTGGAAAGCAATAAGGGATGTTTTTCGGAATCCACGACGATGAGTTGGTTTTTCTTGGTATCTTTAACGGCCGCAAACCATGGATGTTTATCGGCCACAGCGATGCGCTGGCGTTGGCCGATTGTGTAGTTGTGCAGACCTTGATGTTGGCCGATTATTTTGCCGTCTGCGGTGATGATATTGCCCGGCTTGTTTTTCAGTTTGTTAGACAGAAATTTGGAAAAATCGACCTTGCCGATAAAACAGATTCCTTGGCTGTCGGGCTTAGAAGCGACAGGCAGTTTGAATTTTTTTGCCAGAGACCTTATTTGAGATTTGGTATAACCGCCAACAGGCATGAGCGTGCGTCGTAAAATAGAACCCGGTACACGATATAAAAAATAGCTTTGATCTTTTGCGGGGTCCACGCCACGGAACAACCGTCCAACGTCTAACGTCGAACGTCGAACGTCGGTGGAGGTGGTTTCGTTGAACTTTTGACATTCCTTCGCTGAAGCTTCGGAGCGCGGGCGTTCGACGTTTGACGTTGGACGTTGGACGTTTAATGTTGGACTTTTTGTGATAGCGTAATGGCCGGTGGCGATGTAATCGAAGCCGAGTTCCATGGCTTTGTCGAAGAAAAGACCGAATTTGATGTATTGGTTGCAGAGAACGTCCGGATTGGGAGTCTCCCCTTTTGCGTAACCGCGATACAGCTCGTCCACAATTTGCCGGCGATATTGTTTTTCAAAATCAAAAGTCAGGAGCGGGATATCCAAAGCGGCGGCGACGCGGATCGCGTCACGGCGTTCGGCACGCCAGGCACACTCCCCGCTCATGGGATCTTTGGTATCGGACCAGTTTTTGATGAAACCGCCTACGACTTCATATCCTTGTTGCAACAACAAAGCCGCGGCGACAGATGAGTCGACGCCTCCGCTTAAAGCAACGAGGACTTTTTGCATATTGTCTGAACCTTGATCAACTTATTGTCTGAACCTTGATTTCCGCTCGGATTCCCGCTCATATTAACTTGATTACTATAGGAATGCTCCCATTATACATAAAAGTTCAACGGCTTTGTCATTTCTGCTCCTTAGGCGCATCGGATGTGAGAAATCTCCGCTCGTAAAACTCAAGCTGATAATAACAGTGGAGATTTCTCACATCCGATTCGAAATGACGAACCTTAGTTGATTTGGCTAGTGGCTAGTAGCTGGAAGCTGGTAGCTGGAGGCTAGCGGCTTTTTTTGGTTGCGAGTTGTCCGCAGGCGCCGTTGATATCTTCGCCATAGGAGATGCGGTGGGTAACGGAGATGCCGTGGCGTTTGAGATAATCTTGAAAAGCACGGCGTTCCGTTTCGCCGGTAGCCTTGTAAACACCGGTATCGTGATATTTTATCAAATTGACATGCGAAAGACGTTTGAATGGCTCGAGCAACTCTGTCAGCTTTTTGGCGTGTTCGAGGCTGTCGTTTACACCGCGAAGCATGACATACTCGAACATTACCTTGCGATTGGTGGCTTGCATGTAATCTTCCAAAGTTTTCATCAGTTGTTTTAGACTGTAAGCAATGGCGACCGGCATAAGCTCTTCGCGTAATGTTTGCGTGGGCGCATGTAATGAGATGGCGAGATTAACTTGCGGAGCTTCTTCGATCATGCGCAAAATGCCGGGAACGATTCCGCAAGTGGAGATGGAAATATGGCGAGCGCCCAAACCGAAAAGATTGGGATCAGTGAGAATGTCGATCGACTCGAAAACCGCATCCGTATTGTGAAACGGTTCGCCCATGCCCATGAAAACAATGTTGGTGACTTTGGCATCTTTGGTTTTGAGATAACGCGCGGCGTGAATGACCTGATCCACAATTTCCTCGGACCTGAGATTGCGTGTGTAGCCCATTTTACCGGTCGCGCAAAAAGAACAGCCCATGGCGCAGCCTATTTGCGATGAAACACATACCGTATTACGGCCGTCTTCGTGACGCATGATAACCGCTTCGATGTAATGTTTATCTTTAGTGCGAAGCAGCATTTTGGCGCTCTCCGGCTTGCTTGTTTCTACAATTTTCTCTAGCGATAAAGGAGACCAATCCAATTCCCGGCAAGACTCGCGCAAAGCCGCGGGCCAGGTGGAGATATTATCCCAAGAATCATTGTATTCTTGATAATAAGCGCGCAAAGCCTGCTCAAGACGGTACTTGGGCTGATTTTGATCCTTGAGAAAAGTTGATAATTCAATGGGATTCATATGACTGCTTGTTTGCGGATACTACACTAAAATGAAGACTTTATCAAGACTAAGTAACAAGTTCATCAAGACTAAAGTTTATCAAGAGCAACCTATGCTTCTCTTGATGAACTTGTTACTTTTAACTTGATAAACTCTTAAGTTACTCTTGATGAACTTTAAGCTTGATAAACTTTTATCTAACAGTCAGCTGTACGGAGTCTGTATTTTGCGTATTTATAGCCAAACCTCGGGAGTAAGTGTTTAACAGCCATTCGGGCGCGGTGATGATATTTTGCCATTTCCAACCCATGGAAAGAAAAGCTGATTCGGAAGAAATCGGGCGCAACATACCGCGTTCGACAAAGTAAACAACCGGGCTGACCGGGGACTTTAAGAGTTCGCCGTCGTCAAAAGTGTAGGGGCGGGCGGTTACAAAGGCTTCAACGACTTCTGCGGAAACGGTTTTTATGGGAGTATGCGGAAAATAATGCTCTAAAAAGATTCCATCCAACAGAACGTATTTTTTACCCTTCCAAACATACCAGACAGCCGGAGAATCGGCTTTTTTGATTAATGTACCATCAGGGATGGTTAGAGCTTCGCTGACCGCAATTGAGGAAGGATTGTTTTGCCAGCCGTAAGAGCTCCAGCTCCATTTAGCCAAGCGCTCGGAAACTGCGAATAAATCGGCGCGGGTCGGAGCACCCAAAACTACAATCAACAATTCACGATTATCGTTGCGGGCGGGACGTACTTGAAAAACAAGATTGTGAAGTGACTCATACAAAAAACCGGTTTTGCCCGCAATTACATAAAGACCGTTTGACGGATCAGCAAGGAGTTGATTCGTATTAGTAATAGTTTTCAATTCACCGGTATTGCGGATTGTAAAAGAATATTTGTAAGTGGAAGCGGGTTTTTGAATTTCGGGACGGTAGAAAGCCGCTTTTGCTATGGCCAGCATTTCGCGGGCTGTGGTGCGACTGGTTGTTGCCATGCCCGAGGCATCATCAAAACGCGAAGTAGTGCAACCGAGTGATTGCACGCGACTATTCATCTTGGCAACGAATTTATCTTGACCCAAACCGGACAATCTGCCAAAAGCCGTGGCCGCGTTATTAGCGCTTCCGGTTATGGAAGCATACATGAGATCTTGGATGGACATGGTGGCGCCTTCATCCACACGCAAGCGGCCTCCTCCGACCTCATCCGCGGCTTGCAGAGATACTGCGGCGTCCCAAGCAGGCTGGCTCTCGACAAAAACCAAAGCGCCGGCAAGTTTGGTTAAGCTGGCCGGAACCCAAGATTTATCTGCATTGTACTCGAAGAGAATTTTATTGGTTGCCGTATCTATAACGATTGCCGCCGCAAAATCGGTTGTCTTATAGGAAAAATCGCCGACAGAAATTCGTTCGGGGATATTTTCCGCCAAAACCGGCATAGGCGACACAATGGCAAAAAAAAGTATCAGATAGCTAAAAATCCGTGGATGTTTCATGGTAAAGATATTGTGCCATGCAAAAAGCGATTCAGCAACCTAAACGGGACGACTGAAAGATTCTTCGATCCATGAGGCGAGATTTTCCATCAGATCAGGATCTGCCGTAAATAAATGAATTCCATGACCGGCATTTTTATATGGCACAAACTGTTTGCGGGCGGCGCCGGAAGTTTCGATTATTTTTTCGGCAACTTCATAAGATTCGGGATCATCCGAATCGGATCCGGAGGCCCAAAGAGCATGATGATGCTTGGTATACTCGGATTTTTCCACAGCATCAATACCGCGGTAATTGCCCGGGGAAAGAAGTACCGCACCGGCCAAACTCGGCTCTTCCTGCAACATCCAAAGAGCTATACTCGCTCCGATTGATGCGCCGACCAGCATGATTTGATCTTTGGAATATTTTTTAATCTCCAGCCAATCCAATGCACCCGATACATCAAACATGTATTTGTGATGGTCTTCATCCGTGAATTTTTTATAATCAAGCATCACACCTTCTTCGGTTTTGACGCTTTCGCCGTGACCGCGCAAATCGATCGCCAATGAAGCGATGCGATGTTTTTGCAAAACTTGCTGAAAAGCCGCCCAAGATCGGCGATCAAGGGGCATCATGTGCAATAGAATCACCACACCGATGGTGGTTGGTGACGGAGACCAATCCCCTTTGATGATTACATTGTCCAGGGTTTTGTAAGAGATTGTTTCAGGCATAGATTTTAAGCTGCTAACCGCCAGCCACCAGCTTCCAGCAAACAACTAACGTTTATAACGTTCGTAACGTTCGTAACGATTTAAGATTAAAGTTCATCAAGTCTAAAGTTCTTCAAGAGTTACTTCAGCTTCTCTTGATAAACTTTGAACTTTTATCTTGATAAACTCTTGATGAACTTGTTACTTTTAACTTGATGAACTTAAAAGTTGCTACATGCTTTTTCATTAGTCGAAAGTTATGCGGGAGCCGGGGTTTAGAGTGGTGGGACCGGAATTAAGGGTAGGTTGTTGAGCGGAAGCGTCGGAGCGAATGCCGTGTGAATTGCGCTTGTCCAAAGGATTACGATCGCCGGTGTTTTGTACTTGGGAGTAAGACGAGGACGAAGCGGTGCCGGATGATTTCTTTTTGAAGATGATCAGAGATTCGGGTTTATCATCATCTTCAGGTTCGGTGCCTTTGACAGCATGCTGTTTTTTTGGAGGAAGATAAAAATCACGTTTGGGAGAATCGGTGACCGTTTGTTGAGAGGTGACAGAAGGTGCTTCGGTATTTTGATTCCCCCCGTTTAACTGCTTCTCGATGCGATATTTGTTGGTTTCGATGGGTTTGCCTTTGGCTTTGGCGATATCGTGCAACAATCCTCCTTTGGTCGGAAACGGAGGTTCGTCAGGATCTTCGGCCGGAGGCGGTAATTCGGAAATGGGCGGCAAATCGATTTTACCGATTATGCGGGGTTTATTGGGCTGTTTATTGTGTTTCTTGGGCCTTGGAGGACGGGCGGGGGTGGATTCGGGATCAGGACCGATTTTTTTTATGCGCTCTTTTTCTTTTTGCTCTTCGCGGACTATGGGCAAACAATCGGAACAGTACATGGGCCGTGAAGGATCGAGTTGGACGGGCATTTCCCAAACTTTACCGCAACGAGAACAGGTGTGCGGAAATTTGGGTTTATCTTTTTTCTTTGGCTGTCCGCCGGAGGCCATTTTTTGCAGGATCTCCAGACGTTCGGGTGAGATGCGCAGATATTCGCCGGAATCATCCCCTTCTTCTTCGTCATCCAAGTAATCGGCGGATGTTTTTACGGAAACAGCGGAAAGATGATCTTTGGTATCGGTTCCGGGTGCTAAATTTGCCAAAGAAACATTTGGGAAATCGTCATCATTTTCAGCCAAAGTGGGCGATGCGGCTTCGCGCATGGTACCGGTTTCCATACCGCTCCAACGCAAAACTTTTTCGTTGATGGTGGCGCGGGGTATGGCATAGCGCTCGCGGGATACTTGAATAACTTTTTGAGCATTGCCGGTGAATTTGGCCATGGGCGGCAAGGTGCCGGCTGAAAAAGGAGAGGTGGCAACTCCATCGACCATCAGTTTGAGATAAATATTGTATTTGGGAAGATTGACCAGATCTTCGGCCGTAAATTGAGGTGAGAATTCGCGTTCCAAAAACTCGGCATCGGTTGAGCCGACGCGAAAAGCCAGCAAGGTGCCCACGTTGCCGATTACAGCGGCTTTGACTTCGTCGGAGAGCTGTTCGATGTATTGATGCGCGACGGTGAGACTTAAACGATATTTGCGGGCTTCGGAAAGAATGGACGCAAAAGATTCGTTGGCAAAATTTTGAAACTCGTCGACAAAAAGATAAAAATCACGGCGATCCTCCTCGCGCATGTTGACGCGTTCCATGGCGGCCATTTGCATGCGGGCGATAATCATTCCGCCAAGCAAACGCATGTTATCTTCACCGATACGTCCCTTGGATAAGTTGACAATGAAAATTTTGCCTTCATCCATGATTTTGCGGATCTCTACCGTGGATTTGACTTGAGCCACAATATTGCGGATGACCGAAGCGGCAAGAAATTGACCGACCTTGTTTTGAATGGCGGGCAATGCCTCGGCCTTGTACTTATCGGTCCAGGACTCGAACTCGGCTATCCAGAAAGTTTTGACGATCGGGTCGCGAATTTTGGCCACGACGCGTTTGCGGTATTCATCATCAACCAGCAAGCGGTTAATGCCAAGCAAAGTGGCGCCCGGATAATCCAAAAGCGCCATAACACAGTTTTGCAAAATATACTCCATACGCGGACTCCAGACATCGGGCCAGATTTTTTTGAATACGCCCATAAGACCGTTGCTGACAAGATGTTTTTGATCTTCGGCGACGGATTCAAGGATGTTAAAACCGACCGGATATTCCAGATCCGCGGGATTGAAATATACGACATCATTAATGCGGTTGGATGGGATGTAATCGAGAATTTTTTCAGCCGTGTCGCCATGAGGATCCACATAGCAGACACCATGACCGGCCATGATATCGCTCATGACCATGTTTTCCTGCAGAACGGTTTTACCCATGCCGGTTTTGCCGATGATGTAGAGATGACGCCTGCGGTCATCGGTTTTGATGCCAAAACGCCTCCGCTCATTGCGGAAATTGGTTTCGGCAAACAGTGTTATTTCGTTTTCGTGGTCGTGATCGTATTGTACAGACATACTTCATTAAAGCTTCTAGCTGCCAGCCGCTAGCCACTAGAAGCTAGCGGCTAGTGGCTGATAATGTTTATCCGAAAGGCAGGTTCATCGGGGGTTCGGAGTATTTCATGTCGCGTTTTTTGAGATGGGGCGCTTTTACTTGATAGGTGTGAGGAAAATGCCACAATGTTGCCAGCTCCTCGGTGCATAAATAATATGGAGGACTGCCGTCAAAAGCCGAACGGGCTTTGTAGTAATTTATGAGACGGTTTTTACGGATATTATTGCGTTTTTCGCGCATAAACAATAAAGCTCCGTTGACGCCGACATGCTTGCCCTCGGGTTTAAGCGACAGCATGTCGTTGGTGTTCATTTGCTTGATAAAACCGATAAGAGACTGCACGATTTTGGGTTTTTTAAAAACATTCTTTTTGGCTACATACATAAATCTGATTTTGCACAAATAGCCGATTTTGGATACTTTGTTTTCAACAGCCTCAAGCACTTTGCGCTCTCCTGGAGATAAATTGAAAATTTTGGATTTAAGCGGATCATCGCCTTTGGCGGCGGAAGGAGAGCCGGAACCGCCTCCGATAAGCTCATTGGCTATCATTATAAACAAATTAAAAGGCGCCAAAATTATTTTTTCGAGCATGCTTGGAGGCGTGACCACTTTTTCACCTTTCAGTTCTTTGATGAGTTTGGTGCCTCCTTTATTGTAATCCCCCACATCTATGGGCAGGCAAATTATTTGCATCCAAACCTGCTCGCCCGGACCCATGCGCGACATACCTTCGAGGAGAACCGATAATGGATCTTTCAGCTCGCCGGACATCGAATGTTCAAAGGCGGGATAAGTTTTCAGGGGATAAAAAGAGGGCGTGCTGCCGGCCGGAACCATTTCCGTGCCCCAGAGATCGTACTCGGAATCGGGATAGGATGCCGGAACACTTTTGGCATAATCCTCGACTTCGGATATTTCAGCATCCGGATATTGGGCGAATAACGAGGCCTCGACCAAATCGCGAAGCGGACGAATACAGTGGATAATGAACTGAACATTACCCTCGATGGAAATTATTTCGCAAGAGATGGGATCTTGATATTTGCCGTCGATCCAAATCTCTTTCCATGAAGCGGGGGCATGAGCGCCGGCCAAGTGCGCAAAAATATTTTCCACGGCGCGCAGAGATTGCCCGGGATCTTTTTCCGTGAGTTTGGGAATATCGATGGCCAATGTGATAAATTCTTTTTGCTTGGCGGCCAAGGTTTGCCTCCAAACCAGCCAGATCTTTGTTGACGCCCAAATGCCGATAATCAAAAATATGACCCATCCCCCATAAATAAAAAGCGTCCACATGACCATGAAAGGATTGGAACCGAATGAAGCCAAAAATGATACTACGTCAAACGTAAAGTATTCGTTCATACCTTAATTATTGTAGCACAGATTCGAGCGTGCGGAAATGTTTAACTTCAGCCAATTAAAAAACCGAAGTTCGTTAATTGACTCCGGTTTTTGTTTTTTGAAATTTGATGCCGGACTAGCTTCTGGCGGTTTTGCGTTTTTGCTGCATTTTGTAAAAAGTAACCAGCAGAGACGAAGCGATAAATACCGAAGAATAGGCACCCGTGGCAATACCGATAATCAAGACCAATGCGAAATCGCGGATACTGCCGCCGCCAAAAAGATACACCGCAATCAATGCCAAGAGCGTGGTGACAGTCGTGTTGATGGATCTGACAATGGCTTGATTCAAAGAGTTGTTTACGATTTCCACAAAAGTACCGCTGGTTTTTTGGAGATTTTCACGAACGCGGTCGAAAACCACGATCGTGTCGTTAATGGAATAACCCATTATGGTAAGGATGGCGGCGATAAAAGGCGTGCCGATTTCGACTCCGTAGTATTTGCCCAAGAAAGTAAACACACCAACGGGGATCATAACATCATGAAAAGCGGCAAAGACGGTTATCAAGCCGTACTTCCATGATGCGACAGGGATGGAGACATGGCGAAATGTCCAAGCGATAAAAGCCAGAATGGATAAAAAGACAATTACCAAAGCGGTCATGGATTTGGAGCGCAGTTCTTGACCGATAACAGGACCGATCGAATCGAAGCGCAATTCCGTTATTTCGCCGTATGATTCGGAAAGCAAGGCCAAGATCCGTTGATGTTCATCCTCTTTTAAGGTACGCATGCGGAAATTCATGTCCGTTTCGCCAACCGGTTGAACAACCATGGCTCCCAATTCCAAGGGCGCCAAAGTTTGCTCGGCATCCATCACCAGAGGTCTTTCGGCTTCGTAACGGACTGACAATAAGGATCCGCCGGTAAAATCGATGCCCTGCTTTAAACCGAAAGCGAAAAACATGATAACGCTGGCGCCAACCGTGATAAGAGAAAGCGCATACCAAATGTAGCGGTATTTTACTATATTCATAAATATTTATTCTTCAGTATTTTTATTGGACTTTTTTAAATACAGCCAACCGAAAGCTTCGTAAAATTTTGGAACCGCAGCCAAACGCAATACATAGCGCGTGACGGTCATTGCCGAGAACATGGAGATTATGACACCGATGCCGAGGGTTAGAGCGAAGCCTTTAATAACAGATGACGTGAACCAGTACAACACAATACAAGAAATGAGCGTTGTGAGATTGCCGTCGCGAATACTGGGCCAAGCGCGCTTAAAGGCTTCTTCTATGGCTACCGCATATGCTTTTTTAAGACGCAATTCCTCTTTAAGGCGTTCAAATATCAGTACGTTGGCATCGACGGCCATACCGACCGACAAAATCAAGCCGGCGATTCCGGAAAGAGTCAGAGTTACATCAATAGTTTTGAAGACGGCAAACAAGACGACTCCGTAAACAGCCAAAGCAAAAACGGAAATCAATCCGGGCAAGCGATAAAAAATCACCATGAAGAGAGCCACCAATAAAAAGCCCCAAAGACCGGCGATAAGAGAAGCGCTGACCGAATCTTTACCCAAAGACGGACCGACCGATTGCTGGGCAATGAGTTCGATGGGCACCGGCAAGGCACCGGCCTGCAAGCGCTGAGCCAACAGCTTGGCTTCCGAGACCGTAAAATTACCGGTGATTACAGCGCGGCCTCCCAAAATTTCGGATTGGACGGTTGGTACGCTGATCGGCTCTCCATCCAAATAAATCGCGACAGGCTGGCCGATGTTGGCCTTGGTGATTGCCGCGAACAAATCGGCTCCTTCATCATTAAATTGCAATCCGACTTCGGCGGATCCGGTTTGCGGATTAAACTCAAGTTGAGCGCGTTCCAATTGTTTGCCGGTAAGTTCGGTGCGTTTAAAAGGTTCCGGAGGAGGCAAAATTTCGTCGCGGGTTAGTTTGGGATACAAAACAGCGCTGACGCGGACATCCTTTGTACCGCGTTCATCCTCTTTATAAATAAGGTGATAACCGAAATCGGTTTCCACGGGTTCGGAAATTTGTCCCTTGGCCAAAGCAAAGGCCGCTGTTTCAAAAGCCTCAACCATGACACCCGAGCCAAACCATCCCAATTCACCGCCGGATGAACTCGCGCCCGGCTCTTCGGATAATTCCGAAGCTTTATCCGTGAAATTTTCCGGAGTCAGAGTTTGTTTGATTTCTTGAATATAAGCCAAAGCCTCTTCTTTAGTGCGGGTTACGGTTTCGGGCGCGTATTCAGATCCTTGCCACTGGATAAGTATGTGACGGGCTTGTATTTCTTTACTGGCATCCTTTACTTCTTCAACTTTTACAACGGCTTCAGCCGAATCGGTTCCGACGACCGCAGGCAAGATTGTTCCGGCTGCCGCATCCTTGGCCGACTCGTAAATTTGAGCGTATTCGGTTTTATCTTTGATGAAGCCCAAATCAACGGCCTGATCGGCTTGATTTAATTTTGCGTATTCGGCTTTGGCCAGATCGGTAAAATTTTCCGGCGAATTTATTACGGATGACAAAAACGCATTTGCCTCGGCATTGGCTTTATCTTCGGAATCATCCAATTGCAGAATTTCCTCGGGAGTCAACTGGCGCGGTTCTTCGTCGTTTATGACTTTAAACTCCAAAATCGGAGTTTCGCCTATCATATTGATGGCTTGATTGATATCGCGGACACCGGCCAATTCGACCGAAACACGGTAAGCATCTCCGGCCCGGGTTATTTGAACTATGGGCTCGGAAACTCCCATGGCATTTACTCTGCGCTCGATGACATCGCGTACGCCCTCCATGGCTGATGTATGCTCGGAAGAATCGACTTTGGATAAATCGGCCTCATACTCCAAATGAGTACCGCCCTGCAGATCGAGGCCCAGCGAAAACGGCATGTTAATGGGACTAAAATGCGTGCCCAATATATTATTGGCTTGGCCTATCAACCAATTGGCGGGCGCGCTGTATGAAAGCGAACCGGCTATTAAAAAAAGCAGAACAATTAAACCCACACGGCGTTTCACTTTTTGCCTGGAAACACCGGCGTGTTGAGTGTTATTTTTTGACATAAGATTTCCGCGAAAGTATAGCGAACAGCACCTAAAAATGCAAATACAACCACAATTTACCAAAATTAACACTTACATAATTAACATAATTATACCTCTATAGATTAAATATATCGGTTATCAGCCACCTATTAATTATGAAGCCTGATCAATCGAGCTTGACGGGGGTTGTTTGTTTTCTTGATCTTGGCGCATAAGATCCGCGAAAGTTAAATCACCTATACCGCCGGCTTCTTCGCGCCTTGGTGCTTCTTGTGATGCCACTTCTTCGGGCATACTGACTACGGACGGCCTTTCAGAGCCTAAAAACATTTCTCGCTTTGCGGTGCGAGGTTCTGTTTCCAAATTTCTTTGGCGCGCCTCTATCTCCAGTTCTTGCTCCATACCTTGCGCCAATCCTTCGGTTTGTCCGCGAGCCGCCATAACTTGACCATAGACCCGTTCGGGCAAATCAGCCGGCGGTTTTGTTTCTTGAAAGCCTTGAATTTTATCAACTCTTCCCAAAATTTCATCGACAGAACCTTGTTGTTCATAATCACCCAAAGAAATAGCCTCCCGTAATAATTTTTGACTTTGCTCATCTTCCAAGGCCGCTTGCTGTTTTTTACGTTCTCTTGATTCAGCCATCTTTTGTTTGACTTCTTGCTGAATCGCCATTTCTTCTTGCATTTTTTGTAAAGCTTCTTCGGGAGTTTTAGCACCGTATTGTTCCATCAAACCTTGTTTAAAGGCCAACATCGCTTCCGCATCGGCTCTGGCTTTCAGCGCTTCAGATGCGGCGATTTGCGCGGCTCTGTCGGCTTCGAGTTTTTGCTGCAAACGCACACCGCCCAAATCAGGTGAAGTTGGACCCATTTGCGTGTTAAGAGACATTTTTTCAGACATACGATTATTAACCTTATTGCTGTTAATACGTTTATTATAACATCTATTGATTTTACACTCTATAAACAGTATTTTTTATCTTAATAAAGCCAAACTATTGACATAAAGACGAATAACTGTTAGTTTTGGTTATTGCATATACACCCTCGCCTCAACGGAGTTTATCATGCACAGCTCTTTTAATGACCCACTGCGCCAACTTTCGCTGAAGTATGATTTCAAGGCTTATGAGACGCCGGCGGTGCTTCATGAGCTTACGCCCGATTTTTTGCGCGAGCTTTTTGATCAGGTTGTCCACTACGGCTTTCCTGACGCGCCGCTCTCGCCAAATCGAGTCCTTTTTCTTTGCGTGAATGATAAGCCGATCAGAATTACAGCATCGCTGGATCAGAATGTATTGATGTTGTGCGTCGGCTCTTCACAAAACGGGACTTTTTATCTGATTACCCCAAGCGGTCTTATCTTTTGGGAAAAAGGGTTGCGCTCCTCCGATATCATGCAAGCATCGGAAAAGTTTGATCGCGCTATGGAACAACGCGGTTTTTTCAACCGTGATTTGAATACTCGCATCGATCTGCTTGACGCAAAAAGCTTTCGTATTAGCGAAGTTTTTGTAAAACCTTTTTTGACCTATGTTTTGCCGATTGATCAAAAACAAGATTTTTCCGAGTTATTCGACGAGCCGCAACAGGTTGTCGTTCTGCGTCTTCATGGCAGAGATGTGGCATGTAAGCGAGATGAAGCAGATGGGGTTCGCAAATACTATAAGCCGCTTTCGCGAAAAGATGTGTCCGACAACTTAAAGGATCACCTGCGAAGACTCCGCTCGCAGGCCGATCCGCGGCGCTATTCATAAAAAACCCGCTTTTCGACATGTTCGAGGCGGGGTTTTTAATATAAGCTGCGAGTGTTTCTCGTAGGGATAAACCTTGTGTTTATCCGTACTGAAATTATCGCGTTCTTAGCACGGATAAACACCCCGCAAAATTCACTTCGTTCATATACGGGGCAGGCAAGGTTTATCCCTACGGAGTTAGACCGGAGGCTGGTGGCTAGAAGCTAGAAGCTAGTGGCTAGTGGCTTGCAGCTGTTTTAAGCTCCGTGGCATTTTTTGAATTTTTTGCCGCTTCCGCACGGGCAAGGGTCGTTGCGTCCGACATCTTGAAATTTGGGATCAGCGGTGTTGGTTTGCACGGATGAGGAGGAAGTTTGATCAGAAGTTTTGGCGGCGCCGGAAAAGATGAGCGGTTGACCGCCGGTGCGGGGCTTGAAAAATTGCAGGGCTGTTCTTTGGGCGATGGGAATTTTAAAGATGGCTTGGGCGACTTGCTTGCTGATTAAGGTATTGAGTTCGTTAAACATGCGATAAGCCTCGCGCTTGTACTCGACGAGCGGATCGTGCTGGGCATAGCCCTGCAGGCCGATACCGCGGCGCAGGTGATCGATGGCTTCCAAATGATCAATCCAAAGCATATCGTAAGCGCGCAGTAAGATTCCTTTTTCCAACTCGCTCATCATGGCCGGATCGGCGACCGATTCTTCGATTTTGGCATAAGCGGAACGCGCCAACTCCATAAGAGACTCAATGATATTGGTACGCTTGCTGATAATATCGATTTTTTCATCAGAGAGACGCTTTTCCGCTTCTTGCATGAGATTGTCGGAATTGAATTCCGCGGGTAATAAAGCGTTGACAGACTTGGATATTTCTTCAAGATCCCAAAGGGTTACATCGTCTCCGCCGGTGTGAAAATAAGCGACGCGCTCGATTTCGTTTTCAACGGATTCCAAAATGAGTTTTTTCAGAGGGCGTTCGCCTTCGGTTGTGGCTTTGGCCGAATCTTCCAAAATTTGCCGGCGTTGAGCATATATGGCTTTACGATGCTTGTTGATGACATCATCATATTCCAAAACATGTTTGCGGATATCAAAATGATGGCCTTCAACCTTGCGTTGAGCCGCGGCTATGGCTTTGGATAAGACAGAGCTTTCGATGGGTTCATCCTCGGGCATTTTGAGGAATTCCATGCGTTTTTTCATTGTGTCGGAACCGAAAATGCGCATGAGATCATCCTCCAGCGAAACGTAGAATTGAGTTGTGCCCGGGTCGCCTTGACGGCCGGCACGTCCGCGAAGCTGATTATCGATGCGGCGGGACTCATGTCGCTCGGTACCGAGGACGAAGAGGCCTCCGACTTGTTTGATTTTTTCCGCTTCAGCGGAATCGGGAGGGTTGCCTCCGAGGATGATGTCGACACCGCGGCCAGCCATATTGGTGGCAACCGTGACTGCGCCGGCTTTACCGGCTTGAGCGATAAGCTCGCCCTCTTTTTCGTGGTTTTTGGCGTTGAGGAGATTGTAAGGAATGCCCTCCATTTTTAAGAGCTCACCCAAGATTTCGTTTTTTTCGATCGAAGCCGTACCAACCAAAACCGGTTGGCCCTTGGCACGTAATTCTTTAATTTCGCGTACCACGGCTTTGAATTTGCCCATTTCGGTACGATAGACCCGATCGGAAAGATCCACACGACGGGCATCTTTGTTGGTTGGAATGCTTACCACTTCAAGATTGTAGATTTTGGCAAATTCTTCGGCTTCGGTTGAAGCGGTGCCTGTCATACCGGCGAGCTTATTGTAGAGACGGAAAAGATTTTGGAAAGTAATGGTGGCCATGGTAACCGACTCACGCTGGATTTTGACGTGTTCTTTGGCTTCGATGGCTTGATGCAAGCCTTCACTGTAACGACGGCCGTACATAAGACGGCCGGTAAACTCGTCGACGATTAAAACTTCGCCGTCTTTGACGACATAATCTTTATCTTTTTTGTACAAAGCGTGTGCGCGTAATGCGTTTTCCAAATGATGTACGAGTTTAACTCCGCCGGCTTCGTATAGATTTTCGACGCCCAGCCAACCTTCCATTTTGGCGATACCCGAAGCGTTAATGGTGGCGGCGCGTAACTTTTCATCGATATTGTAATCCGCATCAGCATCCAATTTGGGTACCAATTCCGCGAAGCGATAGTACATATCGGCAGCTTCTTCGGCCGGGCCGGAGATGATGAGAGGGGTACGCGCTTCGTCGATTAAAATGGAATCGACTTCATCGATGATGGCATAGTTAAGCTCGGGACGTTGGACCATTTGTTCGAGAGATTGCACCATGTTATCGCGCAAATAATCGAAACCGAATTCGTTATTGGTGCCGTAAGTGATATCGGCGAGATAAGCATCTTTGCGCGAAACGGGACGCAGGTAATCCATGTCAACATGAAAAGAACCGGTTTGATCGCGGGATTCATCATGCTCGGGCTCGGCTTTGAAATCCGGATCATAAATGTAACCGCTTTCGTGCTGGATACAACCGACAGTGAGACCCAAGGAGTGATAAACCTGCCCCATCCAAGCCGTGTCGCGACGAGCAAGGTAATCATTGACCGTAACAACGTGCACACCTTTGCCGGAAAGGGCGTTAAGATAGACGGGCGCGACCGCTGTGAGGGTTTTGCCTTCACCGGTGCGCATCTCGGCAATTTGACCCTTGTGGAGCACATAACCGCCGATAAGCTGAACATCATACTGACGTTGTTTGAGCTGGCGTTTGGAAGCTTCGCGGGCAACCGCAAAAGCCTCGATCATAACATCGTCCAAAGAGGCTCCGTTGGCTAAACGCTCTTTAAAATCGCCGGTTCTATCCTTTAATTGTTCGTTAGTTAAGGTTTGAATCGATGGTTCCAAGGCGTTTACAGCTTCCACAAAAGGCCGGATTCTTTTAATTTCTTTTTCATTGGGATCACCGAAGATTTTGGTAAATAAAGACATATTGGCTTATCTTACGCATAAATAGGGATGGAGTCAAAAAAAATAAATAGTTACGGCGGATCCTCCCAACCTCCTTATTAAGGAGGTGTTGTTTATGTTACATGAGATCTTTGGTTACGGCGGATCCTCCCTGCCTCCTTATTAAGGAGGTGTTGTTAATGTTAGGAGATAGTTCCATTGGTTAGATGAGTTTTTATAGCATGAGTTACTGCGGTGAAATTGTTGTCGATTTCGGCGTTTGTAAAGCGAATTACACTGACACCAAAATCGTTCAAAACCTTGGTTCTTTCCGCATCGCCAGCTTGATTATCAGATGTACCATGTTGTTGACCGTCAACTTCTATGATTCAGTTTTAGTTGCGGACAATAAAAATCAGCTATGTAGTAAACTATGGGCCTTTGACGCAGAAATCGCGGTTTCAAAAATTTTAAGAAATACCACAATTTGCGTTCTTGCGGGGTCATTTGATTTCTGTTCTTTTTTGCCAAAACAACCAACTCCGGATTGTAAGGAATACACCGGCTATTTGATACTAATTTTGGCATAAATCGTAGCACCTCCTTAGTAAGGAGGTTGGGAGGATCAACTCACGACTTACCTTTTTTCGCGATTCTTTTCTTTCCAGGCGGTGATTTCTTCGCGGAGGTGGTCGCGGACTTTGTCGATGGCTTTGTAGAGATCCTTTTCTTGCTTGGTTACGCGAAAAAGCTTGTTTGGAACATCGACCATGGTTGTGCAAGAGTATATATCGCCCTTGTTGTGATGGTTGGTATCGAGCCCCAAATCAACTTCGATATGCAAGATATTATCGTAAAATTTATCCAAAGATAAGAACTTTTCCTCGGAATACTGGCGGATGGCATCCGTTAAATCCATGTTTTTGGCGCGAATGTTGATGGTCATATCCTTTGTATTAATTAATAAATAATAAATAATAAATAACAAATAATAAAGCGAGCGGAACTTATTTTAAATAATAAATAATAAAGTTATAAATAATAAAGCAAGCGGTACTTAATTAAATAATAAATAATAAATCTATGAATAATAAAGCGAGCGGAGGGTATTATCTTTTTTATTTATTATGGCTCTAGACTAGCAAACTAATGATTTATGTACCATTTAATAATA
>CALFEO010000036.1 GCA_937949995.1 uncultured bacterium
ATGTAAGGCTAATGTAGCCGGATTTATGGAGCCGGCCGGAAGAAAATGAGCGGAGCTGTATCTAATTTGTTACATGCTACATGAAATCAATTTGTTCAATTTTGAGCCATTTTATGTTATAATCAGTATCTTATGATACTAAGAAAAACACTTTTTTGGGACGTGGATACAACCAAAATCAACCCCCAAACTCATGCCAAATACATCATCGAACGCGTCCTTGATATGGGCAATGATAAAGAGGTTCGTTGGCTCTTATCTTATTACGGCAAGCCTCGTTTGAATAAAGTAATTACCGGTTCAAGATCCTTAAAGCCTAGTACTAAAAAATTATGGAATTTGATTTTGCAAAAGTAAATTGGCATTTTAACGCATTACCCGCGTCAACCAAAAAAGCTTTGGATTTTTTTGCGAAACAAGAATGGTTAAAAAAATCCGGCTGGTACTTGGCGGGCGGCACGGCTTTGGCATTATTGGCGGGCAATCGCAAGTCATTGGATTTGGATTTTTTTCTGCCGAAAAAAGATTTCGATGCCAATAAACTTCTCTTGAAGTTATTTGGTGAAAAAAACTGGAAATTATCCATTCAAGAAAAAAACACCATTCATGGCAGTCTGTATAATGTCAAAGTAAGTTTTATTGTCAATCCTTTTTTTGTACCTAAAAATAAATTTATCAAATATGAAAATGTCAATGTATTATCACCACTCGATGTAGCTGTCACCAAGGTCGTCACAATATCCCAGCGCGGCATGAAAAAAGATTTTTATGATTTATATTGGTGCGCCAATAATTTGGAATCATTGGAAAAAATCATACAAAAAGTCAAACGGCAATATCCAAAAACAATCACAGATTACCATCACATCCTCAAAGCCTTGGTATATTTTGACGACGCTGAAAACGATCCGGATCCCACGATTTACTTTGATGCTTCTTGGAAACAAGTGAAGAAATTTTTTGTTCAAGAAGTGCCTTTAGTGGCAAGAAAATTGATGCAACTGAAATAGTTGCATAAGTCTATGCCCCTAAACCCCTTCGAGTCCCTCTCCGCCCTCAAACCACCTCGCGAAACAGCCCCCTTGTCAAAGGGGGATATCCGGCGTGAAGCCGGATTGGGGGATTCTCCGCCTTTTGAATTCCCTCCGGAAGATAACGAGCGCTTGAAAGATTATCTGCGCAAGGCCATGTCCGCTAAAAAGCGAGGAGACTTGAAGACCGCCATCGCCGCTCTTAAAGCATACAAAGCCGATTTTCTGGAAACCAAAGCCAGATTAACCCGCGGAGAACTCTCCCCCGAGCTCTCGGCCATCATGGAGCAAGAAGCCTCGCGCCTTAAAGCCTTTTTCGGCCGTGATATCGAAGTTCCTCCCTTGCCCGAGGGCATAACAGTGGAACAAATAAAAGTTTGGGAAGCTCAGCATCTCAAACTCCACTACCTCCCTCTCATTGACATGAGTAAAGAAGATATCGAAG
>CALFEO010000037.1 GCA_937949995.1 uncultured bacterium
TTTGCTCGGCAAGCTTGACCTTTTCCGGATCTTCGCCATTTAATTCTTCGAGCTTAAGAAAAGTATCATTCAGTTTTATCGCTTCACCGCTTTCGAGTTTTTCCAATTGCGATTTTTTATATGCTTGTATTTTTTGGTGATCGACCCTGGATCCGCGTTCGTGAATGCGATTAACAACATCTTGCTTTTCAGCTTCAGTTTGAGGTTTGATAACCATGTTCGGCATCTCCCATTTTTTTGCGGTTTGTAAAATATTTTGTACCGATTCAGCCAATCCGGTGGTTTTAAAGATTATTGGGGCATGCAAAGCGCCGGCTATGAGCAAGGTTGCGGCCATGCGATGTTTGTGCGCCCAAGCGCGAATGGTTGCCAAAAGGTTTGTTTGAGTTTCCGAGACAATGCAAGCTTCTTTTGTATCCAATTCCTTAAGCTTGGCCGAAGTTTGTTCTAAAATTGGAGCATATTCCTCGGGTTCCAAATCAAATGAAGCGACAAGCCTGTTTAAAGCTTCTTGCGAGGGTTCGTAAGTTTTGGGCAAATCGGAAAAAGCTTCGAGAACGCGAAAAACTCCGGAAGCATCTTCGTCCACTCCGGGTGATTCAACGGAAGGAAGCGCTTCTTTAATCATTGGTTTTTCCATAGGCTTGTTCTTTTACTCGTTTTTGAATTTTTTGGACTTCGAGCTGCTCGAGACGACGCGCGAACAAACGCAAAACCTCTCGGCGTTCGACCCCGAGACTTTCCAAACGGCGCGAATATTCTTGTAAATCGTCTTTGAGCAATTCCAACAGTTCTTGAATTTCTTGTTTCGCTTTTATGTTGTGCATGATTGATTGATTATGCCACATTCGCGTACCTGTTTCCAGATGACAAAAAACCCCGCTTGGGGGTTTTTATGTTTTTGCTTGATGTAATTTTAGATGTTGAACTTGGTGCGGAATTGACCAACAACCGGAACCTCCCAGAATTCACCCATGAGAGCTTTAACAAAAGCGATGATGTTGATGATAAGAACGGCTAAGGCCATCAACCAACCGATGACCGGGAACCAGAAAACAAATGAACCGATTACCCAGACAATCAATAACACCAAACCCTGCTTGCCGTGCTCTTGAGCGAATTTGGAATCCTTTTTGGCAAGAAGAGGAATTAAGCAGAGAATACCAACATAGCCCAAAGCGGCGATGAGTTTATTCTCTTCAACGTCTTTGGAATCAAACGTTGGGACTTTTGCATCGGACATAACTTTCTACAAATTAAAAATTAACAATTATGAATTATGAATTATGAATTATGAATTAAGAATCGATAATTCTTTGGGGATTATAACATAACAACTCATAAATAACCAATCACCAATATTCCAATATCCAATAAATAATCAATAACTAAGAAATGATCAATAACCAAACCTGATAAACCAATTAGTTATTGTGTTATTGTTTTATTGGATATTCATTGGTGATTGTTTTGTTGGTTATTGGTTATTACAAGTTAGTATCCCATTCCACCCATATCGGGCATACCGCCGTGAGCCGGTTCTTCTTTTTTGGGTAGATCGGTGATGACGCATTCGGTGGTAAGGAACATGCCGGCGACCGAAGAAGCGTTTTGAAGCGCGGAGCGAGTGACTTTGGCCGGATCGATGATACCGCGTTCCAGCATGTTAACGTTCATCTCATCTTTGGCTGCATCGTAGCCCGTATCACCTCCTGATGTTTTGACGGCTTCGACAATGACATCGCCTTTACGGCCGGCGTTTTCGGCTATGGCGTAGACAGGAGCTTCGAGAGCTTTGCGCAAAATGTTGACTCCTGTGGCTTCATCGCCTGTAAGATTGAGAGAATCCAAAGCTTTCATGGCTTTGATTAAAGCGACGCCTCCGCCCGGAACAATACCCTCTTCAACAGCGGCTTTAGTGGCGGCGACCGCGTCGTCGATGCGGTCTTTCTTTTCTTTCATTTCAACCTCGGTGGCCGCGCCGACTTTGATAACGCCGACTCCGCCGGTGAGCTTGGCTAAACGCTCTTGCAGTTTTTCGCGGTCAAACTCGGAATCAGAGACTTCGATTTGCTTTTTGATTTGCGAAACACGGGCATCTACCGCGGATTTTTCGCCTTTGCCCTCGACAAAGGTCGTGTTCTCTTTGGTGGCAATGACTTTGTGAGCCGAGCCCAAATCTTCCAATGTGACGCTGTCGAGTTTGCGTCCCAAATCTTCGGTGATGACAGTGGCCCCGGTTACGACGGCGATATCCTGCAACATTTCTTTTTTGCGATCGCCAAAACCCGGAGCTTTAACAGCCAAGGCCGAGAAAGTTCCGCGGAGCTTGTTAACCACCAAAGTAGCCAAAGCCTCGCCCTCAACATCATCGGCAATGATGACGATTTCTTTTTTGCCGGTTTGCACAACCTTTTCCAAGATGGGCAAAAGCTCTTGGACCGAGCTGATTTTTTTATCGGTTAAAAGGATATACGGCTCGCTGTATTCGGCGACCATACGCTCGGCATTGGTAACCATGTAAGGAGATGCATAACCTTTGTCGATGCGCATACCCAAAACCACCTCTTTATCGATACCAAAGGCTTGGGATTCTTCGACGGTGATAACACCGTCTTTACCCATTTCTTTCATGACTTCGGAAATGATTTTGCCGATTTCCGGATCATTAGCCGAGATTGTAGCGACTTTTTCGATGTCATCATCTTTAACCGGAGTGGCGATTTCATCTTTGATGGCTGTAACCAAAGCCGAGGTTCCGGCATCCATACCGCGTTTGACGGCAAGAGGATTGGCACCGGCGGTAATGTGCTTGATGCCTTCGGCAATCATAGCTTGAGCCAAAACGGTGGCCGTGGTTGTACCGTCGCCCGCTACATCGGAAGTTTTAGAAGCGGCTTCTTTAACGAGTTCGGCTCCGATATTTTCGAATTTATCTTCGAGATCGATTTCTTTGGCAACAGAAACTCCATCTTTAGTAATGGTTGGCGCTCCGTAGCCTTTATCGATTACAACGTTACGGCCTTTGGGGCCAAGAGTAACTTTGACCGCATTGGCCAATTGATCCACACCGCGCTTTAGCGCTTGGCGGGCTTTATCATCGTATAATAATTGTTTTGCCATACATTTCTTTCAGAAAAATAATAATTAATAAATAATAAATAATAAAGCGAGCAGTACTTAATTAAATAATAAATAATAAAGTTATAAATAAGAAAGCAAGTGGAGTAATTTATCTTTATTATTTATTATTTGATACTTTATTATTTTGCGCAGCACAGTTTGATCTTTATTATTTATTATTTGTTATTTGTTAATTAGTCTCTACGATAGCGAGGATGTCGTATTCGGAGAGGACGAGGTATTCCTCGTTATCGAGTTTTACTTCGTCGGGGGCGTATTTTTTAAACATGACTTTATCGCCGGCTTTGATGGACATGGGCACGCGCTCGCCGTTATCTTTAAGTTTGCCCGGACCAACGGCTATGACTTCGCCTTGCTCTGGGCGTTCTTTATCGACTGTATCCGGAAGAATAATCCCGGATTTGGTAACTTCCTCTTTGGGAAGAGCTTTGACGATCAGACGATCGTTGAGGGGACGTAGATTCATATATTTTTGAACCAGGATTTACTGGATTTTTAATTAATTAGCAGGATTATGGTTAGCAATCTAAAGGTTAGACTGCTAATTGTGAAGATATGATAGCCGTATAAAAAAAATGCGTCAAGCGCTTAAAATAATTTAAAATTAGCGAAAAATTAATTGTGTTGTGGATTTTTTTTGAGCCAAGAAATGATGATGAAAAAGGTTAGAATGGAGAGCAATTGACCGCTCCAGAGGGTGTAAAGATAGTGATCGAACAACGAAATAACCAGCCATAAGCCAAGTGTGGCAAGCAATAAACCGCGGTGATTTGGATCACCGATTTTCCAATTGTTGAGAATTTGGCGCAAAAGGAAGAGTAAAAAACCAAAAATGATCAGTGAGCCGGCAACGCCGAAATTGGCGAGGATGAGGATGAAGACGTTGTGAGGAGGTTCGAGGGGGCGGAAATCTCCCAATCCGGCATTCGCCGGATGTCCCTCTTTGCTAAAGAGGGTTGCATTCTGGAGGGCTAAAGCCGGGAGTTCGGAGTTGGGGCCGGTGCCGAAGATTGGGTGGGATTGGAAGACGCGAATGCCGTTTGTGATGCTGTCGGTACGTGCAGACGTTGACTGTTGTTCGAGACGAGCCGGCTCCGGAGAAATGCCGACTCTGGATAAGAAATATTCTTGATTGATGAATGCGAAGGTTATGAATGATGCTATGACGGCAATGGAAAAAATGGCTATTTTGATTGGATCGATTTTTTGATGAGTGCGATTAAACACGACAAAGAGTAAAAATGTGATAAATCCCACCGCGAGAGCCAGCCAAGCGGAACGTGAGAATGAGTAAAATAAAGCTACGGTAAAAAGCGGGATGACGGCCAGGATGGATAATTCGGTCCACTTGTTTCTTAATTCATCCATGCGGAGAAACAGCCAACCGGCAATTAAAATGCCGAAAGCCATGAAGCCTCCGAGGATGTTGGGGTGAGGAAAACCGCCATAAGCGCGGAGAAAACGAAAGTCACCAGTCTGCACAACGGAGACACCCAAGTTTTTGGGATCTTGGGCCGCCACTCCCACCCATGACCAGCCCGGCACGAATTGAAGCCAAGCTTGAATCAATGCGAAGATGGCGTGAGGAATAAGCGAGATAATAAACCAAGATAATATAGACGCAAGTTTAATATCGGCGCGCATTAAGGTGACAAAAAATGACAACAACAATAATATTTGTACCCACCACATTGAGGAGGCGCGAATATCCAAAGGAGTGGAGGCGATACTAATGGCGCCAATGAGAGCGATCAGCCAAAATAAATTTGCTCGCAGTTTTTTGGGTAAATCGATTTTGGGCATGAAGAGACCCAAAATGACAGTGATTATAAGCGGGATCCAAGATATGTAAAAACTCAATCTCCCCTGCTCGAATGCCCAGCCCGCCAAAGACGCATCGGAAAACCAGCGGGTTTGCAAGGGCAGGATGAGGATTGTGAGGCGCCAAAAAAACTCAAAAAAATTATGAATTATGAATTTTGAATTATGAATTTTTTTATGGTTGGATGTTGTGGGCATGGCAAATTTGGTGGTATTTATCGCGGAAGAATTTGCGGTTATCGGTTACATGGAATTTTAGCACATTTTCATTGATTACGACGCGTGTATCTTGATTGGCGATTTGCGCAATCTCTTTGGGAAAACGCACGGTTTGCAATTGACGCAACCATTTTTCGAAAATTGAAGATGAGAGCGCGGGTTTTTTTGATGAAACCGCGCCGGGCAAAGGAGATTGCTGAAGAGCGATCCAAGGCTTGGCAAAGGTATGGCGGCGGCGCAGTTCGCGATTTTGCTCCCAAAAATCCGCCAAGACTCCATCATCGGTAAGGGGCATGAGCGAAAGAAGCCAGTGACGCAAATAAGGATCATCTTCATCCAAGGATAATGACTGCAAATTGAGGGCTTCGTCGGTGATAAAGAAAGATAAACAGACCGGATCGACAGCACGCTCCCCCGGGCGGGCGTTTAAAATTTTGAAAGGCATGGTTGCAAAAAATCGAGTGCGCCAGATCGAGCCGGCACGGCAGATGATAAAAAAATCCAAGTCACTTTGATCGCGGGCTTGGCCCAATGCGGTTGTATTGCATAAACAAACGGATCTGACCCAAGGAAGCATTTTTAGATAGCGGACAGCGCGCAAAGCATGGCGCATTTTGCGAGCGAAATGTATTTCGTTATCTTTACCTGATTGGATCAAATCGGAAAATTCAACCAAAGCCAGGCGATGATGATTTTCGACGATAACGCCTTGCGATATGAGATTGTCCAGTGATTGGCTGATAAGAGGATATGCTTCGTTATCCGTGATATCAAAATCATCACCCGCAACATCCAGAGATTGAAACAATTGCAAACGCGCAGGCGCGTAATTCCACGCCGCATGAAATGCCAATGTTCGAAGTATGGCGTTTACGATCGGTTCTTGCATACAAGCGACTGGTACAAGTTCATCAAGTCCAAAGTTCATCTCACCAAGTAACAAGTTCATCAAGTCTAAAGTTTTTCAAGAGTTATTTAAGCCTCTCTTTATGAACTTTAGACTTTAATCTTGATGAACGAAGGAGGACTTTCATCTTATTGCGGACGTTAACGAACGAGTAGATTACTCCATCTCTTTGAAGTGGGCGCCGGTGTTTGCGGTTGGTGTTTGTACCATGGCCAAATTTTTCGCTTCAGCGGGAACCACGGTATCGGAAACGATGATTGTATTATCTTGCCAGTCAATAACTTGATTCCAAGTTATCATAAACTCCCCATCCAACAGACGAGGTATGACGTGCGAGCTGGAAACATGAAAAACCGAAATTTTTCCGGTTAACGGATCGATTTCCACGGAAGCAACCTTGCCAAGATCGATACCGGACTTGGTTGCAACCAAAAGTTTGGATTTGGGAGTGAAGGAAAACATAACTTTAATAAGCCACTAGCTACCAGCTTCTAGCTACCAGCCACCAGCCAAGCCAACCACGATTTGTCATTTCTGCTCCTTAGGCGCATCAGCCTCAGGCTGAGAATCGGATGTGAGAAATCTCCAACTCAACAACCATCTAATCCAACTCATGTTTGTCATTTCTACGCCCTAGGCGCATCGGATATGCATTCGTCCCGAGCTCAGGCCGAGGGGGAGAAATCTCCACCGTTAACCAGCTTCGTGGATTCCCGCTCAACCGACCGCGGGAATGACGACGGAACATTACCGCCTCCGTGCCCCCCGATGGCCATCGGGGGAATGACGAACGGTGGTTTGATTTGTGGCTAATTCGCAAGGTTATTAATTGTTAGTTGGTGCGGGAGGCGGGAGTTGAGGCTCGGTTAAGGCGGGAGGAGTGGGTCTGCGGTTAAGGATGTATTGTTGGGCGACCGTAAGAACGCTCATGATGAACCAGTAAAGAGTCAGACCGCCAGGTAAGTTGACGCCGATGACCAGAGTAATGATCGGCATCATATACATCATTTGTTTGTTGATCATGGCGGCCATATCCTCGTCTTTGGCGCCTTTGTCGGCCTGGACTTCTTCGGGAGGAGGTTTGACGGCTCCCGGTTTTTTGAACATCAGCCACGACTGCCAAAATTGTACGCCGGCCGCGAGAACAGCCAAAACATAGCTTGGTTTTGCCAAATCAACCAAACCCAAAAGCGTGGCATTTACATGCCCCGGATTGGGAACAAAAGTGTAAAGCTGGGTCAGAGTTTCGGACTGCAAACCAACGGACAAGGCTTGATACAAAGCGATAAATACCGGCAATTGTACCAACAAGGGCAGGCAAGACGAAGCGGGATTGACCTTTTCTTTGCGGTAAAGCTCCATCAATTCTTTTGCCTGCGCCTCTTTATCATCTTTCAAACGTTTGCGGATTTCGGCGATTTTGGGTTGAATCGCCTGCATGGATTTTTGCTGTTTGAGTTGTTGGGCGGTAAAAGGATAAAGAATAAATTTAACCAATACGGTAAGAACAATGATTGCTATACCCAAATCAGCGCCCGGAATAGTTCCATACAACCAAATAAGCAAGTTTAATATGGGACGAAATAAAATTTCTTGATATAACCACATCATATTATTCAGTGTCTTTGGCGGAGGCTTCCGTTTCATCCTTTTCCGCTTTATCGGAATCGTCATTAGTTACAATGCCGGCTTCCTCGGATGAAGATTCTTCGACAGGCTTCTCTGTGGATTCGGATTCATCTTGTGACTCGACCGAGGATTCTTGGGCTCGAGCGGTTGGAGCATCTTTTATTACGCCAAGATCCGAATCGGCGACCACTTCGTCGCTGTCGATATTGATGACGGTAATCTTCCAACCGGTAATTTTGGCGGCCAAACGAACATTTTGACCTCCTTTACCGATAGCCAAAGACAGCTGATCGGCGGTGACTTGAACAACGGCCAAGTGCTCATCTTCTTTTATTTCCATTGATGAAACTTTGGCGGGGCTCAATGAATTGGCGATAAACTCTTCGGTATTTTCGCTCCACAGGATTACATCAACTTTTTCTCCGCCCAATTCGCGGATGATGGTTTGAATACGGGTACCGCGCTGACCAATGCAAGAGCCGATAGGATCGATCATGTCATCGTTGGTGGTGACCGCGACTTTGGTGCGCGAACCGGCTTCGCGGGCTATGTCTTTGATTTCGACGACGCCGTTGGCGATTTCGGGAATTTCTTGAGCAAATAAAGCGGCAACCAAGCCCGGGCTGGAACGGGAAAGACGAATTTCGGGACCTTTATTGGTTAAAACAACCTCGCGCAGGATCGCTTTGATACGGGTGCCGGCAAAATAACGCTCGCTTTCGATTTGATCTTCGGGGAGGATGATGCCTGTGGCGCGGCCAAGATCGATTAAAACGATGCGGCCTTCGCGGCGTTGAACCGTGACGTTCATGAGTTCACCTTCGCGTTCTTTGAAATCTTGATAGATGACATTGCGCTCGGCTTCGCGGAGTTTTTGCATGATAACTTGCTTGGCGGTTTGCGCGGCCATACGGCCAAAGGCCGCGGGGATGTTGAGCTCGACGCGTATTTCGTCATCGATTTGAGCATCGGGCTTAAGATCTTTGGCATCGGAAAGCATGATCATGGTTTTGGGATTAAACATGAACTCTTCTTCCTCGGCTTCGGCTGATTCGGGAGCCGGCGCATCCTTCTCCTTTTTTACATCTTCCTTTTTTTCTCCGGCCGGACCTCTTAAAGTTTCGGGTTTTTTACCGCCATGAGCCGCATCGAAACGTTCGAAGTAATCTTCGGGAAGCTCCATGTCCTCGACAACGGTTTTAACGTCAAAAATACGAATACCGGCGGTTTCACCGTCGTACTTTTCGGGATCAAATTCGCATTTGATGTTTTGATTCTTATTACCGAAATCTTTGCGGTAAGCGGCGGCAAGCGATGCTTGCACGGCCTCCAATACAGCTTCTTCGGTAAGCAACTTTTCGTCGCAAATAGCTTTGATAGCTTGAGATATTTGACTGGCCATATATCTTGATTAGCAGGATTAACAGGATTAATTGTCTTGAACCACGATTCGCATGATTATTTCGATTAACGTGATTATTCCGAACCAGTGGAAAGTTCATCAAGTCTAAAGTTCTTCAAGAGTTACTTAAGCCTCTCTTTACCTGTCCCGCGAAGCCGTTTAAGCGTAGTGGGATGAACTTTAGACTTTCAACTTGATGAACTCTTGACGAACTTGTTACTTTATACTTGATAAACTCATGTAGTAATCAAGTTAATTAGGCTGGTAATCGGTTTTTAAATCAAGGTTCAGACAATCCGGTTCGTTAATTAAATGACTCGTCCATCCGGAACGAGTCAATAGGCTAAGAATACAGTCAAATTGGAAAAGTGTCAATTGTTGACAAAATACGCTTGATTGACTATACTTTGCGCGCGAAAGACGAAAACAACGTTCCTTGGAAATAGAGGTTTAGAGATGACGTACAAGAGTTTACTGCGCAATTCACGGCCACAGGCCGATGCGTTTTTTAAAACGCCGATTGTACCGCTAACCAAAAACAGTACAATCATGCGTTGCTTTATTGAACGCTGTGTTCATAAAGCGAGGTACGGAGAATATCTTGCGATAACCGGGCATCCCGGGGATTTGATAGAGATGCCGGCATTGTTTGCGCATCTTGTGCAGTTACTGGGTTTAACCAGACCGTATTCGGCTCCGGCCGGATTGGAGCGCTCCACTGTGCTCAAGGCGGGCGATGAAAAATGGAACGCGCTTTTGATTCAGCAGGCGGGACAATTGCCCATCGGCACGCAAGAATGGATGGTGGAAGGCAATTTGCATCATGTCATGTTGATTATGCTGGGTTATCCGGCCAATAAAAATATTGATTTGTCAAAAACCATCAGAGCTTCTTTGCGCCGAAAATGCGGAGAAATTTTGCAGTATCCGGCATGGGATGAGCGCAAACAAGACCAAATGGATGGTATTGCCATAGCCATGAAGCTGGCCGAAGAACAATACGGGATCAAGCTGGGCGATGATATTGATTTGCTGTGCCGGCTCTCGGAGAAGAGCTGGAAAAGCATGGCCCATATGATTGCCGTGATTATGGAAATCGCCAAACAAAAAGGCCGGCCAAAGATAGTTATTCAAGCTTTGAGTGATACGGAACAACTCTAAACTTTTTCTCATCTTACAAAAAACAGGCAGAGCCTGTTTTTATTTTTTCACATGTTTAACTTTTATTGACACTGCGAATACACGAAGGACGGATCACAGCTATTGGGTATCAATGTTTGATACATGGTATCCACATATGATTTAAAATTGCTTTCGGAATTGTATGAATTCCACATCTCGGGAGAGCAGACATTTAATACTCTATTACAGGTTTGTCCGTTGACTGTTTCCGGTCTTGATAGACCAACGCAGCCGGCATAGGCGTTGCCGCCGCTCATACGGTATTTTACTCCGCGATAGCAGTATTCGGGAGATGGCGGAACGCAGGTTGGATACCAATAATTATTAGCGCAGGTATAGGATCCGCTCCAGCCCGAAGGACAGGATGGTTGTGCGCCCTCGCAACAAGATTGAACGGTTACGGGACTTCCTCCGGCGCAACCGTATGGCGCTCGAGTTAAGATGGTTCGACCCTGCGTACCCATGGAACAAGCGTTCCATTCCGAATAGGTAAATGAAGTGCAAACGGGTTGCAGAGCCGGATAGACATTACATGGTCTCCAAACCCATTGTCCGGTTGATTCATTGCAATAATCCGTGTATTCCCTGCCCCAGCGTCCATCAGCCATTACACAGACTCTCCAATCGGGATCTTGAACCGGGCAAGTGCTGGCTTGCTGGCATTGATTGACCCATTGGCCGTTTTGACAGACATAGAAACCCGTATAGCCGGCGGGGCAAGATGGGGCGGTGCCGGAACAAGTTGGAAGATAACAGTTATTTATCCATTGGCCGTTTTGACAAGTGTAATTGCCGGCATAACCAACCGGACATTGAGGTTGATTGGAACTGCATTGAACCTGAACGGCGATGCAATTATTAACCCACTCGCCGCCCGAGCATGTATAACTTCCAAGATAACCGGCCGGACAAGAAGGCGCCACGCCATCGCACGTAAGAATCTGTAAACCGGAAATACATGATCCCCACTCGTATTGACCGGTGGCCGTATTGCATGTGCCATGTTGAGTGCCGGGCAAGCCAAGAACCGTTGAACAAGAGCGTGTATCCGGGCCCTCGCATTCTTGAACCGGATTGGGTGTGCAAACTCCAAAATTCCATTGACCGGTTAAGGCATTGCAAGTTACAGCCTCTTTAGTGCCGGCCAAGCCCTCGGTTGTTTGGCAGGTCATGGTTTGAGCGCCGGAACAAGCCGGCGAAGAATAAGCGCCTGATTTGGTTGCCAAGGGCACTCGTCCGGTGCTTAGATCCAAGCCAAAACATTCTTCGGGCTCGGAGCAGCTGTTTATGCAGGCATTTTTGAGTCTGAATAAAATCTCCGAACTCTCTTGATCATTATATTTAACCAATCCCAAACAACGTCTGTACTCATGCTCGCAAACCGCCGAACTTTCTTCGCATGAGGCGGATGTCTTTTTTAAGGCCAAGGTATTGAATTGATATTTTTGCTGAAACAATTTGATATCCTGCAAAATCGAAAAATCGATTTTGAATTTTATCAAACTTATACCCGTATTCAATTGCATGGGGCCGAACATCCAAGCTTTGGCCGGGGCGGAAAAACCAACAAGAAGTATAGCGCTTAAAACCGCTACGACGGATAATAGCCGTATATGTTTAAGACTCATAGATTATGGAGTGGTTAAGAGATTGATCCAACTTGATTGATTGGTTTGCGTGTATTGTATGGCTCCGCTTTGAATCTGTTGAAAGATTCCGCCGTAAAGACCGGATTGCAGACCGCCCGTACCAAAACTTTTTACCATGTTGCCCACAACACTTTCGTAACTGACTTCGACGGAGCCTTGGTAAATTACCCAAGGACGATAGCGCGGATTAACAACTTCGGAACGGCACTCGTTGGGTAATGGCAGTGCGCCGGCGGGATTATTTTCTACATCGGTATTCAGCTTGGTATCCGAAGCATCCAAACAACCGCCGTTGGGATGCCTGATATTGTAATCACCAAAGGCGCTGTTGGGCTGTGACTCGTTAGCTTGGGTACAATCGCCGGTACACCATCCCCAATTATCTTGAATCAAGATGCGCGGAGTAAAGCGGCAGCGATACAGATCTTCGTTATAACAACCGCCTCTGGGGGCCAAACCGCTGACACAAGATTCGCCGATACGGCACTGACTGTCCGTACTGCAAACGATATCGGGTTCGTTTTCGCATCTGTTGCCCGCATCGCAAGAGACGTCGATATCACGCAAAGTTTCATCATCGCATTTGTACACGTGAGAAAATTCGAAATAGCCTTGCTGACAAGCCTCGGTGCTGTTGCCAAACATGGTACGAGGCACGCATTTGTCGTTGGATCCGCAATCCTCATCCTTATAACAATTCTTATAGGTTTGTTTTTGGCATGAGCCTGTTTCCAAGCAAGCGCCCGCGCCGGCCGGACAATCAGCGTCGGCGGTACAAGCCAATCCCGGAGCAAATTCGCATTCGCGGCCCGTGTTGCAAACCGGTTTTCTGTTTTTGAGCTGGGCATTGTTTATTTCTTGCGTATAGCCGTCTCCCCAATCAATGATGATGGATTTTATCGGGCCTTGATCGTGTGCCGCCCAAGCGTAGAATTGAACCTTAGCCAAGCCTTGGCCTCCGCCAAAATAGGTTAATCCTAAAGGTATACCATTAATCGAGAATGTATCCATGAGAGAAATGGGCAAAGCATTGGCCGCTTGGCCGGATTTTGATGTGTCCGGAGCCGCGACTTTGGGAGGTGCCGGGCGATACCATGAGACATAGGAACGGTTATCTTTATTGGTTTTGCCTCCGGTTAAATAGAAGAAAGTATCCAATCCGCCGGCAACAGCGGTAGCCGAAGGAGCGGCAACCACATTGTCCGGTTTGGACATGTGATTGGTGGAAACCGTATTGTTCAACTCATAAGTTACCAAACAATTATCTCTGCCGTCGGCGCAAACATCACCGCGAGGAACATAGCCGGCTTTATGGGTACAACTGTTATCATCCAAATCAGGATCTTGGTGGCCTCTGATGCCAAAACCGGCAAGACATTCCGGAATAGGGGCGCCGGTTGCGTCGGAAACGGGTTTGCACAAGATGGGAATAGCGGGATCATTGGGATTGGTATATTTATCGGGATTCAATACATCCGGCAGATATAAATTACAATCCAATTTACTTTCTTGCACGGTTCCGTTCAATTTTCCACCTTCGCAACGGCAAGAGTTGCGATATTTATCCACCACCGGACAATTTTCGCAAGAAATTGCCATGGAGGTTGGTTCAACACTTCTATCGACGGCGACATAGGGTTGTGTCCAAATGTATCTGTCGCGGTATAAGGTACCGAAATCATTGGCCTGCTCCATGCCGTACAAAGGATCATAAGCCCGATCTTCGTCTAGGAATACATCTTCGACTTCAGCCTTTAATTGCCATGGCATAACGAAACTTCGTTTTTCGTAACCTTGAGCATCCATTAAATCCGGACCTGTTTGATCATTGCCTGACCCATCATTCCAAACATCCGGTACCAAAAGCCCAACAGTTTTTTTATTTCCTTGTTGATTTGTGATAATTACGTTAGCCGGTTCACCTTGAACGGTATCCGTATCGGTTCCACCGAGAGGGGGTTCGCAGTGACCCGGGATGTAAACCGTGTAGCGGTCTCTGCCGGATTCACGCGGTAATGCGGCGGGAATGGCTCCCGGATATAATTGCAATTTTGGATCATCGGGAGTTAAGAATGTTCCCCAACCGGTTTTGTTGAAAAAGTTTTCCACCATGTCTCTAGCCGCTTGCTGTTCATAGTCTGATTTGCCGGCAGCAGGATTTAATTCGCTGGATGGCTCAATTAAATATTTCTTAACAATCTCAAATAATGTTTTAGACATTCCGTAACCCTCCCAATACAAATCGGCTATTTTTCTACTGTTATCAACTTCATAAAATTCAGGATCATTGTAACTGCCTTCTCTGTCTGTGGCCAATGGGAATATGGTCGTAAAATGCAATTTTTCGGCTAACCAAGGAAAGCTGTCGTTTAAACGTTTAACGTAATTTGAACCATCTTGATAATAAGCAACTGAATTCTGAGGCGCGATATTGTTATCAAAAATAATGTTCCTGAACTGATAATAAAGATTTTCACCTAAAGGATTGCCATAAATCTGATTAGCTCTATCAAGAACTCCTTGCGAAACGGAACCGTTAAAATAACCGAACGGGTTGCTTCCACCGGCCGCACCCATAATATAATATGAAATCTTTCTCAACATCACTCTATTAGAACCTTCCCAATCCATTACAACATAACCACGCGACAATTGATTTCTTATCTGTGGATTTACCACGAAAGGCGCTACTGCGGCCGTGCGCAATTTACCACCTGAAGAGCTTTTAACGATTTCATCGAAATTTTTCGCGTAGCTATTCGGATGCAGCTGGTAACTATCAGCACAGTCCTCAGTACATAGTTCCATTGCTATTTCAGCCTCTTCCGGCCAAAGTGCACTTGTGTCGATATAATCCATGCACAATGAATCCCAATATGTATCACTGCAGGCATATCTTGACCATGAAGGATTATTTGAATCGTACATCGATGCCCCTGATCCTCCAGCTTTTATTTCTGCCGGTTTACTCCAGACTTCGGGGACTTTGGTTTTTAGTTGAAGGTTGTCTACGAATAAAGGCGTTGGCAAGCGTAAATCTTTTTGGACGGCGGTAATGTTGGTTGGAAGATCTTCGCGTGAATAGGCGATGAATCGAACCGAATCATCGTTGAATCTGCGTCCTTTGGCACCGCCCAAGTCTTCAGATCCCCAGAATTCAAAGCTGGTGAACACGCAGTCACTGTTTTTAGTACAACGAGATAAGGGATTGAACCCTTGGCAATAACCGGTGCCGTCATACAATTCCTTATATTGATCATTGGGATCATTCATGACGCAGGTACTGCAAGGTGGATATTCTTCGGGTCTCGGTGCAACATAATTGGTGCAAATAGTCATGTCACCGCATTGCGCATATCTATGCGCATCCTCAAAAGCTTTGCGAATTGCCGTGTAACGCGCCGTGCCGCAAACCGCTATTTCGGTTGGGCATTCCGATGATTTTGCGGAGGGTATTTCGCATCTGGCATCAGCGTTAACAGCCGAGCCATCGCATCTATTCACGATCAAACCGGAGCCTTTGTCGCCGTTCCACATTCCAAGATTAAACTGTCTGGGCATAGCCTGCTTCAGATCCAAATCCACCAAGCCATCCATAGCAGTACCGTTATAAGTATAGCCGTCCATCACGGGATATATATTGGGTTGGCCGGGTGCCGGAGTTTTGATTTCAGGATATTTATCGAAATATGCTTGTAATAAATCAGAATGGGCAACCGGGGTATTGTTGAGCGGGCAAGACCATGTGTCGGAGCTGCTATTATAAGTAATGCCGGCGGAAGAGATTTCACTCATCATCACATCATAAGCCAATCCCCAGATATGGAAATGAAAATCCCAATAATTTAATCCCGAATCGGTATTTGCCGTTCTGTAGTTGTAATTCGGTTTTATCGGAAGTGTAAAATAACTATCCGTATTACTGCATTTAATCATTCTGAACTCCATTACGGCATCAGATGGAGCGCCCCCGGAAACATTGATAGATAAATCCGAACGACAATCAAAATTAATTACAGAGCCATAACTGTTAGTTGTACGAATAAAACAAGAACCGAAATCGGCCAATGGAATGGTGAAAGTTGCAAGCTGTTCAGAATCGGGGACGCAGGAAGAGAGAACCGGTTCGTAAAACGGATCTGCGGGATCGCTGGGATTGTTGACCTTGCGCATGGCGGCGTTGTGGCAGACAGGGTCCACGTTGCGGGCCGGAGATGTAAAATCCTGACCGCAGGATAGACCGCGGTTGACGCCGGAAAGGGTGTTGCAGCGCCAGTTTTGGTTTTTCAGACCGACGTCTATATCGGGATTGCACTCCGCGTAATCACCGCATTCTTTTAATCCCTGCAGAGGCGAAGAGCCGGCGGTGCAAAGCTTGCCTTTTTGGGAACCGGAAACGCAGGCTGAATCCCAAGAATACACGGGGATGGGATCCCAGCGCCAGATTTTGTAGACTTTGGCAAAGAGGTTGGATAAAGGTACCCACGAATTTTGCTGGTTGAACAAGCTGGCGACCGTGACACCGGAATCGATGAAGGTTGGAGCTTTTTGCAAATCGCCGGAGAGCGGAACGCTGGCGCCGACCAGCATTGGTTCGGTGCCGATTTTGCCGGTTGCCAAAGAGGATCCAAACGGCGAATTGGGAGTATCGTAACGCAAACCCAAGGTGGGCAACATGAAATTGCCGGCCGACCAGATGCGATCCATAAACGGAGCGCTTTCCCTGTTATCATCTTTAACCTGCGCGACTTCACGGCACACATCCGAGCTGACAGTGTCGAGCCTCATATATAACCAACCCGGATCATTCATGCGGTTATCGGCGTTTAAGCAAGTGGTAAACCAGAAGCCGACAAATTGCCAAGGACCCTCCAAGCCGTTTTCCAGAGTTTCATCCGGAGGCAGGCTGTTGGTGTAGGAGTTGGCATTTTGAAATACGGCGCGGATGGAGAAGTACGGCTGTGAAGAACGGCACTCCTCGGCGTAATATTGGGTGAATTGTTTTTTGAAATTGAATTGCTCCAATTTTTGCTTGTAGGTTGTTTCGGGCCAGATGAATTTGGGTTTGCTTTGATCTTGATAACCGGTTTCCCAAAATTTGTAATAACAGCTTCCGCCTCCCAAAACACAAGCCATCTTTTGCGGATTGCCCTGCGCGTCTTGAAATACTGTTTCGGATGTTCTGTCGAGAATGCCCGCAAAGCGGCTGCTGAATTGATTGTAAAATTGCTGGGAATTGCTTTGAATTTGCTGGAGGTAAGCGGAGCAAGAGAAATCAGCGCCCTCCATGGCATCCATGGCCACGTGCGACATGCCAACCCACTTGGGATTCCATTTGCAGGCAGAGCCCAAAGCATCGGGAACCAAGCTGAATTTAAACAAACCGTAATGATAATCGAAATATTTTTCGTCGATTCCCCAAATACCCGGACCGGCAGGAACAAAATATTCCATGTAAGAGTTGCTTACGGCATCGCCCGTCATAATCCATCGGCCTTCGTTGGGATTGGCATCGACTCGAGGTTCAATTCCGTGCTTAGCAACCTCAACGCCTTCACAAACCGAAGCCCTGCGGCAAGCGAAACGCAGATTTTGAGTGGCACCGGCTTTCATGACATTGCCTGCATCCGTGGTATCGCAACGCAAAGACGTACTCTCGGCGCCAACACTCTTTTCATCGTGTTTAATGCAATCCAACATTGGCGTGGATGGAGAGTAGCGATTCGTGGCTCCGTCGATAGCCGTATTATTGTAATCACCTTGGTTGTAATACCAAACATCGGTGCGAGAGTAGCCAAGTTGACGCAAATTGCCTGGATTCCAAAAATCGGGGCCGGTCCAAGAGCCGAGATAATCATCATACCAAGTCAACCAAGACTCGGCTTTGGGGGTTTTGAGAGTTTGCTCGTTGGCTCCGCTGGCGCAATAGTATTCGCCGCTCCCCTGCGGAGGCAGATAGCCGGCTGTTGGCGAATGATGAGTAACATCATATTGACCGCCGATTACGTTTTGCGGACTCCAAGTTAAGCACGGTGCGCTGATTTGATTGGAGTTGCCCGCACGGCTTTTATCGCGTTCCAAACAATAACCGTAACGGCCGTTTAATACCACCACATCCTGAATAGCACGGCAAACACCGCCGTCGCAAGCCTGCTCGGATAGAACGGCGCTGTTTACCTGCATGGAAACCAGCAGTTCGTTATTGGCATTGGTTGGAACATAACCGCCCGGGACACAAGCCTTGCCCGGAGTGTTTCCGCCGACGCAGACTCCAATGGAGGGCGATTGGCCGTATACCGAATAGTATTGATCCGCTCCCATGCCATAACGCACTTTGCGATAAGAACAAGAACAATCTTCGCCGTAGACACAAGCCTGAGAGCCCTCGTAACCGGAAATCATCTTTGAGGGAATGGGCGGTTTGGAAGACATGTTCCACGTTTCAACATATTCGTTAGGCAAAGGCGACCCGGCCTCGGGGTAAAGCTGGCATTCGGGGGCGGGCATAAAGCTTTGCAAAGCCGTGTTGCGCGCGGAAACATTATCGTCCGTATAATACTTATATACATTGCCTATATCACGGCTTAAATCCTTGGCCGAAGCACTGACAGTTGAGGAAATAGCCTGCGGTTCATTGATGGCTAAAACGCAAACGTTCTTGATGCCGTCGATATAACCTAAGCGACCCGTGCGCGTGTCTTTGCAGAGCGAGAGTCCGCATGTACCGCGAACATCGTAACCGTCACCGATATTTAAGAATTCGGAACAATCAGCGTCCGTACTGCAAATCGATCCTAAGTTTTGGCTCACAAACCATTGGTAATTATCACAGCCCGAGCCATTACAGCTGACCAGTACATGATCTCGGCAAACTTGGCTGGAGCCGGCGGCCGGATCATCGACTTCAATGATGTTGGGATTGGTCATGGAGACTTCGGCGACCAAGCGATTGTCCAATTTATACTGTTCGCGCAAATCGGCGGTAGGCATTATATCAGCGCCAACGGCACGAACTTTGATGTCGGGCATCAGATATTGATTGGGAATGGCATAGCCCGAATAATCCATTGATCCGTAACCGATACGGCGGGAGCTGTAATTTTCGAGGTTGATAAATTGACCTTGCGATAAGAAATCCTCGGCTTCGCGGTTGGTGAATTTGGAGCAGAAGATATCCTCGCTTTGGGATCCTGATTTTTCGCAAAGTTCGAGCTCACTGCATTGATTCACGTATTTTTGCTGTGCCGGATCGTAAACAGTTTCGCCCGTGCGGCAACCCATCCAGCGGGCGCATTCGCGATCCAGTTGAACTTTGATGACCACATTGGAATCGTTTTGGCGTCCGCAGGAACCCACGGCAAAACCGCTGAAGTTGGACGGGGCGGCACCTTCGGCAAAAATTGCCTGACCCTCAAAGGCGCAATCGAGGTCAGATTCGCAAAGCAAGCCGGATTTTTCCAATTTAAGTTCGTAATCGATCAATTGTTTGGCATAAGTGAGAGTGTTGACCGGATTTAATTGCAACGAGCTCAATAGTTCTCCGGGAGTGGTTGGATTGGCACCGGAGGGCAGATCCATTAAAGAGAAGTTAACGCAAACTTTACAGTAAGGATTTTCGGGATCGTTTTTGCAGTCAACCGGAGTTTGCGCCGCACCGCGTTCGTCAACGGATTTTTGATACGTGGCTTTGCTGTTGGCTTGCATGTCGCCGATGCTCTTGTTGTTGAATAAGACACAGCCCGCGAGAGGATCGGCTTGGCCTCCGCAAGAACGCGTGTCGAGTTGACGGCTGTTGATGAGGAAGTAAGACCGGCCAAACGGGCGGGAGGGATCGGAAGTGTCGTTGGGATCGATGAATTCGGTGCATTCGCTTTGATTAACCGGGCAATGGCCAACCCAGCCCGAATAAGGATCTTCGGCTGTAAAGTAGGCGCCAAACGTATCCCCTCCTTTGAGGTAAGGAGATTTGGGCGGAGATTGGGTGCTGTCGCCGGGATAGCATGGAATATCGGTTCCGACTCTGAACCAGCCGCTGAAGGTACTGTTGGAATAAATGCCGATAGACGGGTCGGCGTTTAAAGCAACACCTTCGCGCCATTCGCAAGAATGTTCGCCCGGATTACGGAAATATTCGGTTACATTGCCGGATTGGAATCTGTCGCAATGCAATTCATCTTTGCGGCAAGCGAGATTAAGAGAAGTATCGGATTTATAGTAAGCATCCCAATCGTGTTTAAGTAAAACGGTTTGGAATTCATAGATTATATCTTGAGTTTGCCAAACAACCGTATCACCTGGATCAACAATATAATCCGTGGGCTCGAGAGATAAACGGTTTTGCGCAAAAACCGGTTTGCCGAAGGCACGGCAAGAATTTTGGCTCTCGTCGCAACGGGCGCGGAAATCGTCGATAGCGTAATAATAGCGCCAAGCCGGAGAGGTGACGAACCAATCGCCGATATATTGATCTTCATAAGTACGGGCATCGCCATCGTTTCTTTGGCTGGGAGTATTGGTGCCCGAGATTGTGCGGTTTTCGCTGTATGGACGAGGCATACCGCGGGTATCAACAAAAGCTTTACAACCGATACTGTCGGCACGGCAAAGACTGTTGAAGCTCTTGGCAAAAATTTGGTTGCCGGCACGGTCGGTATATTCGCGGCAGCCAAGCATGGCCCTGGGCTCGGGTGTGCCTTCGGGAGTGGTATCGCAAGCCGCGGGGATAACCCAACTGTTTTTCACCAAAAAGCGCACATCATTTAACTGATCCATCTTAACGGTATCAATAAACAAAGTACCCATGACATCCGGAGCGGAAATGGAGACAACCGGCTCCGCGCTTGATGATTGGAATGGACCGAACTCGAAACGCTGCCAGATAACACCCGGGCGGAAAGTACCGACAACTTGGCCGTTAACGCTGACCGAGGCATCAACCGGATTTAATCCTTTGGCCCAGAAGGAAATGCGATATAGAGTACCGGTGGAATTGATGGGGATTATGCGCTCGACTTGCACAGGAGAACCGGAAGCGGAATCGATCTTTAGAGAATAATCGCCGACCAGCACGGATTCTTCGGAACGGGAAAAAGCTGAGCCGGCGGTGGATTGAAAACCGGTCAAGCTTTCATCGGACATGAATGTTTCGTAATAAACTTGTACCGCATTACGGCCGGTTGGGCCCATGTAGGCACGACAGCCTCCGGCTTGCGCCGGGCAGGACGAGCTTTGAGCCGGCAAAGCGTAATACATACACGAACCGGATTGAGCCACAAATTCGTGACCGCCCGTCATACTGCAATCAATTGCGGTTGAGTCATCTTTTCTGAATAAAGTACAACCCGCATCCGAACTGACGGTTTGTGAATAATAACGATAATAAACATCTCCCTGCTCATCGTAGAATTGACGGCAATCGGGATCCATGCCCGATTTCCAGAGATCTTCGGTACAGGAATCGGGATCTTTGATGTCGCCATATTGAGCGCCCTTAAGCAAAATCTTGGGGCCCGTATCGGTTATGGATTCGGAAATCAAAGCCCATGTGCGCAATTCGTAGCCGGTTAAATCCGAACCTTCCCAAGTAAAGTAGGTGCGCGACAGTTCATTGGGCAGTTGGCATGAACGCAATGAATTGAAGTAAGCGATTTGCTCGCCGCCGGATGCGGCCGGGCTCATGTTGGTAAAAGGTTCACAGCCGATATCTTGTACGGAACAAGATTGCGATTGACCCGGAATGATGTAAGCGGTTCCGGCATCATCAGGATCGTTGAATTGCGGGTAAGCGGGATCCTCGACCAAATCGAAAGCGGATGCCAATTTGCGGTATTCGCCGTAACCCGAGCAAACATCAGGGCAATAATCGCGCGGACTTAAGATAGCGGGAATCTCCGGAGCCGAAGGATCTTCGACTTCCATATAACCCTGACAGCCGACCTCGGTTTCGCGGCAAACACGCGCAAAGTTTTTACACGAGGGATGATCGGTTGCATCGTTGCCGGTACACGAATATTCATCGGGTGCGATTTTAATAAACGCTTCGTCCAGAGCGGCAACGGTTTCGATATAATCATTCACATACTCCCCTTCTTCGAGCAAAATACCGTCGAAGTATAGAGAGGAGTAAGTTTCGCCTTGCAAATTAAGCACCATTACCAAATCTTTTTGATTGGGACTTACAAATTGGCAGACTTGGCGGTTCCAATCTTGGGTAACGGCATCCGTATCAAAGGAGACCAAGCCGGTTGCGTTATTGCTTGAGCATTGCTCAAAAACAGCTTGAATGTTCAATGGAGTTTTAGCGGCATCATCTTTTTGGTAAACATAGAAAAATGCTCCGTTTTCGGCTGAATCGAGCTCGGCGCGGACATACATGCTTAATGTGTAATTACGATTAGGCTCGAGCCTGATTTCTTGAGTTGCGCCGTCCGGTTTTTGGCAATACTCACTTGGAGTTACGCCGCTCCAAGCCTTAAAAGAATTGCCTCCGTAATAAGCCTGCGTATTTATTTCCGATAATTCATATTCGGCACCGCACTGACCGGCCAGATTCCATCCCGTGAATCCGCGGGTGATAAAATCGGAAGCGACTTCTTCGGTTACGATTTGTTCGAAAGAACTGTTGTTTATCAAATTCAAAGCCGGTGCACCCGCCTCAACCTCGAGTACTTTGACGCAGCCCTCGGCAGAGCAAGGCTCGGCTCCGCCATCCAAATAAACGCGGGGGCCTTGAGTGAGGCTGCCGACCCAGAGGCCATCGGGAGAGGCGGTTGAGGTTACGTAGCGATCCAAGGCAAACCACATACAGCCGATGCTTTCTTCGGAGCAAGCACCGCGCTCCAAAGTGTAGCGCAGAGCGCTAAGCGATTGACCTTGTGATGAAGTGTAAGTACGGCAAGAAGCGTATTGCTCCAAACATTCCGGAGCCGAGAATTTGTAAACCGGCCGCTCGGCCAAACAATAACCGTAACCTTTATCGCACTCGCCGGCTTGATTGGTGCCAAGACAAGAAACCATATCTCCGCACTCTTCTTGGCGAGTTCCGACTTCGGGCATAATGGTATCGCCAAAACCTTTGGTACGGCATTGATAGCGAGGAGCGGTTAAAATCCAATTGGGATCGATAAGGTGGCACCAAGGATGATCTTTATCCATTTTGCCCTCCTCATTACAATCATAATAACCGTTAATCACAGTGCCGAGTGTTACATATTTGCCGTTGTGTTTGATGTTGTAAGGAGAATTGGCAGCCATCTCAAAGCCAATCGGCAAGATACGCGCCAAGCGTAATTTTTTGAGATTGCCCGCGCAGTATGCGCGCAGATAACAAGAGGGATCGGTATTGTTGGCAATATCGGTTTCGGGAATCAGCTCCCAAGCGGGATTCAAACCGGGCGCATTGGGAGAAAAGGTTGCGTTTTCCGAACCCACACCCGAAGCTTTGCCGATGGTTAAAGCGCCTTCGCGCGCACCGAGTTTGATGGCGGTTGCCAAAGTTTGATCCATGGCACAATTCCATTTGCCGCGCAAAGGAGGACAGGATGAAAGCTCGGTAACCAAATCTTTATCTTCTTGAGTGAAGTACGAAGGAATAATGAAATCACCCAAAGACTTGGCAAAAGCTTGCCGTTCGAAATAATTATGCATTTCACCGGTGGAATCGACATTGTTCAATTCGCCAAAAGTAATCAGGTAGCGAGTCGCTCCTCCTACAGCCGTACCCATTGACGTTTCGGGATTAAAAATCTTTTCCAGCAAACCGAAAGCCAAACGATTTAAAAATGTTGAAAGAGTAAGAATACCCAAACCATTCATACCGGTCTCCCAAAATGCGGTAACCATGTAATCCTGTTGCTGTTCGTTGGATTTTTGCGCCATTAAAACAGGATCGACATTGCGCACAGACTCGTTGGCAACCATGCTCGGCCACTGAATGCGCTGTGTAATTTTATCGATCACGGGCACCATGCCCTCGGATTCGATACGCGAAAGCTTGGCTCTTTCCTTGGCATTAAAAACATTATCGATCCAGTTGGCATGCAGTTCCAAGCCCACATGCAAATCATTTCCATAAGGCTCAAAAGCCACCTTATGCATGTTCAAAGCTTCGCCCGAATCAACCATGTCCGCAACAGCTTCGAAATTATCCAACATGGCCGAAACGGTACAAGTGGCGCCATTCAAAGGCCCCATGTCGCCAATGCCCAGAGCCAAACGAATATCCAAAGGACTGGGTTTTTTACACAATGTAGTAAAGCCGTATCTTGTTTGCTCCCCACTGCCAAAATCGGCGGATAATTCCGCCATGGCATCAAAACGTTCAAAAAATACTCCGGAGGCTTGATCAGCATGATATCCCAACCAAGTACCAAAATCATCTTCCCAAAAAGCGGGTTTGCCATCAGGACGATCTACACCCAAGATGGCATTGGCCGTATCGTATGCAAAATTGGTGCTCATATATGCCAAAGCATCCAAAAAAGCACCCATGGCCGCAATCTTTATTTTATACTCCATGTCTTGAGTAATCTGGCTCTGCCTGCGGTGCCAATAATCACGGGATGCTATTTCAAAAGTATTCCAAGCGGCCATGAAGGTTTCGTAACAATGGTAAAACTCGGCCATTTTCAAATCAGAATTTTGAGGAGTACTGGGTGTTTCCAGAATAGCCCAACAAGCGTCAAAGGTTGGCGGTACGGGCGGAGGAGACGGATCTGTCGGCAGAGTGGTTTCAGCCAAAGCGGAGCGTGCGACAAAAATACAGGTTGCCAAGACCAAAAAAATCCCGGCAAGAACCGCAGATGCTGTTTTGATTCTGTTGGTGATATTCAAACTGATCATAAATTTTATTGATTGTTTTGCTGTTGTTCGGCCTTAAGCTCGGTTTCCAATTCCAAAACGGCTTCGTTCATAAGTTTAAGCAATTCTTCATCGGTGATTTTATCCAAATCTTCTTTGGTAACTTTGCCTGTTTCCAAAATAGCTTTGCGGATGACAGCGGGGTCGGTTGGAATTTGGCTTTTCATGGTTTCCAAATCAACTCCGGCACTTTCGGCCGCATCTTGGTAAGAAGCGGCACCCGGAGAAACACCCATAAGCACATCGTTCAGCAAACCGGATGTATCTTGAACGGCATTGATATCATAAGGCAAAGAAGTGGTTGCCAAGTTGAGATTGAGTGCGCCGATCGTGCAATCTTCACCGAATTTGCAGAGCGGATTTATACCGGCGGCGATTTTGACATTATCGGGAATTTTGTCGCCGGCCGTACTCCAAAGATAAGGCGACGTTTTGTAAATATTCACTTCGCTCCAATCGGAAAGACCATCACCATCGGTATCGATGCGTTTTTGCAACGCCTCATTTTCCGCGATGGGATCTTTGAGCAAGTCGCGTTTAGCTTGATAATCGGAGACCGAAACCAAAAAAGGCGCGTAGACCCCGTGACGCACCCTTAGTGCGGAAACGACAAAAACAAAACTTGCACCTATCACCAAAGCGATAACTGCGATTTTTTGTTCTGTGTTTAGCTTTTTCCAGCGCATCCGGATCGAACCGCTTTCTGTTGCGTTTTCATCCTGCATAGATGCACCATAATCATATCATACCGGCAATCAAAAAAGAACGCATTTTGCGCCTTGGTTGTGCATAAAATTACAAACCTATGTTCGTAACGTTTATAACGTTTGTAACGAGTTAGGTGGTTATAGCGAATCCTCCCAACCTCCTTACTAAGGAGGTGCTTCGTGTAAGCTATTCCCAGCTCGCCCACCGAATCTTCAGCGAAGAAGGGTTCCCAGTTCCCAGTTCCCAGTTCCCAGTTCCTAGTTCCTAGTTCCTAGTTCCTAGTTCCAAGTTCGTGGTTCGAATTTCGATTATTGCTACTTTTCCCAGCGGACTTTGACTTGTTTGCCCTCTTTGCGGATGGGGATGCGAACTTCGAGAATGCCGTTTTTGATTTTGGCTTCGGTGGCATCGGAGGCAACGTGATAAGGCAAAACGATTGAGCGGCTGAAAGAGCCCCAATAACACTCTTGATAAAACCAATCGTCTATTTGCTCGTTTTTGACGTGCTCGCGTTTGCCGCGAATGGTTAACAAATCACCGTGAACAGAGATATCGATATCATCGGGCTCGGTACCGGCGACCAGCGAGCGAATTACCAGCATATCGCCTTCGCGGTAAACATCCACGGAAAGCTGACCCTCCTCTGTTTGAGGCATCCAATCTGAAAGTTGGTGCATAATAAAAACATTATAGCATATCTGATTGATAGTCGTAACGACTACCGGTCCATCAAGTCTAAAGACTAAAGTTTATCAAGAGTTTATCAAGTCTAAAGTAAAAAGTTCATCAAGAGAAGCTTTAAGTTGCTCTTGATGAACTTATGATAAAACATCCAGTGAAAAACTTTTGTCATTTCCGCTCCCAGAGCGCATCCGCCTAAGGCTGATGCGCCTAAGGAGCAGAAATGACGAACCATTGTGTATTTAGCTGGTGATATTAGTGGAGATTTCTCACGT
>CALFEO010000038.1 GCA_937949995.1 uncultured bacterium
AGCGGTAATACATTAAAATAATAAATAATAAAGTTTTAAATAATAAAGCGAGCGGAGTGATTTATCTTTATTATTTGTTATTTGTTATTTATTATTTGTGCTTGAGTTTACTCGCCGTAGGCTTTCCAACGATTTAGCTTGTGTTCTTCGGCGTTGCGGCCGTAGTAGATATTGCCGGCATCATCGTGAAGATAGAAGTAATAATCGTTTTCGGCGGGATTAAGAGCCGCATCGAGAGCGTCTTTGCCCGGATTGCAAATTGGGCCGGGAGGAAGGCCGGTGTTTTGATAAGTATTATAAGGAGATGCGAATTCCAAATCTTGGAGAGTTGGTCTGGCTCGGCTGTGACCGGTTACATAATTGACAGTTGCGTCGGATTGCAGGCGCATGCCGATTTTAAGACGGTTTAAGAATATGCGCGCGATTTGCCGGCGTTCTTCGGGAGTGCGGCCCTCTTTTTCGACGATGGACGCAAGAATAACAACCTCGTGCAGAGTACGGCCCTGCGCCTGTGCTTGTTCGGCAAAGCCTTCTGTTTGACGAGCAAACTCGTTGAGTTGTTTTAAGACGACGCCGAGAGGAAGTTGATCCTTCCAAACACGGTAAGTATTGGGGAAGAGATAGCCTTCGAGCGAAGAACCGGCAGGTAAAGCTTGCAAAAATTCGAATTGCTCCTCCAAGCCCTTTGCATGTGATTGACCGACGCGTGTATCTCCGACCAATGATTTAACCGATGTCGCGGAAACATCCAGATCCATAAGAGCAGATTGCCACTCATCGAGAGTTTCGCCTTCGATAAAACGCAGTGTGATTTCTTCGCGTTTCGGACCGCGGGAAAGTTGGCGAGCTATTTGGCGGTAAGAACTGCCCGGAATTATTTCGTATTCTCCGGGCAGAGCGCGAATGGCGGTTTTATCAATGAGTGCGTAAAGGCGATAACCCAACACCGAAGAAATGACATTTTTTTCGTTTAAGAGAACGGCGATATCTTGAACTGAAGAATCCGCCGGGATGATGATTGCAACTGTGGTTGATTCGGCAGTGTCGAAAAAAGCGGATGGCAAAAACCAAGCCGCAAAAATTCCGCCAGCCAATAAAAAGACTCCAAGAATGTAGATGATTATTCGCATAAATAATTTTGGCCGTCGACAGACAAACGTTAAGCGTGCCGGGAGATTGTTTGACGATCAATCAAAGGCATGACGTTTATTTCTTATTTTTTCGTAAAGCCTTGTGACCGAGACGAACCAAAGCGAATGATAGCAAACCGAGAGCGATTCCGCCAAGTATATCCGTGGGATAGTGAACGCCGGCCGCGATTCGACCCAGCATAACACCAAAAGCTATAAGAATTCCGATTCGACCGGCTCTTTTATCCGCATGATACAATGCGACGGCCAAAGCCGTTGCGGCTGCGGCATGAGTGGAAGGAAATGATGTTGTTAAGGGCGCCGGGATAAGAGTGATGACTTCGGTAATGGCTAAAAACGGCCTGTCTCGTAAAAATAATACGGACAGCAATTCAGAGCTGAACACGGCCAAGCCGAACGACCAAAGCGCCTCTTTGACCGTGTGTTTTTCCTGCGGAGATCCGTATGCCCAAAGCCAAGCCAAAACCGGAGCAAATAAAAAAATCCAAACCCGCGCCAACGCTATGGCCATCCACTGCCCTATTGCGGATGCAATAAAGACGCTATGAATAAAAACAACAATCTCGGCGTCGAACATAACCGCAGTATAACATAAAATAGTTATAATGTCGTAACGTTTATCGCACTAAGATAAAAGTTCATCAAGTCCAAAGTTCATCAAGAGTTACTTTTTAAGATGAAAGTTTATCAAGTCTAAAGTTCGTCAAGAGTAACTTTTTAAGATGAAGGTTTATCAAGTCTAAAGTTCATCGTCCCAAGTAACAAGTTTATCAAGTCTAAAGTTTATCAAGAATAACTTAGGCTTCTCTTGATAAACTTTAGACTTTTAACTTGATGAACTCTTGATGAACTATGATTTTTAAGTTGATATCGACAGTATTTAGCGATCGGGCAAGTGGAACAGCGGGGGTTTTGAGGTTTGCAGAATTCGCGGCCAAAGGGGACGAAAACGCGGTTGATGGTGTTCCAGTGTTTTTTTGGGATAAGTTTTTGCAAATCTTTTTCCACGTCATCGCGTTTTTGCGAATTGGACCAGCCCAAACGACGAGTAACGCGGTAAACGTGAGTATCGACGGCGATAGCCGGTGTGTTGAACTCGTAGGATAAGACGCAGCTGGCGGTTTTACGGCCAACCCCGGGAAGAGTTATAAGTTCTTCCATGGTCTGCGGAACTTTGCCGTGAAAATCAGTTATGATTTTTTGCGCCAAACTTTTTAAAGCGCGGGATTTGGTATGATAATAATTTATTGACTTGATAGAGCGTTCGATATCGGCAAGAGATGCTTGGGCGAGTTTTTTCCAAGTGGGAAAACATTTTTTAAAAGCCGGAAAAACTTTTAAAACCTGTTCGTCGCGGGTGCGCGCCGAAAGCAGCGTGGCAACCAAAGTATCACGCGGATTGCCCAAATCCACGGCGCCGGATTTGATGTATAACTTGCTAAGAATTTTGAGCACTTGGAGTGACATAACAATAAGCTTCTAACGTTAATAACGTTTATAACCCCGAAGAACTCATTTCATTCGTTTTCGGGGCAGGCTATTTATAACGAGTTAAGTTGTTTAGATTAAAGTTTATCTCACCAAGTAACAAGTTCATCAAGTCAAAAGTTCATCATATTAAGTAACAAGTTCATCAAGTCTAAAGTTCATCAAGAGAAGCATGAGTAACTCTTGACGAACTTTAGACTTTTAACTTGATGAACTCTTAAGTAACTCTTGACCTGTCCCGCGAAGCCCTTGGGCGCAGTGGGCTGAACTCCTGACGAACTTTAGACTTTCAACTTGATGAACTCTTAAGTAACTCTTGACGAACTTTAGACTTTCAACTTGATGAACTCTTAAGTAACTCTTGACGAACTTTAGACTTTTAACTTGTTACTTAGATAAGCGTCCTTCCGATCATTTCATCGGGTTGAGGGATGCCCATGAGGCGAAGGATGGTGGGGGCTACGTCGGCAAGCATGCCGGCCGGAGGGGTCATGCTTAAATCACCGCCGATTACATCGCCGGTGGGGGCCTTCATGCCTTCGAGTTGACGGCCGGCGATTAAAAACGGAACCGGGTTGGTAGAGTGCTCTTTATCAACTTCGCCGGTTGTCAAATTAACCAACTCTTCGGAATTGCCATGATCCGCGGTAAACAAAACAATACCCCCAACAGCAAGCGCCGCATCCACAATCCGGCCGAGTTGTTTATCCATTGATTCGTGCGCTTTGACCGTTGCTTCGAAATTACCGGTATGAGCAACCATGTCGGGACTGGCGAAATTGGCAACAATAAAATCATATCCGCCGTCGGCTATCTCTTTAACAATGCGATCGGTAATTTGAACATTGGCCATTTCCGGAGCTTTGTCGTAGCTGGAAACGCGAGGCGAGGGAATAATGACTCTTTCTTCGCCGGGAAACTCTTCTTCGACCATGCCGTTTAAAAAGAAGGTTACGTGGGCATATTTTTCGGTTTCGGTAATGTGAAGCTGACGCAAACCCGCATCTGAAATCACTTTAGCGAGACAAGTTTCGACCGCCAGAGGCGGATATGCAACATCAACCGGAAAATCTTTTTCGTATTCCATCATGGTAACCATGTAAAAATTATTCATGGCCATTCTTTCGAATTTTTCAAACTCAGGAAGAGACAATGCTTTGGTTATTTGACGGGCGCGATCAGGACGATAATTAAAGAAAATTAAAGCATCATTGCTTTTAAGAGTGGCTATGGGTCGGCCGCTTTTGGTGATAACCGTGGGGACAAACTCTTCATCATAAACTCCTTTGGCATACGAAACTTGAATAGCCTCTTTAGCCGAAGCTGCCTGATCCCCTACTCCTTTAACCATGGCATCATACACTTTTTGAACACGATCCCAACGATTATCGCGATCCATGGCATAGTATCTGCCGGAAACGGTGGCAATGACACCGACTTTATATTCTTTGATTTTAGCTTCCAATTCTTCGATGAAAGTTTCGCCTCCGTTATAAATCGTATCACGGCCATCCAGAAAGGCATGTATAGCGACTTTGGTGAATTTATTACGCGCACAAAAATCCAACAAAGCATAAAGATGTTCCATGTGAGCGTGGACACCGCCGGGCGAACACAAGCCCATGAGATGAAGAGTTCCGTCGTTCTTCTTGCAATGTTCGAGGGCGTTTAAAAAAGCGCGATTCTCATAAAAAGTACCGTCTTCGATGCTCATCGTGATACGGGGCAAACTTTGAAAAAAGATGCGTCCGGCACCTATGGTAAGGTGTCCCACTTCGGAATTGCCCATTTGACCCCATGATAAACCCACAGCCTCACCCGAGGCGCGAAGAGTCATAGCCGGATAGTTTTCGATCAGGTTTTTAAAAACCGGCATGTTGGCACGGGTTACAGCATTGCCCTCGGCATCGGGAGCAACGCCGAAACCATCGGCAATAAGCAATACAATCGGTTTAGGTCTTTCCATAATTCATTAGTCGCAAATAAGAGATTTGCCTGTCATTTGTTTGGGAATCGGCTCGTGCATCAAATCCAAAATAGTGGGAGCGATATCGGCCAAGGTGCCGCGACGCAGGCGTTTTTTGGCTACCGAGGCACCGCAGAGAATAAACGGTACGGGATTGGCGTTATGATGAGTATCGCCCATGCCGTTATGAGCGTGGACCTCTTCGGCATTGCCGTGATCGGCCGTGAGAATGGAGATGCTGTTCGGATATTGATGAACCGCTTTACAGATGGATGCCAAAGCCTTATCAACAGCCTCGCAAGCTTTGACGGTGGCTTTAAAATTGCCGGTATGCGCAACCATATCAGGATTGGCAAAGTTTACGCAAATAAAATCATAACCTTTTTCAATGGAAGATTTTACAGCATCCGCGATTTCTTTGGCGCGCATTTCGGGTTTTTCATCAAAAGTTCTTACATCATGCGAAGGTATGCGGATTCTGTCTTCGCCGAATCTGGGATTGTCGTAACCGCCGTTGAAGAAATAAGTGACGTGCGCGTATTTTTCGGATTCGGCAATGTACATTTGTTTATGCGAACGCAAAGCCTCGACCAGTGTTGACGGCTGTTCATGATGAGTGAAAGCGGACGTAACATGATCGAGCTGTTTACCGAACTCGGTCAGAGTGGTGAACAACAGATTGGGAATTTTGTATTCGCGTTTAAAGCCGGAGTTTTTATTGCCATTGAAGTTTTTGGCGACAAAAGGCTTGGTTAATTGACGAGCGCGATCGGAACGCAAATTCCAAAAAATGACGGCGTCATTGGCTTTGATGTGAGTGCATTTGGAATTACAATTAACCAATGTAGGCTTAATAAACTCATCGGTTATGCCGTTTTCGTAAGCTTGCTCGATGGCTTTTGTGGCCGTCTCGGCACGCTGGCCTTTGCCGTGAACCAAAGCTTCGTAAACCAGCTTGGTGCGATTCCAATTTCGATTGCGATCCATGGCGTAAAAACGACCGGAGACTGATGCAATTTTGGCGTTTTTGGGAAGCTTGGACTCGAGTTGAGCCAACAACTTCAAACCGTGATAAGGAGGCGTGTCGCGCCCATCGGTAAAAAGATGTAAAAATACTTCTTTGACTTTGCGGCGTTCCATTAAATCGGTTAAAGCGATTATGTGATCGAGCGCGGCATGAGCGCTTTGCGAATTTGTCAGCAGACCCATTAGATGCAGAGCGCTGTTGTTGGTTTTTATGTGCTCGACGACTTGCTTGAAGGCCGGGTTGCGATTAAAAGATCCATCAGCGATCGCACGGTTGACGATCAGTTTATCGGATAAGATGGGACGGCCTGCACCTATGGTTTGGTGACCGGCTTCGCTGTTGCCGACTTCGTGAGCGGGAAGGCCTACGCATTCACCGTCGGCGCAAAGTTGAGTGCTGGGATATTTGCGGAAAGCGGTTTTAAAATACGGCATTTTGGCAAAATGAATGGCATTGCTTTTTATTTTGCGGGAAATACCAAATCCATCCAAAATTATGAGAACAACCGGATGACGCTTATTCAGTTCAACGGGCTTTTTGCAGGGCATAAAATATCAAATAAAAACGAGATAAAAACCGGCCACAGGACAACTATGTTGGCCGGCAACCGAATTATTAAAGTATTTTACTGCCGGAACCAAGATAAAACAAGTGGATTTTTGGCTAAACAGACAAAAAATGGTTTGTTGGCTTGTTGACAATTGTTTTGTTGGCATATCTTGACAAATAGCTATTTTTATGCTAAGTTAACACATCGTTTTAATAAACGAGACCGGACTTTGACAAAAGCATGTAGCATGTAACATGTAGCATGTAACAATTTTGGAAACAGACAAAAGAAAAGAAAAGGAGAATGGAGATGGGTTTTAATCCGAAGATGAATATGGGAGCGCCGATTGGCGGGGCCGGAAATCCGGTACAACAGCCCAAGATGCAGACACCTCCGCCTTTGCCCAAGAAGACTACGGATCCGGCAGACAAGGCTTTGGCTGATGCTCTTGATAGCGCCAACCGGCAAAATACGGAACTGCAGGAAAAAATCCAGCAATTGACCGATGAGCTGGAAGGCAAGGAAAAAGAGTTGCAAGCCATCCAAGCCAAGCTCGAGGCCAGCCCCGAGCCAGCGAGGGATGACGAGCTGGCCAATGCCATCGAGGCGCGCAAAGCCGCGGAAGATGTTATCGACAGGCTGGAGCGTGAAATCTCGGAGCTCAAGGCGAGCGGGAATCAAACCGCAAACCTGCAAAAAGAGCTGGACGAGGCCCTCGCCGCGCTCAAAGCGACGACCGTTCCAAAAAGCGACGACACTTATGACTACCTGATTGCTGAACGCGAGAAGGTAGAAGAAGAGTGCCGGCGGCTGCAAAACGAGTTGGACGCGGCTCACGCCAAGTGTGCTGAACTGCAGAACAAACTCGACTTCGAAAAGACGGACGCGGAAAGCGTGTTTCGTCTCCACATCTCAAAAATCGAAGAGCTGGAAGATAAGATCAGCATTTTGGAAAGCATACCCGATGATGATGAGGATCAAGACAAGCTCGTGCAGAGCTTGTCCGCTGATCTGCAACTCAAGGATCGTGAAATCCAAAATTTGCTGGATGAAATCCGGCGCATCGAAGACGAAAAGTCTCGACTCAACGAGGAAATTCGACAGCTCAAAGCCGTTCCGACGACACCTTTTCCGGTCGCGGATCACTCGGTTTGCAATCAAAAGATTCAGGATCTGAACCAAAAGGTTCAAAAACTGAATGAAGACTTGCAAAAAGCCTATGACAGGGCCCGACGGCTGGAGACCACGATAGAGTTTGAACAGTCCAAGTTGGTCGAAGCTCAGGAGACGAAAGAATGGGCTGAAAAGACAGCCAATGCTTTGCATGCATTTCTAAACGAGATCGACCCGGAACCTGACGGAGATCCGGAAATGCGTGAAGAACGCATCTACAATGCGTTCAAGAATCAGGAACGGACGCAAGTGCGGGCGTCACAAAAAATGATGGTTCTGATCTCGTTCGGGATGTTGCTCGTGGGCATGATTTTCGGAGGCGTGATCGGTTACGGCACTTGTGCCATGACCGGCGAGCCTGCGACGGATGAAACCGCAACCGAAGCCGCGTCCGCCAACTCGACGGAAGAGCCGCCTCCGGTTGAAGTTCCGGTTACGGTGCAGACGGCTCCGAGTGCCAATGCGGAGCCCGAGCCGTCTACGCCCCCGGAGACTTGCTACCCGGCAAATCCCCAAAACATCTTGGCATTGCTCAATCAAAAGAGCAAAGATGCCACGGTGTGGGGCAGGGTGCAAATCAACACACCTAAAGGCGCAAAGCGCATCGTGTGCCAAGAAACAGAGCGCGCATTTGCTGATGGGCGCACGAATTTGGCAGGATGCGAAATCTGCGTACCTTACGGCCCGGGTAGATATCCGGCTGACAGCAAGTACGTATCCGCGATTCTGGGAAGAACGAATGCCTCTTGTTATGACTACAGAGCCCGGACTCCGGTCAGCGAGTGGAGCGATAAAACAATCCACTTGGACTGCAAGGAAAAACCGGATTACTTTATCCCTGCCGACTGCAGGGATATCACCGGTTGCCAGATCGTAGTCCCCGATCCCAAAAAGATCGCCTGCGATACCTGCGACTAAACCATAACCTCTAACGGCCCCGAGCAACTTGCTCGGGGCTTTAAAATAGGCGATTTTATCTTTAATGGATTGACATTTGGAGTAAAATATGGTAATTCTTGATATTCTAAAACAAACAGAAATAAGCTACTTTGACAAAAGAGGGTAAAAAAAATGAACGCGAATTCCAACGACGATGTTATCGTATTTTTTGGAGGCGGAAGAGCCGTGCCGGCCAAAATGATCAGCCGGTCGAACAAGACACATTTGGTCTTTTACCTGCCTCATCTGAACCCCGGATCGGAAACCGATATCATCGAACAGATTGAGGCGCGAACCAGCTGTACAACGGCCCGGCGCGCGGTTGTCAAAAAGGTCAGCGGAAACAACAATGTTTCCGGCCGGCCTTTGCGGGCAAGCATTGAACTGGCGTTTTGCCAGAATGATTTTTCGCCGGCTCCGGCCGATCAGAGCCGAGTCAGTTTGGCGCCGGCCCAAGCAAGCAAACCGCTGGATGCCGTTATCACAACAGCGCTCGGAGCGGATCGTAACACATTGCTTGCGGAATACGAGATACCGGATGCCAAGATCGGAGAGGAAATTCAGATTCAAGACGACAGCGGAGGGATGATCAAAGCGCGGATCGAGGAAGCCAAGTTCGAATCAAAAAACTCGGGCGTGAATATCGCGGCTTGCATCGTGAGGGTAACACAGTTCGGTTATGAGCCGGCTGCCAAAATCGAAGATACGGCCAACGAAAATCCGGACGCAGGCGGACTGAAACCGGCAGAGGCGGATCCGCGAGCTCAATCACACATTCAGCCGGAGCAGACAGCGGATGAAAATCCGCCCGACTACACGGACGAATCGCGAAATCGGGAAACCGAACCTCCGCGCAAAGCCATGTTGCCGAATGTTCCGCAAAAACAACTTCCGGCAACAAAAATCAATCCCTTGGTGTTGTTGGCTTCCGGCGCACTGGGTATGCTGATCGCCATCATGACAGCCGGGATTTGGTTATTGGCAGAGGAAGGAGAAAAACCAACCTCGATTCAAACCCCAGTTCAAAACCCGGCTCCTGTGCCAACAGTGTCGATTGCACCGCCTCTCTACAGCGATGAAGAGATCGCTCGCCTGTTGGCCGAAGATGACCTGATTTACTTGCCGATGACGACGCAAAATCTGCAAAATTTCTTCGGACAAAGCAATGCGCTCAAGATGCCCGGAAAATTGAGTGGAAAAACCGAATCCGGCAAGCTGGGAATCGGCTGTCCCACTACCCCGCCCTACAGCCAAGCGACAAATACCACGGACGTGAGCGCTTGCTTCGTATCTTTGCCGGCCAATGCGACAGCCGGAGAATTCCGGTTGACCAAAGAGACGGCTAAAGCCTGGTTTCATCAAGATGATCCGGCTTGCTTTCGGGAAATCAACTCCGAAACGTCAGCCGGCGCAAATCGAAGCGAGATCCGATTGCGGATCAATGCGGAAAAATGCGATTGGCATTTTGACGCGATCAAGAACTGCTTCGATTACTCCAAGTGCACCTTTACGGTTCCGAATTTCGTAAAATAACAAAAGCGAAAACAGGAGCCGGACTCAAAAATCCTTCAAGGCTTTGAAGGATTTTTTTATTTTCGGATGAGGCGTTGATCAGTTACCGCGAGGATCTTGAACGGAAATACGAATAAGTTCTTCACGATTATCTTGGGCTAAGACGGGCGCGGGACGTATGAAGCCGCATTTTTCGCATTTATGAATAATACGCACAGCTTCGCCATGCTTAACCTCCACGCCCGTGGGCCGCATCATGCCCCCGCATTCGTGAGCGCGATCTCCGGGAACATCATCCACATGTTTAGACCAAAGACAAGCCGGGCAATGGTTGGTGTAACCGTTGCCAATAACTGAAGTACCGCATTTTTCACAGGTGAAGTCTTCTTTGGTGCGTTTCATAGAGAATACCAAATACCAATTACCGATTAACAATTAACAATTAACGATGATTGATATCGCTTTCGCGATTATTATCATTATTTTT
>CALFEO010000039.1 GCA_937949995.1 uncultured bacterium
TCAAGAGCGACTAAGGTAGTTCATCAAGATAAAAGTTAAAAGTTTATCAAGAGCGGCCAAAGTAACTCTTGATGAACTTTAGACTTGATAAACTTGTTACTTGGCACGACGAACTTTAATTTTAACTACTGAACTCGTTATGAACGTTATGAACGTTATGAACGCCGATTGGTTGTTGACGTTAACTGGGGCTTATGTTTAGATTGGATTGGAGAATTATTATGAATATACAGCATATGTTGAATGATAAAAAAGTTTCATTTACAGCAATAATTGCATTTGTTGCAATGATAGTTATTTTTTTGATATTTTCGACCGTAGGTACTGTTAACGCAGGCGAGAGAGGTGTTTTGGTGCAATTTGGTGCTGTGACAGGGAAGGTATTTAACGAAGGATTATATTTTAAGATTCCTTTGGTTCAGGAAGTGGTGATTATTGATGTAAAGGTGCAAAAAACAGAAGTCGGAGCTGATGCGGCATCCAAGGATTTGCAGGTCGTGAACAGCAGAGTGGCTTTGAATTACAAAATTGATCCCGGAAAAGCTGCGGATTTGTATCAAAATGTTGGGAGGAGCTATGATACGCGTTTAATTGATCCTTCATTACAAGAGTCTGTTAAGGCGGCTACGGCAAAATTTACCGCTGAAGAATTGATTACCAAGCGCGGAGAAGTTCGGGATGAAATCAGGCAGAATTTAAAGAATAAGCTTGAACCGCATGGCATTTTGGTTGAGGAGTTCAATATCGTTGATTTTGCTTTTTCGCAGTCGTTTAACCGAGCAATTGAAGATAAGGTGACGGCGGAGCAACAGGCTTTGGCCGCGAAAAATAAATTGGAACAGGTAAAATTTGAAGCCGAACAAAAAATCGCGGAAGCCAAAGGCAGGGCCGAGGCGATTCGTATCGAGTCGGAAGCCTTAAAAACCAATGATAAAATTTTAGAAATGAGATTTATTGAAACTTGGGATGGAAAATTGCCTGTCGTAATGGGGCAAACAACGAATTTAATGGATGTATCGAGCCTTATCAGATAACACGTAAGAATTAAAAACAGAAAAAGTTTAGGAAAAAAATGATAATACAATACAGAATCCAAATAAATAGTGGTTAATAAAAGATTGTTTAATTATTTTAACGAAAATGAATATGTCTTTTTGGGAAAAGATTTTTGGAAAAAAATCAGCAGTTAAATCAGAGCCTGTTTCGGATTTTCAATCGATGGATTCGACTTCCGTAAAAACGACGACCATGGAAACCGCTGAAGCACAGTCAGTTCCAGAAGAATTGGAGAATGAAGACGGAACAGAAAACAGTGAAGAAGAAATTGTTGATGAAGTTGAAGCGGGCGATGCGGGCATGGAGTCGGATACGGGAGAAGACTCGTCTTCGGATGATTGATTTTTTATGGTCAATGCAAAGTGTACAATGCATAGTGCACAATAATTGAACCGTAATAGCGATGTGTAATTTTATTAATAAATTAATATGAAATTATAAAAACCGCGGAAACGCGGTTTTTGTGTCAGAGGTTGCGGCAGGTTTCCAGCCGCCAGCCCAGAATCTTGTCGGCCAGAAACGGTTTGGGGTCGTTTGGCGAATATATGTATTTACAGGGCTCCGGCCAAAGGCTGACGCATTTCGGTTCGGTTTTGAGTCCGTAGAAAGCCGGCCCGAATTTGCCGACAAAGTCATCCAATTTGGTCAGAGCCCCGGCTTTATCAAAGATTTCAGCCAGAATTTGCAGGGCGATAGGTGCGGTGAAACAGCCGGCTTTGGGATTTACCACTTCCTTATCGACGCGCGGGTGAGGTGCGCTGTCCGAGCCGAAAAAGAACTTGGGATTTCCGCCGGTCGCGGCTTTGATCAGCGCTTGGCGATCGGATTCCGCCTTGGCTATGGGCTTGCAATAACAGTGCGGATCCGCGATAGCTTCGGAGTGTGTGATTGCCAAGTGATGCGCGGTGATTGTTGCGGAAATCGTTTCCGGCAGATCTAAAACCGTTTGAACGGCAGCCGCGGAACTCAGGTGCTCGATGATGATGCGGAGTTTGGGAAAGCTTTGTGAGACTCCGATGACTTCTTCCAGAAACAGCTGTTCGGCCAAAAGCGGATCGGCTCCGGGTTTTTCGGCGTGGATGCTGAGGGGAAGATCGTAATCCTGCATAACTTCGAGCAAATGATAAGCATCGGAAAGTTTGCGGAATCCGTCTTGACTGCCGGTGGTAACGCCTTCGGGATAAAACTTTCCGGCAATGATGCCGTGGACTTTTGCAGCCGTCAGATCCTTGGCTTGTGTTTGCGGGGTTAGCTTGAGAGTCATGAGCGGTGTGAAATCTTTGCGATTTTCACAAGCTGTGATGATTTCTCTGCGATATTCATCAGCGTCATGAATAGTCAGGATCGGGGGGTCGGTGTTGGGCATGATGACTGCGGCTCGAAAATATCGGGCCGTATATGGCGCGACTGTTTTTAACATGGCGCCGCGTCGAAGATGAACATGCATGTCATAAGCGGTGTTGAGCACATAGCGTCCGTTATTCATTCTTCGCTCCTTTGAGGCGGTTTTTCGATGCCGAAACTGCGGTAAATCGCCCGAGTGATGAATTGACTGCGGACATGGCGAATGATTGATTGCACGCGCCACGGACGCAGAAAAGCCACGGATCCCAGCTCTATAGCCGAAGCTCCGGCTTCGAGCATCAAATCCGCGTCTTGGACGGAAAGTATGCCTCCGCAACCCATGATTGGTTTTTTGACGCCGATTTTACGAGCTTCGGCTATCCAATCGCAAACAATGGGCAGAAGAGGAGAGCCGGAAAGGCCGCCGCCGCCCAAATGAGCCAGAGGTGATTCGGTTGTACCGAAAAGCTGCTGCCAATCGATACGATCGGGGAGCTTGCCCCACGGTATTGTATTGGAACAGCAGATAGCATCGCATTCGGGAACGGATGCCAGTTCTTTAGCCGCTTCGGGTGTAACCAATGCGTTGACTTTGACCACCAGCGGAATTTGCAGTGAACTCAACTTATGCAGAGCTTGAGTTGTTTCCGTAACCACGGATTCGAGGTTTAAACCAACGTTGGGACAGGATGCGTTGATTTGCAGAGCAAAAGGAGCTTTGAATTTGGTTGTTTCTTTTGCATAGGCAACCAAATACGCGAAATTTTGATATTCCGCAAGACGATCTTCCGGCTTGGCGCCGACGGCCATAAAAGAAATTACAAACGGATCGATGATATTTTGCCAACGGTTTTGGGCAAAAAGCCAAGGAGCTCCGGGTCCGCTTAAGCCTACGGCATTTAGCGCAATTCCTTTGGCCGGTTTTACGATAATGCATTTGGGGGCTGTTTCAACCGGCATGGTTGAGCCTTTTTTGAGAGGCATATTGCCGGGACGCTCCGTTAAAGTGGTTGTTTTGGATATAAGAGTGCTGCCGGTAAAATCCAAGCCCAGTTTTTTGCCGTAGCGATGAAACCAGTAGCCTTCGCCAAAAAAATTACGCGCTCCGGAGGCGCAAAAAACATCTCCGAAATTTTTGCCTCTTAGCATCATTTTGCACCTTCCTTAAGATTTTCGAGGTACCGGCAATATGTAATCAAAAACAAGGGAATCGGTCAAACTAAGAACAAAGTTCGTCAAGTCTAAAGTTTATCTTACCAAGTAACAAGTTCATCAAGTTTAAAGTTCATCAAGAGAAGCATGAGTAACTCTTGTTGAACTTTTTACTTTCAACTTGATGAACTACCTTAGTCGCTCTTGATAAACTTTAGACTTTTATCTTGATGAACTACCTTAGTCGCTCTTGATGAACTTGCCACTTTGTACTTGATGAACTGATTTAGACGATCATCGGCAGTTCTTCGACTTCCATTTTGTTGCCGGTTACTATGCCTTCGATGCGGTAAGAGCCGTGTTGGGGAGCTTCGACATAGCCGTTCCAAGCCGCGCGGGCAAAGCCTCCGGAATCTATCCAGTCGAAAAGCCATTCATTGGTAAATTTAGGATCAGCCTGTTCGATTCCGGCACCGATATACATGAGCCAAGTTTTGTTAAAATCTTCTTGACTGCCGATTGTTGGAGCCATAAGGATGGGCATTCCCAAAGCGCAATAAAAAGACATTTCACTGGGTTTGGTCCACATTATGTCGGTTTTTCGTATGAGTTTATTAAATTCTTTAAAATATGTCGGACGGTCTTTATAAGAATCAATAAAAAGATTTTTTCCAACCAGATTTTGCATGCCAAGTTTTTTAATATTGGTTGCAATTTCTTTGGCGACTTCTTTTTTAGTGCCGGCCATCATGCGCACAATGAAGCCGTTGCATTTCAGGCGAGTTTTTAAGCTGGTTAAAATATCGATGGCAAGTTGATGTTGGGCTCCGGCTCCGCCGATGGCGAACATAAGAGTCAGCGGATGATCTTTTTTAATATTACATGATCCGATACCGATTTCAGATTCTATTGTTTTTTGATATTTCTTTAAAAAAATACCATGGGGATCCAAATTGCAGATTCTTTGCATCAAATCTTTTTTGCAGGCGCTGTTATCAAGCCCGCCGATGACCTCGCGGGGCAAGGGAAAGCCGGTGTGAAAAATATTTTCCTCTTTGACTCCGTAGAGTTTAAGGCGTTCCACTACACGGCCATTGGGGGCAAAGTATTTGATACGGCTTTTTTTAGGATCGCGGGCAACCCAAACGCGAGCCATATCCGCATCGCAGATTTGGCAATAAATATCACCCGGATAGTCAAAAACTTCGGCCGCGAAGGCGCCGGTGAAAAAGGTGCAGATAAGAGGTTTGGGTTTTTTGGCCAGCTTTTCTATAAGGTGACGGCCCATGCCCATTTTTTCGATCAGATAATAAGTTTGATGGACTTGATAGGTGGGGGCCGATAAATCACGGCGGGGATAAAAATCATCAATTTCTTGAATTTTATCCATGATCGCAAAAGCCATATCACCGATGACCGGAATGGGTTTTAAACGCGAAACGGCTTCGTAACCTTTACGGCTTTGATCCCAAAGTTGTTTATCGCGTTTGGGAATGCCCGGGTAATCGTTCATTTTGATCACTCCGCCGTCGGCGAGTTCTTTTAAGGCATAGGCGGCGCGGTCATGGCCGTAACCCATGTTGACGGAGAGGACGTAGGCTGGTTTGCTCATAAACTATAAGAAAAATAATAAATAACAAAGAAAAAATAATAATTGTCGAATCACGAACTACGAATCACGAACTACGAATCACGCGCACCCACCGAAGTCTCGGCGAAGGAGGGAGTCACGAATTTCGTATTTCGTATTACGAATAAACCACCATTCGTCATTTCTGCTTCCGGGGCGCATCGGATGTGAGAAATCTCCACTGTTATTACCGACTTGAGTTTTATTAGCGGAGATTTTTTATGTTCGTTGTCTATGTAAGTATTTTAGCACAAATTGGAAGATAGGGCTAAGTTTGTTTTTTTGGAAAAATAAAAACGCATGAGAAATCATGCGCTGTGTTGTTGCGGGAAGAGTAATTGTTTGGCGACGGAGGACTTTAGTCGAGTTTCACCGAATTGCAAGATAAAGCAAAGCTCGTCTTTGACGCAGCTAACCGTTAGTTGGCCGGTTTTGGCCAGGGCTTGGTTCATGCATTTGTCGAAGTCACGAAGGACCGCGTTTAAAGGCACGGGTACGCAGGGGATACTTTCCAGATTCAGAGAATCGGTAAAAGTAACTACGTTTAAAACGCTTTGTGTATCCATATGCTTGATGACAAGCTTGAGCTTGATGCCTTCTGTTTGACTGTCATAATCGGAGATCAGCTCGATGATATGATTGCCCAATAATCCGCTGTTATCGGAAAAAGCCATTAAACACATATTTTGCCTCCGTTTCGGGTGGTTTTTTGGATAGTGCGATATCTTGTTTTACACAAAAATTTTGAATTTAGCAAGGGTTAGGAGAATTTTTTTAAATCGCTTTGTTCCAGATTATGACGAAGAGCTGATAAATTGGCTAAAATACGTTGTTTTTTATGTTTTGATGAAGATTTTGTATTTAGTCATGATAACAATTTAGTGTTATAATAAAAATAAATATGCAAGAAAATAGAGTCAATCACGATCCCGAAATTAAAGCCGTTTATGACAGACGCAGGTTTGATGAGAAAGAATCGGATTTAAGAGTTGTACCGCGGTTTATTGAGGAGCGGGATGATTGTAAAATTTATCAAGGTTTGGGAGCTGAGGAATATGCGATGTATGTGGAAAAGATACATTCGATCGAAGCCAAGGAAGCGTTTGAAATGGTTTTGGAAGTGGCGCGGGCGATTAAAGAGGCTGGAGGTAAGGCTTTGATTGTGGGTGGAGCTGTTAGGGATGAAGTTTTGGGAATAGCGGCCAAGGATTTTGATATTGAGGTTTACGGACTTGATGCCGAAGAAGTTGAAAAGATAGCTGGCGAGTTTGGATCCGTAAAAGATGTGGGGAAGGCTTTTGGAATTTTGAAATTGCAGCATAAAGGGGGAGTGGAATTGGATATTTCATTACCGCGAACAGACTCGAAAATCGGTGAAGGTCACAGGGGTTTTGAGGTTAAGGTTGATCCGCGCATGAGTATAGCCGAGGCTGCAAAGCGCAGGGATTTTACTTTTAACGCTTTGTCGAAGGATCCTTTGACCGGAGAGATTTTTGATCCTTTTGGAGGAGTTGATGATTTGAGGGAGCATATTCTAAGCGTTACGGATGAAGAAAGGTTTAGGGATGATCCGCTTCGCTTGCTTCGAGGCGCGCAATTTACCGGTAGATTTGGAGTGCAGGCTGATCTGAAAACTTTGGAAATATTTAAAAGCATGGTGCCGGAGCTGGCGGAAATATCCAAAGAGCGAGTGCGTGAAGAGTGGGAGAAGCTGCTGTTAAGATCTAAAAAGCCGTCAAAGGGTTTGAATTTGTTGCGAGAGATTGGCGTTGTGGAGCAATATTATCCGGAATTACATGCCATGGTTGGGTGCGAACAAGAGTTTGAATGGCATCCGGAGGGAGATGTTTGGGTGCATACTTTAATGGTGGTTGATAAAGCTAAAGAATTGACCAAGAGTTATAATTTGAGCAACGAAAAAGCAAGAATAGTTATGTTGGCGGCATTGTGCCATGATTTGGGAAAACCGGCTACAACGGAATTCATTGATGGAAGAATCAGGTCTCGCGGACATGAGCAGGCCGGGATGGAGCCGACGGATAAGTTTTTGAATACCATTGGAGCGAGAAAAGATGATATTGAGAAAGTTAAGAAAATTGTCGGTGAGCATCTGTGGCCGATAGTCAGTTATGGCCGCGGGAGCGTTTCTCAAGGAGCTTTCCGAAGATTGGCCAAACGTTTGCATCCGGCCACCATAGAAGAGTTGAGTTATGTTTCGGAAGCTGATAGTTTTGGCACAGGGCCGTTTTTGGATGTTAATAATAAAGAACAATTTTTATTATCCGGTTTGGAGAACGGAGGAGTGAAGGCTGCGATTTGGGTTAGAAAACAAGCCGAAGAAATCGGAGTATATAAAGAGCCTCCCAAGCCGTTTGTAACCGGCAAGGAGTTGATATCATTGGGTTTTAAGCCCGGGAGCCGCGAGGGAGAAAGGTTTAATGATGTGATTCGTTTGGCGGATGAATGCAGGGATTTGGCGGGTATGAAGAAAAAAGAGCTTTTGGATATATTAAAGGATAGCGGAGGATCGATTGCGATTGCTTCGCAAACTTTAGAGCATTTTTTGGAGAAAAACGTGAATCCGTTCATTGAATAAAAGCTGGTAAATATGTATTTGTAATATATCAAAAAAACTCGTCATTTGATGAGTTTTTTGACAGCAAAGTTCGTAATAGAAATTATAATTCCGATTTCAGTTTAACTTTGATATTCTTTCATGGTAAGAAATTCCGATGGAATGATTTTTGCAGGTATTGTTTTTCGGTTTTGCAGATAAGCTTTTACCAGACGATGAACTCCGTCGAGTGCAACCAGCCGTGATTTATATTCGGTTAAAATAATGGGGTAGTTCAGATCGGCTTTGTCCATTCGTTGTTGGTGGATTGTGGAGCCCGGTTTATTGTTGATAACATCCCATGGGGTAAGGTTCCAATCATCCGTTCCATCTTTTGCCCAAACCGGCATATCGAAATGCCATAGCAAGTTTTCCAAAGGAACTTCAACAACCGGCAGGGGAAGTTCGCGTAATTTGATTGTATCGACAAACATGCTTAATCCAACGTCGGTAATGTTTTTTGGCGGTTGATGGTTTTCCATAATTGGAGATTATATCTTAAGTGAAGGCAAGTTTCCATCCTTTAACAAAATACTTCCAACCAAGGAGGTTTTTTTGTTGTTTCGCGTTAATTAAAAAGCCGCTCGCAAGTCACATGGCCCGCTACTCAGTTGAGTGGCAGGCCACGTTGCTCGCGAGCGACGTGGCAGGGACGGCAGGAATCGAACCCGCGCTAGAGGTTTTGGAGACCCCTGTACTACCATTATACGACGTCCCTATTGGGTTTTGATAAATTGAAACCGGAATCGATGGGTATTCAATTATTGCGGTATATTAGCAATGAATGCGGAAAACCGCAAGACTTGTTTTTTGGTATATTTAAGATTTGATTGCATGATTTAAGCTTAGGCTATAATAAAACAGTTATTTACTGTATAATTTAGCAATAATCAATAATATCTTTTATATGAAAAATATTACCAATCTTTATTTAAAGATAGGTGCTGTTATCGGATATGCAGCCATGGTATTTGTCAATTATTTGGCTAATGCTTTACCTATTGGGGGAGTAACCACCGGAGAGGCTTCAGATGCTTATGCGAATCTGTTTACGCCGGCAGGGCTGACTTTTTCGATTTGGGGTTTGATTTATTTGTTGTTGGGCGCTTATGTCGTATATCAGTTTGTTTATCCCAAGAAGAAAGATGATTCAAAAAAGGAAAAATTGATTGTTAATTTGAATAAATATTTTATTCTATCGTCAATCGCCAATATTGCGTGGATTTTTGCTTGGCATAACGGAATCATCTGGTTATCTGTCATCATCATGTTGGCGCTTTTGACTTGTTTGATTAAGCTGGCGGAGATTCTCAAGAAAGAGACTTTTGTTTTGACGGATTATACTTTGATTAAATTGCCGTTTAGTATTTATTTTGGATGGATTACCGTAGCGACTATAGCAAACATAACTGTGTTCTTAGTCAGTTTGAATTGGAACGGGTTTGGATTGAGTGATGTTGTTTGGATGATTTTGATTGTGTTTGTGGGGGCGGGGATTGGAATTTGGCGGATGTTGATAGATAGAAATGTCGCATACGGCTTGGTACTTGTTTGGGCGTATTCGGGGATATTGAATAAACATCTTTCTGCAAGCGGTTTTGCAGGGGAGTATCCCAATATCATTATTTCGGTGATAGCTTGTATTGGGTTGTTTGTTTTGGGGATTGTGTATTTGTTGCTGAAAAAAAGGTAAAATAAGTATATGCAGACCACTCAAATTGCCTTGTTTAAGGGTAAGCAAATACGTAAAACACTTCATAATGGTGAATGGTGGTTTGTGGTTGAGGATGTTGTATTGGCTCTGATTAACTCAAACGATCCAAAACAATACATACAGCGCATGAAACAACGTGATTTGGAGTTAGCTAAAGGGTGGGTACATTTTGTACATACCCTTGAAGTCCCAACGGAAGGCGGCAAACAAAGTATGAATTGTGCCAATACCGAGGGTATTTTTCGCATTATCCAATCCATCCCATCGCCAAAAGCCGAACCCTTTAAACGCTGGCTTGCAAAAGTGGGTTATGAGCGTATTCAAGAGATTGAAAATCCGGAGCTAGCGACTAAGCGAACACGAATGCTCTACCAATTAAAAGGTTATAGCGAGAATTGGATAGAGAAGCGGATGCGCGGTATTGCGATACGCGAGGAATTAACCGATGAGTGGAAAAAACGCGATGCCAAAGAGGATAAAGACTATGAAATACTCACGGCTGAAATTTCGAAAGCAACCTTTGGTGTAACTCCGAGTGAGTATAAGAAGCTGAAAGGTTTGAAAAGAGAAAATTTGCGAGATCATATGGATGATTTTGAACTTATCTTTACGATGCTTGGTGAGCGATCTACTACTGAACTGCATGTTACTAAAAACTCAAAGGGCTTAAAGGCACTTAGGAGTGATGCAAAGACGGGTGGGAATGTAGCCGCAGTAGCAAGAAAAGAACTGGAAAAACAACTTGGGCGGACGGTTGTGTCAAAGAAAAACTATTTGAAGAAACCGCAAAATAAAAAGTTGCTGGATAAATAAAAAAAATGATTTAACGTTTATAGTTGACTATATCAATATATCTTGATATAGTCTTTTTTGTTATATGCAGCCAAAATGTTGTAAGGGGTCAAAATCGACCAAAGATTTGCGGATTACCGTGGATTTTTTGAAAGTCATCAGCGAGGAGAGCCGGTTGAAGATTTTGTGTATGTTAAGGGATGGGGAGAAATGTGTCTGTGAGATTTGGCAATTTTTGGATTTACCGCAGAATTTGATATCTCATCATTTGAAGGTGCTAAAAGATTTTGGGTTGATAGAATCTCGGAAAGATGGGTTAAAGGTTTATTATTCAATTAATCAAAAAACAATTATTAAATATAATTCGTTATTAAATCATTATTTGCAATCTTATGAACAATAAAATCGAAAGTGTTCAAGTTTTGGGTTCGGGGTGTCCTACTTGTAAAAAATTGTTTGAGTTAACCGAGCAAGCGGTTAAGGAAGTCGGTTTGGAGGTTAAAGTGGAATATATTACGGATATTCAAAAAATGATAGAAATGGGCGTGATGCAGAGCCCGGTTTTGGCTATTAATGGCAAGCCTGTAATGACGGGTGCGATTGGTGACGTGGAGAATATTAAAGATTTATTGCTTAAGGAGTGTGGCAATGAAGGGAGCGAGTCTTCAGGATGTTGCGGGGGCGGATGTGGTTGTAAAGGAAATTGCTAAGTAGATCGGTTATGGATGTTTTTTATCCGATTGAATATTTTGCGGAATGGTTAGCATATTTCGTGATTAAGCTTAATCCGGAGTCGCATTTGGGAGATGCAGTGAATTTTTTCATTTATGATTCCATAAAGATATTGCTTTTGCTTTTGGTGATTAATTACTTTATGGCAATTGTACGTCACTATTTACCGGTCGAGAAATTGAAGGATTTTTTGGCATCGCGCAAATGGTATGGGTTGGATTATCTGTTGGCCGCGCTTTTTGGCACGATAACTCCATTTTGCTCTTGTTCTTCGATTCCGTTGTTTGTCGGTTTTTTGGAGGCGGGTATTCCTTTGGGTGTAACGCTTTCATTTTTAATCGTTTCGCCGTTGGTTAATCAAGTTGCTGTCGTATTGTTTGTTGGTTTATTTGGCTGGAAGATCGCCATTCTTTATGTTATCGCCGCTATACTCTTGGGTGTTGTGGGCGGATATATATTGAATCTGTTAAAACTCGAAAAGTACGTGGCGGATTATGTATGGAAGATTAAAAGTCAAAAAATGGAAACAAAGAACAGTAAACAGACTTATGGTGTTTTGCTAAAAAAGTTTTGGGGCGAGGGTTGGGATCTAACCAAGAAAATAATTCCTTATGTTTTGATTGGTATCGCGGTTGGTGCCGGGATACATGGTTTTGTACCGGCCGGGTATTTTGAGGCGCATATTACGGCGGATAATCTTTTAGCTGTACCGATTGCGGTTTTAGTGGCTGTGCCAATGTATGCCAATGCGGTTGGGGTTATTCCGATTATGCAGTCACTTGTGGAAAAGGGGATTCCACTTGGAACGGCTATGGCTTTTATGATGGCTGTGGTGGGGCTCTCTTTACCGGAAGCTTTGATTCTTAAGCGAGTGATGAAATTGCGACTGCTTGTCTATTTTTTTGGAGTTACGACTATCAATATCATTATCATTGGTTATCTATTTAACATATTTTTTGGATAAATAGGATGTTGGCGGTAGCCTAATGTTATATTTTAGACTACAATTATTATCAATATGCCGGATACTCAAATGTTTAAAATCGCGGTAAGCGCATTTATCGTTAACCAAAATAAGATTTTATTGCTTAAAAGAAGCGATAACGAGTCTTTTTTGCCGGGAAGATGGGAGGTGCCCGGAGGTGGTGTTGATGTTGGCGAGAGTTTGGAGCAAGGAGTTATGCGCGAAGTCAATGAAGAAGCGGGGATCGAAGTAACGGTCAAAGATCTTTTTGGATATTTTGAATTTGTGGATGGCAAAGGTGTACAAACGGTGAACCTGAATTTTTTGTGTACAATGGATGCCAAACATGGTGACGTTGATGTTGCATTGGGAGAGATGCAAGAAGCTCGATGGGTGGCGTTGGAGGATTTTGATGAGGTGGATTTTACTTCACATACTATGGCTGATGCGTGCAGGAAGGCTTTGGAGATTGTTTGCATTAATAATGCATGATGAATAATGCAAGTTAAGAATATAATTGTTTTATATGTCAAGAAGAAAAAAACAAGGTGATGAACAAGAAGAGATTATTCCAAGATTAGTAGTCGCGGTTATTATGTTTGTACTCTATCTTGTATATCTAAAAAATTTACATCCTGATAAATTTGTTCTTACTTTGGTTGTAGGAGTGATAATATTGCTGTTTATATTTTTAATACCTATTTTTATATATTTTCATAACAATAAGCAAGTACAAAAACTTCAAAATGCAATAGAGTCTTCTAGTTTGAATAATGAGATTAATAATTATATAAATCGTTTTGGAAAAGAAAAAAATAAAAATTCTTGGTATTATCGTAATTATTATTTTGACGAAGATCGAATGAATGATTTTGTTAAATCTTTGAAGCGCAAAGAGCCATCGATCTCTAATAAATATTTTAAAATAATATTAAAAAATAGAATTGATTTTATTGAATCGGAACTTACTGTAAACAGTGTATCTTCCGGAGTAAAAAATTTTAATGCTTTAAGTGGAACCGAGTTTGAGATATTATTAAAAAGATTATTTGAAGCGATGGGTTTTAGCGTGCAAATTACAGGTAAATCCGGTGATCAGGGAGGTGACTTGATTGCTAATCGAAACGGAAAAAGATTTTTGGTCCAAGCGAAACGATATGCAGGATCTGTGAGCAATTCCGCGGTACAACAGGCAGTGGCCGCCAAGACACACTATGATTGCTCTTCTGCGGTTGTTGTATCCACAGGTGAATATACCAAAGGAGCACGTGAATTGGCTAAATCGAACAGCGTGCAACTAATTGGTAAAAACGAATTACAAAAGAAACTTAAAGACTATTTGCAAGAAAGTTGGAGCTAGGTATTGACTATGAAAAATTCAGATCCGCAACAAAGAAAATATACCGTCGTGTCTTATGATACCGAGTGGCCGGAATTGTTCGAGTCGGTTCGGAAGGAGTTGGAGCCGGTGTTTGGTGATGAGGCGAAAGCTATAGAGCATGTTGGGAGCACGGCAGTCCCCGGGATGTCCGCGAAACCTACGATTGATGTTTTGGTTGTGGTTAAAGATATATTGGAGGTCGATAAGTTGGATGAAAAAATGAAAGAGCTTGGTTATGATGCTTACGGCGAGTATGTTGGGAAGGGCGGACGGTTTTTCGCGAGGGAGGAAAATGGGGAGAGGATTGTGAATGTGCACTGTTTTCCGGTGGATCATCCAAAGGTTAAGGATTTGATTGATATGCGGGATTATTTGCGCACACATCATGAAGAATCGAAAGATTATGCGGATTTTAAGTTGGATTTGGCACAGAAATATCCGGATGATTATTTTGCTTATCGAAAGGAAAAGGATGAATATATTCAAGAGTTGAAGAAGAGAATGGAGAAGTGGAGAGATGGTTTAAATGGATAAAATGATATTATGGAAAAATTACAAAAGGCTTTGATTTGGATAACGGGGATCTTGGATAGACATGCAATTCCTTATCAGTTAACGGGCGGACTTGGGGCGCATGCTTATGGAGCGACGAGGCCGATTAATGATATTGATTTGGATATTCCGGAAGACAGGTTTGCGGAGATTTTGGATGAGGTGGAGCCGTATATTGTTTATGGGCCGGCGAGATACAAGGATAAAGTTTGGGATTTGGATTTGATGACTTTGAATTACAAAGGGCAAGAGATTGATATCGGCGGGGCTTATGATGTTAAAATAATGGATGAGAAAACAGGTGAATGGCATCAATACACTGCGGATTTGGAAGCCGGTAATTTGATGGATATTTTGGGAGTTAAAGTCCGAGTTGCACCAAAAGAGGATTTGATACGATACAAATCTTGGCTGGCTATGCCGGGGGATCATCAGGAGAGAGATGTGAGGGAGATGACAGGTGTCTTGGTTAGCGAATTTTTTTGAAGGGGTTTTTTTCGGATTCCGGATAGTCGTCGGCGGTTTGGCGTTCCATTTGACGCCGCTGTTTGCTTTTTAGGCCTTTGCGTGAGACATGTTCCGTAAAATTATCTTTTTTCTTGATGGAATCGCCATCGAATCTGTAGCCTTGTTTTTCGATGGATTCAATAATGGCTTGTTCTTGATCGCGATATTTGGGAGTGTGGGTTTTGTTCCAGGTGTTGTCGTAAATAATGCGAGCAAAAGGGCCGAGCGTACCGGAAAGTTCGGCGAGTTTTTTTTCGATGTACTGTTGCGATTCTTGCCAATCGCGTTCTACGATTTCGGGATCCATGTCGTTCAGCCTTATGCCGTACTCATTGCGATTTTGTTCCAGTAAATTTACGGCACGTTGAAAAGTATCTTCATCAACTACGATGGCAATAATGTCTTCCGTGTATTCGTGCATAAATTCCGAATAATGCAGGAGTTTAAAGCCATGGTCCGCGGCAAAGCGTTTGGCTCGGCGAATGCGCTCTTCGGATCCGCGGTCGATCATGGGCATCAGGTTGCCTCGGGTTGTGAAAATGGCCGGATTGGGACTGCGGACCGCGCATCTGACACTGCGCTCGAACAAGATACCAAATTCGCCTTTTTTTAAATCATTGGCGGTTGCATATTGATTGCCATGATCATCTTCGTCCGTAAGTTGATAATCCGCCTCTTCAAATTCATCCGGCTCATAGCCCATAATGGAGTTGAGACGGTCGTCGGATCTAGCTACGGTCAAGTCATCTCGAGAAACAAGATGAAATTCGGGAAGTCGGTATTTTTCCAAAGTCTCTTGGGTAAGCATTAATTCGGCGAAAATTTCTTTATCCGTAATCCCCAAAAAATTGCCCAGACGTTTGATTTGTGAATGTAAATTATTACGTTCGCGGTCGATTTGATGAATTTTGTCCAGAGAGACGGTTGTCAAATCAAAATCACGCAGAGCCCGCATGCCTTGGCGATACGCTTTTATACCATCATAGTAAGCGTATTTGATTTGAGTCGGATCAGCTTTATCATCCAAAGTTATTTCGGGCAATGGTTGGAAAAAGATGAAATCCTGCATATTGGGAGATTGTATCACAATTGGTTGGGTTAAGAATATATAAGCAATGTTTTTGTGTTTAGTGATTACAGAGTATATAATGAGTTAATAATTCAGATGTGAATATTTGTATGCCAAAGTTTGAAAGTCCATTTAAGAAAACATTGATTGCGGGGGCGGTTGCCATGGGTGCGGCGGCTTGCGCGCCCGGAGCCGGTGAAAGAGCGGGGTCGGCGAGTGCACATGATGCCAACATGGAACAACATATTGATAATTCACCCGAAGCGGTGCAGAGGCGTTTATTGGGAGATTTGCAAGTAGGGGTCAATGAATTGGGCGGAGGGGATGTGATTTTGGTTGCTTTGAGTTCCGGTTTGAGCATTGATGGAGCGGAGGAATTCGCTCGAGCTGAACTTAATAAGATGAAATCTCAAATAAGCGGGGTGGCGTTTTTGCCATCTTCGGGAGTGCCCAAATACGAAAAAGGGGCGGATGGAAATTATTACGTGTTGTTGAAATTACGAGGCATCAAACAATAAAGACGCTATACAGCTGATCTTGAGCAGTACTTATTGCAAATAATTTGCAATATGGTATGATGATTGCATGATAATAAATCAGTTAAAGCAAGCGGGTTTTAGAATTACCAAACCCAGAATGGCTGTTATTGAAATTTTGCAAGCAAGTCATGAGCCAAAATCAGCTCAAGAAATTCATGCCAAATTGAATGGTGTGGATTTGGTTTCGGTTTACAGAACTTTGGAAATATTGGCAGGGATCCAAGTCGCACAATTTGAAGATGTACAAGGGGTGAGTAAGTATTATTTGGCAAACAGAGCGCATCATCATATTACTTGCGTGAAGTGCGGCAGAATGGATTGTGTACCCTGTGAACACGGGTTTGGAAAAATCAAGGGTTTTAACCAAATTAAACATCAATTAATTTTAACCGGAACATGCGATGCATGTTTGGCATGATATGATACTTTTATACATTATATTGGCAACTTTGACTGTCAGTTTGATATCATTTATCGGTGTTTTGGGATTGGCATTATCCAAAAAGCAGTTGGATAAAGTTTTGCTTATTTTAGTGGCTTTGGCCGGAGGCGGTTTGTTGGGCGGTGCGTTTTTGCATTTGATTCCGGAAGCGATTCATGAGATCGGGCATGAACATGAACAAATGGAATTGATATTTTTGCTGGTTTTAGCGGGATTTTTGTTATTTTTGTTGATTGAACAGGGTTTGCATTGGCATCATTGTCACAGCGGTGACCATGGAAACAAGGCTTGCGTTGATCATGCGCATAAAAAGCCAATGTCAAAATTGATTCTATTTGGAGATGCCGTACATAATTTGATTGACGGTTTGATTATCGCGGCTTCGTTTATGGTTAATCCGGTTGTGGGTGTTGTTACTACGATTGCGGTGGCTTTGCATGAAATTCCTCAAGAGATTGGTGATTTTGGAGTTTTGGTTTACGGTGGTTTTAAAAGAATGAAGGCGCTGTTGTTTAATTTTTTCTCGGGATTGACGGCCGTTTTGGGCGGTATTCTGGGATATCTTTTCGCGGAAGCGAGTGAAAGTGCCGTATTGTATTTATTGCCTATTGCCGCCGGAGGATTTATTTATATCGCGGCTTCGGATTTGGTGCCGGAAATTAAACATGGAGAAAGAGGTGGAAGAATGATTTTGCATTTTAGTGTGTTTGTTTTGGGTATAGCGTTTATGCTGGGAATGAAGTTTTTACCGATAGATGCACATTAGGCTAACAGCCAACGGCTACAAGTTCGTCAAGTCTAAAGTTTATCTGACCAAGTAACAAGTTCATCAAGTCTAAAGTTCATCAAGAGAAGTTTGAGTGACTCTTGATGAACTTTTTACTTTCAACTTGATGAACTACTTTTGTTACTCTTGATGAACTTGTTACTTTTGTCTTGATGAACTCATGTATTACGACTTCTGCAATTGTTGTGTTATAATATAATTATTATGAAAAAAATATTATTTTCAGCAATTGTGTTGCTGTTTGGCGCTATTTTATTTGCGCCCGGACAAGCTAACGCGGGAGTTGTGGAATCAGGTGAGTTGATAAAGGCTTCAGGTCCCGCCGTATATTATTATTATGACGGCAAAAGATATGTCTTTCCCAATGAGGATGTGTATTATTCTTGGTACTCTAATTTTGATACCGTGCAAACAATTTCGGATTCAGCGTTGGCTTCGGTGCCGATTGGAGGTAATGTTACATTCAGACCCGCTACATTCTTAATAAAGATAGTTACAGATCCAAAAGTTTATGTCATCTTGGAAGATAATAAATTGCGTTGGCTGGCTAATGAGGATGTAGCGAAAGCTTTGTATGGTAGTGAGTGGGCTAAGGCAGTTCGTGATGTCTCGGATGCTTTCTTTTTGAATTATGAAATGGGTGAAACTTATGATGTAATCGAGTCTTCGCCGGATGCAAATGCTGCTGTTTTGTCTACAGCTAAAATGAAAAATAATACTTATTCTTCGATTTTGAATAATTTAATTGATAATAAAAATATAGGAAATATAGATTCATTTTTACATCCGGATAATATGACGGTTGTTTCAACAAGTAAAACGGGCTATACGGCTTCCACAACCGCTTCGTTGGATGAAGTGATTAATTATTTCGCATCTCGTTCCGGGGATTGGCAGTTAAGATTCGATTATTCCCATAATTATACTTCTGGCACGGCGCGATTAATTAACTATACCAAAACGCATGCTGATAATACTTTTTCGCATCGTTCGGTGTTGGTTTCAGATGAAAATGGTAACCAATATCGAGAGCTGTCGTTTCAAGAAATAACTTACCCAAAGGGTTATTTGGTTTATCCCAATGCCGCAACAGTTGAATACGCGAAAGGGGATAATGATTTGCGACATATGTTAATTACCAATGTCAAAAAGGATGATGTTGTAAATTGGTATGCCACGGTTGGCCGAGATAATGGTTGGGATGATTATCAAGAACAAGAAAATCCACTGGGTATCATTCAATATTACAAAGTGCATAACAATGCTTTATCCAGAACTATGGAGCATTTATATATGGATGGCGATTATATGCCCGGTTGGAACGGTTTGCTGATTTTGGGAGCCGAGTACAATAAGACGATAACATACTAAAATTAGATTAAAGTTTATCGCGCCAAGTCACAAGTTTATCAAGTCTAAAGTTCATCAAGAGCAACCTATGCTTCTCTTGATGAACTTGTTACTTTTAACTTGATAAACTCTTAAGTTACTCTTGATGAACTTGTTACTTTAAACTTGATAAACT
>CALFEO010000040.1 GCA_937949995.1 uncultured bacterium
AATGGTACATAAATCATTAGTTTGCTAGTCTAGAGCCTTATTATTTATTATTTATTATTTGTAATTTATTATTTGTGATTTTTTATTTGTAATTTAAACAAGTATTCCGTTCCCGCCGGCACCGCCTCGACGCGGCCAGCTTGCGGCTCTGGAGTATCAATTCGTATGCCCAAAGCATCCAAATCCTCGCTCGGTAAAAAACCGTCTACCGCCAAAAAAAGCAAACCCTCGGGAGTTAAAAAGCCTTCCGGCAACACCAACAAGAATAAGCCTGTAAAAAAACAGGCTGTTAAAAGTGGCAAAAAACAATCTCCTCAAAAGAAAAAAACGCAACCTCAGCCAATGGTGCAAAAAGTACCGTATGTAAAAGCTCCGCCTCCGTCCGAAGAAGTTTTAGCTCATCTCTTCAGCAAAGCTAAAACCAGAGGATTTTTAACCGAAACCGAAGTATTATACGCTTTTCCGGATATAGAAGATTATATTCCTGTTTACGAAGCTTTTATCGACCGCATGGACGCGGCCGGTGTAGGTATAGTGGAAATGAAAGAGGGCATCTTGGGGCGCAAAAAAGAGCGTAATGAAATCATGACGCAAATGAACAGTGCCATAGCTCCCGACGCTCTTAAAGTCGATCCGTTTGATCTTACGGCCGATTACATCCAAATTTACCTGCGTGAAATAGGGAAAATCCCGCTTTTAACCGGCGAAGAAGAGGTCGCTCTTGCCAAGCGCAAAGAAAGAGGCGATAAAGAAGCCGAAAAGAAGCTCATCGAAGCCAATTTACGTCTCGTGGTCTCCATAGCCAAAAAATTCATGGGTAAATCGCTGTCTCTGCTTGATCTTATCCAAGAAGGAAATATCGGCCTGTTCCGCGCGGTTAAAAAATTCGAATACCGCAAAGGCTACAAATTTTCCACCTATGCAACCTGGTGGATCCGCCAAGCCATAACTCGCGCTTTAGCCGATCAATCCCGCACCATCCGCATTCCGGTACATATGGTTGAAACCATCAACAAATTCCAACAAGTAGAGCGTCAACTCATTCAGGATTTGGGTCGCGAACCCCTGCCCGAAGAAATTGCCGCCGAAATGGGCGAAGAGGTCGATAAAGTCCGCCATATAATCAAAATCTCGCAAGATACCGTCTCACTCGAAACATCGGTTGGCGAGGATGACGAAGATTCCACGCTCGAAGATTTTATCGAAGATGTCAAAAACATGACTCCGGATCGCTCCGCCGGCCGTCAACTCTTAAAAGATTACGTCAAACACATCATCCAAGATCTCTCACCGCGCGAACAAAAAATTCTGGAAATGCGCTTTGGTTTAGTAGATGGAGTAGGGCACACCTTGGAAGAAGTCGGCAAAGAATTCGATGTTACCCGCGAACGCATCCGTCAAATCGAATCCAAAGCCCTGGAAAAGATCCAACAACACCCGGAAATAAGAAGATTGGCCGACTACTAAACAAAACAAAAAAACTCCCGTTTGGGAGTTTTTTGGTGGCTCCGGGGGTGGGGCTCGAACCCACGACCAATTGATTAACAGTCAACTGCTCTACCACTGAGCTACCCCGGAATAGTGGCTATAATACATAATCGACTAAATTATTGCAAGTGTAAGCAAATCCACACAAAAACGACCGTATCCAAAGCTTTATCCATTGATAATTAAAGTTAATTATGCTAATAAAAAGTGGTACATTAACAACGAGGCGAATATGCATAAAACCTACGTCAAAGGCATCCCCAAGGGAATCAGCGAGAAAGATTTGGAGAAAGCGCATGAACAAATCATGTTGCTGACTTTGGACAATTTCAATTGGCTGAAAGCGGGGGAGACGGTACTCATTAAAGGCGCTGTTAACTCTAAAGATAAGTATCCGGCCGCAACCAATCCCATCGCGGTAAGAGTGCTGGGCAAACTTATCAAAGATCACGGAGGCATAGCCAAATTCGGCGATCAATCCGGAGTCGAATACGTGGTACATACACCTAAAGGCGTTTTGCGCGGATCCAGCCACGAATGTTTCAAAGAAACAGGCTTGGATAAATGTGGAGTTGAATGCGTCGCTTTCGAGGATGATGCTTGGGATGACTTTACGCATTTCACGCATCCCCAAGCCGCCAATTGGCCAAACGGATTATACATCACTCCTTGGATCGCAAAAGCGGATCATATCATCTCACTCCCCAGAATCAGTACCCACGCCCAGGGAGGAGTTACGCTTGGAGCCAAGAACTGGGTCGGCATCTTACGGCAAGACAGCCGTATGTTGTTTCACGCCCAAGGTCCATTTAACAGCTTCATCGATTATTACGCCCGTGGATCCAAACTTAACGAGCGTAAAATCCCCGGTCTGGATTTCTTTGAAATGATTGCCGAAATTCAACTGGCGGTAAGCGGAAAACTTCGAGGCACAATCTTTACCGCCACCGAACTGCAGACTGCTCTTGGTCCAAACAAATATTTGTTTAACGAGTATGGTCTCAAACTCTTCAAAGCCCCTCAAATAAAACCCGAGCTTGGCCTCATTATCGGCTCAACCGATCCTGTCGCCGCGGATGCCGTCGCCTTGGCATTTTTGTTCGATGGCTACGGGCAAACTCCGTGGCTGAAAAAATCCCTCCAGCAATTACTGACTGCTCTAAATGGTAGTATCCACAAACTCGGCACTTATTCGGTCTGGAGCAATCCATTTATCGCTCACGGCCTCAACTTGGGGCTGGGAAACAAATTCGATCATATCAACACACTGATCCTAGATGATTGCGGTGATCTAGGCAAAAGAATCGTGGACATGACAAAATAACTCTCATCCGAGAGTTTTTTAGTAAAAAATTAATTGCACAACTTCATCAACAATCATATTTCATTCTGCAGATCAAAATATCTGTCAATTCATGTTATACTATATACCATGAAACAAACCTGCAAAGAATTTCCCAAGCCCATCTCCATAAAAAAACTGATCGGCCCCAGTTTTATCATCCTGGCTCTTGGCCTTGGCTCGGGCGAAGTTATTCTTTGGCCCTATCTCGCGGCCAATTACGGCCTCGGTATCGCTTGGGGCGCAATTCTCGGCATCACCTTTCAATATTTCATGAACATGGAGATAGAACGCTATGCTTTGATTAAAGGCGAAAGCGTTTTTGTGGGTTTAAACCGCATTTTCAAATGGTCGGCATACTGGTTCATTTTATCAACCTTTATCGGCTTCGGATTACCGGGCATCGTCGCCGCATCAGCCAAAGTCGGCGCCGGTTTATTGGGATTTGCCGATTTTCGCTGGCTCGCGATCATCTTCCTGCTCATGATCGGCGTAATCCTCAGCGCCGGTAAAACCGTCTACGGCCTTATGGAAAAAATCACTCGCACAGTCATCTTGATCGGAGTTCCTTTTGTCTTCTTACTGGCCATCTACATCAGCACCAAAGCCGATTGGCTGGCTTTGGCATCCGGCATTATCGGCAGGGGAGATGGTTACTGGTTTTTCCCCGAAGGCTTGGTCTTAGCCACTTTTTTGGGAGCATTCGCTTATTCGGGCGCCGGGGGTAATCTCAATCTCACTCAATCAATCTACATTAAAGAAAAAGGCTATGGCATGGGCAAATACTCGCAAAAAATCGCCGGTCTGTTTGTTGCCGGCAGTAAAGAAAAAATCAAATTAAGCGGAGAAGAATTTAAACTTACCAAAGAAAACATCGCCCGCTACAAAGAATGGTGGAAGCGCATCAGCTTGGAGCATTTATTCGTATTTTGGTTTATCGGCGCGCTCTCCATGAGTCTGCTCATGATTTTAGCTTTTGCCACAACCCACGGAGTGCCGGGCAACGCCGAAGGCATCAACTTCGTCATCAACGAAGGCATCATGATCGGCAAATCCACCTTCCCGCTCATGGGAACTCTTTTCCTCTTTGTCGTAACCATCATGCTCTTCCAAACTCAACTGGGCGTCATGGATTCCACCTCCCGCATCATGGCCGAAAACTACGCCGAAAAAAAACTCGGTAAAAATGAAGATTCCAAAATCAATCTCTCCAAAATTTATTACACTTTTCTTTGGGCGCAAATCGCTTTTGGCATCACTCTCTTTTTATTCAACATCCACGAACCAAAAACTCTCTTAATTTTAGGTGCCGTAATAAACGCTTTTGCCATGTTCGTACATTTGGCACTCGTGGCTATTTTAAACTACAAAACTCTCCCCAAAATCTTCCACCCCTCTTGGCCGCGCAAACTTATCCTCCTCATCATCTTCCTTTTCTTCGGCTGCTTCAGTTTCCTGGTCTTAGGTGATAAGCTTGGGATTATCTGAATCGTCTGAACCTTGACCGTGCCCCTCGTAGCCAACGGCGAAGTGGGGTTAACTTGATTCTCGCTCATATTAACTTGATTATCCCGAACCGGTGGAAAGTTCATCAAGTCTAAAGTTCTTCAAGAGCTACTTAAGCCTCTCTTGATGAACTTTAGACTTTTAACTTGATGAACTTTTGCAGTAATCAAGTTAATTAGGTTCGTAATCGGTTTTTATATCAAGGTTCAGACAATATAATTTATATGCTCTCAATCAATCAAGAAAAACTCATTCTCTCTCTGCAGACTAAAAAAGGCCGTGAAAAATCCGGTCTTTGTTTGGTGGAGGGGGAAAAGGTGGTAAAAACCGCGGGTGATGCCGTAAATTACACTTTTACTAAAAACGATACCAAAGAATTCGATAGATTGGTCACAACCGAAACCCCTCAAAATATCGCAGCCGTTGCCTCCATCCCAACTTGGACTTTAGATGACATCAAATCACAAAAAGTCATCGTTGTTTTGGATGGGGTGCAGGATCCCGGAAATGTCGGCTCCATCTTACGACTCTGTTTGGGCTTTAATGCCGGACTCATCCTCATCGACTCCGCTGACGTCACCAACCCAAAAGTCATTCGCTCATCCGTTGGAGCCATATTTCAAGTTCCTTGGATACACATATCGTCTCAAATCTCATCCAAACTCTTAAAAAATCTCAACCTCCCAATCTACCGTCTCGAAAAAAAGAAAAATGCCATTGACTTAAAAAAAGCCAAGCTGAAAACTCCGCTCATCCTCATAGCCGGCTCCGAAGGCCAAGGCATCAAATCACACATCAAGGGAGATTCCATCTTCATCAATCACAACTCTAAATTGGAATCCTTAAACGTAAGCCATTCTTTAGCTATAGCTTTAAATCATCTCTATAAATGATATTGTCTGAACCTTGATTATCAACCCGATTACCAACCTAATTAACTTGACACTGTCGTTCGCCACGCTCGGTCGCGACCGACGTGGTTCGCGAACGACGTGTCTTGATTACACAGACTGGTGGAAAGTTCATAAAGTCTAAAGTTCATCTCACCAAGTAACAAGTTCATAAAGTCTAAAGTTCATCAAGAGTTACTTAAGCCTCTCTTTATGAACTTTAGACTTTCAACTTGATGAACTCCTGACGAACTTGCCACTTTAAACTTGATGAACACATGCAGTATTCAAGTTAATTTGAGCGAGAATCTGAGCGGAAATCCCCCTTCGCCTTTGGCTACGAGGGACACGGTCAAGGTTCAGACAATATAATTTATGCCCGAAAGCCCTCTCCCATCATTCGAAAAAACCCCGGACAAGCTCTTGCCTGATGATTTTAAATTACCCGATTTATCAAAATTAAGTCCGGAAGAATTCAGCCGAGAAGCATCATTCAATTTTCCTTTTAACTACAATGGTAAAAAAATATTTTGCCAAATACGAATTACACGTAATGCTGATTTGGACAATCAACAAAGCAATCCTCCCGCAAAATACGTTTCACCGCTCACCATCCGTGTCGGCGGTTTCGTGGAAGATCCCAATGACAATCCCTTTGATCAAATCTTTGGATTCACTGTGTATTACACGGTAGGGGACTTCCCGCACAAAGAGCAATACAAAGATCTTGGCAATAAACCTTTTTGGAACATCACTTATCGCATGGTCGAAAAACCTTTTCGCAGACAAGGTTATGGCGAGCTGGCTCTTCGATTATCCGAAGAAGTCATCAAAAAATTAAACTCTGAGACTCAATTTAAGGCTGATGAAATCCACATCCAAACCTCTTTGGGAGCCTTGGCCAGGCTTATTGTTGATAAAGAATGGCTTAGCAGGCATAATCTATCCGACCTGACATCGATCAATAAACACGATTTTCACTTCATCCCTCACCCCGCCGACGAAACAGTAGCCATCAATCTCCTGCACCGCCAAGAATCCGATCTCACGGAAATCACCAACAAAACTCTACCTGATGTTAAATTCATCCTAAGGAGTTCATCAAGTTAAAAGTATAAAGTTCGTCAGGAGTTCATCAAGAGTTCATCAAGTTGAAAGTAAAAAGTTCATCAAGAGCAACCGAGTAACTCTTGAGGAACTTTAGACTTGATGAACTTTACTCTTAGTTTATATGTTGCCAATCAACATTGTCATGGGCCAGCTCGGCTCCGGAAAAACAACAGTCATAATGTCGCTGGTCAAACAAATTGCCGGCGATGATTATAAAGTTGTCTGGTTAAAAAACGAGTATGGCGATGTAAATGTGGACGGAGTTTTGGCTAAAGAGCAGGGGATTAAGACCCAAGAAATCATGAATGGCTGTGTTTGTTGCACGGCCATAGGCAAACTTGAAGACGCTATTAAACAAGTTTTGGAGATGAATCCGGACCGCATCATCCTTGAAACCGCGGGAACAGCCCACCCCGCGCCCATCGCATTGGAGCTAAAGCGCTTTTCCGAACTCACGATCGACAGCTTTATCGAGATAATCGACGCTCTCAACTTTCAAAATTTCGAAAATCACGGCTTTATCCGCCAATCACATTCAAAATATATCGACTTTATCATTTTAAATAAAATCGATTTAATCGACGAAAAACGTCTTGATCTGGTTTTGGACGAAGTCTACACCGTCTATCCCGACACACCGCTCATCAAAACCGGCGACGGATCCGTAACAGCGGATCTTGTTTTAAGTCTGGATCACAACAAAGTAATGCGATACGATTTGGATAAAATCACTAAAGACATAGACGACCACGCTGAGCATCATTCGCATGTTCACGCATTTAGTTGTAAAATGAATGGCATCTTCAATCCCGAAGACATCCAAAAAATCTGCGGATCCATATCCAAACAAGATATCTACCGTATCAAAGGGATTATTTCCACCAAAACCGGCTCCAAAGTCTTAAACGGCGTCATGAACCGCTTTACCTGGGCTGATCTTCAAGTAAACCATCCTCAAACTGAAATTTTATTTATCGGTCCCGGAGCCGATACCAAACTTCAATCCAAAATTTGTGAAAAATTAACCCAAGTCCAATTATGAACCACCAACCCCTTCTCATCCTTCCTTTCGATCATCGCAGTTCCTTTTCCAAAAACCTTTTTGGCTGGGAGGGCAAATTAAATGCCAAACAAAACAAGCAAATCAGCTTGTACAAAACCATAGTCTATAAAGGTTTTTTGGAAGCCGCCAAATCAGCTGTCAATAAAAAACATTTCGGCATTCTGGTAGACCAGGATTTTGGTACTCCGATTTTACGCGACGCCAAAAAGAGGGGATTTACGGTAACCATGCCGGTTGAAAAAAGCGGGCAAGAAGCCTTTACATTCAACTATGGCAATTCTTTTGGAGCTTGGATCGAAAAAATCAAACCTGATTACGTCAAAATCCTCGTCCGTTATCATCCGGATAACAAAGAAATAAATAAAACCCAGCTCACACGTCTTGCCAAACTCAACACTTATTGCAAAAAACACGGCCACAAAATGATGTTCGAGCTCTTGGTTCCCGCATCCGAAAAAGATCTCAAAAAGATGAAAACCGCATCCGCCTACGACACCAAATTGCGCCCCATCCATACCGTCAAAGCCATAAAAGAAATCACAAAAGTCATCCAACCCGAACTATGGAAAATGGAAGGTTTCAGTAAATCTGATTGGAAAAAAGTGCTAAAAGTCATCAATAAAGATGCGGATGTCATCATCTTGGGACGCGGACAAAATGATAAAAAAGTGGAAAAATGGCTTAAAGACGCAGCCTCATTCGAACAAATCGTGGGTTTTGCGGTTGGTCGAACCATTTTCTTCGAACCTCTCGAGCAATTGAAAGATAAAAAAATAACCCAACAACAGGCTATTCAAGCAATCGGCAAAAACTACACCAAATACATCAACCTTTGGCACAAAGCCAAAAAATCAGTGTGATTTTTCTTTGGTAATCTCAATGTCACTCTCAAAAATGGCTATTTTTTTGTATCGTCCCAGAAGTTTAAAATAAACAATATACACCAGTACGGAAAGAATAACAGCTGCGCCTCCATATACAAGAGCTTTTTCCATGTCCATCAAAGTTATACTCCCCAAAGAAATGATGGCTGCCACCGTCGAGACCAAAAATAATTTTTGCAAATTGGCCAAATTTTTATGCTCGTTATCACTGTATAAAAATGTGGTTAATCTTACGGTTGAATTTATATAATCCAGCAACATTGACCAAGTTTCTTGCAAATATTTTTGCGATGAATGCAATGACATGAAAAAACGTTTGAATGTTTGGTTTAACGTTGGATCTTGCACATACTCGTCAATCAATTTTCCGCGCCAATCCAAAAAATGCTGCATTTGATTAAGCCTGGCTTTAAAAAAATTGGCTTGATTTTGTATATTGATGATTCTATCGTGCATAACCGGCAAATCTTGTTGTTGAAAAAACTTTTTACCGCGTATTCCCTCAACTTTGTTCCACAGCACTTCGTAACCTTTTACAAAACGCTCCAGTTGAATCTCGTAGACACGGGCAAACAATAATTGTTCAACCATTTTATCCAAAACCTCTTTACTGAATTTGGAATTGTTCACCACCACCAAAGTTTCACCGATCCAAACCTCCCCTTGATCCAAAAATACTTTTTTATGAGGAATGGCATCAAATTGACGGAAAACATCCTCCATATCATCCTTGGAGGCTTTGGTGACGGTTAATAAAAATGGATGTCGAGCTTCTATTTCTTCAAATACTTTTGGCCTCGCCGCTCCGCGCGAAAATAGATTCTCCCACAAATTAATCATCTTTTTATTTAAGAACTGTTCCAGCCTTTGAGAGTCTTTGTGAAAATCATCCGCTTGTCGACCTAAAATAATCATTCCATCCTCCGAAACCCTGAAAAACAGACCGTTGATAAATCTACCGCCCAAAACATTTATGGCCTCGGGCACATATTGAACACCTTCAACTTCCATTCCTTTAATCCAGCTCTTTACTTCGGCACGTTTAAAATAGGCGGACTCCCAATGTACCAAAGCCCGGTAATACTCTTTTAAATGCAAAGTGGAGCTCGGCGCCCACGAAGCAATATAAATATTTAACAATTTCACCTAAACATTATACCACAATTACTCAAAACCCGCTTCCATCTTTTCGTCACATTCGTGCAAAAAATTCTCTAATGAATATTTATGTCAAACATCCAAGGCCTAACGTCGAATGAACTATTAAATTTTTGACGTTAGACCTTTGACATTAGATTTTGCGACGTTAGAAGCAATGATTTTGGCTAGTAGCTAGAAGCTGGTGGCTGGTGGCTGTATTCAATAGATCTCGATCGTAACTTGTCTGACGCCGAATTGTCTGGCGCTTCCCGTGCTCGGCATCCAAATATCGATATTATTATATCCGTATCGCGCATTCATCCGGTCACGGACTACAAAAACTTTATCTCCGAATAATTCCGGAATTTTAATCAATGTGTTAACAGGCAAAAAGTTTGATGCAATGGTATTGCTTGATCCGTATAAAGCGTAATTCTCGCAAACATCATAGCCGGTGGCGGTTATACAAGGTGAATTATCCGTCTGTCCGGGCTCGCTCGAATAAGCGGTGGCTAAAACTGACTTAACTTTTTTGGGAGCATCGGGCATCCCGCATGTATCGGCTTTTAGATAAGCTATTCTTTGCAAATTCGCTTGTGCTTCATTGTCAACCAATTTATAAAAAAACGTACCCAATGCCATTCCGGTAAACAAAACCAACAAAATAAAAATCAAACCGGTAAAAAACAAAGATCCTGAAATGATCAAATTATCATTCTTCCAATAAGCCTTGATTCGTTGAGATCTTCTCTTATTAAAATACGAAATTCTTTGCATAAAAAAAATCACTCCAAAAATTTCAGTAATCGTTTTACGATTTCTTGATGATGTATCTCGTCGTTACGAATTCGGTCAACACTGTCATGTAATCCGTTGGTTGTTAAAATACGCAATATCATATCGCAATTTTGCTCGGCGCTCTCTTCCCAATTCAATGCTTTTTCCAAAATTTCTTTAACTTCATTTGTTGTTTTCATAGCTTTAAAGTTTTTTTAATATCCACCAAAGCTTGTTTGTGATATTTACTTTCTTCTATCATTTGGTGCAATAAATCATTTGCTTGTTTTTCGTAACCGCCAAAAGTATGCATATAACCTTCATTTCTGAGCAAATTAAAATAAGTAACAACAAATTCATCTTCCATTAATATTCCTTTATCAATCTCTTCTTTTAACAATTTCAAATCCTCTTCGGAAATCCTGGAGAGATATTTTGAGCGTTTATAGCGTTCATACAACCAAACTCCGCCGGCCCCGGCCAAAACCACTCCTGTAACAAGTATGGCTTCCATGTGCATAGTATTTTTATTTTAACATCATCCCAACTTTCGCGCCAATTCCAAGCGCATATTATCGATGCAAGCATGATTCAAAAATTATCTCTAATTTAAGCCTAAAATAACCATATAAATTAATTCTTGAACATCGCATGAATCAATAAATTTTGTAATCATTTTTTCCTTGACACAGCCAAATATTCGTGATTAATTACTCTAAAAGAGGAGTACATGAACTGCGAAGAAAAAATCTTGCATTTACAGAATACTCCGATGCCATGGCTTCGCCATGAAATGCTCATTCGTTTACAATCAGCTCTTTCCAATCTGCCTGAAAATCAAAGGCATATGCTCGTTATTCAATTGCTCCAAATCCACATGCGCAACAAGAATCATGCAAAACTCATTGCCATGTGGCCGCGTCTTGAATCGGATTTTCCACGCATCAGTTCCATACTGAGCGACTATGATCTGCTTCATCTGCATCATCAAGCGCTTATGGTAATCGTTTTGGAACAAGCAATAAAAGCCGTCATTTAATCAACCCCTCTTCTGCAAGAGGGTATTTTTATTAAAATAGCACAAAGTTCATCAAGTCTAAAGTTCATCAGGAGTTCATCAAGATTAAAGTCTAAAGTTCATAAAGAAAGGCTTAAGTAACTCTTGATGAACTTTAGACTTTATGAACTTGTTACTTGGTGAGATGAACTTTAGACTTGACCTGTCCCGCGAAGCCGTTTAGGCGTAGTGGGATGAACTCATTGTAGGTTTGACGTATCCACTCGCTTAAGGTTAATATGGACTGAAATAACAGCAAATTTTATGACTGATACATCACCTTTAGTGCAGCCTCGCACGGATAATGCTTTAACCGGTTCTCCGGAGCTGATCAAACTGGACGCCGCTCCCGTACCGCCAATGGTAGATACCACCATTCGCACTTCGCTTGAAACAACTCAAGGTAAAAAAGATTATGCCCTCATTACCGGCGCTTCATCCGGAATAGGAGAGGCTTTTGCCCGTTTATTGGCATCAAAAAACAAGCCGTTGATTTTAATAGGTACCAATGAAGTCAAGCTCAAAAACATCTCGGCCGAACTTCGCGAAAAACATAAAGTTGATGTGCGTTTTATACCCACGGATTTGGCGCGGTCCAAAACACTGCCCGAACTGCCTGTAAAATTAAAAAAGATGGGCATAAACGTCGACATTCTCGTAAACAGTGCCGGCTTTGGCAAATACGATGCCGAGCACAAGATCCGCTACGAAGATTCTTTAAACATGATCAACCTCAATTGCCGGTCTCTCGTGGCTTTAACCAAACTCTTCTTGCCCGAAATGCTGGCTCATAAAAAAGGAGCCATCATCAACATAGGCTCAACTTCGGGTTTTTATCCGGTTCCCTACATGGCAACTTATTCGGCGACCAAAGCTTTTGTCATCAATTTCAGCCAAGCTTTATCCGAAGAAGTAAAAGATCAAGGCATCCGTGTAATCTGCTCTTGCCCCGAAGCCGTGGCCACCAACTTCCAGCGCCGTGCCGGCCTAAACATCGCCGAACAAACCAATCTCAATAAATTGATCGACCCAAGCACGGTCGCCGAACAAACCATCGAAGCCCTCAAAAAAGGCAAAACTCTTCTCGTCTTAAACCAATCCTCACCAATCAACAAACTCGCCCCCTCAATCGCCCCACGCGCCATCCTAAATCGCTACGGCAAGCAACTGCTTAAAAAAACCAACTAAAGAAGACTAAAGTTTATCAAGTCCAAAGTTCATCTCACCAAGTAACAAGTTCATCAAGTCTAAAGTTCTTCAAGAGTTACTTAAGCCTTTCTTTATGAACTTTAGACTTTAATCTTGATGAACTCCTGATGAACTTTGCTCTTTATTATTTATTATTTTTTATTTATTAATTGCACACGGGTAGCCAATCATGTTATACTGCTGTACATACGAGGGGTATGAAAAAAATAACAGGCAAAAAAGAGCCTAAAATTTTACAATCGCAAGTAACATCGGGAAGCGATTTTGTTTGGGCTGCCGTAACAATAATTACACTGCCAACCGTGGCGTTGTCTTTAACCGCTTTCAATTGGCATCCCGCATTGGCTTTTTTGGCCGGTGCCGTCTGCACCATAATCATGGTTGTTTTGGAGGCAATTGTCAGAGGCAAAACATGGATTTTTTCCGAATTATTTAAAAATACCTTCAGTCATCAAGAAACAGCTTTTCGCTTGCTTGTGGGCATCGGCGGAGTTTTATTGATTTTGCAAACCGCATTTGTTTTGCAGATTTTGCGTAATCCGGGCTTGGACAGCATGCTGTTAAATCTGATCCTTCAAAAACAATGCGGTGAAAATCCCGGCCCCCTGGCCCATGTAATTTGCCCGGCTTTTTCCGAATCCAAACCGGGTGCCTCTCATAACATGCCTTTGGTATATTCATTGGAGCACGCCGCCAAAAACAGGCTCATACCGTCTTCGGTGTTTGGCTCCTGCGCAATAGTTCCATTGGAAAATGCGGCCGCCGATCAAACCAAAATCCGTTTAAATTTTTTCGCTTTCTGTAAACCTTGGTCAAAAAATACCGGTGCCAATCAAGATCTTTCACCGGTTATGCGTATCATTAACGCGGAATTCATTAAAAATTCCGATGGATTCTACACACCGACCATCTGGCATGAATCTTCCGAGGGCGAAATCTACAACATACTCACCTCAAACCAAAATTTTCTCTCCAATCTCAATCAACAACTCACAAAGCGCCAAGCCGAAATAACAAGGATTTACAGCTACTGATTAGTAACAAGTTCATCAAGACTAAAGTTCATCAAGAGTAACTTTTTAAGATGAAAGTTTATCAAGTCTAAAGTTCATCAAGAGTAACTTTTTAAGATGAAAGTTTATCAAGTCTAAAGTTCATCAAGAGTAACTCCAGCTTCTCTTGATGCACTTTAGACTTTTAACTTGATGAACTCTTAAGTGACTCTTGATGAACTTTAGACTTTTAACTTGATGAACTCTTAAGTGACTCTTGATGAACTTTTTACTTTCAACTTGATGAACTTATCCTTGATACATGCTATAATCCGTTCATGAAAATAACCCCATTTGGAGCTGTGCGCGAAGTTACCGGCTCTTGTTATTTGCTGGAAACCGAAAAAACCCGAATCTTAATCGATTGCGGTCTTTTTCAGGGCGGGCAATATGCTCAAGCCAAAAATTACGATGACTTTGGTTTTTCACCTCACGATATTGATGCCGTCATCCTGACCCATGCCCATATCGACCACAGCGGGCGCTTGCCCCAACTGGTAAAAAGGGGATTCACCGGCCCGATATACTGCACTCCGCCAACCAAAGATCTCTGTAAACTTCTTTGGTACGATGCTGAAGAGATAATGGAAGAGGAATTCGTTAAACACAATGCCCCTAAACTTTTTTCCAGAGAAGATGTGGCTTTCGCTATTCGCCGCGTTAAACCCATCGATGATTCGGGTGCGCTTTGCTTTAAAGATTTACAAATACAATTTTACAACGCAGGCCACATCCTTGGCAGTACTTTTGTACACATCACCGATTCCCAAGGCAAAAGCGTCGTATTCTCAGGCGATCTTGGCAATATCGACACTCCGATTCTAAAACAAAAAGACAAACTGATCCAAACCGACGCGCTATTCATTGAATCAACTTATGGCGACCGCGTCCACGAAAAAAAATCCGAACGCTGGAAGATAATGAAAGATCATGTCATGGAAACAATCCATCGCGGGGGTGTTTTGCTGATTCCGGCCTTCGCCATTGAACGCACGCAAGAGATTCTGCTGGAGCTTAACAACTTGATCGAGAAAAAACGCTTGCCTCGCATCGACATTTTTTTGGATAGCCCGCTTGCCATCGAAGTTAATGATGTTTTTCACAAATATCCACACTATTACAACATCACCGCCTACAATCAAGTGGTCTCGGGCGATGCTTTATTCGATTTTCCGGGCTTACAAGTAACCAAATCTCGCAACGAATCCAAAAGAATCAACGATTCTCCTTGGCCCAAAGTCATCATCGCCGGCGCCGGCATGATGAACGGCGGCCGTATTCAGCATCATCTTGTCAGATATTTGGGCGACAAAAAATGCACGGTCCTCATTATCGGCTTTCAAGCGCAAGGCACTCTTGGCCGCAAATTATACAGCGGTCAAAAACGCGTCCAAGTCTTGGACGAATATGTCAACGTCAAAGCCGATATCATCAGCATCGGCGGTTTTAGCGCACACGCCGATCAAAAAATGCTGGTCGATTGGATCAAAACCGCCAAAAAACGCCCTTCAATCGTCTATTGCACTCACGGCGAAGAACAAGCCGCCGCAGCCCTGGCCACCCGCATCACCGAAACCCTCCACATCCCCGCCAAAGTCCCGCGCCCCCGCCAAATAATCACCATCTAAATAAAACACATTGCGAACTATACCCAAATTATGAATTAAGAATTATGAATTAAGAATGTACGTAGCCTTCGGCATTAATATATATTCCGAATGACGAGCTTTGCTCGTTTCCAACATTCTTAATTTTTAATTCTTAATTCATAATTCATAATTTGTATTTCAGAATCGATTCCATAATTCTTAATTCATAATTGGTATTTCGGTATATGTGGATCCTCATCGCTCTCTTGGGTCATGCCTCAAACGGTGTAGCCTTTATCATCGATAAAATTCTGTTGCAAAACGCTTTTAAGCGCAGTGCCACCTATGCCGGTTTGGTTGGTATTTTATCTTTCTTGGCGCTAATCCTCATTCCATGGGTCGAAGTCTGGCCCCAAGGTTTAACTTTATTCTGGGCTGTTTTTAGCGGTATCGCTTTTACCACCGCGCTTTGGTCATTTTTCGCCGCCTTATCAAGAGGGGAGGCGAGCCGTGTCGTTCCCGTCATCTCGGCTTTTATTCCCATGCTCACCTTGGCCGGCACAACTCTATTTTTACATGAAAGATTAACCACGACTGAATTATTCGGTTTTTCATTACTCGTTTTGGCCACCATCATCCTTTCTTACGGCAAAACCAACGAACGCCTCTCGCGCCAAGCTCTTTTATTAAGCGGATTGTCAGCTCTGCTTTTCGCCGCCACCTCAGTCAGCATCAAAGCCGTTTATGACAATGTAGGATTCTTGAGCGGCTTCGTCAGCACACGCGCCGTCGCAGCCCTGACAGCTGTCATCATCGTCACAATTATCGATCGGATGGCCGGCGAAGAAATCAAACTCATCTTCGGTTTAAAAAAATCCAAAAAATCATCATCCGCAAAATCAACCGGAACTTCGGATTTCAAAATCAAACCCAAAACCGCGGCGCTCCTCGCGATTCTGGGCCAAACCATGGGAGGCCTTGGCTATGTCGGAGTTCAATACGCCATCTCCATGGGCTCGGCGGCCATTGTTAACGCCCTGCAAGCCATGCAATTCGCCTTACTCGTCATCGTAGCCTTCATCCTCAAATCCAAAGCCAAAACCCTGCTCGGCGAAACCTTAACCCGCAACATCATCCTCCAAAAAACCGCTGCCCTCATCATCATGGCCATCGGACTGGGGCTGATTGTCTAACCGAGTTCATCAAGTCTAAAGTAACAAGTTCGTCAGGAGTTCATCAAGTAAAAAGTCTAAAGTTCATCAGGAGCAACCTAAGCTTCTCTTGATGAACTTTAGACTTGATGGACTTGCTACTATTTCAGGATAATCAAGGTTCAGACAATGGTTTATGTTATAATAGTTCCATGCAACCCAAAACCAAACGCATTTTACAGGTATCATCGATTATCGTCGGGGTTTTTGTTGTATTGTATTTGATCGCTTTTCAGGCCATGAACCTGAAAATGGATACCGATTATACGGCCGGTGTCACATTCAGCCGCCCATACGCAATCGATCTCGGAGTCGATCCCGACGAAACACTGACAGCTTCACTTGATGATCTTGGAGTCAAACATTTTCGCATTCCCGCTTATTGGAGCTTGCTCGAACCGGTCAAAAATCAATGGGATTGGGAGTGGTTGGATAATGATTTGGATGCCATTGCTGAAAGGGGAGGCACGGTCACTTTAGCCATAGGCCACAAACTCCCGCGTTGGCCCGAATGCTGGACGCCAATCTGGGCAAGAGATCTGCCCCAACCCGAAATGGAACTCGCAGTCAAAAACCTGCTCACAGAGGTCATAAATCGCTACAAAGATCATCCCGCTGTCACATCTTGGCAGGTCGAAAACGAACCCAACTTCCCCTTTGGCATCTGCCCGCCCATCCGTAAAGATTTTATCGATGAAGAAATAGCCCATGTGCTGTCTCTGGATAACACCAAACCCGTTGCCACAACCGATTCCGGAGAATTAACTCTTTGGGGCTTGGGCAAAAAAGTGGACAAACTCGGCGTCAGCGTTTACCGCGTAGTCGTCAGCCCCGTCGGAGTCTTTAGCTATTGGTTCATGCCTCCGCAATTCTACTTGCGCAAAGGCCAGCTCACTCAATTTTTGTACGGCACAAAACAAGTATATATCAGCGAATTCCAAATGGAACCATGGGTTAAAACCACCATCCCCGAAGCATCGCTCGAAGAGCAATATCGCACCTTCGATCTTCAAAGGATGCAAAAAAACATCAACTATGCTAAAAAGATGGGAGTACCGCGTATCGATTTTTGGGGAGTGGAATGGTGGTACTACATGAAAACCATCCACAACACCCCCGAATTCTGGGAACTGGCAAAACAAATATTTAACTAACTAAAGCTAAGATTAAAGTTCATAAAGTCTAAAGTTCATCAAGAGTTACTCGGTTGCTCGTGATAAACTTGATACTTTTTACTTGACCTGTCCCGCGAAGCCGTTTAGGCGTAGTGGGATGAACTCCTGACGAACTTGTTACTTTAGACTTGATGAACGCCCTCCTTACTTGTAGCTAGTGGTTGGTAGCTAGCAGCTAAAAAAATATGCAATCCCTCATAATCCAAGTCCTCGCAGAGGAAATGAAAATCGTGTTATTGGAAGATGCTAAAAAGATCGTGGTTTTGGGTATCTTTCCAATCATCGGCAAAACCGAAACCGCTGTCAAAAAAGAAATAGCATCCGCTTTGCAAGAGCTCAAAATAAAAAAAGAGCCCATTATTATTTTGCCCGAGCCGGGATTTTTTCCCAACAGCAAAGAATGGAAACTCTCCAAAAAACAATTTTCATCCGTTTACGCCAAAGCTTTATTCGAAGCTCATCGCGGACAATTTAATAAACGCGGCACGTACTTATTGCTTGAAATAGGGGATTCGGTCAGCCTTTGCGTCATAGAAAAAGATAAACAAACTCATATAAATGAAAGAATACTGGATCGCGTGGTTGCCGACTTCCGCGAAGCCGTCAGCGAACCGCACGACAGCCGATATTTACAAGATTTTTGCTCCAATCATTTCTTTATCAAAAAGACAGGCAAATCGGCTCTCGAAGCCTATGCCAAAATGCAAAACGACCCAACAGAGGGCGCCGAGCTTTTCGTTGAATATGGCGCAAATATGGGCGCGCTATTAGCCAATCTGGATGCCATCTTCGAGCCGAATTGCATCGCCATCACCGGCACACTGGCCCAAACCTTTGATGCCTGGAGCCATGCCATGGGCAAAATGCGCAACCACCACCGCGGCAAAAAACCCGCCTGCCGAGTCCTCCCCCTTAAAGACAAAACCAACTCCGCCATCCTCGGTACCGCCTCCCAACTTTAATCACCAACCCCCCGCAATTCGTAGGGATAAACCTCGTGTTTATCCGTGCTAAGATTGCAAGCTGTTATTTCAATACGGATAAACATAACCCTTCGTATAACTTCGGGTCACAGGCAAGGTTTATCCCTACGAAGACGGTTCTCCCTGAAAGGCATGCCTTTCAAAAAGAAAAACCTTCCACATGGAAGGTTTTACGATAGACGCGCTTTAAAGCGCAAACGGAGCTTGGCAGTCAGCTCCAAAATACAATTGAGCAACATCATGAAGTTTTTCTCGCGGGGGAAAACCGGCCAGATCATAGATGGCCGGAGCGAACTCAATGGCCATGTCCAATGCCCTGCGATTTTCCACCGAAGCATTGGCCAAAACATGCAAGCTGATTGGCACATGCCCACGGTTCTTGCGCTGCGCCGCCAGCATCAGCTTGGCGGCCAAGTCGCTCATCATGCTTTGCTGAATCCGAAATTCGTTACCGCCGAATCTCATGTGCGCAAAGATGAACAACTGGCGCACAAAATTCTTGGCCGCGTCAAACAACTCCAAATCCTCTTGCTCCAATGCCCAAAGAACGAACGCCCTCAACCCCTCTGCTTCCGCTGAAATCTTCATACATGAACCTCCGTGGTTGGTGAGGCCGGTATCTTACCACAACCGATAACTATGTCAACTATCAAGCTACTAGCCACGAGCTGCTAGCTACTAGCCGCTAACCAGACCAAAACATACAGCTCTCGTAGGGATAAACCTCGTGTTTATCCGTGCTGGGTTGTGTTGTTCCCTTGGCGCGGATAAACACGAGGTTTATCCCTACGTAGTATTGTTTGGCAAGTAGCTAGCAGCTATTTTGTCCACAAGCCCTTCTGCCATCCCTATGCTAAATTACAGCACGTCTATTACCAGTGGCTACAAGCTAGTACCTAATATCTAGTAGCTAGTACCCAGTACCTAGTACCTTGTGGCTAGAAGCTAGTGGCTAGTGGCTAGAGGCTAGAAGCTAGTGGCTAGAAGCTAGTGGCTAGAAGCTATATTATGCTGCGCAACGAAATCGTTCTCGACATCGAAACCCAAAATACCTTTCAAGACGTAGGCGCTTATCAAGCGTCTTTGCTTAAAATCTCGCTTATCGGCGTCTACTTTTACGAAACCGATACTTACGAGACATTTTTAGAGCCCGATCTCCCCAAACTCTGGCCTCGTATGGAACGCTCCTCCCGCATCATCGGCTACAACCTTTTCGGCTTTGATTACCCCTGTATGCAAACTTATTACACGGGTGATATCATGAAATTCCCTACAATCGATATCATGGTGGAAATAGAAAAACGCATCGGCCACAGAGTCAAATTGGACGATGTCGCTCATGCCACGCTCGGAGTAGGGAAGAGCGGTCACGGCTTGCAAGCTGTTGAGTTTTGGAAGAACGGCGAAATCGACAAATTGCGTGATTATTGTTTACAGGATGTTCGTGTTACCAAAGATGTCTACGAAAAGGCTCTCACCGAGCACAAAGTTTACTACTTCAACCGACTTGGCGAAAAACAAGAAGTCACTCTCCCCATCCTCCCGGCCCAACCCACCGAAACCCCAAAAATCAACCTATCGCTCGGACTTTAACAGTACGAATTACGAATCTGCGCTAATTACGAATGGATTACATTTTATCCCAAGGGATAAAATGACAGCCAGACTACAAATTCGTAATTCGCGCAGATTCGTAATTCGTACTGTAAATTCGTAATTCGTACCGTTAGCTGTTTATCCCCAGTTGAACACAACATCTTGTGGTATAATTCCACTTAGACCACAAGATGTTGTGGTCGGGTGGCCGCAACCGCATCGCACAAAATGCTGCGATTGTGTTTTGTCTGCTCAATTCGCGTCAAAATAACGCGCTTTCGCGGACACACTTTAAAGCGAATTTCGAATTTCGTATTTCGAATTTCGCAGTACAGTAGATAATAAAATTCAAACAGCTCCGTAAATTTCTTAAAAACGCGCATGTATTAGTCCATACGGATTAGTACACTAAGAAAAACCGGAGATAACCAATCGATTTTCATTTCATTTTTCGTCATTCGAAATACGAAATTCGAAATTCGAGTTATTAAAGCCTATGCAACCACAGGATAAGTTTAACGTCGTTCAAACGACCGCGAGCCCCGCAAAATCGGTCAACACCGATGCTGTTGTGGCATACCTCAAAACCATCAAATCCATTCGCCGTCGTGATGGCAGGATAGATACTTTTAAAGCCGATAAGATCAAACAATCCATCAAAAAGGCTTTTGAAGCTTCCGGATATAAATCCGAAAAATCCGCAACCGAAGTCGACCGCGTCTATTCATATGTCATGCATGATTTATCCAAAAAGTTTGATGGCCATACCGTACCAAGCTCCGAAGAAGTCCGCGAAGTCATAGGCGCGGCTCTTATCAATACCAATTTTATCCCAGTTGCACGCAATTTTATCCTTTTCAGGGTCAATAAAACACAAGTTCAAGAACAAGAAACCTACGGCAACGGCCTAAAAATCAAACGCTTCTTTACCACCGAAGGCGTTCATCCTTACGACGAACTGATCTGGGAGCACCGCGACGCGGTAATCACCAACGAAAAAGGCGTCAAAGTCTTCGAACAGCTTGGCGTCGAAGTCCCCAAAACCTACTCTCAAACCGCCACCAACATCATCGTTTCCAAATATTTCCGCGGCAAACTCGACACTCCGGAGCGCGAAACCAGTATGCGCCAAGTCGTCGACAGAGTCGCTCAAACAATCAGCGGCTGGGGACGCAAAGGCGGATACTTTCAAACCGAAAAAGATGCTGAAGCCTTCGAAGCCGAGCTCACATCCATTTTAATCAATCAAAAAGCCGCTTTTAACTCTCCGGTCTGGTTTAACGTTGGAGTCAACCCCAACCCGCAATGCAGTGCCTGCTTCATCAACTCGGTTCAAGACGACATGCGCTCCATCCTTCAACTTGCGGTCACCGAAGGCATGCTCTTTAAGTTCGGCAGTGGCACAGGCTCCAACCTCTCATCCCTCCGCTCCAGCAAAGAGGGCCTCGCCCAATCATCCGGCTTATCCAGCGGACCCGTATCCTTTATGCGCGGTTTCGACGCTTTTGCCGGCGTCATCAAATCCGGCGGAAAGACTCGCCGTGCAGCCAAAATGGTCATGCTCAACGTCGATCACCCCGACATTCAAGAATTCACTTGGTGCAAAGCCAAGGAGGAAAAGAAAGCTCACACCCTCATCGACGCCGGCTACGACGGCTCCATCAATGGCGAGGCCTACTCATCCATCTTTTTCCAAAATGCCAACAATAGCGTCCGCCTTACCGATACTTTCATGAATGCCGTCGAGCAAGACGGCGATTTTTGGACCAAATACGTTACCACCGGCGAGCCTTGCGAAAAATTCAAAGCCCGCGACCTTTTCCACCAAATCGGCGAAGCGGCCTGGCAATGCGGAGATCCGGGCGTTCAATACGACACCACCATCAACAAATGGCACACATGCGCCAACACGGACCGCATCCACGGCTCCAACCCTTGCTCCGAATACATGTTCTTAAATGATTCGGCCTGTAACCTCGCTTCCATCAACCTCATGAAATGCCGTGCCGAGGATGGCAGTTTTGATGTCGAGGCCTACGAGCAAATCATCCGCATTATTGCCACAGCGCAAGAAATCACCATCAACTATTCCTCATACCCAACACCGGCTATCGAGTTCAACTCCCACATGTACCGCCCAATCGGCTTAGGCTATGCCAACTTGGGCGCCCTCCTCATGAGCATGGGCCTTCCATACGATTCGGATGCCGGCCGTAACATGGCCGCGGCCATCACAGCAATCATGACAGGAGTAGGCTACGATCAATCAGCCAAAATCGCCGAAAAACTCGGTGCTTTCGAAGGCTACGCGCAAAATCAAGAACCCATGACTCGGGTCATGCAAATGCACCGCGATTCCGCATATCAAATCGATTCCACCGGCGTCCCGGCTCATGTCTTGGACCGCGCCAAATCGGCTTGGGATGATGCCTTGTCGCGCGGAGAGCATTTCGGCTACCGCAACGCCCAACTCACCGTCTTGGCTCCTACCGGCACCATCGCTTTCCTTATGGATTGCGACACCACGGGCATCGAACCCGATATCGCCCTGGTTAAATACAAATGGCTGGTTGGCGGAGGAATGATGAAAATCGTCAACAACACAGTCCCCGAAGCTCTGCATCGCCTCAAATACACGGAACAGCAAATCCGCGATATCATCGATTGGATCGATAAAAACGACACCATCGAAGGCGCTCCTCACTTATTGGATGAACATCTCCCGGTCTTTGATTGCGCTTTCAAAGCCGCAAAAGGCACGCGCACCATCCACTACATGGGCCACCTGCGCATGATGGGTGCCGTTCAACCCTTCCTCTCGGGCGCCATCTCCAAAACCGTCAACATGCCCAATACGGCCACGGTCGAAGATGTCATGAACGCTTACCTCGAAGGCTGGCGCCTTGGCCTCAAAGCCATCGCCATCTACCGCGACGGCTCCAAACGCGTCCAAGCTCTTACGACGACGAAGGAGTCCTTCCAAAAAGGCGACAAAAAAGAACAAAAATCCGAAGCCTCCGAAAAAATCGAAGTTCGTAGTTCGTCGTTCGAAGTTCGCGAAGATAAAGCTCCGATAAAAGCAGCAGCCCCAACTCAAACCTACACTCCGCGACGCAGAAGAATGCCCGATGAAAGAAAAGCGTTGACCCACAAGTTCCAAATCGGCCCGCACAAAGGCTTCATCACAGTCGGCCTCTACGACGATGGCACCCCGGGCGAAATCTTTGTTACCATGAGCAAAGAGGGGAGCGTGCTCTCGGGTTTGCTCGATGTCTTTAGCACCTCGGTTTCCATCGGCCTCCAATACGGCGTCCCGCTCAAAATCCTGGTCAACAAATTCGCCCACGTCCGCTTTGAACCATCCGGTTTTACCACCAACGCCAACATCCGCGTCGCCAAATCCATCGTTGATTACATCTTCCGCTGGCTGGGCCTCAAATTCCTCTCCCCCGAAGACCGCCGAGCCATCGGCATCAACGTTGATACCAGCGCCACCGCCGAGCTCCAAATCGAGGACATCCCCAAAGACATTTCCGTACGCACCGAAGAATCCGCCCAACCCAGCCTCTTGGATGCCCAACCCCAACAACCCTCCACCTCCCAACTCACCCTCACCTCCACCTTCGACAACCAATCCGACGCCCCGGCGTGCGATACCTGTGGAAGTATGATGGTGAGGAACGGAGCGTGTTATAAGTGTTTGAACTGTGGTGCGACGAGTGGGTGTAGCTAAAAACTTAAGTTTTTCTAAAACCCCGCTATTACAATAGCGGGGTTTATGGGATAAAACATGCTTATATGACTGACGAAAAAGACCTAACTATATCGATTCCTGGTGAATGGGCACTTAAAAAAGCTTTTGGCCCGGTGTTAGATGAAATCGGAGAAGATATCAACAAACTTTACTCAAATGGCAGAAATAAAATAATAGCATTTGGTTATAAAAAAATTATTGATATAAATGATGGTAAGATCGCAAATTTACGCGTCACGAGAGATGTTTTTTGGAACGGCTCGTTTACCGATGAAGCTATCTGCGCCGAATATTTCGGTGGCATTCTAGCTTCATCGAGAAGCGCAAATGGAAAAAATGATTCGGGTGTCTACTATACAGACTTGATAAAATCACTTTCATCCAATCAATTAAAATTACACTATCTTATATACTTTTCTTTTAACAAATTTTTTATTTTAAATCCACAAAAACTAAATCTTAACCCCGGGCAAGCATCAGAACTTCAATTAGAGAATATATTTCTTTCAACAAACGAGATTACTAATATTATTAAAATAAATGATAAGGATGTTATAACAGACTTACATGCAATCTATGTTAAAGGACTAGTTGGTAATTTTAAGTTAGATTATTTTAAATTAAAAAATAATCAGATGCTTCCATATCTACAAGTATCACCAACACCATTAGGCATACAGCTTTACGCCATCGCTCACAATAGAATGGACGATTGGTTAAATTTTTCAAGAATGGATTTTGGAATTTTTGATACAATAGACACTCCTAAACTTCAAGGCAACAGCATTAAAAATTTATTAAAGAATGCAGGCCTTGATGAAGTAGATCAGTAAAGAACAACACTAATAAGCTTACTTTTAGAAACGAACATGGCAAATATATGCTACATCACAAATATTAAAGATTATTATTTTACGAGATTTCTATGACCTATGCAATATGTTATGACCTAAATACGCCTGGTCAAGACTACACGAAGCTTTGGCAAGCAATAAAAAAACATGGCACATGGTGGCACCATCTTGATTCAACATGGTTTATTAATACAAGTAGTAATGCAACCCAAATAAGAGATGACTTGATGAAATTCATTGACGCGAACGATGAATTACTAGTGTTCCCCGTAGGTGAGGATTGGGCAGGATTCGGATTCAACGAAAAGTCATATAATTGGCTAAAAAACAACTGGAATTAAGAAAATATGGAAAATATTACCTTATTCACAATTATAGTATCAGTGACATCAATAGTACTTGCAATTGTTGCCATTGTTCTTTCAATATTATTTTATGTATGGAGCAGAACTTCCAATATTGAAATACAAAAGGCTGCTAATCACATTGATCACAATACGGAAAAAATTGAAAAGCTTTTCAATAAATTTTATACGGATACATTCGGGATCATGAAAGCGACTATCACGGCAATGCAAAACCGCGTTTTTGCAGATGCGGATGCTGATTCTGGCATAATATCAACAAACGAAAAAATACAATCTAAAAAAAATAATAAATAAAACCGTACTTCCCAACCTCAACTCCGCCAGTGAAATCATCAAAAAGCCCATTGGAAAGTTTAAAAGGATCGGGTGAGGTGGCGCAATATTCGGCAAGGTGATCTAAAAAATTGTTTTTTTCATTTGCTATATCATGGCAATTAAGAGAAAATGATGTGGATAAATTATGAGTTCTATTTACTACAAAAAACCAAACTTCACACCTCAACACAGCCCCATGTATACAACCCACCCTCACCTCCACCTTAGACAACCAATCCGACACCCCGGCGTGCGATACATGTGGAAGTATGATGGTGAGAAATGGAGCTTGTTATATGTGCTTGAATTGCGGGGCGACGAGTGGGTGTAGTTAAGATAAAACTAAAATCCCATCGATGAAGCGGTTGGTTTTACTTACTTGTTTATATGACGATTAAAATTACTTGGTTCATCTTTACTTTGTTATTTTTGGTACTTTGCTGTTGTCATTTATATTTATCAACACTAAAAGTAACGCCCTTTAAAAACAAATGTCATGTTAAAACTATTAATGGAATAAGTCTTGGTATGGGTGAGTTTACAGCTGAACTAAATACATATATTAATAACAAGAACACGAGCAATAAATTACTAAATAGATTGCAAGCATTTGGTTACCTCGCAGCTGCTTTGACGGCAATATTTTCCGCTTATATAAGTTAAAAAATATGAAAAGCGCCATAAACGAAGATTTATAAAAAAATAATTAATAATAAATATATAAAATGCCCAAAATGCAATTCAAATAATTTTTTTTCGGTATACCTATTGAAGAAATGCTCAAATCTACTAAACAACCTTATATTGAAAAAACAAGTTGTCTCGATTGTGACCACCATTGGCCAGACAAAGTAGATATAAACAATTCATAAAAGATAACATCAAAAACCCCGTCATTGTTATAGCGTGGTTTGTGGGGTAAAATATCATTATGAGCAACAAAAAAAATACTACTACTGATTATAAATTCATTGATCTATTTGCCGGTATCGGAGGTTTTCATTTGGCTTTTCACAAAGCGGGCGCAAAATGTGTTTTTGTCAGTGAATGGAATGAACATGCACGCAAAACTTACGAACATAATTTTAAGAAAATTCAACCGGAACTATTCAAGGATAAGGACAATAAATTATTCGCTGGTGACATTACAAAAATTAATGCAAAAGATATTCCTGATTTTGATATTCTTACGGGTGGATTTCCATGCCAACCATTTTCACAAGCCGGTCACAAAAAAGGTTTTTCCGACACCAGAGGAACATTGTTTCATGACATTGTGAGAATTATAAAAGAAAAACAACCCCAGGCTTTTTTTATTGAAAATGTTAGACATCTATTAAAACACGATAATGGAAAAACTTTTGAAGTTATTAAAAAAACTATAGAAGATGAACTGGGTTACTCGTTTCACTATAAAATAGTCAAGGCTTCTGATTTCGGATTGCCTCAACATAGGCCAAGACTCTTTATGGTAGGTTTTAGAGATAAAAGTATTCCTTTTGAATTCCCAAAACCCACAGGGCTCAAAAAAACCATGACTGACATATGGGGTGAACCTTGCGCCAGAGAGGTGGGTTACACTTTACGATGCGGAGGCCGTGGCTCCGACATAACCGATCGTCGCAATTGGGACTCTTACAGAGTGAATGGGAAAGTTAAAAGGTTAACACCTAAGGAGGGTAAAAAAATGATGGGATTTCCTGATAATTTTGTATTTCCGGTTACAAACACGCAAGCGATGAAACAATTGGGCAATGCTGTAGCCGTTGACGCTATTCAAGCTGTTGCTAAACAAATAATTCTTACTTTAAACAAATATGCAGACGGGAAATAAAGGAGAGTGGAGTGAAATATACGTCCTTTACAAATTACTGGTTGATAAACGAATATACGGTGCAGATCAAAATTTGGAACCTATAAAAACAATATTATTTCCTATACTGCAAATTATAAGAGAAGAAACCGGCGTTGGGGCAACTAATTACCAAATAGGTGAGAATAACGAAATTATTATCAAAAAACCCACAGGTCAAAGCTACGTTGTAAATGACACGGAATTAAAAACAAAAATCAGTACAATCTTTGAATCTATAAAAAACGGAACCCAAACTTTTACAATACCCGCAGCGGAAAATTTCTTCGAGCAACTTGGTATACATTCTTTAAATGCGGGTAATTCAAAAAAAGAAGATCTTGTATTAAAGATACACGATTTCAATATTGGAAGTGACAATGAAGCCGGTTTTAGCATAAAATCAAAATTGGGATCACCTGCGACGCTCCTCAATGCATCATCTGCCACAAACTTCACATATAAAATAACAAATTTGCCACAGGAATTTGTAGAAACAATAAACACCATCGAAACTAAAGCCAAAATCAGAGACCGATTAACCGCCATAAAAAACGCCGGTGGTATAATCGCATACGAAAAAATCGATTCACCGATATTTGAGGAAAATCTGCAAATGATAGATACAATAATGCCCCAAATTATCGCCGAAGTACTTTTAGCATACTACTCTGACGAGGGATCCACTTTTAAGGATTTAATTGAATATTTTAAAAGCAGCGAAGTTAAAATATTAAACAAGACCATACCCATAGAACGCTTAACTTATAAAATAAAAGATTTACTTAACAGCTCCGCATTGGGCATGGTTCCCGCAACAGCTTGGGATGGTAACATACGAGCTCATGGTGGAGTCATAATTGTACGTGAAGATGGAGAGATTGTTTGCTATCACCTCTACAATGCGGAAGCGTTCCGGAATTACTTATTTAATAACACACGACTTGAATCACCCAGCGCAACACGTCACGGCTACGGTTCCATTTATCAAGAAAACGACGAACTTCATATAAAGCTCAACCTGCAAATCAGATTTATTAAGTAAAATATGGCTGATATTTTTTCCTCGGCAAAACGTAGTGAAATAATGTCCAAGGTACGAAACAAAGACAGTAAAATTGAAATTAAATTCCGTAAAGCTTTATGGAAAGAAGGTTTCCGATACATAAAAAATTCAACAAAATATTTTGGTAAACCCGATATTGTGATGCCAAAATACAAAACCGTAATATTTGTTGATTCTTGTTTCTGGCATGGTTGCAAAAAACACGGCACGGTACCAGTTACAAGTAATACTTTTTGGGTAAAAAAGTTGGATCGAAACAGACAACGCGACAAAGAGGTAAACCGTCATTTCAGAAAAAAAAATTGGAAAATAATCCGGATATGGGAACACGATCTTAAGAAAAAATTAGAAAAAACCATTAACAATGTAATCGAAAAAATTATTAGTTAAACACAACAATACATAAAACAACTCTACCGAATATCTTAATAAAATTCATAGAAAATACAACTTGGATTTTTGCCAAAACATATGCAAAAACATCGCCGCATGAGTATATAGTTCAAGAACATGTTGATAATGATATGTTTTTAGATCTAGCGCAGCACATTGATACAGTCGGTTATGAATCATATTTTTATGATAAGAAACAGGTGTATCTTGATTATGACGGATATACTTATTGGCTTATGGACAACATCATCAACCGTTGACCAGAAGCGAACACTTACCACCGTCGAGAGAAAGAGGGTAGACTACCAAAAGTCTAATAATATAATTTATATGTATGAACGATAAAAACTTCTCAAAAAACCTAGTCAAAGGCAAAATTGCAGAAATTTTATTCGAACAAATGCTCCGCGATGCCGGCGGTTTCACCGTGCTCTCTTTTGGATATGAAAATATTTTACCTGAACTGGCAATCCGACAAAATACAATTAATGCCAAAGAAGCTATGGAGATAATCAGGCGCGCGCCTGATTTTGTGGTTATCGATAATAATACCCACGAAGTGCACTTGGTAGAGGTAAAATACATGAGACAACTCGATAAAAAGTACATATTACCAACGGCTAAAAGAATGTTCCAATCATGGAAACCGTCTTGGCTATTCCTAGCAACACCAAATGGCTTTTTCTTTGCCAAAGTCTGCGATATCGTAGAAAACAAAGGTGAAATACCCGAGTTAACGCACTCGCGCGTTTCAGAACAATTGCAATTACAATATATAAAATTGCTTAATGAGTTTATTGTTTGATTTTAATTATGAACCTCAATTTCAATAGAAAGCTTGCAATTAATTATAAAAACAACTCGCAAAAAATAAGAGTATTTACAGAGGATTGGGTTGACAATCAAATATTCTGCCCAAATTGCGGTAATAAAAGTATTGATAATTATGAATGCAATAAACCGGTTGCAGATTTTTATTGTTCGAATTGCAAAGAAGATTATGAGCTAAAAAGTAAAAAAGATTACGTTGGCAATAAAATTGTAGATGGCGCATACAGAACCATGATCGAACGCTTGAATAGTAACAACAACCCCAACTTTTTCTTTTTAAGCTATGACAGCCGTAAATATGAAGTGATTGATTTTCTCGTAATCCCAAAACATTTTTTCATCCCAAAGATAATCGAAAAACGTAAACCATTACTACCGACCGCAAAAAGAGCAGGCTGGATTGGATGTAATATTATCTTAAAAGATATACCCGAAGCGGGGAGGATTTATTACGTAAAAAATCATATCAGTTTACCAAAACAAAAAGTAATAAACAGTTGGCAGAAAACTGAATTTTTAAGCCAAGAAAAAGACAATTCGGCCAAAGGTTGGCTCCTCGATACTATGCGAATTATCGATAAACTCGGGAAGCCGGAATTTAACCTTGATGAAATTTATTCCTTTGAAAAAGAATTAAGCAAACAATACCCGCATAACCGGCACATCAAAGATAAATTAAGACAACAGTTGCAAATTTTACGCGATAAAGGATTTTTAAAATTTGTATCCCGTGGTCATTATAAACTCGCTTAAATTATGGAAATCAACTTACATCCAACATTCGCAAAAATCATCTTATACATCAATCCAATTAAACGACTAAAAGTCATGTGTCGCGGTTACAGTGAAGACTTGGAAAATTTCACCGAACTGGTTTGGAGTGATGACAAAGATTTAGATTTTAAAGATAAAATTACATACCCAAAATTTCAACTCTGGTTTTAAGTAATTCTTAATTCATAATTTTTAATTCTTAATTATCAGTCGCATGCCCCCATTCATCTTCATCACCCAAGAAGGCCTCACAACCGCTCCCAACCACGAAGACATCGAAAACCTCCAATTCCTCGGCATCACAAACGGCGAAAATTCTCGCGAAGCGTTTGAAAATCTTCTCAAAGAGAATGAGTGGATACGCGAATCGGATTATACGGAAGTGCAAGGTTTTGAGTTGAAGAGTGAGAAGGGGGAGTATTTTTACATCAAATAGGCGATCGGTATTTGCCCGTGGCTTGTATTTGCCGCATAATGCTTATAAGTGATATGAAAAATGAAATAATAATCTATCAGGGCAAGTCCGGATCCATCGAATTTAAAGGGGATTACAAAAAAGAGACCTTATGGGCAAACCTGCAACAAATTGCCGATCTTTTTGAAACAGACAAATCGGGCATTTCTCGTCATATCGGTAATATTTACAAATGCGGTGAATTAAAAAGAAAAGCAACTGTTGCAAAAATTGCAACAGTTCAAATAGAGGGGAAAAGAGAGGTTAAACGCAAAATCGAATTCTATAATTTAGATACAATCTTATCTGTTGGTTATCGAGTCAACTCAAAAAAAGCGACCGAATTTAGGCAATGGGCCACCAAAACACTCCGAACTCACATCTTGGACGGATTCACAATCAACAAACAAAGGCTAGGGAATAATTTTCATATCTTTCAAAAAGCCGTGGAAGATGTACAGAAATTATTACCCGCTAATGACATGATTAAAACAGAGGATGCTTTAGAGTTGGTAAAGATGTTTGCATCCACATGGTTCTCTTTGGATGCCTACGACAAACAAACGTTACCAAAAAAAGGCGCGACGAAAAAGCAGGTCAAGATTACCGCCGATCAGATGTCCGCGGCGTTGGCCAAGCTCAAGCAGTCATTAAAAGCCAAAAAAGAGGCTAGTGATTTATTCGGACAAGAGCGTTCAGCCGGTGCTTTAACGGGGATTTTCGGCAATGTGTTTCAATCATTCGGCGGACGCGAACTTTACCCCTCACTCGAGGATAAAGCGGCGCATTTGCTCTATTTTATGGTAAAGAATCACCCATTCGTGGATGGGAATAAACGATCCGGTGCCTTTGCTTTTATTTGGTTTTTGAAGAAAGCAAACCTATTAAACAGAAATCGATTAACCCCGGAGGCTTTAACGGCCCTAACGCTTCTGGTCGCAGAAAGCAACCCCAAAGAAAAAGAACGTATGATAGGGTTGATTTTAATGTTATTAAGTAAATAATTTCCATTCTCATCCCACTCCTCACAAAATCATCCTTCACCGCATCACGCCAAGCTTTTGAAAATCTATTACAGGAAAATGATTGGATACGAGATTCGGATTATACGGAAGTGCAGGCATTTGAGCTAAAGAGTGAGAAGGGGGAGTGGTTTAAACTAAACTAAGTACTTAGTCGTAGTGCTTAGCTTAAGAACCTGTGAATCTGAGAAGCTAGAATCTGAGAATCTAAGCAAACCCGCTCAGATTTCAGACTCTAAAAATAACTATTTTGTATACTTGTTAAAAATTTATTCTATTGCAACCGTTAAAACTAGAATTAAGCAACAGCTAATTCCAGACATTGTAATTGAGTTTATGGTTATTCTAGAAAAACCTTGTTTACTGGAATAAGATATTACTTCAAGAATAAGTTGCAAAATACTGATTCAGGATATAAATTATCTGCATGATTATTTTTATTGACGATTCTGGTGATCCCGGATTTAAACTGGATAAAGGTTCTACGAGCCACTTTGTTATTGCAATGGTTATCTTTGACGATGAACTGGAGGCGGAGAAAACTGCAATAACTATCAAGGAACTAAAAAGAACATTCAAATTCAACGAAAATGCTGAATTTAGATTTTTTAAAACCAGAAACGAGATGCGACTCAAATTCCTACAAGCAATCCAAAAACACAAATTTCGCGTTAGATGTTTAATAGTTAATAAAGAATTATTACATAGTAAAGAGCTACGAAATAACAAAAATTCTTTTTATGCTTACTTTATTAAAGAGGCATTAAAGAATAATAACAAGACAATATCAGATGCAAAAATACGTATTGATGGGGGAGGTAATCGTATATTTAGAAAAAACTTTTTAACCTATTTAAGACGCGAACTAAATTCCACCGATAGTTGCATAATCCATAATTGCAAAATGGTAGATTCTAAAAAAGATGTTTTAATTCAGTTAGCCGATATGATAGCGGGAAGTATCAATAGGGCCGCGACCAACGCCAAAAGCGACAGTAAGGATTTCAAAAATATCATTCAAAAACACATCGAAGATGAATGGTACTTTCGCTAACAAAAAAAGCACCTGTAAAGGGCTTTCCCGACCACGTTCCTATGCTGGTTGTCCCAGCCACGCCACCATCCGGTGACAGTTCAGAATACAGGTCTTTGTAGTTATAAGATAACAGCTTTTATCCACAATGTCAATACTTCTAAAGCCAACTTCATAATTCAATGTAAGCGATCAACTTAATAGTCGTACAATTACGCTATTTACACATGAAATCTAAAACTGCTTCAATAAAATCTTAGGCAAAGATATATGACAATAGGCATAATTGGTTCCATACAATTTAGCGATAAAATGCTTAAAGCAAAAAGATACTTTTAGAGGAAGTTTATTTCCGGCATCATTTACAAACCCCATTTTTCCTGCTATATTTTAATTGTAACAAGCAAGAGATGCAGTCCGCCATTCTGCGGACCCCGCATGGTTCCCGGTCGAATGACCGGGTAGGCAATCAGGGAAATCTGCTGAGAGCCAAATACAATGTGAGGACTAACTATCCTTTGGTCTTGATAGACTTGAAGGACTTTACAGACTTTTGTCTGGTAAAGGCGGTTGGGAGATTTCATTCGGAACGTCGAATCCGGATCAAATCTCTTAATCGCTTTTTGTTTTTTCTCCCGAAAAAACAATCCATCACAACTTTACGCATAGGTGGGTTACGTTCTAAATAATTAATTTAACGTAAATAATATGAGCACAAACACAACTAAGCAAAAATCATCTGAATACAACAAAGCGATCGCACTTGTTAAAGAGCGAATTACCGGCCATCGCAAGGGCTTGCCCAATGTACCGGCTTACGAGCATTCGCTCCGCGTTGGCGAATTGCTCCGCGAACAAGATGGCTATGTTTCAGATTTAGCTTTAGCCGGTTTGCTCCATGATATCGTCGAGGATGGCGGCGTTAGCCTTGAGGATCTCAAAACCCAAGGTTTTAACGATGAGATAATTCATTTGGTAGATCTATGCTCTCACAACACAAATATCACAGACTCCAATGTCAGATGGGTAAATATGATCGCCGGGCTGGCAAATGAGGGAAATACGCAGGCTTGGACAATTAAACTCGCTGATATCTACGATAACCTGCAAGAAAGCCACGCACTAAACCCGGAACGCAGGCGTTTTATGGTAGAAACAAAGACACCGCTTTTACTCGCATTAACTAAAGATAAATTAGGCAAAACGAAGTTATGGCAGAATCTACTAGAAAGAGCCGAGAAGATGAGGAAAACATTATACTAATGCCAAATGCCAAATACTGAAGAATCTATGAATCTAAGAAGCTGGAATCTAAGCACGCTTGCTTAGATTCTCAGATTCCAGACACGTCCCGCGCAGCCTATGGCGTAGTGGGATTCTCAGATTCTCAAGTAACAATCCTGTCACAGATCACGAGCGAAGTCGAGTGGTTAATCAAGTCGGAGACCCTGAGCGTAGTCGAAGGGGTTAAATAAAAGCCGCCTGCAAGTACAAACGGCTCCTAACACCTTACAAAGATCAATATCAGAGCAAATGAGCCCAGCCTTTGAACGACTCCTCGGCCGACAACTTCTCTTCCGAGACATCATCGGGGTAGGGGCCAACCTGTTGGATAAAACCCCACCGGCAACGCTCATAATCGCGTGTCAGCAAAGCCAAGTCCGAATCCGCACAAACCTTGATGGTTCTGCCGTGAAAACTCACTTCAATCTCACCGCCATTCAAAGTGGCAATCTGAACAGCATCACGCAGAACGTCCTCAAGTGTCGCACTGTGCTCAACCGGACTGTAAATCCCGGCTTCCACTTGTTCCAAAGTACTCATCACAAACTCCTTTCGTCGTATTTTGATTGCCATTATATATACACCAAATTGACACTTTTGTCAATCCCGCAACCTTAACTCAAGCAAACATTTATGTAATACTAAGGGCACTGTACTCGTCATAATGTCTTAACGGCCTGCCCCGTCGGAGGAGGGGGGTCATAACGGAGGTTATAGTAGCAGATAGCGTATAGCTAAAAAAGTGGAGATTTCTCACATACGTTCGAAATGACAAATCATGGTTTTAGTCAACTTGGCATTTTGCAGCCCCTCTCTTGCGTTAAGACCCGCCATAGGCGGACAAGGAGGGGGAAGGGGGTGAGTTAATACCAGTGGAGATTTCTCACATCCGATTCGAAATGACAAACCATAGTTGGTTTGGCCAGTGGCTAGTAGCTAGAAGCTAGTAGC